>JBAQRV010000001.1:0-710317 GCA_049296095.1 Candidatus Microsaccharimonas sp.
CGGTCCCCCCGTCCGTCCCTCGTTCGCTCCCGCGACACTCTTTACTGTTCTGCTTATCGAATTAAATCTTAACGAAATGTACTACGACGCGCCATCAGGCGTGTTTTTTGTTATGCTAAGTATATGTCTCAAACATTTTTCTTTTATGACCTCGAGACGTCAGGGCTGAGTGCTCGGGATGATCGGATTATGCAATTCGCTGGTCAACGAACAGATCTTAATCTGAAACCTATTGGCGAGCCGTTTAATCTGCTCGTGAAGCTCAATGATGATACCTTACCAAGTCCTGATGCCTTGATGGTGACGGGCATTACACCCCAGGAAACTGTGGCAGATGGCTATACAGAGGCGGAGTTCGCAAAGATATTGATCAATGACGTCTTTACCCCTGATACCATCACTGTTGGCTTTAATAATATTCGTTTTGATGACGAGTTTATTCGCGCTTTGTTGTGGCGCAATTTCTACGATCCGTATGAATGGGCCTGGAAGGATGGGCGATCGCGTTGGGATATTCTCGATGTTGTCCGCATGACGAGGGCGCTTCGGCCCGAAGGGATTGAATGGCCAGTAGTGGACGGCAAGCCAACCAACCGTCTCGAACTTTTGACAAAGCTCAATGGGATCGACCATCTCAAGGCGCACGACGCACTCAGTGATGTCGAGGCTCTGATCGCGGTCACAGGATTAATAAAGGAGAAGCAGCCGCAGCTGTACGACTATTTATTGAAACTTCGTGATAAGAAAGAAGTAAAAAAGCTTGTTAATCTCGATGACAAACAGCCATTCGTCTATGTCAGTGGTCGGTATGATTCGCAATATGAAAAGGCGAGTGTTGCTTTCCCGCTGACAAGCGGGCGTAACGGTAACGTCATGGTGTATGATCTTCGCCATGACCCTAGCGCTTTTGTGGAATTATCTATCAAGGATTTGCAAAAGAAGGTGTATGCAACCTGGGAGGAACGTCAGAAGGAGGGTTTCGTCCCGCTACCTATCAAGGAATTGCAATACAATCGAGCACCAGCAGTGGCTCCGCTTGGGGTTCTTGCCCAGGCTGATGGGTGGCAGCGGATTGGGTTGAGCGAAGAGGTGGTCACCAAGCATCGTAACCTTTTGCTGGCGCACCCCGGATTCGCAGAGAATATCCGTACCATTTATGAAAATCGACCTGAATATGCAGCAGCAGTTGATCCAGAAGCGCAGTTGTACGATGGCTTTGTTGGTGATATGGATGTTATGCGGATCGAAAAGGTACGCTCGAGTGACGCCCAACAGTTGGCTGATCTTCACCCAGAATTTGTCGATGAGCGATTGTCGCCCCTTCTTTTGCACTATAAAGCACGTAATTTCCCGCACAGTTTGGCCGAAGATGAAGTTATCATTTGGGAAGAGTGGCGCGCCGCGCGTATCTCTCGGCAGCTGCCAGTTTTTTTGACTCGTTTGCAGCAACTATCAACCTCGGTAACTGATGACAAGAAGCAATTTATTTTGCAAGAATTGCAGCTCTGGGCAGAGAGCGTTGTGCCGTTAGACACTGACTAGGCTTTTTTGAGAACGGGCATTCGACCAAAAACTGGCTGTAGTGCACGAGCACTGAGACGCCCAATAACCACACCGATAAGTAGCGCAAAGAACTCCATCATTGTCGAGGCACTTATGGCAATGTTTGTCCCAGGAATGACACCAGCGAGTAGGAACATCATTAAGATATGACCTAGATTGAGGCTGTCGAGAATGATGAGGCCTGAAAGAATCAAGCAGGTGGTAATGATGGTTTTTTGCATTTGGTACGTCTCTCGTGAATTTCCTCAAAATATACACCCTTGGCCCCTGTATAGCAAGCATAGGCGTGATGAGTATCGGACTGGAAAAGATTGAGAAAAAAGCGTATAATTGTATGGTTATGTCAGAGGTTATTAGAGTTGTCGGTGCGCGGGAGCACAATCTTAAAAATATTACTGTTGAGATTCCTCGCGATAAGCTCGTTGTTATTACGGGTTTGAGTGGCTCTGGTAAATCGAGTCTAGCCTTTGATACGATTTACGCCGAAGGTCAGCGACGGTACGTTGAAAGCCTGTCGAGTTATGCTCGTCAGTTCTTAGGATTGATGGAAAAGCCCGACGTTGATCAGATTGACGGCCTCAGTCCGGCGATTAGTATCGACCAGAAATCAACCAGTCGCAACCCTCGGAGTACGGTTGCAACAGTGACCGAGATCTATGATTATCTCCGTCTGCTTTACGCACGTATTGGCATTCCGCACTGTCCTGTGTGTGGTAAACCAGTCACGCGTCGTACGCCCGAGGATATTATCGATGAGATTATGAAGCTCACTGAAGGCGCTCGCCTGATGATTTTAGCGCCAATCGTAAAGAGTAAAAAGGGTGAATTTGCCCATGTTCCAGAGCAGTATCGTCGTGTCGGTTTTGCTCGTGCTCGGGTGGACGGAGTTATTTATTCATTGGATGAATTCCCCGAGCTTGATAAGAAGTATAAGCACGACATTGAAATCGTTGTCGACCGTGTGGCTTTGAGCCAAGACATCCGAGGTCGCATCGCTCAATCGGTTGAGCAATCGCTAGAGATTGCCGATGGCGTCGTGCAAATCTTGGATGTCGATTCTGAAACAAACTATGTATATAGTCAGCGCTACGCCTGTCTAGATCACCCGAATGAAGAGATCCCTGAACTTGAACCGCGCCTGTTTAGCTTTAACGCGCCACAGGGTGCATGTCCAGTCTGCACAGGACTCGGTAGCCGTCTAGAGGTTGATCCTGACCTAGTTTTTAATCCGAACCTGACGATTGCCGAAGGTGCGATCCGACCATATAACCGTGTGAATAGCGATGCTTGGTATATGAAGCGATTAGCTGCAGTGGCGGATCGCCACGACTTTAGTCTGCGAGTTCCCGTAAAGGATCTATCAGACGAAGCCGTGCAGATGATCCTTTACGGAACTGGTGATGAGAAGTATCGTGTCTCACTGGGTGATGGGCGGGCATACGACTCAACCTATGAAGGGGTGATTCCAAACCTCGAGCGTCGCTTTAAAGAAACCGACAGTGACTTTATGCGTAAAGACATCGAACGGTTCATGCGTGAACGCGAGTGCCATGCCTGTAAGGGTATGCGTCTCAAACCTGTCGTGCTAGCGGTGACGATTCACGGTTTGAATATTATGGATATTTGTACTTTGGGTGTTGATGCCGCTCTTGATCTGTTTGAAAATAAACTCAAACTCAACGATCAAGAGCAGTTCATCGCCGCCCAGATCATGAAAGAGATTAATTCTCGTCTTGGTTTCATGAATAATGTTGGCCTTAATTACCTCGAGTTATCACGAGCAGCAAATACCTTGTCTGGTGGGGAAGCGCAACGTATTCGTTTGGCAACTCAAATTGGCTCAGGCCTCCAAGGTGTGCTATACGTTCTGGACGAGCCTTCTATCGGTCTACACCAACGTGATAATGATCGTCTGATTTCGACTCTCAAACACCTCCGGGACCTAGGTAACACCGTACTGGTTGTCGAACATGACGAAGATACGATTCGTCAGGCTGATTATTTGCTTGATATTGGTCCTGGTGCTGGTGTCGCAGGTGGTCACGTTGTTGCCTCTGGAACGCCTGATGAAGTCGCCAAAAACCCAGATAGTATTACTGGCCGATTCCTGATTGGTACAGAGAAGATTGATGTACCAAAGAAGCGTCGTCCAATCGTCAAGGACCGTCGTTTGATTGTACGTGGCGCCCGTGAAAATAATCTTAAAAATATCGATGTTACGATTCCCCTTGGTGTTATGACGGTAGTAAGTGGCGTTAGTGGTTCTGGCAAATCAACACTGGTTAATGACATTCTTGCTAAAGAGCTGTCGGCTCGTTTGCACCGATCACACGAAGTCCCTGGAGCGCACGAAAACCTCGAAGGCGTCGAGCAACTCGATAAGGTGATCGTGATCGATCAGTCGGCCATTGGGCGAACACCTCGTTCAAACCCAGCGACCTATACCGGCGTCTTTACGCCGATTCGCGAATTGTTTGCTGGCACGACTGAAGCGAATATCCGTGGCTACAAAGCGGGACGATTCAGCTTTAACGTTAAGGGCGGGCGCTGCGAGAACTGTCAGGGTGACGGAGTGATTAAGATTGAAATGCACTTCTTGCCTGACGTCTATGTCACTTGTGATGTCTGTAAAGGTAAACGATACAACCGCGAAGCGCTTGAAATCAAATACAAGGACGCCACTATCAGTGATGTTCTTGAAATGACCGTCGAGCAGGGTGCAAAATTCTTTGAGAATATTCCAGCCATTGCTCGCAAGCTCGACACTCTCGTAGACGTTGGTCTCGGTTATATCCGACTTGGTCAGCCAGCGACGACATTCTCTGGTGGTGAAGCGCAGCGCATAAAGCTCGCATCAGAACTATCTCGTCGTTCAACTGGAAAGACGTTATACATCCTTGACGAACCAACGACTGGTCTTCACAGTGCCGATGTCAAGCGACTTCTAGTTATCTTGCAAAAGCTGGTTCAGGGCGGCAATAGCATGGTGGTGATCGAGCATAATCTCGATGTCATTAAGACGGCCGATCACATTATTGATATGGGTCCAGAGGGTGGACTAGGTGGTGGCATGGTGGTCGCCTCGGGGACTCCAGAAGAGATTGTTAAAGTAAATGATTCGTTTACTGGTCGGTATCTAAAGACACTTCTGTAGGTTCTTGCGACAAAATCAAGACGTTGTAGTCGGCGAGTTCGAGTGAGACTTTGTTATCCTCCCCTGTCGTGATACTTGAGGTTTTCGTTTCATTAAAATCAGGGCTGTAACCTTTCCAACTGCTATTAAAGCGAACATGCCAGGTTCCTGAAATTGGCAGTGAAAGTTCATAGTCTTTAAATCTTTGATCGCTAAAATTAGCAATGACGATAACGTCGTCGTGAGGGCCGCCGTTCAGCCAGCGATGGTAGGCAATGACGTTATTGTTCTGGTCTTGGTGAAAGATATTAATTGAAGGGCCGGTTAGACCTGCTGTATTTGCATAAGTGTCTAGACGTAGATTAATCAGGTGCTGGTGCGCGAGCACGATGCCAGCAAACTGTACCGTTTTGTCCCAGTCGAGCATCTGCCAGTCATTAAAGGCACCTTCTTGCATGAACTCCTCACCTTGTAAAAGGAGGGGGATGCCGGGGGCGGTGAGTAGTATAGCATTTGCCACTAGCTCGTATTGACGGGCAAAGACACTTCCGGCATTGCCCGGTGTTGCGGCTTCATTGAGACGGACTGAGCTGTTCGCTGCCGTGTCGTGCGAGTCGCTAAAGATAACTTTCTGGAATGGTTGCCCATTATAGAAGTGTTGTAGCTCGCCTGCGAGCGTGTCGCCGCTTTGGTTTTGCTCCAGACCAAGCGTACTTCTGAGCGTGTGGGGGAGTGTCAGGCCCCACTGCGCATCAAAGCCGGCACCACCATCACTGATAGGCTTGGTGATGTACTCATTGCCTGATGTATCTTCGGCGTACATCATAACTGATGGGTTGATTTTATGGGCTAGTTTCGTCATGTCCTGGAGGAGTACCCAGGCGTCACCAATATCATGGGAAGGATCACCACTGGGCCCCTCGGTGTTACGCATGTAGGTGGTGGAGTCTATACGGAGCCCATCGATGTGATATTCGGTCAGCCACATTGTAATATTGTCGAGGATAAATTGACGCACCTCTGGACGGCCATAGTCAGGACGTCCACCCCAAGGCGTATCGCCACGCTCATCATTGTAAAAGTAAATTCCGCCACGACCATTTTCACTCCAACCGTCGAATTGCCATAGATCAGTGTCAGGGAAGAAATGGTTGTATACGAGATCGAGAACAACTGCCAGGCCACGTTCGTGACAGGCTTTGACAAAGTCGAGCAATCCACGCCGCCCGCCGTAAGAGTTTTCAACTGAGAATATATGATTCGTAGCATACCCCCAGCCATTACTCATAGCAATACTGGTAACGGGCATGAGCTCGATAGTGTTAATTCCTAGACTCACGAGATAATCGAGCTTCTCAATTGCGCTCGCAAAGGTTCCTTGAGTGGAGGCGTCAGGACGATTAAAGGTTCCGATATGCATCTCATAGATAATTTGTTTCTCTTTTGGAATAGTAGGAGACTGTGTATCTTCCCAGTCAAAGTCGGCATCAACGATCACTGATGCACCATTGTCAGAGACGGTTAGCTGGCGAGCGCGTGGATCGTTCTTTTCGAGGGTCCGTCCATCGGCTGTCTGAATGCGGTACTTATAGCCTTGTCCTGCGATGATGTCTGGAACCAGAGCGGCCCAGTAGCCGTCATTTTCGCTCACAAGCGGAGTTTCATGCCAATCGAACGGCTCTCCAATAATCACACTAACTGAGGCGGCAAAAGGCGCCCAGACTCTAAATTCGACACCTTCTTTAGAAAGCGTTGCCCCTAGGTTCTTTTTTGCCTGATGCCCCATACTACCCCCTAGTATGGAGGCTTAAGCGTTATTTGACAAGGAGGGGTTACTTTGAGCGTCTGCTAAAGATCGAGCGGATTTCGCGCTTGGTACTATTCCATAAATCAGTACGGAGTTTCTTATCACGAATAAGGTGGATAATGCCAGGGAGGACTGAAACGAAAATGATCAGAGCAATGATTGGGAGCAAGACCTGGTCGATCTCGATGCCAGCTTGCTCAAACAAGCTTCCAAGCCCGTAGCCAATATAGGTGACACCAGCAGCCCAAAGGAAGCCACCAATGAGGTTAAAGGCGAGGAACTTTTGATAATGCATTCGACTAGCCCCTGCAACGATTGGCGCAAAGGTACGAACGATAGGGATAAAGCGGGCAATAATAATCGTCTTGCCGCCGTGCTTTTCATAAAAAGATTGGGCACGTTGGATATATTCTTGCTTGAATAGGCGAGCGTCGGGCTTTCTGAAAATACGAGGTCCAGCTTTACGACCAAACCAATAGCCTACGGTATCACCGAGAACTGCTGCGATGAAGATGATCAGGACAGCGAGATGAATATTAAAGGGTAATAATCCAGAGTGGATGAGAAAGCCGGTGGTGAACAGCAAGCTGTCACCAGGAAGAAAGAAACCAATAAGAAGTCCAGATTCGGCAAAGACAACTGCCGCAACGCCAATGATGCTGACAGCAACGATAAAGTCGATAAGATCTACTCCAGGAATCATACTCACTCTATTCTACCACGCCTTCCTCTCTGTTTATGCTATAATAGAGAGACAATATTATTTCCGTAAAGGTATCCAAACGAGAAGGAGGAGAGACATGGGAGATAAGATTATCCTAAACCTTGACCTGCGCACAGCACAGGGAAAGAAAGTCAAACAACTACGACAGGACGGAATTGTTCCGGCGGTTGTTTATGGGCCGGGTGTTGAGCCGATCAATACACAGGCTGAATATAATGTAATGGAAAAAGTCGTCCGCAAAGCGGGCCGACATACACCAGTTCACTTGACGATTGATGGCAAGAAAAAGATTGCCATGATTAAAGACGTCGACACTGAGCCTGTAAAGGCACGGATTCGTCACGTCTCATTTCACGCAGTGAATCAGAACGATCCAGTGAATGCTGAAGTGCCGATCCGATTAATCGGTGAGGGTGAGAGCGAAGCTGAACGTGCTGGTCTGATCGTCTTGCAAGCATTGGATCACATTGAGATCCGCGCCTTGCCACTCGATCTTCCAGAAGCACTCGAAGTTTCGATTGCTGGACTCAAAGAAGCGGGCGAGCAAATTACTCTTGGCGACATCCAGTTGCCTGAGAATGTCGCTTTCGTGGAACACACCACGGGACGCGAAGAAGAGGACGACGAGGCGCCACAACTCACTGACCTCGTGGTTGCGAGTGTCTATGAACCTGCCGCACTTGAAGCTGCTAATGAAGCTGCTGCGGGTGATGCTACTATCGAAACCGAAGTTGAAGCTGAGAATGGTGAAGCTGAAGCGACACCAGCCGAGGGCGAAGAAGCAAAGGCCGAAGAAAAGTAATCAGTCTCTCAACAAAAGACCCCGCTTGGTAGCGGGGTTCTTTTTATTCTTCGATGAAACCACCGGATTGGTGTGACCAGAGCTTGGCATAGACGCCTTTTTTCTTTAGGAGGTCTGTGTGTGTCCCATCTTCAATAATGACGCCCTTATCGAGAACGATGATACGGTCAAGTTTCGCGATTGTTGAGAGTCGATGAGCGATCACTATACTGGTGCGGCCTTTCATTAATTCAGTTAGTGCATCTTGAATAAGCTTCTCACTATTACTGTCGAGCGCTGAGGTTGCTTCGTCGAGAACAATGATCGGTGCGTCTTTTAAAATTGCCCTTGCGATAGCAACGCGCTGTCGCTGACCTCCGCTTAGTTTGACGCCTCGCTCTCCTACTAATGTATTCATTTTTTTAGGTAGCTTTTTGATGAACTCCATTGAGTGCGAAAGTGATGCTGCGTGTTCGATGTCTTTTAATTTAGCCCCCAATTTACCATATGAGATGTTGTCTCGTAATGATCGGTGGAATAGGAGAGGTTCCTGAGGCACATAGGCGATCGTACTATGGAGATCATCTTGGGTGACATCCTTAATAGATTGACCATCAATCAAGATACGACCCTTATCAATATCGGTGAATCGAAGGAGAATGCGCGTCAGGCTTGTTTTGCCAGAGCCAGACTCGCCGACGACTCCAACTTTTTGTCCCGGTTTTATAGTCAGATTAAAATTCTGAAACAAAGCTTCTTTATTTTCATTGTGGGTAAACTGAACATTTTCAAACCGAATTTCACCTGCTGCAACGTTCAACTTTTTTGGATGTGTCGGGTCGGTTAGTTCAATTGACTCATCCAGAGCTTGAATCATTGGGCTTGCATCACCAATGATGCGGATATAGTTACGTGTTGTGTTACCAACTGCCCATAGCTGAGAGACAACATTCAATGTGTAACTAATAACTAGGTAGATAACGCCAATTGAAGCGATATGATACTGAGTTGCGAAGACCGCAGCACTAAAAGCGAACATATTTAATATCACCATCAGGATTCCAAAAGAACCAGTGATAACAAGCACACTTTTCATTTCTTTAAGTGTTGCACCGCGCCACTCTTTTACCTTTTTGTTGTATTGCTGTAATTCATATGTCTCATTTGAGAAAGCTTTCACAACTGACAGGTTTGAAATTACATCAGCAAAATAACCAGTTGCGGCGCTCGACTTTTCAGAAACTCGCCGACTGACTGGCGCGATGCTACTTTGAGCCTTAATAATAACCGCTACGATAATTGCCGAAAGAACAGCAAGAATAACGGCGTATTGCCAAAAGAGAAATGACAGAGCAATTGTTACCGATATCAAAGTCGTAAGGATTGGTACTGCCGTAAACATAAGAGTGTCCCAGAATCGCTCAATCGCACCATTCAGTTTTGAGTTGTCTGAAACGATGCCACCACTCATTTTATTGGCATGATAGTTAAGGCTTTTTGCGCTGAGTTTTCTTAGTGTTCGCATCATCGTATGAGCTTGCATCTTTGACTCTCCCAAGTACGCGAAAGCAATACTAAAACGAATGAGAATAACATCACCGACAACTAAGACTATGGCGTAACCAATAAGGAGACTAATACTTGACTCGAGTGTCGCGCTTCCATCGGCGATGTGAGTAAGCAGTTGAGAAACAAAGATAGGGGCAATCGTTGTCGTCAGGACAGCGAAGCCTATTTGGGTAATAAACATCAATGTCATCAGTACTGGTGAGACACGCCAAAGCCTCAGCATAAAGTGGACAACGCGTGTTGATGATAACGGTTTTGACATAGAACTCCTAATCTATAAGTCGTTGATAATAAAAGTCGCTATTGGTTTGGCCGTCCAAACGTTTGCGCAAGAGGATTCCTAAGAATCGTAGTGTTCATGATTATGTCACACCGAGCAAAGAATGTAAAATACTATTTCTTTAGGCGGTGATCAATTGCATCTCTACTGAGTAAGATAATATTTCGCATGAGATCATCAGGTAGTGGATTGCTTGGCGTAAAACTGATCGTTCCCTTGCTGAGTTTGAATGGTTCGAGTTCTTTTTTAAACACCGAGATGACCTCTGCCCCCGGATAAATACTCAAGAACTTTTTGTTTGAGGCAAAAGCGATCATGTATTTGCCTTTGTATTTGTAGGTCGGAATACCGTAACTGAAACTATCTTCGGCTTCGGGTACCTCTTCATATACAAGCTGACGCAAGTGCGAGAAGAAGGCTTTTTCTGCCGGAACCAACTTCTCGATGTATTCCGTGACGATTGTCATACCCCTAATATAACACTGGTCAACGTGATATAATAGAAGACGTGCAAAAAATCCTACTCTATTACCAATTTACGCCAATTAAAGATCCCGAAGCGGTTCGTTTGTGGCAAAAGACACTGACAGACAGTCTTGGGCTTCGTGGCCGGATTTTGATATCGGAACACGGTATCAATGGAACGGTTGGTGGTGAGATGGATGATCTAAAGAAATATATTAAAGACACGAAAACCTATCCTGGATTTAAGAATATTGTTTTTAAATGGAGTGAGGGTGGTCGTGAAGACTTTCCTCGTATGAGTGTCAAGGCTCGTCGGGAATTAGTCGGCTTTAAAAACAGTGATGATGAGTTTGAGGTTGACGAGAATGGGGTGATTGGCGGCGGTGTTCATTTAAAGCCAAAACAGGTACATGAATTAGTTGAGAAGTATGGCGATGACGTCGTGTTCTTTGATGGCCGCAATGCACACGAGGCCGCGATCGGAAAATTTAAAAATGCAGTCGTACCAAATACTCATACGTCACGTGATTTTATCGACGAACTCGAGAGTGACAAATATGATGACATTAAAGACAAGAAAGTCATCACTTATTGCACGGGCGGTATCCGCTGCGAAGTGATCAGTGCCATGATGAAGAAGCGGGGATTTAACGAGGTCTACCAAATTGATGGTGGCATCGTGAAGTACGGTGAGGCTTATGGAGACGATGGGCTGTGGGAAGGAAGTTTACGGGTGTTTGATGACCGCATGACAGTGAACTTCTCTGACCACGCCGCGGTCATTGGGGAGTGTACCCATTGTCAGGGAAAAACGAGTAATTTCGAAAACTGCGCTTTTGCGAATTGTAATGATTTGGTTTTAATTTGTGATGACTGCAAACAAGATCCAGATCTTTTATTCCACACCAATGAGTGTCGCAAGAATGCAGAACAAAGTATGAAAGTGGGGGTAGCAGCATAGGTAATTTCTTACACAAAATCGGTGCCTATGCGTTTACGCATCGCTGGCAGGTGATCGCTGGCTGGCTGGTACTGCTGGCCCTTTTAGCTGTCACGGCTTCACAGTTTATAAAACCGACCAGTACATCGATTAGTATTCCTGGAACCGAAGCGCAACAAGCGCTGGATCGATTTGGTGAGCTATTTCCTAGTGCCGGTAAAGGCTCTGGACGGATCGTTTTGGAAGCACCAAGCGGGAAAACACTTGATGATTACCAGACTATTATCAGCACTCTCGTAACGAAAGCGGATGAAGTTGAAGGTGTGAGCGAGGCTATCAGTCCATACCTGAATCCAAGGGCGATGTCGTCTGATCGGACGATTGCCTATGTGCAACTCCAGCTCGATAACGAGCTGAGTGGCATTAAAGATACAACCACCGATAGCGTTCAGACGATCGTCGATGAAGCTCGACAGAGTGGCCTGACGGTTGAAATGGGCGGTGACATCATTGGCCGAAATCAAGGTGAGATTCTCGGGGTTGGTGAGGTAGCTGGGGTTGTCTTAGCGCTTGTCGTTTTGGTGATGACGTTAGGATCATTACTATCGGCTGGAATGCCGCTGGCGACTGCCCTCATTTCTATTGGTGTCAGTATGGCTGGATTGTTCTCGTTGAGCCAGGTTATCGATATCAGTTCAACCACACCAGTACTGGCGGTCATGTTAGGCTTGGCGGTTGGTATAGATTACTCGCTGTTTATTATCAGTAAGTACAAAAGTTATCTACTCGATGGCTATCAAAATAAGGAGGCAGCTGCCAAGGCAATCGGGACGGCTGGAAATGCTGTTATCTTTGCAGCGGCAACAGTCGTTATTGCGTTAAGTGCACTGACCGTAGCGCAAATCCCATTCATGACGACGATGGGGCTGGCAGGTGCGGCGACTGTCGCCTTGGCGGCGATTGTATCGGTGACGCTTGTTCCGGCTTTACTGGGTCTGGCTGGTGACCGTACTTTTCGCGGTAAAACGAAGCAGGCAATCAAGCAAGCTCAGGCGAAGGGTCCTCACGAATCGCATCGGGTGAGTCATAAAACATTTTGGTACCGATGGGGTGCTGCGATCACTCGTCGGCCAATCATTATTCTCGTGGGAGCAGTACTTTTGGTTGCTGCAATTGCGCTGCCAGTTCGTGATCTACAACTTGGCCTGCCAACTGACCAATACGCCGCTCAAGAAACGACCCAACGTAAAGCCTATGATATTTTGACGAAGGGCTTTGGACCAGGGTTTAATGGTCCATTGTTGGTTGTCGTTGAAGGGCTCCCAAAGGTATCCGAGCAAGCAATCGCACAGCTCGGTCCACAGAATGCCACGATTCTGCAGCTCGCTATGGTCGCACAAAAGGTAGCGACGGTTGATGGTGTTGCTCAGGCGTTACCTGCGCTCGTGACTGACGACGGGACGAAGGGTGTTATTCAGATTGTCCCTACAACTGCGCCGTCAGATCCAGCGACACTTGATTTGATTCAGTACCTACGCGACACCTCTCATCAAGAATCCCTTGCGGGTCTAGACGGTGTGACCTTTAGTGTTACCGGGTCAACGGCACTACAAGCTGATATTAACGACAAACTGACCAGTGCATTGCCGCTCTATTTAGGAGTGGTTGTTGGACTGTCGTTGATTCTCTTGATGGTGGCTTTTCGTTCTATTTTGATTCCTATTAAAGCAACACTTGGGTTCTTGCTGTCGGTGCTCGCTATGTTCGGTGCCCTCGTCGCCGTGTTCCAATGGGGGTGGTTTGGCATCGCTGATGCGCCTGGTCCGATCATTAGTTTTATTCCGATTATCGCTATTGGGGTATTGTTTGGCTTAGCTATGGACTATGAGTTCTTCTTGGTATCGAGCATGCATGAAGCCTATGGTAGGACGGGTAAGGCTAAGCAGGCGGTGATTGATGGCTTTGGGCTGGGAAGTAAGGTGGTGACGGCGGCTGGGATTATCATGGTGGCGGTATTCGCCGGCTTTATTCTGAACCACGACGCGACGATTCAGGCGATTGGCTTTGGTTTGGCACTGGGTATTTTGGTTGACGCCTTTATTATCCGCATGACGATCGTTCCTGCAGTGATGACCCTGCTCGGTAAGAGCGCCTGGTGGCTTCCGAAGTGGCTCGATAAGATACTGCCGCATATTTCGATTGAAGGTGAAGCTGAAACAGCTCATAATGAAGCGCATGGTACTGGAAAAAAATCCAAAACTCGCTAAAAAGCTCGCGACCCTTCCGCGTAGTCCTGGGGTCTATTTCCATAAATCAAAAACAGGCGAGATTATTTATGTAGGCAAGGCAGCGGTCTTAAAGAATCGTGTCCGTCAGTATTTCCAGAGCACTCGCGATATGGACGTTAAAACACGCGCCTTGGTAGAAGAAATTGCCGACACTGATTGGGTTGAGACGGAAAGTGAGCTTGATGCGCTATTCCTGGAGTCTGAGATGGTCAAGCGTTATATGCCCCGCTTTAATATCTTGCTCAGAGATGATAAGTCACAGACCTTTATCCGAATTGATATGAAAAGTGAATGGCCAACAGTGAGCTTTACGCGCAACCCTGCCGATGACGGTGCCGAGTATTTTGGGCCGTATTATAACGGCTTTGCGATCAAAAAAGGTATGCGCTATTTGCGACGTGTTTTCCCTTATTATACGAAACCACCGACGGAAAATGGTCGACCAGACCTTGACGCACATATTGGCCTCAGCCCGAGAGATGGCACGAGTAGCCTTGACTACAAGGCGAGCTTGAAGAGACTGATTCGCTATTTGGAGGGCGGGCGAAGAACGATTCTCAAAGAGTTTGAAAAAGAAATGCACATAGCTGCGAAACTACATGATTTTGAGAATGCGGCTATGCTCCGAAACAAAATAAGCAACATTAAAGCATTGCAGCAAAAGATTATGTTTGGCGACAGAGAGTTTCTCGATATAAGCAAAGATAAAGCGCTGAGTAAGTTGGTTGATCTGTTTGGTCTACAGAAAATACCGGCTCGAATTGAAGGGTATGACATCAGTCATATGGGTGGCACGAACGTAGTCGCAAGTATGGTGGTATTTACGAATGGTGTCAGCGACAGAGCAAACTACCGCAAGTTCAAGACGCGCATCGAGCAAAATGATGATTACTATAATATGTACGAAACACTTTTGCGGCGAACCAGTGAAAAGAATCTCAAGGCATGGGGAGTGCCTGACCTTATTTTAATCGATGGTGGAAAGGGCCAGCTTGATGCGGCTCTGAAGGCACTCGAAGAGCGTCAGCTTACTATTCCGATGATAAGTATAGCCAAGCGAGAAGAAGAAATAATTATTCACGGAACTCGATCGAATATCGCAACAGAGAAACTGATTAATTTAATCAAAGAGCCGCAAGACGATGTGATAGTTACAAGATCTGGTGAGTACTTGATCGTTAATCTCCATCCAGGGCAAGTCAATGCCTCGGGGCACTCTAAAAACCTGCGTGGAAGCTCGCAGTTCTCCTCATATTCTGATGTCACAAAGCTGTTTCAGCGAATCCGTGATGAATCTCATCGATTTGCGGTGAGTTACCACACCGTTTTAAAGCGTGCGAAACAGACCGAGGGTACACTTGAAGAAGTTCCGGGGATTGGTCCAGCGACAAAACGAAAGTTGATCAGGACATTTGGAAGCGTCCGTGCGTTAAAGTCGGCTGATCATGCGGCGATTGTGGCAGCGATCGGTGAGTCAAAGGCGGCCTTGATCCGTCGATATTTGCTTAGCGATTAACGCTTATGCTACACTACAGACATTAATATAACGGATAAAAACGTGCGCAATTATTCAAAATCTAACGCTGGTTTTACGCTTGTAGAAATTATTGTCGTTATCGTCATTATTGCCGTTCTTGCTGGGATTACGATTGTTGGGTATGGCGCTTGGCGCAACTCTGTTCTGACCTCTGAGGTGAAAAGTACACTGGGGACCGCCGCCTCGAGTATGGAGAATTCACGCAACTTCGAGGAAACTTATCCATCGGCACTTCCCTCGACGATCGAAGGTGGCGATAATGTCATTCTTGATCTCGATGCGGCGACCGATGATTATTACTGTATTGACGGTGTTAGTGCTGAAAACGCAAGTATACAGTACTACATAAGCTCGGTGATTAAAGATAAGGGGGCTCAGCCAGGTACTTGTGCGACGAGCTCGTCAGTAGCACCTGTCGCACCGGCGGCGTTTGCGGTTGCTGCCTCTGCTTTGGATCAAATTACGCTTAGCTGGACTAATTCTGGTGGGGCTACGAGCTATATTATTCAATGCGCACGGGATGCTGCATTTATCGAAAATGTGAAAACGGCTACCGTTACCTCATCTCCAGGGGCAGTAACGAACCTAGATCCAAATGTGACCTATTTTTGTCGTGGAAAGGCAGCGAACTCAGCAGGTGACAGCGCATGGTCGGCGCCAGTTAGTACGACGACCGTGGTTGTATTTGGAACAATAGCGGCTGCAACAAATCTCCAGGAAACTTCAATTGGTGGAACGAGCACCACCGTTACATGGGATGCGATTATTTGTAATCTAGGGACACCATCTTATCGCATGGTGTGGGTAAGTGGTGATACGGGATCTACTGCTTGGGGATCATCATTGACGACAGTATTGTCACATACTCAGGCTGCGTCCTATACCTGGAAGGTTGAGACGAAATGTAGTTATGCGGGTATTGATTCTAGTGTCGCATCATCTACTAATAAATCATTTACCTCAATTGTCACGGCACCATCAGGCGCCTTCGGCACGATCGGTTGGAACGATCGTTGGGATTATAACGCCAACAGCAACACCTTTACCTGCGTATCTCCGGCAATTGAGGAATACACGATTGTAAAGACACTGAACGATGCCACGTCAGGCACATGGACCTATGCATGGTCGACCTCAACAACGCAATCAGTGAGTTCGAATACTAATCAAGGCGCACGTATGACCGTATATATGCAGGTTCGCTGTCGAGTTGGTGTAACTAGCTCAACCGTACTGAGCTCATCCTCACGAACTGATAATGCATCAGTCGATGCGCCCGGTAACGTACCGAGTTGGTGTGTCGGTAGTTGCGGATCGCCAAAAGGCAATAGTTGGGGTGCGGTTGGATGCCCAGCAGGAACATATGCCGTCTACTACGCACACACCTATGGTGACTATGGTAACAACATTTTTGGGCCATACGAAGCAGCAAACTTTTATCAATTTAACAGAGGTACGTACTATGATGGAAATCAAATGTTGCACGAGTATCTTGCGGCACGATGTACCTCAGCGTATCGATCAAGTGGCTGGGGCCCAGCGAATACGATGTACTGGTAATAGGGGAGGAATAATATGACAGTTAAGCAAGTATTCATAATGATAGGAATCTTTATCGGCGTTGCCGCGCTTACTGTTGGTGGCTTGATGTTGTTCCGTTACCTCACGTCTGGTGATGAGAGTGTGCAGTCAAACGACGTCACGACCTTTACTGAAATAAGTGATATAACATTTGTTCCCGCTCTCGGTACTGTCCCGGCTGCAGATAATGGGTGGATAAACTATACCACTGAGGTGGCTCGAGAAATTGGTATTACACAGCTCAAGAAGGCGAGTTGCCGAGTGACAATAGAGCCACGCAAGGTGATTTTATATGATGCGTCATTGAAAGATTATGCATTGTCGCGAGATTTTGCAAAGACGGTTGCGGCTGGCGAGCAAGCTGAATTAAGTGATGATCAGATTATCAAGATAGCTTCCAATAAGGGTGAAGTTCAATTCTTTACTGGCATATATCACCCAACCTATGGTCTATTGACCGAAGAGATCGGTGAAGGCAATACTCCGCCGATGGACGATAATCAAGGGAAGCTCGAAGGTGATCGGACGACCTTTATCGCTGCTCGATTATTCAACAATCCACTTGAAGGTGAAGATATTGGTGATCAAAAACAGATCCCAGCGATCGTCTATAAGCATGCATGTATGGATGTTGATTTTGATAAAACCGAGGCGCTGACCATGTTTGGCCAGGTTGAGATTGATTTTGCGAGTCCTGCCTCGACCGCAAAAGACTCGACGAAACAGCCAAAATAGTTCAGAAGCTAGCGTATACTGGTCAGTAATGAATCCATCTTTTTTTACGACTAACCGCTCAAGACTGACAAAGGTTTTAGGTAAAGAACTGATTGTCATGGCGGGCAATAGTTTAATGCAACGCTCGAACGATATGAGTTTTCCTTTCGAGCAAGAAGCAAACTTTTGGTGGTTGACGGGTATAGAGGCGCCAGATTGGACGCTGATTATCGACGGAAGCGCTAAAAAGAGCTACCTTATTGCCCCTGAGGTTGATGCGGTGCATCAGGTGTTCGACGGTAGTTTAGACTGGCAGACAGCCAAACGGATCAGTGGGGTTGATAAAGTTATCTCAAATTCTGAAGGCAAGGCGCTGTTCGTTGATTTGGCGAAGCGTGGCAGTGGGGTCTGGACTTTGGGTAAGGATCCATCGGTGAAATACTATGATTTCTCATTGAATCCAGGACCAGTACGTCACTATACCAAGCTGAAGAGACTCTTTCATTCGGTAAACGATTGTCGACTGGAGCTGGCGCGCCTAAGGGCTATCAAGCAACCACCAGAGATTGAGGCGATACGACGGGCGATCGCTCTCACAGTCGATGCTTTTAATGAGGTGAAACAGCAACTTTTGACCTACAGATACGAATATGAGATTGAAGCTGCTTTTAGTAATGCTTTTCGTCGTAAGGGCGCAAAGGGCCACGCCTATGACCCAATTGTGGCGAGCGGTTCTCATGCCTGCACGCTTCACTATATGCAAAACGACGATCAACTAAAGCAAGCTGAATTACTTCTACTAGACATTGGTGCTCGCGTCGGTGGCTATGCTGCCGATATTACAAGGACCTATCAGATAGGGAAGGCGACAGTGCGCCAAAAAGAGGTGCATGCGGCGGTAGAGTCGGCACATCAGGAAATTATCGCTCTTTTGAAACCAGGATTAGCGGTAAGCGAGTATCAAAGGCGAGTCGACGAAATTATGCAACAAAAATTACATCAACTTGGACTCCTCGAGTACCCAGGTGATTATCGCAAGTATTTCCCTCATGCTATCAGTCACGGCCTAGGCGTTGACGTTCATGACGCGTTGGGTCGACCAACCGAGTTTCTAGAGGGTATGGTGCTGACGGTTGAACCAGGCATCTACATACCAGAGGAAGGTATTGGTGTCAGGATTGAAGATGACATTCTCATTACCAGGGGTGGCCACGAGAACCTCAGCGCTGCACTGCCCACCTCTTTGTGATATACTTTTAAGAGTATATGAAGCAACAATTATTTGTTTTTCTCGTTCGTTGGGTACTCAACTCTTTTGGTTTGTGGGTGGCCGTTCGCTTACTAGGAACCGGCTATGAGAATTTTGATGTCACTGCGGGGTTCTGGGGCTTTTTGCTAGCTGGTTTAATCTTCTCTATCCTCAATAGTGTTCTAAAACCACTTGCGGTCATTCTGTCACTTCCTGCGATTCTGTTGACGCTTGGTCTCTTTATGATTGTCGTTAATGGTGCCTTGGTGTATCTTTCGCTGGCTCTCGCACCGGGAATTGGTATGTCATTCCTTAACTCGATTCTTACCGGAATCATCCTCAGTCTGATAAACTATATTGTAAGTGCTGCAGTCGAAATGCGGAGCGGCAATTCAGGAGTAAAGATATGAATATCAATAGTATTATCGAAATTATTATGGTCGGATCGGCAGTCTTGATGGTGATTGCGATTCTTTTGCAACAACGTGGCGCGACGCTGGGTGCCGGTTTTGGTAGCTCTGGTGAACTCTATACTACTCGTCGTGGTGTCGATAAGAATTTATTTGAGGTCACTATCGTCTTTGCTGTCATATTTATTGCCTCAATTCTGGCCGGACTTTTATTACCGGCCGTTGGCTAAGGATTACTCAGTGGCTGATAAGCAACCAAGGAAATGGCGCCGCCTGCCCAAGATGAGTTTCAGCTCAAGAGACTTATCAAGGCGAATGAAAAAGGTTGAGGGTGCAACCGTCAAGCACGCCCGACGGTTTGTGTTTCGTCGTCTCGATAATTTTCGCGAAGTACGTCGTCACATTGCGATATGGGTATTAGCGATCGGTGTTGTTATCGGGGCGAGTGGCCTTCAGCTTATGTGGTACCAACAGAGTTATCGAACGGTCGCTTTTGCTAATGATGGGACGTATGCTGAGGCTGTTTTAGGGCCAGTGAATACCCTTAATCCTATCTTTGCCAGCACGAGCGCTGAGGAATCGGCGGGAAATTTATTGTTCTCTCGTCTACTTACTTATGATGAGACCGGGCATCTTAATTACGACTTGGCTGAGAGCATGACATTGAGTGATGATCGGAAAACTTATACGATCACCATCCGCCCTGATGCTCGTTGGCAGGATGGTATTTATGTCAGGGCTCGGGACGTTGTTTTTACAGTGAACTTATTGAAGAATCCAGCGACCCGTTCAACCATTAGTGGTTGGGATGATGTGACGGCGACGCTTGTTGATGATCGAACAGTGAGTTTTACGCTACCGGCTGTCTATGCGGCCTTTCCACATGCCTTGAATTTCCTGCCAATCCTGCCAGAGCATATTCTCCGCGATGTGGAACCGGGTGCGATTCGTGAGAATGAGTTTAGCAAAAAGCCAACAGGAAGCGGTCCATTCATTTTTCGATTTGCTCAGGATATTGATTCAGGGGCAGGACGTAAGATCATTCACCTGGCGCGCAATAGTGGATATTATGGCGGTATCGCCAAGCTTGATCGCTTCCAGCTTCACGTCTACGATAATGCAGATGCAATTATTCGGGCCGTAAAGACATCAGAAGTGAACGCTGCGACCGATCTGACGATCACTGACACTGAGAGTTTTGCAACGGATCGCTATAGCGTAGAAGATAAACCAATTAATAGCGGCGTATATGCTCTATTTAATACATCTTCGCCGATCTTGCAAGACGGTAAGGTTCGTCAAGCCTTGCAATATGGAACAGATACAACGGCAGTAAGAAAAGCGCTAGATGATGTGGTGCCTGTGTTGTATCTGCCTTTTGTTGAAGGACAGGTGACTGGCGATATTCCCGCGGCACCAGTCTATGACAGGGCGACTGCTGAACGGTTACTTGATGAAGCTGGTTGGAGGCTTGACGGTACGGTGCGAAAGAAGGACGGCAATCCTCTGAAACTCGCCTTTGTGACGACAAAGAATAATGACTTTGAAAAGGTACAGAGCGTTATCAGTAGTCAGTGGCGTGCCTTAGGTATTACTGTCACAACGACTGTGGTTGATCCAACAGATCCGGCTCAGAATGTGGTGCAAAACGTTCTGCAACGCCGCAACTTTGATGTCCTATTGTATCAATTGACGATCGGCGGTGACCCAGATGTGTATGCGTACTGGCACTCATCGCAGGCGAATAGTGGTTTTAACTTCTCAAATTATGCTAATACGACGAGCGACGATGCACTACTGAGTGCCCGCGCCCGCATCGAGCCTGACCTTCGTAATGCCAAGTATCTGACATTTGCTCGCCAATGGCTCGCCGATGCACCTGCTATTGGTTTGTATCAAGCCACGACTCAGTATGTGTACAGCAAGAGTGTCCATGCCCTGCCAAGCGATGAGGTGCTAACATCACCGACCGATCGCTATGCTGACGTCCTGTATTGGTCGGTGGGCGATCGTCTCGTCCAACGTACGCCTTAGGGCTTGAATACAGAGGTCACCTGAGGTATACTATCTCGAGGTACGGGTGATTAGCTCAGCTGGCTAGAGCATCTCGTTTACACCGAGAGGGTCGGGGGTTCGAATCCCTCATCACCCACCATACAGATAGTCCGTCGTTTGACGGGCTTTTTGTATGGCTTATGCTTGCAAAATAGATACTATTTTGACATAAATAACGTCAGTCACCACACACGACAGAGAGAAGGTGAAGTACATGAGATCTGCTGTGATCGAAGGTCTGAGTGACTTTCAGATGAAGTGTCAGCTGGAGTTGCAGGAGGAGGTGGAGCGCGAACTGGTGGGCCTGCACCAGGGGGTCGAGTTCAACTTCAAGAGGGATCTCTGGGACGAGACACGCGGACTGCTCCGTGTGGTCGAGTTCGACGATGTCTCCAACCCCAACCCCAAGAGGGTCGACCAGGTCATCTGTGATTACCAGGTAGGACTCTTGGACATGCTTGAGCAGATGACTGCTCTGAGCAAGAGCCCATTGTCCCTCGAGACACGCATATTCGTGCGGGTTCACAGTGACATCACTTCGGCGAAGCTGGGAATGGTCAGGCGCGGTATCAAGCACATGATGACGATGCGCGTCCAGCTGCGCAACAAGTGGCCTGCGATGTTCGAGCCGCCGGTGACGAGCAGCGTTTCCCTGGGATCGCTGGTCGAGCCCGACGAAGTCCACTACGACATCCCCGCCTAGCACAAGCCCGCGTCCAGAGGGCGGAGTGTTCCAGTAGAAGTTTACTGTGAGCCTCCGCCCCTGACGACGGGCTTTTTGAATTTAGTTAAGAGGGAATTAATAACTTGAGTAGATATTAGATGGGTGAGATATAAACAGAGAAGAATCTACGAGTGGTCCAATGAAATTGCCTATACAGTGGGGTTGATGGCGAGTGATGGGTGTTTGTCTAACGATGGGCGACATCTTACTTTAGTGTCTACTGATATTGAACAACTTGAAAATTTTAATAAAGCTATTGGACGGACTATCGCTATAAAGTTACATCACGGTGGTAAGTTATCGTTACATCGTAAGCAAGGCTACCGTGTGCAATTTAGCGACATAGCTTACTACCAATTTCTTTTGTCAATTGGGTTAACGCCGAAAAAAAGTAGGATTATTCCTGCATTGAATATCCCCAATGAGTATTATGGCCATTTTCTCCGCGGACTTTTTGACGGGGACGGTACGACTTATGCCTACAACGACCCACGTTGGCCAACGAGCTATCTATATTATGTCGGATTCGCAAGCGCGAGTCCTATCTTTCTCGACTATCTTGCTAAGATGAATATGAAGCTATTTGGCACTGGAGCGGGTGCGGTACGGAAACACAAGGGTGCATCTTCACTCTATTACGCAAAGAAGGATGGATATAAAGTTTATAGAGGTATGTATAGTGAGTCGGGCGACCTATGGTTGTCACGGAAGCGTCATAAACTAGAAGCCTTTATTCTCATCGCTAACAGTGGTATAATACTAAATAATGCGCGCGTGGTGGAATGGTAGACACGCTTGTCTGAGGGGCAAGTGTCCGCAAGGACGTGGAGGTTCAAGTCCTCTCGCGCGCACCACGTTGAATTTATCACCCGTTTGTGCTATAGTCACAGATAAGGAAGCCCTGTAATAGGGCATATTTTTATGAAAGACCCAAAACAACTTCGCAACATCGCAATTATCGCTCACGTCGACCATGGAAAGACGACGCTTCTTGATGGGCTTTTAAAACAAAGTAATACTTTTCGTTCTAACCAGGCTGAAATGGAACAGTCTTTGATCATGGACAGTGGCGATCAAGAGCACGAACGTGGCATTACAATTACTGCCAAGCAAACAGCTGTTTACTACAATGATTACAAGATCAACATTATTGATACCCCTGGACACGCTGACTTCTCTGGTGAGGTTGAGCGAACCCTTAACATGGCAGATGGTGTTCTATTGATCGTTGATGCCCAAGAGGGTCCGATGCCTCAAACGAAGTTCGTTTTGTCAAAGGCGCTCGAGCTTGGGCTCAAGCCAGTCGTCGTTATTAACAAGATCGACAAGCCGTCTCGTCGTATCGCTGAAGTGGAAGACGAGGTTGCTGACCTATTTCTCGAACTTGCGGTTGATGATAGCCAGCTTCACTACCCGATTTACTACGCGATTGGTCGCGAAGGAAAAGCATGGGCTGAGTTGCCCGAGAACACCGATCTTCATACTGATCTGACGCCAATCTTTGACGCGATTATTAATGACATTCCTGCGCCACAAGTAAAGGTAGACGAGCCATTCCAAATGCTTGTCACCTCACTTTATTATGACTCGTTCCTCGGTAAGTACGCCATCGGCCGTATTTCTCGCGGAAAGATTACAAAATCATTACCGATTGTCCTCATCAAGCGCGATGGCTCACAGGTTTCGGCAAAAATCGACAAACTATTTTCATACCGTGGTTTGCAACGTGAGGAAATCACTGAAGCTGGTGCTGGTGATATCGTCGCCTTGACCGGTATTTCTGATGCGCATATCGGTGAAACGATTGCTGACAAGGAAAATCCAGAAGCGCTGCCAGTTATTGATATCGAAGCGCCGACAATTAGCATGTACCTTGGTCCAAACACCAGTCCTTTGAAGGGCAAAGAAGCCAAGTACAATACCAGTCGTCAGATTGGTGATCGCTTGAAGCAAGAAATTGAAACCAACGTCTCACTTCGTGTTCGCGAAGAGGGGATTGGCTTTGTGGTTTCAGGCCGTGGTGAGCTTCACTTGTCTGTCTTGATTGAGACATTGCGACGTGAAGACTTTGAATTTGAAGTTGGTCGTCCACAGGCCGTCACGATCGAAGAAGATGGTGAGATTAAAGAGCCAGTTGAAGAATTGCTGATTGAAGTAGCCCCTGAGTTCCTCGGCGCTGTCAGCCAAGAGCTCGGTGCTCGAAAAGCAGCTCCTATCAAGCAAGAGCAGACGAGTAGCGGCACCACTCGTTCAACTTATATCATCCCGACTCGAGCAATGATTGGACTTCGCAACCTTCTTCTGACGGCGACAAAGGGGACGGTCATTATGAACTCGCTTCCTCACGGTTATCAACCACTTGGTGCCAAGCTCCAGCAAATGCGTAATGGTGCCTTGGTCGCCTTTGAAGCGGGCACGACGACTGCCTATGCACTTGATGCTGCAGCGGCTCGTGGCGAGCTTTTCGTTGGCCCTGGTACCATCGTCTATCAAGGTATGATTGTCGGACTCTACAACCGTGGCGGTGATCTAGATATTAACGTCTGTCGTGGCAAACAGCTGACCAATATGCGTAGCTCATCGAGTGATGGCACGATTCAGCTGACGCCATTTACTGACCTGAGCCTTGAGCAGTGTATCGACTTTATTGAAGACGATGAACTTCTCGAAGTAACGCCAAAGTCACTTCGCCTCCGCAAGCGTTTTCTTGACCCGAACCAACGCAAGCGCAACAAGTAACCCTCTTGCTAACTCGTCTATCAGGCGACTATACTGTGGGATAGATGCCGAATAAAAAAATAAACAGCGATCGGCTCAAGACATCTCTCGTTGCAACGGCGGGCGTGTTACTCAGGAGTCGCAGAAGTCCAGATGAACTCCTAGGTGAGTTGTTTTCCGATGTCCAAAAACAACGCATTTATGATGATGGGAAAACATTTGTTGATCTGGTGCCGCGTCGGCGAGTGAAGGCGATTCAGGACGAATATTCTCTCCTCAAAAATGATCCGCATTTTGACCTCCGCGAATTTGTCGGGCGGCACTTTTATGATCTTTCGACGACGGTCCACAAGAAGGACCCTTTCGTCTTAAATAAGAAACAATCGATCCACAAACATATTAGTCGATTATGGGAGTATCTCGAGCGACGCAATCGACTTGATCGAGGATCGCTCATTGCGTTGCCGCACAGCTATATCGTCCCTGGCGGTCGCTTTAACGAACAATTCTACTGGGACAGCTATTTTATTATGCTGGGGTTGGCCGCGGAAGGTAAGTGGGAGCGTGTTGAGGGTATGACAAAGAACTGTGCTTATATGATTCGAAAGTACGGCTATGTCCCGACGGCGAATCGGACCTATTTTTTGAGCCGCTCTCAACCTCCAGTGTTCGTATTAATGGTTCGGCTCCTTGCCGATCACAAAGGAAAAAAAGTACTGCGAGAATACCTACCCTACCTTGTCACCGAGTACCGTTTTTGGATGAAGGGACGTAAGAAGCTGCTTGATACCAAGCACCTCGCCTATCGCCGAGTGGTGCAGATGCCAAACGGGACGTTATTGAATCGCTATTATGATAACAAAGCAACTGCTCGTCCTGAGTCGCTCCGTGAAGACACGGAAACAGCAGCAACCAGTCGCAAGCGCGCTCATGAGAAACTGTTTCTCCATTTGCGAGCAGCAGCAGAATCAGGCTGGGATTTTAGTTCGCGCTGGTTTGACGATCCCAAGGATATTCGGACTATTCATACGACTGATATTATCCCGATCGATCTCAATACTTTGTTGTATATGCTCGAACAGACCATTTCTGAGGCATATAGTTCATTCAGAAACCCATTTATGGTGCGTAAATTTAAGAAGTTGGCCAATAAGCGTCAACAAGCAATTGACGAATATCTATGGAGCGACACCGAACAGTTTTATATGGATTATAACTTTCATAAAAAAGCCTCAACCAAGGTGATTAGTTTAGCGGCTGTCTTTCCGTTATACGCAAAAATTGCTTCAAATGAACAAGCAGAAAGAGTGGCTCGTCACCTAGAGAAGCATTTCTTGAAAAAGGGCGGCCTGGTGACGACGGTGTATGAAACGGGTCAACAGTGGGATAGCCCGAATGGCTGGGCACCACTTCAATGGATGGCAATCGAAGGTCTTCGAAATTATGGGTATGATCAATTAGCAAAAATGATTGCAGACCGCTGGCTAGCTCTCAATGAACGAGTTTTTAAGAAGACGCATCGCTTAGTGGAAAAATACAATGTGGTTGATGGCGACGGTTTGGGAAGAGGCGGTGAATATACCTTGCAGGATGGGTTTGGTTGGACGAACGGTGTGTATATGGCGCTGCGTAAGAAAAAATAAATAAGTCTTTGCTATACTAATGTTAGATACCATCATGGACGGAGGAGTTTTGTGTGACTAACCCAGAAATTGTTGAAAGATTACAAGATCCTGTGTTTACACGCTTTGCTGAGGCAGAGCTCCCCGAATTGGTTCGTAATGAGAATGAATGGGGAACGGTCTCCTATCAGTTTGCGGATGGCAGTGAGGCGCTTAATTTATTTTTACTTCGCTCGAGAGTGATTGATTATGGACTTCCTGTGAGAGATGAGTCGCTTCATCCCGAGCTGTCCCCAGAAACATCAACAATTGCCAAACTCGATCATCAACTGGCGACTCATATGATACCCAGGTCATTCCTATTTGAATCAAAAGTAAAATTCATTGATCAAGAAGCGATTCGAGCCAGTGAAGGTGTCGTGGCACTGAGTGAAGATTATCATTATTTTGAAGCAGTTGTAGGACTCGACGATATAGTCGAAGATAAAGTAAAAGCTCACAAAGAATTCCGCACCAAGTCATTATTGAACGATTTAAATTACTACTTTGCCAATCTGGGATATAAAGATGTATGGTTTAAGGTTCATCCGCTGATCGATGACTCAACAACACTCGCTGCCCAGCTGGTTGGTTTTACGCTTCATGGCGAGCGTGAGCGTACGGCAATTGAGCCGATTGTGATGGGCTTAGATGGTACCGTTGGTTTGTTGCCCGAGGATGTGTATGTTGATCCGTACCTCAGTGCACGAGTAAAGCATTAGAATATCTTCTCATCCTTCAAATCGTCGGGTAGAAAGCCCTTTTCGTGTTGAAAGTCTGCCTCCCATTTGTAATTCTTGCCGTAGCCGAGATCTTTCATGAGCTTGGTGGGAGCGTTGCGAAGGTGAAGTGGAACGGGTGAGTCGGGATATTGTTTGGCGAGGGCCTGCGCACGGCTCATGGCATCAGTGGTTCGGCGTGACTTTTCACTCTTGGCGAGCGCTGCCGCGACGTGGAATAAAATGTAGCTCGATTCAGGCATACCAATGCGTTCGACGGCTTGAAATGCATTCAAGGCAAGTCCTAGTGCGCCGTTACCGGCCAGGCCGATATCTTCCGAAGCAAAAATGAGCATTCGGCGTGCAATGAATTTTGGATCTTCACCAGCATCAATCATACGGGCGAGGTAGTAGAGGGTCGCATCAACATTGCTGCCGCGCATGCTTTTGATGAAGGCGCTGATGACGTTATAGTGCATCTCGCCTTTTTTGTCATAGCCTGGAACACGTTTTTGAGCGGCAATCTTAATAGTCTCAATGGTTACCTTTTTATCCATGCCGAGTGCTAACTCTAAGTTGCCAAGCGCGACGCGAGCGTCACCGCCTGATAGTTCGGCGAGGTAATCGAGGGCATCTTTTGATACTCGGGAAGTCGCTTTAACCAATTTAAGGGCTCGCTGGGCGATGTCGATTATTTCATCTTTAGTTAAGGGTTCTAAAACCAGGACGCGACTTCGACTGAGGAGTGGGTTAATAACTTCAAAACTCGGGTTCTCGGTGGTGGCACCAATGAGCGTGATGAGGCCAGATTCAACGTGAGGCAGGAAGGCGTCTTGTTGGGCCTTATTGAAGCGGTGGATCTCATCGACAAACAGAATAGTGCGTAGTTGTAGGTTCCAGTTCTGGCGAGCATGCTCGACGACTTTCTCGACATCTTTTTTCCCGCTGGTGACGGCCGAGAGTTCGATGAACTCGGCGTTTACCTCCTTGGTGATAATACGGGCCAGGGTTGTTTTACCACTGCCAGGAGGTCCCCATAAGATGAGGCTGACTGGTTCGCGGTTCTTGACGATTTGGCGTAAGATCTCGCCATCACCCAATAGATGGGTTTGCCCAATCACCTCATCCAATGTCTGCGGGCGCATACGCTCGGCTAGCGGTACTCTCTCCATACTTACCATTATACCTCTCAGATCAAAATAAAACCGACCTGTCGGACAGGTCGGAAATAATCTTGGTGGCTCCTCCCAGACTCGAACTGGGGACACGCGGCTCTTCAGGCCGCTGCTCTACCAGCTGAGCTAAAGAGCCACGTTTCTGGTACTCAGACTATTGTACTGAAACAGGGGTGATTTTTCAAGGTGGGCAATAAGGACTATACTAAGAATATGAAAAACATCGTCATTTTGGGTGCGGCAGGGCGAACAGGGTCTTTATTGGTGGATGCAGCGCTGGAGGCTGGCTATAAGGTGACTGCCTTTGTGCGAAAAGGTGAGCAGGTAGAGCCTAGGGATAACCTGGTGGTGATCGAGGGTGATGCTCGCAAGGCAGACGATCTTGAGTTCGCACTCGGTGGCCAGGATGCGGTGATCTCGACACTCGGCTCAAATAAGCTGAAGGACGATCTGATTACCGAATCGACCAATGCATTAATCAAGGCAATGCATGCCAACAATGTGAAGCGGGTGATTATGATGTCGAGCTTTCTTGCGAGCGGACAGCTGAAGTTGAATCTGCTGTCGTGGGTGCTGGCAAAGATCTCGGCTGGGTTCGTGAGCGATAAACAAACGGGCGAGGAATTACTAAAGTCATCTGATTTAGACTGGACAATTGTCTATGCGACTCGCCTCGGTGATGGCCCAGCTACCGGTAAGGTTCGGATAGTAACGGCTGATGAAACAGTCTCAGCCGTGAACGGGATAGATCGGGCTGATGTGGCAGCGTTTTTGATTGGTGAGGTTGATATTACTGAACATATGCGGCGAGCGGTGTTGATCACAACCCATTAGATTGGAAGTAGTTTTTCTAGACGCGAGATTCGTTTGTCTCGCTTGGTATTGTCCTTGGCGATGGTATTGAGGATCTCGTTTTGAGTGATCTCATTCTCGTCAAATCGGGCATCGATCGCATCAAATCGAGCATCGTGCTCGTCGAGGCGCTTCTCGATTGCCTCAAAGCGGAGATCGATCTGATCGAACCGATGATAAACCTCAACCTTGAAGTCGTTAAGCGCATCACGCACCGACCCAACTTCCTTTGAGATGTGCTTGAATAGTCTGTCGAATTGGTCGTCGGTCATCATGTATCCATTTAAGCATGGGCTGGGAGGGTCAGTAAATACAGACATGATTTTCGTTAATACTCTGTTAAGAATTCATTATGAAGGTCGGTGAGTTCTGCTCAATTGCTTGAAATAACAGAGGCTATCCTCTATAATACTCGAGAGTATGCGGGTGTAGCTCAGCTGTTAGAGCGCGTCCTTGCCAAGGACGAGGCCCAGGGTTAGAGTCCCTGTACCCGCACCACGAACGAAACCATCATTTTCTAAGAACCCATTCCAGGGTTCTTTTAGTTTTGCAGACACCTTTGACCCCAATGATATTTATAGGACAGAGACATTCATCATTTGTGAGTTGGAGTATATCTCAAGCTTTACGTTCATCCATAAGGATGAACTTCCGTCATATTTTCGAGATATTATTACAACTGTCATGAACACGGTAAAAGCGGATTAAGCCCTTATTAGTTAGGCTATGTAATCGAGTAAGGCTTTCATGTTATTTAGGGAAGTATCAATAAAATCTTTCACTAACATATCTTTGAAATGTACCAGTTTTTTACTAGAAAGCTTTGGCTCTGAGGTTACTTCATTCCCGTTACTAGACCACCCGCTCGCTTGAACACCCGCACTCTCTGCGTGTTTGTAATCATTCCACAGTTCATTATATAGGTTTATGAAATAATCATAATCCAATGGCGTTGTTATACCTCTACCGTTTAACAGTTTTAGATAAGAGTTGAATGACATATTGTAGGTTGTTCCTTGACGTACGATAGCGGCTGATATGGTCGGGTGTTTTTGTGCTAAGAGCTTTACGAGTGGCTCGAGTATTCGGCAATAGTCATTTATAAAATGGCGTAAAGCAGGGCTTAGGTCATAGGTGGTGAAGCTACTATCTCCAGTCGAGCCTTTTGTACGAGCGTAAGGTCGGATACTTGCTTTCTCTGCGGCAGAACTAAAGTCATTCTCACCGTAGCCCTTTTTTACAAATTCTAATGCCAGAACGCGCTCTCGATGCAAGTGCCCCGTAACCTGCTTAGTTGAAGACTCGAAGTCTTCCCGACGAAAGAACATGCCATTTAGATTGCCTGCGTTGTGCTTTCCAGCACCGTTAAGCTTACCTGTAATGTAATTGAGTGTTGTGTATCTTGTTGTCACTGAGATGGTCTCGATTCTCATTGGCTAATTATACAACTTGCTTGACCGAAGAAGTAACTTGGTTCTGTAGTGTGTGTATTGAGATTACATTTGATTAAGACACTTAGCAACTTTTTCTTTAGTAGAATATAATTAAATCATGACCCTAATATCACTTGCATATAATAGATTCGTTGTTGGTGTATCCACTGATACTCAACTAACTTACATTGATAGCGGAACTTCAGCTGGAGATGCGATAAAAAGCCTTTCTTTTCGCTGTGCAAATGGTAAGTTCCTCGCTGCATATACTGGTAATAACATTTTCCTCGAAGATGGGGTACATGTTGTCGATTGGGTGACTAACCTTCTAAGTAACGCTGACATTGGTAGTAAGAAAGTTGATGAAGTTATACAAGAAATAGTTCAAGGCTTGAACGAAAAACATTATATTAGCCAGCCAGCAGCGTTAATAATTCTTATCGCTGGTTGGCGAGAAAATAATAATATTGTCTATCGGATTACGAACATCGGGGAGGATGGAGACCTATCTCCTAAGCAAACTTTTGAAGTATTTATGAGTGAAGACGAGAGTGGTGTTATTGTCGATGGCTCTATCAAGATAGGTATGGACGATAGTTTTGACACTAAGGTTGAGGCCGTAAGGGAATTGCTAAAATCAACAACACCAGAGAATTTCAGAGACATTATCGGTCCTGAGCTTTACAGTCTTAATCAGATTGCCCACAATCACCCAACCCAAGGTAAGTACATCGGTGAAAATACAATGTTCACGTTTATTCAGCCTGTGGGCGATGGGATGGACGCTTGGAGGTATCCTGAAGGACAAACAAAGTATATGCTACCTAATTTCAGCAATGCAGCGATGTCAGTCAAGGGAATTGTCGTTCACAATGACCCCGTAGAGGGTGGAACAATACAGATGGACATCAAGGGCTGGCCTCCCCGTAAGGGTTAATAATGGATTACTCATGGAAGCCTGACGGCCATAAGATTAAAGTTCAGGGTGTACCATATCAATGGCCATTAGCACTTAGAAACTTCGTACTACCTGTTAGACATCAGGATGGTTGGATTGAAAACAGTAAAAACGTGACCAATACTGGTTTGAGTGCGAGAGAATGGTTTGGACTGGTGGTACACGCCGTAGCAATGTCAGATGTTAGTGGCGACGAGATTCTTGTGGCAACTGAAGACACGGGTGGCGATGGTGCTGTCGTTAGTGTCGAGAATGGTGAAAATATGGCAGTGCTTGTTGAGCAAACCCTTGCGACCCACAAAGAAGATGGTGACTTACTTGATGTCATTAGGCGGAGGGTTAGAGCGAAGTCTTCTATGGGTGAAAATTATGCAGAGAATAAACATTTAGTTATTCTTTGTAATAACAACGGTGATTTAATCGAGAAAAAGTTAGCAAAGATTGTATCTATAGGGATGTTTGATATCGTGAATATCATCGGATTCCAAGATAATGAACAGGGAAGACACTTTTTGAGTTATATTTTTGATAAGGACGTGCCCAATAAAGCAATTCACAGGATGGTTATTGATGACAGTAAGCTATGGCAAGCTGCGATTGATATATTTGAAGAAGAACAGAAAGTAAAATAGCTTTAAATTACACCGAGTCAATGTACGTCAATCCTAATAAATGATAGTTGTATTTTCTGTTGATTTTTTAGCGAGTATGCCGTTACTCGTTATTGCCAACTCGGACGGATTATCAATTCTATAGCCCAAGAGTTTAAGAAGATTCTGTAAATGTGCACCAATTTTCGTTATACATATAAAAGCCCTAGGACAGGTGGTTTCTTTGCTATTATTAAACGATGATTGATGAACGCTTTGTTTTTGTTGCATTTGCACTCGCCCTGGTTGGTACAGCTATGTACATCAAGGGTATCCTACAGGGTAAGGTGAAGCCTAATATTGTGACCTGGGGTTTGTGGGCAACAGCACCCCTCCTTGCGGTTGCTGCGCAGATCGATGAAGGAGCAGGGCTTCGTGCTGTCCATACATTTAGTACTGCTTTCGGCCCAATGCTCATTATCGTGGCGGCATTGATTAAGCGAAATGCTTTCGCAAAGATTAAAAAGTCCGACTACATCTTTGGGGCGTTAGCGATAACCGGCCTCGTATTATGGCAAATTACAGGGCAAGGCTATCTGGCAATTATATTTGCAATTGCAGCTGATGGTTTTGCTGCACTCCCTACTATCTTGAAACTTTATCGAGAGCCGAAAACTGAAAATGGCGTGATTTTTGGTTTTGGTATCCTTGCTTCTACTATCACATTGCTTACAATTAGTGACTGGAGATTTGAAGAGTTTGGTTTCACGTTATACATTCTCATTATCACTATTATTATGTTCCTGCCGACAGGCGTTCGCTTCACTTCGAAAATCCTAAGAAAGAAATAACAGTAAGCTTCAGAGGCTCCTGGTAAAAACAAGCATCTTGTGTACATGTTTCTTTGGTATGATTAGTTTATGAGAATATCCATTGAAGAATTAAGAGAAAAAGTAAACACCTATCTGAAGCTGAGCGGACTTAACGGCAAAGACGCATCGACGCTGGGTGATTTGATTATTGAACAAGAACTGGTCGGAAACCAGTTTAGTGCTGTCGGCGAATTGCCCGGAAAGCACGCTCGATTGATTGAAAGTATTCAAACTGCCCAACCAGAAATTGAGGTGACAAAGCCAGCTCTTCGCCTCGTGAAGGGCGACGGTCAATTGGCACCAATTATAACTGCCGATCACTTAGATGATGTTATAGCAAAGGCAAAAGAACAAGGAATCTACGCCTTGGGTATTTACGACAGCACCTATAATGATTTCTTCGACGTTTTCTGCCGTCGAGTGGCCGCTCAGGATTGTATCGCTATTATTGTTGAGAACGGTGGACCGCAAGGAGTTGTTCCTTTTGGTGGACGCAAAGACATTACGGGTACGAACCCAATTGCTTACGGTATCCCGACGAACAAGTATCCGATTATTTTTGACGCTGCAACGGCAATGCATGCCTACGGAAGAATTAGGCAGGCGAAAGAACGAGGTGAACAGCTACCAGATAACGCATATGTTGACGAGAATGGTGATACAACAACCGACCCGAATGTTGCATATGCCGTTCTGCCATTTGGTGGGTTCAAAGGATTCGGCATTAACCTACTCATTGATGTTTTGAGCGGTAGTCTGGTGAAGGGTAAGAGTGGACTAGACCAGCCACTAGATTCACAGCGGTACATTGGAACGCTGATGATCGTCATTGACCCAGCAGCGTTTGGCGATATTGAAACTTTCAAAGAGTCTACGACGAAGCTCGCCGAAGATATACTGGCCGTACCGCCAGTTAACCCGAACGAACCAGTTAGGGTACCAGGCTATAGAGGGTCTGAGCGTAGAGAACGATTTACAAAAGATGGCTTTATTGAGATTGAAGATGAAGAGTGGGATAAGTTTGCTATGGCATTAGACAGTCTAGAGCAATCAGCTAGTAAATAATCATCGTAATTCTTTACTGTCTGGTATTGGAAGCTCGGATAAGTTCTGTGAATGTGTACCAAATCTTGCTCATGCTTGCAAAAGTGGTCCGAACCCTTCATAACTAATGGCAGTCACCACACCGTGTGGGGCCTCGAGTAATCGAGTGAGCCCCTAGGAAGGGATGAAGTTAATGTACTCAGTTGGTCCCGGTTCACTGCCAAGTATCGAGCTGACTATTCGCAAGGTCGATGACAAGCTGATGCTTCGTGTCGGCCCGACCAAGCGCGAAGCGAAACGACTCGCCGACATGAAGCGCAGTCGTCTCGCTCGAGCCAGACGAAAACGCCGGCGTTAGCTAGCTAAGCCCGCACCTGCGGATGAAAAGACCCGACATACCAACCTGTCGATGAGTCATTCATCTACAGGCGTCGGGCTCTTTTCATGTTAGTGTACTTTCCACCGTCTTTAAGAAGTCAATTTGGCTTCTTTTTGTTACTATTAAGTTATGAACATACGAAACTATGCGCCGTCGGATTACGGGCAGTTAAAGACTTTGTACCTCGATAGCTCCTTCTATGGTGGTCAATTTGACGAAGCTCGGGATTCTGAAGAACGATTAAGAAAGATTGGCCATGATTCAATCCTCGTAGCAGAAGATAACGGTATGATTTTTGGCACAGTTTCCCTCATTGATGATGGTAGGGTCGCTTGGCTGTTTCGTTTTGCTGTTAAAGACAATGATCTAAAGGTTGCTCGTGCGTTAAAGGAGAAGGCGATCGAGGTTCTTAAGTCAAGAGGTCATACACAGGTCCTCGTATACTCTCCTATAGATAACAAACAATTAGATCGTCGCTATCTTGACCTAGGCTTTAATAAGGGTGGAGACTACACTGCTTATTGGCAGGAAGTGTAGTATATGAAATCAAGGTACATACCTTTCGTCCAGCAACCCTACTGTTGTGTTGCTGCTTGCTTCCAAATGGTTATGTATAGGAATGATATTCCGCTTATTCCACAAGACGAACTTGCTTATAAATTAGGACTAACTGTCCCAGAGAATGACGCTCATCTATTCGAAAGAGTTCGGACTGGTTCAAAACCACCTTCAGGTTGGGGGACGCAAATTAGTAAACCTGAATATAATCCTAACGAAGTATTTAAAGAGCTGAACATTCCATTAGGCCTCGAACAATTCTTTATGAGGGATTTTATTGACATTACAGGACTCAAAAAACTACTCACGACTATTCAAGCAGAGGACGGAGATGCATTACTCTGCTTTGATTATGGTAAGTTATGGGGGCTTCCGCAAAAAGGCGGTCACGTCTGCGTATTCGACCGCATTGAAAACGATACCATTTATATAATTGATCCAGAGCGGAACGTGCCCAAGTATAGGAATGTCTCACTAGGGGCGTTATTTAAGGCGATGAACTTTCATGGAGACGCTAATTCTACTGGGGTATGGAAAATCGTTCCAACTGATTCATCTGCTAAGTAGCTTATATGATACGTTGAACACATTTACAAGTCCGCCTAGCTCATAGCTGGGACTTTTTGTTTATGCTTGCTTATGTTATCGGCGGCTCATAAAATAAAAAAATGACACAACCAGAGTCCAAAGAATCTCGATCATTCAACCTCCGGGACTTTAACGAGTGGATGTTAAATGATGCGGGAGAATTAGAAATATCTACACAATTTCGTCACCCGATTCAAATTTTGGCTGGTGATAATAAATTAGAGTTTACTCGAATCTCTATCTCGGGAGAATTTACAGAGCGGTCGCCTAGGGTTCCAGAGAGCTTGTTTGTATTAAGGAATATGACATCTGCACGTGGGGATGCTTTGGTTGTTATGGATAACACCATGGGGATTGATACGGTAGTGTTGCATAGTACAGAATACTCGATTAGGCGTGGCAAGTCATACACAATAGGAACCGAAGCAACGCCTGAACTTGATCTATCAGACACCGCTAACCCTGAACATCTTTTTATTCGAATCGGTAATCTAGCAGGAAATCTTCATTTTTCCGATCTTTATACTAAAAACGGAACAATTGTAAATGTCCACCCCGAAGACAACTGGTCACTTTCGCATCCTCGAAGGTCGGGCATTTACCAAGATGGAAAATTTCTCTCTGACGAATATCAACGCCAACAATGGTTACGATAGACCCTAGTAAGCTAAAAGAATTCTCGAAAAGGTACTTAAATTGATTGAGAAGATTCTGTTTTACCACTCCAAATTAGCTCAACTCAGACGCCCCAGCGTGTCTTATCTTGCCGCCTAACTCCCTAAGTACTAAAATGAATAAGGATAACCTTAATAAAAAGGAGTATAAGAATGGCGAAATATATCGATGGTTTTGTACTAGTAGTTCCAAAAGGCAAAGAAGCCGAATACCAGAAAATGGCAGAAATGGGCCGGGATTCTTGGATGAAGCACGGTGCGCTTCAGTACTTCGAGTCTAGAGGAGATGACCTCAAGCCGCAGGAAATGGGTGAGGAAAAATCACGAGCTTTTAATGAAATGGCTGGTGCTAATGAGGATGAAAATGTTTGGTTTTCATTCATTGTTTTCGAATCGAAAGAACACCGCGATGAAGTAAACAAAAAGGTCATGGATGAAATGAATGAAACATATAAAGACCAAACTGATTTTGAAATGCCTAGTGACATGAAGAAGATGGCCTATGGGGGGTTTGAGGTTGCGGTTGAAGGATAGATCAAGATACTAAAAGATTGTATATTCTGATCATCAAGCTTATGATAAACCTATGACCAAACCAACCACAAAAGGCCTCAGAATCTTTAACTTTATCATGGCCGCCTTCCATGGTATTCAAGGTGTTATCATATTAATTATCAGTCGAAGCTTCGACGTCCCCATCACCGGTAGCTATCTGACGTTCGATAAGGCGACGCAGACGCTGGAGCCGGCCACGACTCATCTGTTCGATCTGTCAATTCCGCTGTTGGTTGCACTGTTCTTCTTCTTGTCGGCAGCAGCGCATCTGTTTATCGCGACCGTCTATAACAGAAAATACAACCAGGATCTGGCCAAGGGTATCAACAAGATTCGCTGGATTGAATATTCAGTTTCAGCCAGTCTTATGATGGTGGCTATTGCCGTGCTTGTTGGTGTGTATGACTTTACGAACTTGTTGATGATCTTTGTCCTGATCGCTCTCATGAATCTCTTAGGTCTAGTGATGGAAGTTCACAACCAAACGACCAAGAAGACTAACTGGTTGAGTTACTGGCTGGGGTGCTTGGCGGGGATTGTGCCGTGGTTTGTGATTGGCTTTTACTTTTGGCTATCGGCCGAGCAGGGAAGTGCGCCTCCAGACTTTGTCTATTGGATCTTCGTCTCGATCTTTGTCTTCTTTAACCTCTTTGCGATTAACATGGTGCTGCAGTACAAAAAGATTGGTCCTTGGAAAAACTATTTGTACGGCGAACGTGCGTATATCATCTTGAGTCTGGTCGCAAAAACTCTGCTGGCTTGGCAAGTATTTGCTGGCACGCTCCAACCTATGTAGCTATCGAGAATACATGATTTTATATACCCCTAGGGGGTATGATATACTTGGTACTATGAATAGTACAGATATACCGAAAGCTCAAATTATAAAACGACTCAATCGTGCCGAAGGCCAGGTACGGGGTATTGCCCGTATGGTGAGCGAGGATCAGCAGTGTATTGATGTGCTGACTCAGATTAATGCCACCAGAGCAGCACTGGATAAGGTTGCGATCGAACTTGTGAGGGAATATGCCCAGCAGTGCTTTACCAATGAAGCTTTGACAGAGAAACAGATGAAGCAAAAATCAACCGAGCTAGTCGGGGCGATGAGCCGCCTGTTTTCTCGGTAACTTGAATACTTAAGGAGGGAATATGAAGGATTACATTATTATCGATGTTCGCGAACCAAGGGAGTTTGCTAATGGTCACGTTAAAGGTGCGATTAATATTCCGCCAACTGAACTAATGTCTGGCTCGCCAAAGTTAGCTGGCGTTGCAAAAGATGCCCCAATTATGCTGTATTGCATTAGCGGTAGCCGTTCGAATATGTCGATGCACATATTGAGTGGACTAGGGTATACCAACCTCACAAATGGAGTTAATCGACAACGGGTTGAGGCGCAATTGCGGGCGTAGTATCTATTATCGGGATGAGGGCTACCAATAAGTTAGTATTCTGTCACATAAAGATCATAGACTCGATCACTAATAAGAGGTAAAATAGGCACAGATTCATAGGGAGATTCAGTCCGTGCCAGAAGACCAAAAGAAACAATTGCAGACACAACTTTGGAGTATTGCCAACGATCTTCGCGGCAAGATGGGTGCTGATGAATTCAGGGACTATATTCTTGGATTTATTTTCTATAAATATCTTTCTGAAAAGATGGAGCTCTATGCTGACGACCTACTTGAAACAGATGGTCTGAAATATGCTCAGATTGATGAAACTACTCCGAGGGCCAGTGAAATCATCGAAGCTGTTCAAGAAAATGCTGTCGACAAATTAGGTTATTTCTTAAAACCAAACGAGCTGTTTACCCGAATCGCCGCGCATGGAACGGCGAGTGACAACTTAATTGAGGAGCTTGAACGAATCCTTAATAACATTCAAAACAGCACGATGGGTCATGATAGTGAAGATGATTTTGAAAGCCTTTTCTCAGAGCTTGATCTTAACTCGCAACGTTTAGGAAAAACAGTCTCACAACGAGCAGAGCTGATTGGTAAGGTCTTGGTACACTTGGATAAGATTGATTTTCAGCTACAAAATAGTACCATTGATGTCCTAGGTGATGCGTATGAATATCTCATCAGTCAGTTTGCATCGGGTGCGGGTAAAAAGGCTGGTGAATTTTATACTCCCCAGGAAGTCTCGACGGTCCTCGCGCGTATCGTGACAGATGGCAAGAAGAAATTAAAAACCGTCTATGACCCGACGGCCGGATCGGGTTCCTTGTTGCTCCGTGTTGCTCGCTACGTCGAAGAAGTTGGTATGTTTTACGGACAAGAACTCAACAATACGACCTACAACCTAGCACGTATGAACATGATTCTTCATGACGTGAATTACGATCGTTTTGATATCAAGCAAGAAGATACACTAGAACACCCACAACACCTGCAGTACAAATTTGAGGCGATTGTGGCTAACCCTCCATTTAGTGCTAACTGGTCGGCTGACCCAATTCACTTACAAGATGATCGCTTTAGTGGGTATGGTAAGTTAGCTCCAAGCAGCAAGGCGGATTATGCATTTATTCAGCATATGATTTATCAGCTTGATGAGAATGGCACGATGGCGGTGGTTATGCCTCATGGCGTATTGTTCCGTGGCGGGGCAGAAGGGGTCATTCGTGAGTATCTGATTCGAGAAAAGAATTATTTAGATGCGGTGATTGGTTTGCCCGCAAACCTTTTCTTTGGAACTTCGATTCCTGCGACTATTCTAGTATTTAAGAAGTGCCGAAAAGATACCGGTCATATATTGTTTATTGACGCTAGCAAACATTTTGAAAAGGGCAAGAATCAGAATCGACTACGACAAGTTGATATCGATAAAATTATTAACACACTTGAATATCGCAAGTCTGTAGATAGATATAGTTACGTAGCGCCACTCAGCGAGATAAAAGAGAACGATTATAATCTAAACATTCCACGCTATGTTGATACATTTGAGGAAGAAGAAGAGATTGATCTGAATGCCGTGACAGAGGAAATCCGTAAGCTGGATACGGAGTCTTCAGAGTTAGATGCAAAGATTGCTAAATATACAAAGGAACTCGGCATACAGTCGCCGTATTAAGCCATGGGCCTCATCTCACAAGCTAAAGATATCTATATACCTAAACTACGCTTCTCCGAGTTTTATGATAAGTGGGAGGTTAAATCACTCTTAAGCGTAGTATCTTTTAGAAATGGCAAGCCTTTCGAAACTTTCGTCGAAGAGAACGGTAAGTATAAACTGATTACAATAGACTCAGTAGATATAAACGGTAAATTAAAGACAAAGTTCAAAACAGTAAATCAAGCAGACGGTTCTTTAAGTAAGAACGATATCATTATCGTGCTTAGTGATATCGCTCACGGCTACCTATTGGGGCGCTCATGTTTAATACCTGAAAATGATACTTTCGTGCTTAACCAACGAATGGGAAGGTTGAGGCCTAAGCAGAAAGATTCAGCCGCTTTTATCAGTTTGTATATAAATAACCACCAATACTTTTTTAGAAGTAGAGGCCAGGGAACCTCGCAGAGACATATATATGAACGCGATATTAATCAATTTGAAATTAAATTACCATCGACTATTGAACAACAAAAAATTGCTGCATTTTTAACGACCATAGAGGATAAGCTGACAGTAGATGAGAATCAGTTAGACCTATTAAGGAAGTACAAAAAGAGTGTAGTAAAAAAAATCTTTAGGCAAGAAATTCAGTTTATGAACGATGCAAATCAACCTTACCCTAAATGGGCTGAAGTAAAGATCGGTGATATAACACAGAATTATGATAATAAACGAAAGCCTATATCTTCAGAATTACGTACGGCGGGCGAGTTTCCTTATTACGGCGCAAATGGCGTAGTTGATTATGTAGAGGATTACATATTCAATGGTGAGTATGTATTAGTGGCGGAAGATGGAGTGGTCGATATTTCTAAGTATCCAGTCCATTTTGTAAGGGGAAAATTCTGGGTTAATAATCATGCTCATGTTCTGCAAGGCAAGGATGTCGATAATATATTCTTGTACTATGTTTTGCACAGCACCAGGTTTGTAAAGTATATTACAGGTTCAGCGCAGACCAAGTTAAATAATCAAATATTAAGAAGTATTAAAGTTACCATACCGATTGATGAAGGTGAACAGCGCAAAATAGCTGATTTTTTGTCTACGATAGACGCCAAGATTCAAATCGAAGAAGCAAAGCTGAGGGAATCAAAAAAGTTTAGAGCGGCCCTCGTGCAAAGGATGTTTGTATGAGCAATGTTCAGCACGTTCTCTTCTATTCTCAAATCACATTTGCAATGAATGCTGCACGGATACATAAATCATTGGCAATGGATAGAGAATTCAATAGAACAGAGCGCGAATTAATCACATACTCACAGGGTGTGATGATTATTAACGCTGCAAAAATATGGGATAGAACAGGATATAATATAGAGAAATTTATACGCCAATCGAACGCGAAGGACGACGAGAAGGGTAGGCTATTAAAAGGAGCATTGAAGATAAAAACGGGCCATCGGGTAACGATCGATAAGGTGAAATTGTGGCGAAATAAACTTATTGCTCACCTCGATAAAGATATGAATACTACGGAGCAATTTAACGAATTTGACGGAGATGTTTCTGATATACAAATGATGATACAGGATGTTGCCGACCTTGTATCAAGCGCGAGTTGGTATCCTGAGAAGAATAGACCAATGACATTTCTCGACTATGACCAGATAAAAAGTGAGTTAAAACTATGACCACCCAATCCGAACAGTCCCTTGAAAACGAACTTCTTACCCAACTCCAGGGCTTGAAATACGAGCGTATCATCATTTCGGACGAGGCGAGCCTGGTTGCCAATCTTCGTACTCAAATAGAAAAGCACAACAATATTACACTTACCGATAAAGAATTCACAAAAATTCTCAACCATCTCAGCAAGGGTAATGTCTACGAACGTGCTAAGATCCTGCGTGATAAATTTCATCTCATTCGCGATGATGGAAAGACGCCGCTCTACATAGAATTCTTTAATTCTCGTGACTGGTGTCACAACGAATTTCAAGTTACCAATCAAGTAACTGTCGAAGGAAGCTACAAGAACCGCTACGATGTCACTATTCTCATCAATGGTTTACCTCTTGTACAAATAGAGTTGAAGCGCAACGGACTTGGTTTAAAAGAAGCGTTCAACCAGACGAATCGTTACCAGCGCCATAGCTACGATGCAAGTTATGGTCTTTTCCAATATATTCAAATGTTTGTTATTAGTAACGGCTCTAATACCAAATACTATGCCAATAATCGAAAGCAAGATTTTAAGTTTACTTCATTCTGGACGGACGTAGATAACAACAAGATTACAGAACTTCATGAGTTTACTGATGTTTTCCTCGATCGATGTCACGTTGCAAAAATGATCGCCAAATATACTGTGCTGACAGAAGCAAGGACATTAATGTTGCTTCGGCCATATCAATACTACGCAGTGGAGAAAATTGTAGATCGAGTAAAGAATAGCACCAAAGGTGGTTATATATGGCACACCACAGGAAGTGGGAAGACCCTTACCTCCTTTAAAGCTAGTCAGATCCTGGTTGACCTTCCCGAGATTTATAAAGTAGTCTTTGTCGTTGACCGAAATGACTTGGATACCCAGACCATACGTGAATTTAATGAATTCCGAAAAGACAGTGTCGATAGCACTGACAGTACGCGTAACCTAGTGAAGCAGTTCGGTGATCCGGATACGAAGCTTATTGTCACCACGATTCAAAAACTCAACAATGCAATCACAAACGACCGACACGCTCTAAAAATGGATAAACTGCGTGACGAAAAGGTAGTATTTATCTTTGATGAATGTCATCGTAGCCAGTTCGGTGAGACACATAAAAAGATCACCGAATACTTCACTAATCATCAGCTATTCGGATTCACGGGGACGCCTATCTTTGCCGAGAATGCCAGTGGTAACGGCCTGGGTAAGCGCACGACAGCGGACCTATTCGGAGAAAAGCTCCATAGCTATGTCATTACTGACGCAATTGGAGATGAGAATGTCTTGAAGTTTGCAGTGGAGTACGTAGGTAAATATAAATACAAAGACGGGAGTGCGAATAATGTTGATATTGACGTCGAGGCAATAGACAAAAAAGAATTAATGGAATCACCGCAACGGCTTGAGAAGATAGTTGATTATATTTTGGATTATCACGCGGCCAAGACCTATAACTGTGATTACTCGGCCATCTTTGCAGTCAGTAACGTCGACACCCTTACTAAATATTACGAGATTTTTAAGGCCAAACAAGCAGGACTCGATCGACCACTCCGTATTGCAACTATCTTTAGCTATGCAGCAAACGAGGATGATAAAGACGCTAACGGTATGCTCGATGCTGATATCGATATAACGACAAGCGGTCCGATCAATCAACATTCTCGCGATAAGTTAGAGAGTTATATTGCGGACTATAATGCGCAATTCGGGACAAACTACACAACGAAAGATAGTAAGAGTTTTTATAGCTACTATCGAGACATTGGGCAGAAGCTAAAGAATCGTGAGAAGACTGACTTACCAGAAGATCGAATAGACATCCTACTGGTGGTCAATATGTTCCTGACGGGATTTGATGCGAAAAAAGTAAATACGCTCTACGTTGACAAGAATTTGCGTTACCATGGGTTATTGCAGGCTTACTCACGGACAAATCGAATTATTAATGAAACGAAATCCCAGGGTAATATTGTTGTATTCCGTAACTTAAAAGAAGCGACTGATGACGCCCTTGCGTTGTTTGCAGATAAGAATGCGAATGAGACGATCTTCATTGAGCCTTACGAGCACCACATTGTTGCCTTTAATGCTGCGCTCGCACATCTCCTCCAACTGACTCCTTCTCCGGCCGATGTCGATAGATTGGTAGGGGAACAGGCAGAGCTTGATTTTGTGACTGCATTCCGTGAGTTACTGCGACTCAAGAATACACTTATTACTTTCGCGGATTTCACCTTTGATCACACTGGCATATCAGAGCAAGTCTTCGAAAGCTTTAAGAGCAAGTATCTCGATATCTATGCCAAGGTTCGTCATGAGCATGAACCCGAGAAAGTCTCTATCTTAAATGATGTTGACTTTGAGCTAGAGCTTATTCGTCGTGACGACGTGAACGTCGATTATATCCTAAGGCTCTTAACGCAATTAGTCGGCGCGTCAGGCGAGGACAAGACTCGCTTAATCCGTAATATTTTCTCAACCATGTCCGGTGACCCTGTACTGCGAAGTAAACGAGACTTAATTGAAAAGTTTATTAACGGGACAATTCCTAAGATCAGCGACAGAGAAGAGGTTGAGAGTGCATTCGAAAACTTTTGGTCAGTGGAGCGTGCCGACGCTTTAAAACGTATAAGTGATGAAGAGGGTGCGGTCAGTGAGAAATTAGAGAAGCTGGTAGAAGACTATATATTTACCAATCGAAAGCCACGACGGTCGGATCTTGTGAATGCGCTGGTCAAGAAGCCAGGCATTTTGCAAATAAATGGCATCCTCAAGCGACTTAATGCAAAATTTAGTGACTATCTAGAGACGTTCGTAGATGGTGCTTAGGTGAGTCTATTATGTTTGACTTGCTCAAGACGGCACGCTATGGGCATTTTGGCCACGAAGGATTCAGCTGGGAAAATTAGTTATCCTTAAAAATCGAATAAAGTATAACCACCACAATACCACCAAGAACAATCCAGCCCCAGTCGAATCCGTCATCTGAATCTGAACTCGAGCTATAGTCAGAGTCATCGTAAGAGTAGCTACTATCGTATGACTCGCTATCATCATAGTCGGAAGAATAGTCGTATTCAGAAGGGAGCGATTCACAAGCTACCCCGTCATCATCACCATCGAGGTAGTTAGGGTCTCCATAATTACTTTCGTACTCGTCTTGCGCTTCTTCCTGGGTAGAGAAGTCGTCGCAGTTATATTGGTTGTAGGCAGATGCGGGCGTCGTCACAGAGAGGGTGGTCAGCGTTAAGGCAAACACTATAGCAATAGACAATAGGAACGTGCGGCGCAGTATCTGCATGATGACGCTATTATACGCTTTGGAACTGTCAAACTGAAAAGATAAACGATACTTAATTTAAAACAGGTCACAGAGCATAAGCTAGAAAACCAAAAAGTAAAATGGTATAATGAGGGCATGATTACGTCAAAAAATGCACGTAGAGAAAAAGCGGTTTCGGCAGCAATTTGGTCAGTCAAAGCTGAGGGGTTACGTTCTTCAAAAAGTGCCAGCCGCAATCTAAAACAATACGCATCTGGCAAGATATCCGCCAAACAACTTCGCACTAATACGACACTCCATGTCCAGTCTGTTGTTATGCGCCACACCGTTAAATAACTTATGACGTACGATGTAGAGAACGATCCTTATATCGATAAGGATACTAAAATTCTTCGGAATATCTTTGGTCTCGCCGACCAGAAAGCATTAGATGAAGTTGAATTCTCTATAACCTCGACTGAAATTGCTATCCTTGAAGAATATATTATTGATGGTGGCTTTGATCTTGATCATTTGTGTAGGATTCACAAACAAATATTTGGCCAGTTATATGATTGGGCGGGCGAAATTCGGACTGTTGATATGGCAAAGGATAAAACTCGTTTCGCTCACGCTGAGCATATCGTGGCCTATGCGAGCGACTTGTTTACACAACTCGAACAAGAGAAGTATCTCAAAGGATTAGTAGAGGGTGATTTTATTGAACGGTTCTCCCATTATTACTCTGAGGTAAATATTTTACATCCGTTTCGTGAAGGTAACGGTCGTACGCAGAGGGCATTTTTTACATTACTGGCTAGATATAATGGTTACCACGTAGCCTGGGATCAAATGAACCAGAATGATAATATAGCCGCCAGTATTGCAGCATACAACGGTGACGAAGGCCCTTTGATTGAAATACTGTATCCATTACTAGAATGGGTCCACGAAGAGTATTGGAATATACACCCGCATTAATCTCGCCATTTTTCAAAGATTTTAGCATAAGGGGATTATAATGAACCACAATGAGACCTTTCATCGAACGCAAAACCAACACCAATAACTTCACCTACTACAGAAAGGGCCGCAAGGTTACGGATGAGTCGACACTCAAGCGGATCGAGTCATTTGCGATTCCTCCTGCTTGGTCCGATGTTCAGATCGCGGTCAATCCACGCGCTAAGATCCAGGTCGAGGGGCGCGACGCTGCAGGAAAAAAGCAATATATTTACAGTCACCACCACATTGCCCAGCAGCACGCCGCCAAGTTCGATCGTACCGTTCAGTTTGCTTTGAAGCTGCCGACCATGCGTCGTAGAGTTAAGAAAGATTTAAAGAATCGAAAGTATAATAAGGACAAGATCCTGGCCTGTACGGTCGCCTTACTCGACAGGACCTACCTACGAGTTGGCAATGAAAAGTATGCCAAAAAGAATGCTAGCTATGGCTTGACAACACTTCGACGCAAGCACGTCTCAGTGAAAGATGACCGAGTCGTGTTTGATTTCATCGGCAAGAGCGGCAAGCACCAGCACACCGAAGTGAAGGATAAGGAGATCGCGCGTATCGTTAAGAAACTCGACGACATGCCTGGTTATGAAATCTTTCGTTACTATAATGAAAAGAACGAACTGGTCGATTTGAAGAGCGATGATGTCAATGAATACATCCGAACCATCATGGGGCCAGATTTTTCTGCCAAAGACTTCCGTACCTGGGGCGGGACGATGCTGGCGGCACTCGAGCTTTCCAGTACCGTTCGACCCGATGACGCGGCGACCCGTAAGCGCATGATGATCGATTGTGTCGAAACAGTTGCGCGTGAACTAGGCAATACACCTGCAGTTGCGCGCAGCTCTTATATCGACCCGTATATCTTTACTCAATATGAAAAATCTAATGACATTGCGAGGGTCTTTAGTCGCATCAAGAAGCTCCGAAAGACGCAGTATCTTAGTAAGGATGAGCAGTGTGTGATTAAGTTGCTCAGTAAAAAACAGGCCTAGACTGGCGCATTCGGTCCGTGGTGCGGAATGGGTTGATTTAATAGATTAAACATATGACGTTCTTGGGCCATCATCTGTTGCAGATGGGGGCCGATCTCAGCAAAGGTTTGTCTATATTCCTCGGCACTTTCCTCGGGTTTGGTGTGAACAGCGTTCGGGCTATTGGCAATAATACAATTAAGCCCAGCGTTTAAAGCGTATCGGCAAAAATTATCGCCCGATGTTTTGTCATCAACCATGGAGTCATATCCACCTTCGCCAGTCCCGATATAAGCAAGTGTGGGGTTTAGAAGGCTAGGGCTATATTTGTCAGTCATGTCCGAAATAAGATCTTCTAAATCAATATTCTCAATAGCTTGGATCTGGTCATAGAGTAACTTGGTGCTTGGGAACTTCTTTCGACCCAAATCTTCAAAGATCTTTGCCATTGTCTCGTTGAATTTTACAATGTCGATACCGCCATCATCATTTGTGTAGTTTGCTTGGCGGAGCATGGCCTCTCCGATGAATCGAGCAGGATCATAATAAGCAAGCAATGGAACCTGACCTAATATTTCGAGATATGTTTGAACCATATCTTTAATTTCTTCGCGCAGATTCTCTGAGCCGTCTGGCGTCGAGATGCCCATAATAAGCGGTACTTCGATTGAGCTGGTTGCTCGAATCTCGTCATTAACCGCTACAGCGACCTCCCCACCAGCGCTGTAGCCAACGAGATTAATCTCTTGAACATCGTATTTCTCTGTCATAGTAATGATTCGACTTGCGATCGCATCTATACTCAAAGGTGCATTCCCGTAATTAACGGACCAGAGCTGGCTGTCCTGAATATGCTCTTGGAAGCCCTCGCCAAAAACGTGAACTAGATTATTGGCATCATAGGTGCCGAAGCCATTAATAAAGATGGTGGCCTTGTTATTATTATCTGGATCGAGTGCTTCGCCGCGCTGATCAATATTAATGCGAGCATTCTCAGCTATCTCAATATTTTCATTAATGTTATGAACATTCCAGGTATGGAGTGGCATGATCAGTGATGTGCCAACCATTACTTTGCTAATAATTCGATTAGCGACGAATTGCCATCGTTTCGGATGATTCGGTGCAGTATACTGCTCGTAGGAATGAGACAGCCGCTCGGTCATACATTCTAGTATAACCTCTTGCTGTACTATTTAGCGCCAATAGTTAAGACATTACCGCTGAGCTTATCTCTAAAGTAGCCATCGTGACTAACATAGATGACGGCGCCTGAATATTTGCCGATTGCCGTTTCTAACTCTTCGATACTTGGGAGGTCCAAGTGGTTGGTTGGCTCGTCGAGGATGAGCAGCTGCGGGTCGTTGGCGAGCATGGTAATCAATTGGAAGCGAGCTTTCTGCCCACCAGATAGCCGTTTGATCGGTACCTTGCCATCGCCCTCAGAGAAGAGGTAATCACTCATAAGCGAGCGGATCTTTGTCGTACTAATCGGCAGCCCTCGGGAGAGATACATTTTTTCGATCGCTTCCTCGAGGGGAAGATCAAAGTAGGTAGGGGACACTTCTTGCTCGTAGACACCGAAGCGGACTTGCTTATCCAAAGTTAATTCACCACCGAATTGCGTGACACTATCATCACCGAGGATCTTTTTAATGAGGGTTGTTTTACCTGCACCGTTTCGTCCGCGGAATTCGATCGATTCGCCTTCACGCAGGTCGATGTTTACGCCCTCAAATAATGGTTTGTCATAGCCGAGTGAAAGATCACGGGCCGACAATAGAACATGCTTGCTGCGTGATTCATCAGTGCTGAGATTGATGCGAACATTCTTGGCCTTGAACTTGTCATATTGCGCCGCTGTTTTGTAGTTTAGGTTTGAAGCTGATTCTTTATCAATCCAGAAGGTCGGCCGCGAGCGTGTTTCGAGCTCCTTGAGTTCTTTACGAGATTCTTCTTCGAGGCGTTTGAATCGTTGGATGGTGCCACCGTGTCGAGACTTCTCTTTAAACCGCTGGTATTCAATCACCTTGGCTTTGAGATTCACGATTCGTTTTTCGATCATCTCGAACTCATTCATTTGTGAGCCGGTGCTAACGGCATTTTGCTTTAGGTACGCATCGTAGTTACCTTTAAAACTAGCCGAGCCCCCGTCTTTGATTTCAATGATGCGATCGACTTCGCGCAGCACGTCACGGTCGTGAGTAATGACAAGGACGGCTTCGCGGGCCTGTTTGAGCCAGTCGATAAACTGTTGCTTGGCAATGTAGTCCATGTGGTTGGTTGGCTCGTCGATGAGAGCTAGGTGGGCATCGGAGTGCATAATCTTGACGACCTCAACCAGTCGTTTTTGACCACCAGACAGGGTTGAGAATTCGCGGTGAGCGATGCCGTTTAATTGGAAGTTATCCAGCTCGCGCTCAATCTGTTCCTCGATTTGGTAGAAACCTTTGTCATCGAAACGTCCGAGAGCTTCGCTGTAGGTGTGGATCTTTTTCATATCATCGCCCATCGTCAGGGGATAGGTTTCGATGATATGGCTGAGTTCGGCGTACTCGGGCAATCCTTGGAGGATATATTGTAGGACGGTTTTGTCGCCGACATCGTGGTATTCTTGTTGGGTTGCAACGATAACACCACCTGGTTTGTAGATGATGTCGCCGGTGAAGTCTTTGTCTTTTCCAGTCAGGATATCAAAGAGGGTAGATTTGCCAACACCATTACGACCGATGAGGCCAATCTTCTCGCCATCATTAATAGTCAGCCTCACATTAGACATGAGGGATTTTGGTCCAAAGGACTTTTCGGTGATGGTGATATCGGCGATCATAGCTGCTCTATTTTAACACCTTACGACCTCTAAGTGTGAGATTCGCGAACTGAGGTGGCGATTTCTGCTATAATATGCGGGATGGCGCCTTGGCCGAGAAGTTAGGCAACACTCTGCAAAAGTGTGAAGACGGGAGCGTTACCCGTAGGTGCCTCCATAATAATACTTGACAAAAGTACGCGCGGGTGGTGTAATCGGTAGCCACGAGAGACTTAAAATCTCTTGATCGAAAGATCGTGCGGGTTCAAGTCCCGCCCCGCGCACCAAAGATAAAAGCCCTCAAGGGGCTTTTTGTATGCCGACTATAAAACAGTCGTTATCTGGTGTCGAGCCTTCGCTGTCACTTTCGCAACCTCAGAGCTGAAATAGGAAACGGAATTCTCATTCTACCCCCGATTTGCTATACTAGAAGTATTAGTTAGAAAAGGAGTTATAAGATGGCACTTGTGTGGATTATTGTAGGAATTGTCGTACTGCTCGTTATCATTGTGGTTGCTTTGTACAACAGCCTTGTGACGCTCAGAGTACGCGTAGATGAAGCGTGGAGCGATATCACCGTTCAATTAAAGCGTCGTGTTGATTTGATTCCAAACCTTGTTGAAACCGTTAAAGGCTACGCCAAGCACGAAAAGGGTGTCTTTGAGGCTGTGACTGAAGCTCGAGCGAGCGTCATGAATGCGAAGGGTGTCAAAGAGACTGGACGAGCCGAGAATATGCTCGAAGGTGCCTTGAAAAGCCTCTTCGCGGTCGCCGAAGCATACCCAGATCTTAAGGCGAGTCAAAACTTTGTTGAGCTTCAGCAAGAGCTCGTAGATACCGAAGACAAGATCCAGGCATCGCGTCGCTTCTATAACACTGGTGTGCGTGACCTTAACACCAAGATTCAGACCGTTCCGACCAACATTATTGCTGGAATCTTTGGCTTTAAGAATCGTGAATTCTTTGAACTCGACGAAGCAGAACAAGCTGCTGCCGAAAAACCAACTGAAGTTAAATTCTAAGATCCTTCTAGCCGACGGCTATGGTGGATATTCTCTCCTCGCTCCTCTCATTGATTGATCTGTTTGCTATTGCTGGCGGAGGTGGGTCCAGCAGCGGAGGTGGCGGAGGAGGTGGTTCTAGCGGTGGTGGAGGCAGCTCATTCTCTGGCGGTGGCTCGTCGGGGAGTGGTGATGGCTCATTTAGTATCCCAATTCTTCTGATAACTGTCCTTATATTTACGGTCATATCGGTTATCATTGCACTTGGGGCTCGACAGGCTGCCAAAGCGATCCAAGCGCGCCGAGCCAGGATCCGCGCTGAACTTCTTGCTCTAGCTGCCAAAGATAAGGTTTGGGAGCCGGATGAAATGGTGACGCGGGCCCGTGAGACGTTCATGCAATACCAAAAAGATTGGTCGTCTTTTAATCTCGATTCGATGAAGACCTATATGACGCCCGAATATTATCAGCACAATCTCCTCATGATGGGTGCCTTAAAGCTAGCTGCGCGCCAGAATGATGTCCAGAATCCAGTAGTGACGTTAGCGCATATTCACGAGTACAGCGATGATACGGATAATTCAAAAGATACCTACACGGTCCAGATGGCGGTACAGGTATTTGATGTTCTCAACGATACGCAGGATCAAAAGAAACTATTTAGCCAGTACTTAACCGCTTCTGAATTCTACAAATTTAAACGCGTTGGTTCAAAATGGCTGTTTGCAGGAATTGATCAGGCAACCGCAAATCCAGCCCTGCATAATCAGCAGTTACAAGACTTCGCGACAAAAAATAAATACTTCTATTCACTCGACTGGGGCTATTTACTATTGCCGCGTCGTGGTCAATTATTTAGCTCTGGTCGATTCGGTGTCTCAGACATTAATAATCATGTCATTGGTCTATCCAAGCAAACTATCGTGCAATTTTACACTTACGTACCAACCCCGCAGCAACCAGCCGATAGCTATCTTATCGCGCAAGTAGCGGTTCCTAAAAAATATGGCAACATCGTCGTCAGACGGAAAAAAGGCTTCTGGGGTCGGGTCAAAGGACTGCGAAAGATTCAGACTGAATGGGGTGATTTCAATAGCATGTATGAGGTCTTCGCGAGCGATAGTGAGCTCGCGACAAGTTTTGAATTGCTACATCCGCGTTACATGGAGCAACTGCAGGCGCTTGATTTCGAGGTCAATATCGAAGTCGTTGATAACCTTATATATTTCTATACGGCCGAAAAAGGCATTGTGAAGCCAGAGCACTACGAAGTTATGCAGAGCTTGCTCGATCGTGCTTTTAAAGAGATGAGGATGTAGTTTTTTCCTCAAGAAAACGCTATAATTAAGACAGTATTATGTATAAATCTATCGCCGCTAATAAACGAAATACCTTCTTGATCATGATTGTCTTTGTGATCCTGATTAGTGCTATCGGCTATTTGATCAGTGTCTATTTCGGTAACACCACCATCACCTACTGGGTGATTGGAGGGGCGGCTCTGTATGCTATTTTGCAGTACTTCATCGCCAGTAAGTTAGCCCTGGCTGTCTCTGGAGCGCATGAGATTGAGAAAAAAGATAACCCACGGTTGTATCGTATCGTCGAGAACCTGGCGATCACTCTTGGCTTGCCAACGCCAAAGGTCTATTTGATTGATGATAAGGCGCCAAATGCCTTTGCAACTGGCCGTGATCCTCGGCATGCAGTTGTGGCCGCAACGACCGGTTTATTGGAAGTGATGGATGATCGTGAGCTTGAAGCAGTGATGGCGCACGAAATGGGCCATGTTCAGAACTACGATATTCGCCTTAGTATGATTGCCTTTGGTCTCGTCAGTGTCATCGGTATTTTAGCGGATGTTGCGATGCGTATGATTTTCTTTGGTAACAACCGTGATAATAATACAAACCCGATTGTTATTATTGTCGGCTTGGTGGTAGTCATCCTGGCTCCTATTATCGCGACGATTGTGCAACTCGCTATCAGTCGCCAACGCGAATATTTGGCCGACGCCTCTGGGGCGATGACGACCCGTGATCCGGAAGGTTTGGCGAGCGCTCTCGAAAAGCTCGAAGCCTACGGCCAACCGATGAAACGCCAGCATACTTCAACCGCCCACCTTTTCTTTAATAATCCTTTAAAGCCAGGCGCCTTTGCGAAGCTCTTTAGTACCCATCCTCCACTTCAAGACCGTATTAACAGGCTCCGCGATAATGCCAAAAAATTCTAAGACGATCGTCCAATCAGCGAAACAGTCGTTTTCTCGAGCGCGGGGTCGTGTTCATGCTTACAAGGATCGTCGTCCACACCGCAGCTTTCGACTAACGCGGCGGCGCGACTATATGCGTAGCCTAAAGCTGCCTGGATACTTCGCTTTTACTGGGTACGTGAATCGTACATTGTGGAAACACCGCAAGATCTTTGCGATACTTGGCGTGATGTATGCCGTGCTCTCGATAGTGCTGGTTGGTATTGGCTCGCAGGAAACCTATACGACACTTACTACGACATTGAGTGAAACAAGCGCTGAGGTCTTTGAAGGAAATGTTGATCAGCTCGGCCAAGCTGGGCTGCTGTTTTTGACTATCGGTATCAGTGGCTTGTCTGGGACTCTGACCGAAGGACAGCAGATCTATGCAGCCTTGCTCGGGTTGCTCGTATGGTTAACGACTGTCTGGTTGCTTCGTAATCTCTTGGCGGGCCATAAAGTCAGGACGCGTGACGGTTTGTATAACGCTGGCGGTCCATTGGTCTCGACGTTCCTAGTAGCGTTGTTGCTAGTTGTTCAGTTGTTGCCGATTGGACTGGCAATTATTGGCTACTCGGCTGCTACTGCTTCAGGGCTTCTCGATGGAGGAGTCGAAGCGATGCTGTTCTGGATTGCAGCGGTCTTGCTGGTTGCGCTGTCACTCTATTGGATGACCAGTACATTCTTTGCCATGATCATGGTGACACTGCCAGGTATGTACCCAATGCGGGCAGTCCGCACGGCTGGGGATATGATACTGGGTCGGCGACTAAGGGTCTTGGCGCGATTGTTATGGATGCTTCTGAGTATGTTCGTCACTTGGGCAGCTGTCCTTATCCCAGTTATTTTGTTAGATACATGGCTGAAGAGTGTATGGCCACAAATTCAGTGGCTGCCCGTTATTCCAGTGGTCATTTTGTTGCTGAGCACATTTACCATTATATGGTCGAGTAGCTATGTCTATTTATTGTATCGAAGGGTTGTCGACGACGATGCCCAGCCAGCCTAATACCCGTATTCAGGAACTGCGTGACCTCCTGTCGATCTACAGCTATCAGTATCATGTCCTTGATAAGCCTGCGGTGAGTGATGCGGTCTATGATAGTTTGTTTGGCGAGCTAAAGCAGCTCGAAGCTGCACACCCGGAATTAGTGACCTCGGACAGCCCGACGCAGCGTGTTGGTAACGAGCTACTTGGTGGGTTTAAGAAAGTTGCCCACAAGTCACGGATGCTGAGTTTGAATGATGTTTTTGACCGCTCAGAAGTGGAAGCCTGGGTGGTGCGCATGGATAAGCTCTTGCCAGGCTCGAAGCACGAATTCTTTGCCGATATTAAAATGGATGGTTTGGCGTGTGCCTTGATCTATCAAGATGGGATGCTCGTTCAAGCGATTACTCGCGGCGATAGTTTTGTTGGTGAGGATGTCACGATGAACGTGCGAACTATCAAGAACGTCCCACTGCGACTACGCGAAGCTGACGGTTTTGAGAAGTTTCTGAAAGGTCGAACCGAGGTTCGTGGTGAGATTGTGATGTACAAAAAGGATTTTGAGGCGTTAAATCGACGCCAAGAAGCGGAAGGTAAGCCGGCCTTCGCTAACCCGCGCAACCTAGCGGCGGGGACGATTCGTCAACTTGATCCAAAATTGGTAGCAGAACGGCCTTTGGCATTTCGAGCTTATGACTTGATAAGAGACGATCCCGAGGATATTCCTACTAATATGTATGCCTACGAAGCACTGTCAGAGCTTGGAATTAGTCGTAATAAACAGGCCAGTGTCTTTACGAGTCTCGATGACGTGATGCATTTTGTTGATGAGTGGGACGAGAAACGACATGACCTACCGTTTAATACCGACGGCTTGGTGATTAAGGTGAATAATCGCGCACAGTACGCTGAACTTGGCGTGGTTGGCAAGCAGCCGCGGGCTGCCGTTGCTTATAAATATGCAGCTGAACAAGCGACGACGATCGTTAAAGATATCGTCATTAGTATTGGACGTACTGGCGCAGCGACACCCGTCGCGGTATTTGATCCTGTGGTGGTGGCAGGGACGACCGTGCAGCATGCTAGTCTGCATAATGCCGATGAGATTGCCCGACTCGATGTCCGCATCGGTGATACGGTGGTGATTTTTAAGGCTGGTGACATTATTCCGCAAGTCGAGAGTGTCGTTACGGAGCTTCGTCCTAAAACAGCTAAGCCGTTTGATTTTATTCACGCCTTGAAAGCTCAGTATCCTGAACTTGAGTTTGTCCGTCCCGAAGGGGAGGTGGTCTACCGAGTAAAGGGAGCGACCGGACCTCTTCTGCTCACCAAAGCGGTTGAGCACTTTGCATCTAAGGGCGCACTTGATATTGATACACTTGGTGAAAAGAATGTGGTGGCTCTGGTTGAATCAGGTTTGGTGAAGGACCTCGCTGACATATATACGCTCACCAAAGAACAGGTTTTGTCTCTCGATCGGTTCGCCGAGATATCTGCCAGCAAGCTCGTCGCTGCTATTAAGGACAAGAAGACACCGCCACTTGAGCGTTTTGTGTATGGTTTGGGCATTCGACATGTTGGTACTCAGACGGCTATTGATCTGGTGAATGCTTTTGGATCTTTGAAGGGCTTGCAGTTAGCGACGATTGATGAGTTAAAATCCATCGAGGGTGTCGGAACAGTTGTTGCCGAGAGTGTTATTGCCTGGTTTGCCGATCCTGACAACGAAGCGTTACTTGAAAAGTTTGATGAACTAGGCGTCAAGCCTCACTTCAAAAAGAAGACAGGTAAGTTGCTTGGGATGAACTTTGTTATCACTGGGACGCTCCAGGATATGTCACGTGACGAGGCGGCTGATAAGATCCGCGCACTCGGCGGGACATTTCAAACCGCGGTGGCGAAAGATACGACCTATCTTGTAGCGGGCGGAAAAGTTGGGGGCAGCAAATTGCAGAAGGCGACCGAGTATGGGACGAAGATTATTGATGAAGCAGAGTTGAAGGAGCTCATTAAGGAATAATAGATATGGCCTTTCATCACCACGTCCGTCGTCACACGAAGCGAATCCTCACCGGCATTATAGGGGCGTTGGTGGTGCTGGTTGGTATCGTTATGATTCCTTACCCGGGTCCTGGGTGGTTGGTTGTTTTTGCTGGGTTTGCAATCCTCGCTACCGAATTTGAATTTGCTTCTAAAACACTCGAGTGGTTGAAAGATAAATATGAGACCTGGGTGAACTGGTTGAAACGTCAGCACGTTTCTGTACAAGTAACCGTTTTGGCATTCACGGGATTGGTGGTGTTGGTCACAGTCTGGTTATTGAACGGTCCTGGCTCACTTAATAATATCCTGCATCTCAACCAGGAATGGCTCATATCTCCATTATTTAGATAAAAAAATAACCCCCGTGAGGAGGCTATTTTTTAAAAGGTGTTGTTACCAGCTACGCTGACGGAATGATCCGCCTGCGTTGTCGCCGCCACGTGGACGGTCCTCTTTAGGTCGGGCTAGGCTAACGTTAATTGGACGTCCGTCTAGTTCCTTCCCATTGAGCTGATCAACTGCTTTTTGGTTGTTAGCTTCGTCGACAAATTCAACGAAACCAAAACCCTTTGAACGACCGGTTTCGCGGTCAGACACAACACGTGCGCTGGCGACTTCGCCGATAGTTTCAAAGAAAGCCTTCAAGCTGTCATCGTTAGTTGCGTAAGCAAGGCTACCGATAAATAGATTTTGTGATGCCATTATATAGATTTTCTCTTCTTCTTTTCTTTACTTGTTGTCAGATCGACCATGACGACAGTATTACAGTGTTGAAGAGAGAGATTATCGTGGTGAGATAAGCGCTCGCCGTCCACTTTGGTACGCGTTGTGCTTCTGAACACGCTTAGTTAAGCATATCCGTGCATATAATACTAGTAGCGACCCCCGCAAACTACTTGTGCTTAAAGCAACTATGGTGCATACTGTTGCTATGCTGATGCGCATGGGGCGACCCCTGCGTGGCAAAACAAACATTACCAAACATGTGTGCGGCCCCGGGTGGGCGCGCAGCAGCACAAGAGCTCGTCCTTGATAGTAGGGGCGAGTTTTTGATGCTATTTAAGCTTGCAAAAGTATATAGTTTCCTGCATAACTGGATTATCACTTATTCGGTAGTACCAACAAAGGCTCTATGCCAAGAAGGGTGAAGTACATGACAAGACAATCAAGGTCGATTGGTCCAAACAAGGCACGCTCGACCTACGTCGATGGACCGGTAGTCAGTGAGCTGTTCGATGCACCAACAGCGCAGGCGGTCCGCCCGAGCTCGCATCCCCAGTCCTTCGATCAGCTCATCACACCCGACATGGAAGTTGGGGGTATGTGCTTTGAAGACAGCAGCTCGGTGCTCACACCGTGGCGATCAGCTGAAGCGCCGAGGTTCTCGTCGCCCCGACACGCTCGGGATCCCAAGCGTATCGGCTAGCCCTCACTTGTGGGCGGAGTAGTTCAAGCCTTTGGCTCAGAACGCTCCGCCCCAGGTAGAGGGCTTTTATTATTTTTGTGGCATAATAAAGCTAATGTTCAAATTTATCATCCGCAGCAAATTAGAAGGCTATGTTAAAAAGTATTTTAAAAAGCACCCCGAGGTGAAACTTGTTATTGTCACGGGGAGTGTTGGTAAGACGAGTACGAAAATCGCTATCGGTACGGTACTGGCCGAGCGCTTTCGCGTGCGCCTCCATGAGGGTAATCACAACTCAGAGATCAGTGCACCACTGGCAATGCTAGGGATTGATTTTCCAGAAAGCCTTCGTAGTTTTGGCTCGTGGTTGACTGCCTTCAAAGCCGCTAAACAGCGCATCAAAGATCCTGCAGACGTCGATGTGATTATCCAAGAGGTTGGGACGGACGGTATTGGTCAGGTTCCGCACTTTGGTAAATACGCCCATCCTGATGTGGCGGTTGTGACCGCGGTGTCACCCGAGCATATGGAATTCTTTAAAACGCTCGATGCCGTAGCCGCCGAAGAACTATCGGCCGCTAACTTTAGCAAAACGGCTCTTATCAATCGTGATGATATTGACGGAAAATACGCGGCAGACTTAACAAATCCAAACATTTCCACCTATGGAACGACCGACGCAGCTGAATACCATTTTATTGAAGAGGATTTCTCAATCGAAGATGGTTTTAAGGGAAAGCTCGTTGCGAAGGAATGGGAAGAGCCGCTCGAAGTGACCCTCAAAGTTATGGGGGAGCACAGTATTCGCTCGGCCGTAGCTGCAGCCGCTGTCGGTGTAAAGATTGGCTTAACTTACGATGAGGTAAAACGAGGTCTAGGCAAGATTCGAGCGGTCAAGGGGCGCATGAACATGCTGCGAGGCTTTGAGAAGAGTATTATTATAGACGACACTTATAACTCGAGTCCACTTGCGGCTGTATCGGCCCTGCAGACACTGTACAGTTTGGACGCACCGGCTCGCATTGCGGTGCTCGGGACGATGAATGAGCTTGGTGCAACCTCGGCAGCTGAACATGAAGTATTAGGGAAACTATGTGATCCGAATCTTTTGACACACGTCGTGACGGTTGGTGAGGAGGCTGAAAAGTATCTTGCCCCTGCCGCTCGGGCAAATGGCTGCCATGTCGTGAGCTTTCGCTCGGCACTCGAGGCTGGTGCTTTTGTGCATAAATCTCTCGAGCCAGGCGCGGCGATCTTGTTTAAAGGTTCTCAGGGTAACGTTTACCTAGAAGAAGCGGTCAAGATGGTGCTCCACTCAACCGATGATGAATCACAATTGGTTCGACAATCAGCGCATTGGATGAAGATTAAGCAAAAATTCTTTGATTCCCTCCAGTAGTCAGTCTCTGGTATACTAGTACCCGATATGCAGCGATATAATCCGGCCGAAATTGAGCCGAAGTGGCAAAAAGTTTGGGAAGACCAAAAAGCCAATGAGGTAACGAATGATACGTCTAAAGTGAAGACGTATGTTTCGGGTATGTTCCCGTATCCTAGTGGCGCTGGTATGCATACTGGGCACGCTTTCTCTTGGGCGATCGTTGATGCGATTGCTCGTTTCCATCGCCAACACGGCGAAGCAGTCCTCAACCCAATTGGCTGGGACACGTTTGGATTACCAGCTGAAAACTATGCCATTAAAACTGGGACAGCACCTGCCAAAGTAACCGCCGAGAATATCGCCAACTTCAAGAACCAATTCAAACGGATGGGTGTCAGTATTGATTGGTCCCGTGAGATTAATACCAGCGATCCTGAATACTATCGTTGGACGCAGTGGGTATTCACGAAATTATTTGAGCGTGGCCTCGCCTACCAAAAGGAAAGCTTGCAATGGTGGTGCCCGGTAGATAAAACTGTCCTGGCTAACGAGCAAGTCGAAGGCGGTCATTGTTGGCGCTGTGGCAGTTTGGTTGAAAAGAAATCGATGAAGCAGTGGTTTTTCAAAATCACTGAATATGCCGATGCTTTGTTGGATGAAATTGAAGACCTCGATTGGCCGCAGAAGATCAAGACGGCTCAGACGAATTGGATTGGAAAGTCTGTGGGTGCTGAGATTGAATTTGCACTCTCGGAAACGGCTTCGCTCCCGGAATCTGACGATTCTGGGGCTGCAGATGCTTCCTCAACTGTAAATTCAATCCCAGCTATCACAGTCTTCACCACACGACCGGATACAATCTTCGGGGCTACTTTCTTAGTATTAGCTCCCGAGCATCCACTAGTTGAGTCTTTAGGTGTGGGGGATTTTAAGGAATTCACCGAAAAGTATGTCAAAGAGGCAATTAAGAAATCTGAGATCGAACGTACTAATGATACCAAGGAAAAGACAGGTGTCTTTACGGGTAGCTATGCAATTAACCCAGCGACGGGCGAGAAGGTACCGATTTGGGTAGCTGACTATGTGCTCGGGGGTTATGGTACTGGCGCGATTATGGCCGTTCCTGGACACGATGAGCGGGACTTCGCCTTCGCCGAGAAGTATAGCTTGCCGATTGTGACTGTTGTTGAACCAGTCTTTGGTGAGCCGCAAGGTGATGAAACGCATAAGGTTGGCGTCAATGTGATTGTGCGTGATCCTCGGACTGACAAAGTGATTGTTCTGGACTGGGGTCCACGCAAGGAGCGTTTTGGTGGCCGTATGTTGATTGGCGGTGGCGTTGATGGCGATGAAGACGTCGTCGAATGTGCGATTCGTGAAATTGCCGAGGAAACTGGGTATACGGACGTGCGCTTGGTTTCGCGATCTGATGTTATTGGCCATGGCTATTTCTATTCAAACGTCAAAGAGAAGAACTATTCGATCGATGCTCATGGATTGTATTTTGAACTTGTCAGTGATGCTAAAGATGCGACCAATATGGACGACGGTGAAGTTGGCAAGTTCGAGGTGACGTGGCAGCCAACTAACCAGGTTGCGGCTCAGCTCGATGATGGCATTCACCGTTACTTCTTTGAAACGCTTGTCGAGAAAAAGATTTATCACGGCGAAGGACTGCTTGTGAATAGTGGCGAGTTTGACGGCATGCCAACCAGCGATGCGCGTGAAGAAATTGTTGCTTGGCTTGAACAGCAGAAACTTGGCCGCAGCAAGACTACCTACAAGATGCGCGATTGGCTGATTAGCCGTCAGCGCTATTGGGGTGCGCCGATTCCGATTATTCATTGTCCAGAGCACGGTGCGGTGGCGGTACCTGAAGATCAGCTTCCTGTCATCCTGCCTGAAATTGAAGACTACGCACCAAAAGGTGATGGTCTGTCGGCACTGGCTCGGGCAACAGATTGGGTCAATACGACTTGTCCTGAATGTGGTGGTCCTGCAAAGCGCGAAACCGACACGATGGACGGCTATGCATGTAGTAGCTGGTATTTACTTCGGTATACCGACCCGCATAATGCAGCGCGGGCTTGGGACCCTGAAGTCGCTAACTACTGGAATCCTGTCGACTTTTACGTTGGTGGTGACCACGCGGTGGCTCATTTGCTCTACGTTCGTTTCTGGACGCACGTTTTCCACGAGATGGGACTGGTGAACTTTAAAGAACCAGTCAAAAAGTTAATTTATCACGGCTATATTAACGCCGAAGATGGCTCAAAGATGAGTAAGAGCAAGGGTAATGTGGTGGATCCACTTGATGTGATCGACCAGGGCTATGGCGCTGATGCACTGAGAACTTATTTGCTCTTCATGGGCCCGATTGAACTCGATGCTAGCTGGGATTCTCATGGTATCGCTGGTGTCTACCGATTCTTGAACCGTATCTGGACACTCGCTCAGCAGTATCAATCTGCCGAGAAGAATATTACCAAGAATGATGCCGCGATCCGCGTTGCCCAACACAAAACGATCAAGAAGGTGACTGATGATTTCCGTCGGCTGAGTTTTAACACGGCAATTTCTGGCCTGATGGAATATGTGAACGATCTCTACAAGTTTAAGATCGATGGATTTTCCGAAGAAGTCTGGACTGAAGCATTAAAGACCCTCGTCCAGTTAGTGGCGCCGTTCGCACCACACATGGCTGATGAGTTGTGGAGTCAATTTGGTGAGCAAGGCCTCGTCCAAAATGCCGCTTGGCCACAGTGGGATGATGCCCTGACAACCGAGGATATGATCACGATTGCTGTCCAGGTGAATGGTAAATTGAGAGGCGAGATTTCAATTGCCAAGGATCTCGACGCTGAAGCAGTGAAATCACTTGCCCTGGCACATGAGAATGTCGCTAAGTTTGTTGGTGAACAAAAACCGACCAAGGTGATTTATGTTCCTGGTCGGTTGGTGAGCGTTGTACTGTAGGAGACTATTTGTCACTGTCTGGTGAATTTTTTGCCTCTGGGGAATTAATCAAGACATCTTTAGTGGCTGGGACCGTAGTTCCGTCAGCTGGTAGTATTGGATACTCTTTGCGCTGAGAGAGCGGCCTGAGACAACTCAGTTTCATGTGATTCAACAGAGGTAGTCGGTAACTGTACGTCTGGCTCGGCGTCAATAACGTAACTTGTCCCGATATTGATAAGTTCAACTTTAATACCCGTTCCAGCAGGAATAACTTCGGGTGACTCTGGATGCATTGCAGCGATTTTGTTGCTCACACCTTGGGCAAGTTCAGTGATCGCTGAAAAGTTAACATTACTTGGGTCAACTGCCGCGTCGAGGACAAGCTCATGAGCCGCTTTATCAATTGTGGATGTAATATCACTTTCTACTGAAACTACTTTCTCAGCAACAACTTTGTCAGCGGTCAGCATATCAACCGCCCCATCACGTATCTCTGGTGCGAGAGCCGCTCCGCCAGCGACAACGAGACCACCGAGCGCTGCCACAGTCGCTATTTTCGCGCCCTTGCTCATTGCCAGGTCGGGATCTTTTTCGGTACGTGAAGTAACTGGCTGAAAGGGTTGCTCAGTAGGTGTTTGTCGCGGGGCGGTGTCTCGACCGATAAATGGGTTACCTTCACTGGCGTCGATAACTGTATTTTTTCTTTGCTCTGGGGGTGTTTGTGTTTCGTCCATATTATCTATACAATACCACATCTCGCGAAGTAAGCATAACCACTTGAGTCTAGGGGTGATAGATAGTATAATAACGGCAAGTGTTAATAACCACCTATAAAAGGAGTACTTTCAATGGGACAACCAAAAAAGCAGAGTAGCCCTCGCAAGACCGGCCTTCGCCGCAGTCACTTGCGTCTTTTGCTCGCTCGCCGCGTAAACGGTTCATCACCAGTTAAAGTCACGACTACCCGTCGCGAAACTGGCAAGAAAAAAGCTGCTTAGGCAGTCTTTTCTTCACATTAAAATAACAAGAGAACAAACGCATTATGGCATCTAATCGTCATCTCGGTCGCATCGTCGCTTTACAGACACTCTACGAGTTCGAATTTCGGACTCAATCTGATGACACGTCAGCAGATGTTACAGAGATTCTAAAACGAAACCTCGATCGCTACGATACGGCAATCGAAGATACCAAGTTCGTCGAAGCACTGGTCAAGGGGGTGCTGAAAGAGCAAGGAGATTTGGATGCAAAGATCCAGCCGATTGCTCCAGATTGGCCAATCGAGCAAATCGCTCGGATTGATCGCACTATTTTACGAATGGGCGTGTACGAATTACTCCACCAGGGAGACGTCGTGCCACCAAAAGTAGTCATCAATGAAGCTGTCGAGCTCGCAAAAGCGTTTGGTTCTGATAACTCCAGTAAGTTTATAAACGGTGTGCTGGGAACAGCTTACCGAACACTTATTGAGGGAGCAGAAAATGCCAGCAGCACCACAGTTTGATAAATTCAAGAAATACTTTTCCAGGAAGAAGCCATCCATTCAAGAAATCGTTCGTGAACCGACCGCTGGTGGGATTGTGTTTCGTCATGGCAAAAAAGGTGTCGAGATCTTATTGATTCAAGATGCCAAGGATCGCTGGACGATTCCCAAGGGCCACATCGAAGAAGGCGAGACTGCACAGCAGACCGCAAAGCGTGAGATCGGGGAAGAAGCCGGTCTCAAAGAGGTAGATGTCCTCGGTTGGCTTGGTAAGATCCATTTCCGTTACCGCCGTATCGACAAGCTTGTCCTGATGACCACTCAAATCTACTTGGTGCGCGCCAAAGGTGATACCGACGCTATTCAAAAAGAGGAGTGGATGAACGGCATTAAATGGTTTGGCTTTCATGATGCTTTGGATGCGATTGAATATGAAGATATTGGAAAATTAATGCTTCTTGCGATGAAACGTATAAGACAGGAGAATTTATAGTGAGCGGAATGTTGGTAGCCCCGTATCAGGAGTTTGCACGAGAGAAACTTGGGTTTGAATTTAAAAATATCGATCTTCTCGTCACTGCCTTCACGCACCGTAGCTATGTCAATGAGCATCGTAAGAGCGTCAGCGAACACAACGAGCGCCTCGAATTCCTTGGTGATGCCGTTCTCGAGTTGGTCGTCACTGACTTTTTGTTCAAAAACTACAGCGAGCAAGAGGGAATCCTGACAAGTTGGCGAGCTGCCTTGGTGCGCACCGAGAGTATCGGTGAGGCTGGCCAGAAGATTGGCTATGAACCACTGATTCGTATGAGTCGCGGTGAAAAACAGGGCGGTGAACGGGCAAGGCAGCAGATCTTGGCTAACGCTTTTGAGGCCCTGATCGGTGCCATTTACCTTGAGCGTGGCTATGACGATGCGGCTGAGTTCATCCACAAACACATCTCAAGCAAACTTGAAAATATTCTCACAGAGGGGAGTTGGCGCGATCCAAAATCTCACCTCCAGGAAGTGATGCAACGAAAAGATGGCGTGACGCCTCGCTACGTCGTGATTGAAGAAGTTGGCCCAGACCACGACAAGATCTTCACACTTGGTGTTTACTCGGGTGACCGTTTAGTGAGCAAGGGAACCGGTCCTAGTAAGCAACACGCTCAGCAGGAGGCGGCTCGAGAGGCGCTCCTCACCTATGAAAAGGGTGAGTAAGCTTGACTTACAGATGAGGAAAGTGTAAAATCATCCGAGAGTTAAAAATAATTATAAAGAGTCAAAGGAAGTTTTAATTTATGCTCGCAATTCGTTTGCAACGCGTCGGACGCAAGGGATACGCTACGTATCGTCTCGCTGTTCAAGAAGCGCAGCGCCACCCATCAAGTGGCCGCGTCGTCGCCTATGTTGGTAGCTACAACCCACACACCAAAGCTGTTACCGTTCAGGTTGAGGCTGCTCAGAAGTACCTCGATAATGGTGCGCAACCAACCCCTCGTGTGGTCAAGCTTCTCAAAGATGCTGGCGTAAAGCTTCCTAAATGGGTTGTTGAACCAAAAAGCGACAAGACTAAGGCAATTCGCGACACTGAAAAGCTTCGCCGAAACCGTCCTGCTGAAGAGGTTGAAGAAGTAACTGAAGCCCCTGAAGAGCCAATCGAAGCAGCCTCTGCTGTTGAAGAAGGCGCTGCTGACGAAGTTGAGACTGGGACTGTTGATGCAGAACCAGAAGAAGCTGCTGCAGAAGAAAAAGCAGAATAATCTTTTCCAAACAATAAATATCCCTCGCTCTCGGGGGATATTTTTTATGGCTGAAATTGCGAAACCCCCGCGCACTCGTTGCCGAGCGTTGGCGGGGGTTCATCTGGTATAGAACCAGGCATCGAGACGAATGTCTCGGGGTGTCAGTATGTTACTGACCTGGAGCTCTTGAGGGACTTGGTCCTCAACTCACGAAAGTTCTTGAAGTGCTTTCGTGACAACTTGAGTGCTCTCTTGAGCCTGCGAGCTTCGGACCACCTCTTGCAGATGCTTTTGAACATCTCTATCCTTTCTCCTTAGGCAGCCAGCAGGAATCGCTGAGCCAGCGACTCGACTTCGTTGATCTGCCGAGGGTTCAGGCCCGCGACATGGGGCGGCTCGAGTCCGCAGTTCAGTTCGTCGAGGTACGTCTGTGCGGCCGAAGCCGCTTCAGGCGTCCAGCTTTGTCTACGAGCGATTTGCTCGAGTTCGAACAAATATTCAGGCATGAAAATCCTTATGTACATATGTTACGGAAGGTCCGAAACATACCGAGACTATACAACTTATCAACAAAAAAGTCAATCTACATTACCATAGGCACTTTCATGCTACAATAAAATCACGATATCAGTAGCGCGACCAACGTCACGAACCAATGTCACTAAAGGGGGAATTATGTCGACCATTGACCAGCAATTCATAGAATATATCGTAAAATCTGTCGTTGGACATCCTGACGATGTTATTGTTGAGCGAATCATCGATGAAAAAGGTGTACTCTTAACACTGACCGTCAATCCAGAAGATCTCGGACGTGTCATCGGTAAGCGTGGTGTGACGGCTCAGAGCCTCCGAACCTTGCTGCGTGCACTCGGTACTAAAAACGATGCTCGTTATAACTTGAAGATTGTAAACAATGATGGCGACACCCGTCCTCAGGCCGAATTTTCTTCTGATGATGCTCGTGTTGAACGTGTTGAAGAGACAATTCCCGAAGAATCAGAAGTACCTGTGGAAACTTCGACAGATGAGGCTGTGGACAAGAGTTCGGACTACTCAAAAAAGACCCGAGCAGAGCTTGCAGAACTCGACGACCTTGATATATAATACTGCTTAAGTTCAGAACACTTATTGAACTGCGAGATCAGCTCATGCGAGCGACAAATCACCACATTTGTTGAGAGCCTATGTGTATAAAAAACCGCCCTTTAGTGGGCGGTTTTTTTGTTGAAAGCAAGCTAGGATATCGATGATTCAATATGCTAGTTTGCCGCCCGGGATCAACCCGTTTGGCATTTGTGATGCAAAGGGGATCCCAGGCTATTTCTCCCAATCAGGCTTGATGCTGTCACCACTTGCGCTGACTAGCTGTCGAGGCTTGAAGCCGACTGAATCGGCCTGCGGCCGCATCATCTGGTCAACGGCAAGCTGCTTGGCGACCTCAGTTGGGAGCATGTATACACGAGGATTCCATGGGCCACTTGCATCACGCGGCACGCCGGACTCAGTGTATGGGATGGTCTTCAGGCCTCCGCGGTACATGATTCCCATTACGCCTTCTTTGAGGCGGGCGGTGACATGTAGTGAGTTCGACTGAAGGCCGATGAAATCATCCACCACGTTGCCGTTCTCATCAAAGTGAGTGACGACGACGTCGTTATCGCGTTGTAGGTCGGTGACCGACAGCGCGTTGGGGTGAGGGCGTTGCATTACTGCTCCAAATTGTCGAGGGTGACAGACCAAACTTCTGTTTGGGCCAAAGCTTACAATAGCACAAATTAGAGTAGTGGTCAATCTGTAGGTAGTGAGATGAGCGAGTAACTAACACGGAGATGAATAAAGCTTCATCGCTGTGTTAGTTGCTCGAGTCTCCTCGAACAACTAATGGTTGTGAGAAGCTCGAGCGCGGATGTCTCGAAGTGGCTACTTGCGGGTCCTTGTCGCCTTGAATCGTTCGAAGGATTCATAGCAGACAAAGCTTGTCAGCAAGGCAGCGCCGACGGAGGCGGCCAGTGACACGATGCCGTAGGTGATCGCGTGGGCGAGTGGTGCATCGGTTCGTATTCCGATTTCAACCACCGAGCAGATGGCGAAGGTCCACAGAACCAGCGCGATGGCGCAGTCGATAATGAACTGCTGTAGCGGGCTCGGCTCTTGTTTCAGTTGAGGCATAATACTCCCTTGAACGTGAATGTACGATGGACTGTCAAACGACGAGATATCTTCCTTAATTATAGTACATATTTACAAAAAAGTCAATGTACCGTACACTGGTGAGAGATGAAAAAGCTACAAGTTATTACGTTATTTCCCGAAATGTTTGAAGGAGTCTTGAACTCCTCAATGATGTGGAAGGCGCAGAAAGAGAAAGCCGTCGAATTTACGATGATTAATCTGCGCGACTTTGGGGTTGGCCCTCGGCAGCAGGTTGACGATACACCGTATGGTGGTGGTGACGGGATGCTTTTAAAGCCCGAACCTCTGTTCGCGGCGGTACAAAAGGCAAAAGAGAACGATCCGACCGCCAAAGTTGTCCTTATGACGCCACGAGGACAGCGCTGGAAGCAGTCTCTGGCCCAGGCCTGGTCTGAGACCAACTACGGCTATATCTTTATCTGTGGGCGTTATGAAGGCTATGATGAGCGGATTGTCAGCCTCGTCGATGAACAGGTGAGTGTAGGAGATTACGTCCTGACTGGCGGAGAGTTACCTGCAATGACTATTATGGATTCAATCGTTCGATTATTGCCAGGAGTACTAGGTGGCGCGCAGAGCGCTGAGATCGAGAGTTTTTCTGATGGAGAAACCTTGGAATTTCCTCAATATACAAAGCCAGCCGAGTTTAACGGTATGAAGGTCCCCGATGTCTTATTGAGCGGAAATCATGCATTAATCGCCAAGTGGCGGGCAGAGAACTCTTTAAAAGCTGAATAAAAAACACCCGCGGTGTGGTGCACGCGGGGTCCTTTTTTGTTGTGGTGGATATCGTAGAGCGATGCGTCACACATATTTTTTGGAGTTATGTTTGTTTTTGTAACTTTCGCTTGTTGTTACTTTAGATGAGCGGTCCAAAAAGCGCAAGCATAATGGTACAAAAAACAACAATTTGCTTCCGTGAGGGGAGCGTCCTATACTCAAAGCATGAGTATATTAGCTAGCCCAACACCCGCGCCAAAACCACGATCAAAAGACGTGCCCCGGATCGCCTTTTTATACGCGCTGATTATCCTCGCGATGGCGGTGACGCAGCTGTTTACTTTTGATACTTTTCTCGAGCTGATTGCAAGTTTTGGCTTGCCTTTTGGTGAGCAGTTTACTTATTTCACGGGCGCCTTGATCGTGATTACTGAGGTTTTTTCATTACCATTCTTGCTCAGGATGCCATTGAGTAGGGCGTTTCGTTGGGTCAGTATGGTCTGTAGTTGGATTGTTTCGTTGATCTGGGTAAAGCTAGCGATGTGGGTTGTTATTACCGAACAGCCAGTCGATAATGTGGGCTTTCTAGGTACCTTAGTCGGATTGATTCCTGGCTGGTGGGCGATCTTTGTGGCCATCTCTTTGGCGATTCTGGCTGGATGGGCAAGTTGGGGCATGTGGCCTGGAAAACGAAAAAAATAGTTGTCGAATAGGGGCAAGGACGGTATGATGATACTAATTAACAAGGAGTTACTATAATGGATTTTATCAATAAATTAGAGACAATGATCGGCGGTTGGCTCAAGAATGTCCCTCATCTCCCAGCTGCGGGGCAGAAATGGCTGGCGACAAATGTTTGGTGGATCGTCCTCATTGGTGCGATCTTAACAGGTATTGGCCTTCTTTTTGCAATCGGCGGCCTGTTCACTTTGATTGCTCTACTCGGTGCTGTTAGTAGTGTCTACTACGTACCTGGGGCAGGTATTACCGCTTGGTCTATCATTGCAGCGGTTATTGGTCTAGTATTTACAGTTATCCAAGGTATTCTTCTCGCTATTGCAGTCCAGCCATTAAAGGCGATGCAGAAAAAAGGATGGGTTATCTTGTTTGCGAGTTGGCTACTGGGTATTTTATCAGTCGTCATCAGTGCAATCGTGAGCGGTAGTATCTTTGGATTCATCTCGGGTATTCTGTTCGGCGCGATCGGTGTCGCGATCAGCGGCTACTTCCTCTACGAGATTCACGGACAGTTTGCACACGTAAAGACTGTTAAAGCAAAAGCTAAAAAAGCCTAGCTCGCGTCACCCCTTGAGCGATTACCCCAGTTAGTGTACAATTTCTAGGTGCCTATACTGGGGATTCGCCAAGTGGTAAGGCATCGGCTTTTGGTGCCGACATTCGGGGGTTCGAATCCCTCATCCCCAGCCAAGATTATAAATGAGACCTACAAAGGTCTCATTTGCTTATCTAGTATTTTCTGAGTGATACAATGTTGACATAATATATATTTTATGCTAAAATAAATTATAACCTTGTCCCACTAGTGAAAGGTGCACCTTATAGTGCAACTTAGTCAAGAAACTATCAATACCTTCATAGGCGGCCAGATCGAGATCATCAACACGCGGGAGGAATATCACTACCGCGGGGAAATCCAGAGGATATGGCTCGACCATGAAGAGTTGGCGATCGAGTTCCGCTGGTTCGCCCAGAGGAATTCGCAAGGCGAATGGTCTATCGCTCCACCGACTCTCTATCGTGCAAGTCGAATGATCTACGCGATGCAAGAGATCAGTGAAGGGAGGGTCTTCCTCAAAGCCAACAATTATGGCTTCACAGAGTTGGCGACCCTCTTCCCAAAGGGTGGTAGCCGGCTGGATCCGGCTAAGGTACGAGGTCTAAACCTCGTATGACACCCTCTCTGAAGATGTAGCTTAACGGAAGCTCCTCGCGAGAGGGTGCTTTCTATTGCGCTTTTTGGTGTGCTATACTCAAACTAGAAATTACTTAAAATAAAAAAACATGACTCTTAACATTGAAAATATAGATCAGCTCCAAGATTTATCACAAGAGCTAAAGGTAAAACAAACTACCGAGGCAAGAATGGCGTCTCTTGCGGCGCGCAGACTTTTAAACGAAGATGATGAGCAAGCCATTGCCGATTCATTATGGTACCCTGAATATAAAAAGGGTGCAGAGATAGCATATACCTATGACTGCATGATTGGCACAGATTCATTTGAGTGGAGAGCCGGCTATTGGAATCAAAGAGAGAGCGAGTGGGATATAAAGCCTCATTTTAACTTATCGTTAGAGACTAAGCCGGACGAGAAACAGTACAGTACTGATTTACGCGGTGTAGTTAAATCCATATCAAGCAAGCGTTTCACCGAGAAAACGCGACAAAGTATCGAATCATCCGCACCGATGTCGTTACAGGTGATAGGTCTCCACAACGGAATGGAAATTATTAATCCCTATGATCTTCAAAAATGGATGAAAGACGCCGGGGTATTAGACCAAGACGACAGTATCTTGCCTATTAAGATGCTCGTTAAACCACCGCGTAAACCAGAATCTGTCGCTGAATCAGATTTTCCTGCCAGAAAAGACGATGAACTCAGTTATATCGTCGATACCCTTATTATTGAACCAGCAGTGTCGAGCGCAGAGGCAGGCATCCTTAACTATCCCGACAAAGGCGAACCAAGAGGTGTTATTAAGGAATGGGAAGAGTCTGATGCAATTGGTGTCGATGCAGAGAGAATGCGTCACCTCATCGAGATTCGTGATTCATGGCAAGATGCTCAAATAGTTGAAACCGAGTCGCTTGTCGGTGATAAGACCAGATATGTTGCATTAATACTTCCCGAATCTGAAGTTAATGTGTATGGATTTGCCAAAGAATGGGCAATTGCCGAGAATCCTCTTGAAGGTAATGCACTATTTATCGTTGACCCACATAAGCTCGAGGACGGTATCGATTGGCGTGATGTACTGCTAGATACTTCAAAGAAAGCCGCTCAGAGTATGGGGGCTATTAAAAAAGTTCATACTCCCGATGGCAAATGGAAAGAAAGAGTATTGGATATTATTACAGCCCCGGCGAATACGCCCTAGGTTATATATCGATATCACAACACGCGAAATGCTTATTTGCTATTATGGGGTCATGAAGGTCCACAAATGCCTATGAGTAGGATGAATAGACTAGAATAAAACTATATGAAGAGTGGCCTCATTGTCGTGAGAAAAGTGCTAGTCGGACTCGGGGGCGGGCTGATTATTCTTATTGGCGCTGTGTTGATTCCTACTCCAGCTCCTGAAGGCTGGCTGATTGTATTTGCGGGAATAGCGCTACTCAGTACTGAGTTTAGCTTTGCCAAGCGATTATTAAAAAAATCAGAACGGCTACGTCTGAGGATGGATCGGTGGCTTAAAACGTTGCCAGGTCCGTTGCGGGTTGGATTGAATGTATTTGTAATTCTGGTCCTGTTTGTAGCTGTGTTGTTGAGTATCTGGTTGGTAGTGCAAGGCGCAGAGAAATAACTAACCACCCGATACGCGCGCTTTGTTTGGCGGTATGATTTTGATAGTATAGTGACATGACAAAAGAAAAAACAAACAAAAGAGTAAAACGCAATGAATACGGTATTAGACTTATAGGACTACTTGCCCTAACGGTGATTGCAGCTGGCGTGATGTTTTATCACTATATAGAGAAGCTTAGTTGGCTCGATGCGATTTACTTCTCGGTTATGACCATAACCACAGTTGGGTATGGTGATATCTACCCTAGCACTGATATCGGGAAGCTATTTACAATGGCCTACGTGTTAGTAGGGCTGTCACTAATCGCGGTCTTTGCCAACCTACTTATCAAGGGAGCGATCGAGCGCCACATTATCAAGTAAGGGTATTAGTTCTTTGGCAAAGTGATCTTTATTGTCCCTTCGCCGCTCTGATCGTCACCGGAGCCGGTCGCTTCGATGGTGGCGCCTTCGATGGTCTTGGTAAATTCAGAGATGCTATTGTCGATAGAATCGAGTGTCGATTCGTATGAGACTGCCCAAATGACCGTTCCAAGAATCTGGAGCAATAAGAATATTCCAACACCGATGAATACGAGGCGAGTATCTGATTCGGTACGCTCGAGACGCGTGCCACTTTTTGTTTTTGCATTACCAAGCGCGATCCAAATAAGATCGATCAACCACCAGAGACCAAAACCTCCGAAAGTGATGAGCTTGAGGATACCTAATCCAACGTACCCCATGTAGAATCGGTCGACACCAAGGAAGCCGAGGAAGAGGCTAAAGTAGGTTGCGGTGACGTATGCTGTGTTGTTTTGTTTGCTGACTGTTTTTGTGGCCATAATGATCTCCTTATTGCTGGCTTTAATGTAACATGTAGCCTTCTATTTTCTTAATAGAAGGTAGGCAATGATACCCAAGGGAATGAGTGGTATGAGATGTGAAAATCCGCTCATGTCATTAGCGGCTACCTCTCCGACAGTGAAGACGAGTGAAAATATCGTGAAAGCGCCAATAAGCGCTACGAATATGTATTTTATGATACGAATGGAGAGATGTTTTCTCGATTGCTCTCGAATCTGGCGGTCAAAAACAATTAAAAGGGTAATCGCAATAATAGTGGATATAAGAAAAGTGATCATAACGCCTCCTTCCTGTCCGAAGACATCCGTTTATACCAGCAGTATACTACTATGTGGCTGGGGCGTACAGTGACCACGATCACGGAAAAAATAGACTTCGAATAATGCACAAATAGCTCTATACTATAGATACTTAGCATAAGCGGAATTAATATGAGCAAATCATCGCAATCTGGCTTTCATCTTTGGATCATTCTCGTGGCCGTGGCGGCCATAGGGGTCATTGGACTGCTGGGTTGGGTGTTTATCACCAATAGTAATAAAACTACTTCTGAAGTGCAGTGGGCATTTGATGAGCAAAAGATCGCTTGGTATACAAAGACGGGCACGGCTCCTGATTGCAAAGATCCGTTCGTCTTTGATCAATCACCCATCGAACCTTCCTTACTTACTGCCGTACTGATGCCGGGATCGTATCGAGGATTCAGTTATAAGCCTCATGGGGGATTCGGGGTACCGAACGAGACATTAGGCAAGGTTGAGGTAAGAATGCCGATGGATGCGACATTGGTCGGATTAACACGTTACTACGAAGGCGATCCGGCGGATTTACAGTATCTCCTGACGTTTGAAAACGACTGTGGCATCGCATTTCGATTCGATCATATCTACAAGTTATCGCCAGAGCTTGAGGCGCTGGCAGAAAAGACACCTGAGCCGAAAGTAAATGATACAAGGACGTCGCCTGAAGATAATCCCCCACGCACCAAATTTACCTCAGGGCAAGTGATAGCAACGCAAGTCGGCCTTCCATCGATGGGTATTTATGGATTCGATTTTGGTGTCTATGACTATCGAAAACAAAATGACATATCAAAGAACCCAACTTGGGCAAATATACATAATAAGTTCCAGTCACTCGATTGGTATGGGGTATGTTGGTATGATATGTTGCCAGACGCTGATCCTGACAGGTTGCGTGCGCTATCTCTTGAACAGACTGATACTCGTCAGGTGGTAAAGAAGGTGAGCGATTATTGCTCTCACGCTCCTTATACAACACTCGATGTTAATAATGGACAGCCAACGGACGGGTAAAAGCTAACTCGGCAATGGTCGCGATCATTTCATCGTACTCAACACCTTCGCTTAACTTGTGGGCTTTTGGAAATGAGCCATAGTCTTCAATCAGACTAGGAATGAGATTGGCCTCGAGGAAGTGTGGTTCACCGGCGGCGTTGAGACGAATATCGATACGGCCGTAGTCGCGGGCACCGAGGGCACGAAAGACGCTGAGCGCAAATGCACTGAGGGCTGCTTTTTCCAAAGGGTTTATAACAGCGATTGCAGATTCTTGGTTCTGAGATTTTACTTTACTACTGAGCATACGTTCGCCATTCGTATCTTCGGGTGCAATCAGCTCGAGCGGCATGGCGATGAGATCATCAGAACCTTTTTTTCGTATAATAGCAACGCTAAACTCGCGACCTTCGAGGTAATGCTCGATCATAATATCGACATCATTCTTGCTATGGAGTGACAAGATCTTGTCGCGCAGCTGATGAATGGTGCGGACAACCGAATATTCATCGACGCCTTGGCCGCCACCGCCGCGAAGTGGTTTGAGGAAAAGAGGAAATTCTAGTTCATCAACCTGGTCAGTGTATTTTTGCCCGCGGTAGAGAATACTAAATGGTGCGGTTGCGATACCATCATCGAGCATTTTTTGTTTGGCGAGATCTTTGTTGAGTTCGAGGCGGTGGGATTTTTGAGTTGAGCCAGTGTGGAGGATTGAGGCAGCTTCGAGCCGTTCACTCATCCAGATTTTCTTTGAGGTATCGTCAGGGTCACCCACGTACATCATGCCTAAAAAGACAAGATCAGGCTTGCGATCAATCAGCTGTTGGAGATCTGAGGCTGTATCGACCATCGTTAAGATTACGTCGGTATATTGTTTCGATAATGATGCAACAATTGCCGTAGCGGATGCCACACTCATCGAACTGAGACCAGCAATAGTAGACCGAACAACTTCGATATGTTTAGAAATTTTCATGAGCCACCTTTATTTTTAGAGTGATGTGTCGAATAAAATTAAGAGAATTTTTGAAGACTGTATATATTATATCACAGAATATAGGGTTTCGCAATTTACCTTAGGGCAAGAAAAAAGACTCGGGAGGAGTCTTTTTTAGTAGCCGCGCTTTAGTTTTAGGCTCTTTGCCTTCTTCTTTAGCATGCGCTTTCGGGTGGCGCCGTGCCAGTTCTTGTGTTTAGCCATCAGGTTCCGTTCTTTTAATACTCGGTCTATTATAGCACACATTCCCTCTGTAACTGGGGTATAATGTGACTCAGACATGAAGCGCCTTGCACACTATTCTCAATACTTCCTTCGTAATCCTGATTTTATTAAGGAATTGATTGGTCATACGTCGATTAAACCTCGTGATATGGTGCTGGATATCGGGGCGGGGAGTGGAGTGATTTCCTCAGTTCTCGCAACCCGTGCTAAGGAGGTAGTGGCGATCGAATTCGAACCACGGATGGCCGAGAAACTGCGCGAGAACATGCAGGCGTACCCGAACGTGACGGTGAAGGAAGGTGATTTTCTCGACATGCTATTACCAAAGACTCCTTACAAGATCTTTGCGAATATTCCTTTTCATTTGAGCTCGCCGATTCTTCGTAAGATTACCGAAGCGGATAATCCACCTGAGGCGACGTATTTGATCGTGCAGAAGCAGTTTGCGAATAAACTGTTGCCAAACTCAGATCGTTTTACAGGACAGTTAGGAATGATGATTGGGCCTCTATTCGCGGTCAAGATTCGTCGGCCACTACGCAAGACTGACTTCTGGCCACATCCGAATGTGGACACGGTGCTATTAGAATTGGTACGACGCGAAGAGCCGATGATTGCAGTGAAAGACATGCCGCAGTACAGAAAGTTTATTGAGGGCTGTTTTTCCGACCCAAAGATCTTTGTGAAGACGCCACGAGAGGCGGTTGGGCTGAAGGCGGATATTAAGCCTTCGCAAATGAAGCTTGCGGAGTGGGTGAGACTATTTGAGGCTACGCGCTCGGTAACTCGATAACGAACTCTGTCCTATCAGTATCATGATGGAGGAATAATGCACCCTTGAAGTGCATCTCGGCAATCTGTTTTGCGACGAATAATCCTATGCCGAGACCGTGTTGTTTATTACTGTGTAGTGGTTCAAAGAGGTTGCCGCGAATATTTTCGGGGACGCCAATTCCATGATCTATAACTGAGATTTGCAAAGTTCGATTATGAATACGGGTTTGTACTGTGATCTCTTTGAGCATACCCTCAGGGATCGAGGCATCTATTGCATTATTTATAAGAATTGTGAGGATTTGTGATAAACGAAGAGGATCGCCGACAATGTGAAAACCACCATTTATTTTAGAGGATGATGTTTTTATTGTGATACCAACCCTTCCTGCTTTTGAAGACATATCGTGGACACTTTGCCTTGTAACCGTTAGGGCATCAAACTTTTCGACGTGTTTTGTCTTACTAATTTGTCTCCTTACCTTTGATACCATGCGTTCCAAGTAGGCGATACTCTCTTTCGTGCGAGCTATGGCGCCCGAGGTCTCATTTTCTTCCGTTAAATCGTCGATATCGAGCGATAGCACACTGAGGTTGTTGGCGAGGTCATGCAGAATGATGGTCGTGAGTTGACCCAGCTCGGCAAATTGATAGAGCTGCATAATCTCCTCTTGTTGTGCTTTGCGTAATATGCGAGTCTTTTCCCTTAGCCGAGATGCTAACTGGGATTTCTCTTTTTCGAGTTCAACCTCTGCTGCCATTGCTCGTTTGAGATTGTTCTCCATTTGTTTGCCTGATAATCGTGTGATGAGTGCGAAAATGCCGAACATGGTGACATAAGTTGCAATATCAACTAAACCTGGTTCACCGAGCCTTGAAGAATCCTCAGGTCTGTAAATATTAAGTGCGTCGAGAACATGGAGGGTAATAATAATACCTCCGGCGCCAACTGTCACTGGGATAATCGTTTTTAATCCTAGCATTGCACCGGATAAAAGTATGACGAACCCGAGCATAAGTATTGCTAGTGAAGCGTGGACGCTCCAGCTAATAAGAATGATAATAGCAACAAATGTATAGAGGATGAGCAGTGACCAGGATGCAAGAGCATATGCACGGATCCTAAAGAGCAAGATAATCATTAGTAGGTAGATGATAATAGGGACGCCAAAATATAGTCGGTCGGCTATATCAGAGCTGTTTATAACCAGATGATGGACGGTGAGTAATATTTGGAGTGCGACCGCAACGGTGAGTGTGCCGAGCCAGACTATCTTTACCATGTAGTGTGGGTCATCGTGGACAGCGCCTTTTCTGTGTGCACGTATCAGCTCTCTCATTCTGGGCTGTCTACCTTGTACCCGACGCCATATATTGTACGAATAAATGAAGTAGCAAATGGACGATCTATTTTGTCACGGAGATGCTTGATGTGAACATCGATCGTTCCGAGCCAACTAGTACTATCAGCACTCCATACGTGATCGAGTATCATTTTCCGTGTGAGAACACGACCACTGTTCATGACTAAATATTCGAGTATATCGAACTCCTTTCGTCGAAGTGATATAGCAATGCCATCTCTCTCGACGGTTCGTTCGGATGGATCAATAACTAGTCCGTGGTACGTTAGTATTTGAGGGAGGATGGGCCGTGCGCGACGTCGCAGTAAAGCTGATATCCGTGCTTTTAGCTCATCGCTATCAAACGGTTTTGTCACATAATCGTCTGCGCCCATATTTAATAATTCAACTCGCGTTGGCATGTCGTCTACCCCAGTTAGAACTAATATCGGGATATTGATTTTCATGTCACGGATCTTCTTGCATACCTCTACGCCGTGCATGTCAGGCAGTCCAAGATCTAAAAGGATAACACCATACTCGATGTCTGCAAGCTGAACGAGTGCCTCATGCCCAGTATTCACAAAATCTATTAAGTAAGTTTTCTGAAGTTTGCGCTGAATGCGATCAGCGAGACGAGGATTGTCTTCAACAACGAGTATTTTCATGGTTGCCTGGTGTCCGTTTACTTTCCCCTAATCTTAAGCTACATTTATTAAATAATTATGAACTTTTGAATGTCGTGAAACATTATAAGATGAGGACAAGCAGTAGTATTATAGATACATGACCCCAGACCTCATCATCCGCCTCATCGCCGATGTCGCCGTGATTCCAGTAATCCTTATTGGAGCATACCTTCTGCTATTCAAGGTACCAAAAGGCAAAGCTCGCTACGAGGCATATTGTCGGATCTTGATGGCAGGCCTGACGGCATATCTGCTTGCCAAACTCGCTGCTACCGTTTATCAACCATCAGATCTTCGTCCATTTGAGTTGATGGGTGTCGATCCTGGTGCACTCTACTTAAACAACCCTGGTTTCCCTTCGGATCACGCGTTGTTCGTCACGGCTATCACCGCCGCTGTCTGGTTTGAAACTCGTGCCAAAAAGACTGCTATAGTATTAGCGATTTTGGTTCTGTTGATCGCTATAGGGCGCGTCGTTGCCCTGGTACATACACCAATTGACGTTATTGCTGGTATAGTAATTGCATTGCTAGGGGCAGTTTGGTACTTAGATAAACCGGGTGGGCAGAAGGAAATCTTACATGGCAAAAGTAGTCGCTGAACAAGAGTATGTCGATCGAACCTGGAGTATTTGGCTAAAAACGATTGCTACGGGCGCAGCGCTCGGTATCGTATTTTGGATTATGACAGTCCTTTTGAGTCATTATGTTGTCGACCCACTGGCATGTCGCGATATGGGGAGTGCAACAGCCTGTGCGAATAGCGTTTCATTAGCTGGTAACATTGCGGCAATCCTGACAGGGCTACTGGGTATTATTGTGATGGTCCGAATGGGGATCTTTCGCCCAATTATCCTCGCTGTCGCAACGGCTATTTTACTCTGGGATTTGAGTGCGATGACAACCGGACTCTTCTGGGTTGAAGCCCTCGCTTGGAGTGTTGGACTGTATGCGCTTTGCTATGGTCTGTTTGCTTGGATTGCTCGCTATGCTCGTCTATGGTTGGTGATCGCGGTTAGTATCTTGATTGTACTGATCATCCGCATCACTCTTGTGCTTTCCTGATATACTAGAGACATATGGAGCAGGTGTTACTGATTATTCTCTTGATCGTCGTTATGGGCTTGGCCTTTGCGCTATTCTTTATCACTCAAAGATTACGTGACATGAAGCCGAACGGTGGGGTCGAAATGCTCAAGACTGACGTGACGGAACTGAACCGCACAATTACGAACCTACAAGCGGCACTGGGCGATAAATTAGAACGCAACGCGACCAATATGCAGACCTCGATGCAAAAGCAGTTGGCCGAGAGTAGCAAATTGGTGAGTGATGTGACGCAGCGTCTGGCCAAGTTAGACGAGACTAATCGGCGTGTTGTCGATGTGGCAGATGAATTAAAAACATTGCAAAACGTTCTGCAGAATCCAAAGCAACGCGGTGTCTTTGGTGAATACTACCTCGAATCTGTCCTCGCTAACATTTTGCCAACCAAGAACTTTCAAATGCAATACAGGTTTAAGGATGGTGTGATCGCCGATGCTGTAGTGTTCCTGGATAAGGGCCAGATCTTGCCAGTGGATAGTAAGTTTAGTCTCGAGAACTATAACCGTATGGTCCAAGCAAAGACGAAAGAAGAGAAGGTTGAGTTGTTGAAGCGGGTTCGTAACGATCTTAAAGGCCGTATTGATGAAACCAGTAAGTACATCCGTCCAAACGAAAAGACGATGGATTTTGCCTTTATGTTCATCCCATCTGAATCTTTGTATTACGATCTGTTGATTGGTGACGTTGGAACCGGCTCGAGTGCGCGGGATCTTATCGAATATGCCTTCCGTGAAAAGAAGGTAGTGATCGTCAGCCCGACCAGCTTTATGGCTTACCTTCAGACCGTGCTCCAAGGCCTCCGTAGTCTGCAGATCGAAGAACAGGCTAAAGATATTCAGATCCAAGTTGGTAAGCTGGGCCGTCATATTGGGGCGTTTGACACCTATATGGCCAAGCTAGGCAAGTCACTCGGTACGACAGTGAATCACTACAATGACGCGCACAAGGAACTGGCAAAGGTTGATACTGATGTGGTGAAGATCGCGGGGAATAATGCGAGTGTTGAGGCGCTGTTGATTGAGCGGCCGCAGAGTGACGAATAAGGTATAAAAACAGATGATCTTCAATTAAAATACCTCGCCATTTCCAGCGAGGTATTTTCGTAAGCAGAGATATCTACTATTTTGCTTTGCGGCCGTAGAGTAGGTCGTAAACGACGAATCCAACGACACCACCGATGACTGGAGCGAGGGCGTATACGCCGAAGGTCCAGAATGAATCCCAGTGGTATGCTTGCAGTGCGGTTGCGACTGCAGGGTTGATGATCGCGTTTGCACCAACGTAGCTTGCGGCGCTAACAGCGACGATCAAAGCTGCGAAGATACCGAGACCGGCCGTAAAGGCAGCAGCCACACGGTCCTGTCGTTCGCGAGTTGCGTTAGCAATGGCGAATCCGAGGATTGCGGTTCCGAGTAATTCACCAAAGAAGATGAACCATTCTTTACCAGCAAGTGTGCTGATATCAACAGCTGAGAAGACGACTGGACCACCGAGGGTCGCTGCATCTGCACTTGAGACACCTGAACCAGCCAAGAAGGCGGTGAAGGTGAAGTAGGCAACGGCTGCACCAAGTACCTGGAAGATGATGTATCCCAGAGCACGGAGCCATCCAATGCGACGAGTTGCCCAGGCACCAATAGTGACGGCTGGGTTGACGTGTGCACCAGACAAGGCACCGATCAACAGTACGATACCGGCGAGGCCGAAGAGTACGTAGATTGGTTCACCACGACTGGCGAGTACGACACTAGCAAGTAGGAAAGTACCGATGAATTCAGCAATCACGGCACGCCAAAGCGTAAGTGATCGGACTGAATCTTGGACGTGTCCTACGAAAGTGTTCTTTGTTGCGGCAGCAGGAGCTGTCTTTACTGACGTTCGAGTTGTTTTCGCTGCAGACTTCGCTGCGGCTGGTTTTTTAGTAGTAGCGGCTTTTTTAGTAGCCATTATGTCTCCCTCCTTATAGTAAACATGGGTCTAGTATAGCATAAACATAAACCGTGCCAGTGGTATAGTAAAGAGTATGGCATTATACATAAAACAAGAAAATAAGCGTTCACAACTCCAGGAAAAATTAGCGACTGACCTGCAAGAACGAGCACGAGAGAAAGCCAAAGAAGCAGAGCTTCCTGATGGTATTAGCGACTCGGCATTTATAAAAGGCTCGAAACAGACAACTTCTCTCGCCTGGGTATGGGGTGTTATCGCTTTGATTGCTCTGGGGTTGGTTGTCTGGCTCATTATCGCAACATCATCGTAATAGCCCTTACGAGCAAGAGCGTTATAGCGTATAATAGCGCTAGTTATGCCTAGTCACGACATTGATACCATTCGCCAAGATCTGCTTGCTCAGGTCAAGGCTAGCGATACCCCGCGCGATATTCTACGGGCACCTGTCTTTAAAGACTTGTATAGTGCGATTGCCACGATGCCCGCTGAGGAGCGCGGATCTTATGGAAAAGCGGTCAACCGGTTGAAGCAGGCAGTCGAAGCAGCAGTGGTGGATCGAGAGAACGAGCTTGAGTCGAGTGACATTGCAGCTATTGATGTGACGGCCCCGTGGGATGTGAACGCCGATCGTCCAGCGCTTCTGCCAACGACTCAGGGATCGCACCATCCTCTGATGAAAGAGTTGTACCGAGTTGTTGATATCTTTACTCGTATGGGCTTTCAGGCCATTGAATCTCGTCAGATCGACGATGATTATCATATGTTTACCTCACTGAACTTCCCAGAGAACCACCCCGCACGTGATGGCTATGATACCTTCCGAACCGAAGAAGGATTTATTCCACCAGCACATACCTCAACCATGCAGCACCGTATCTTAAAAGAAGGGAAGCAAGCACTCGAGGCTGGTGGCCAGATCGCCGCGATTAGTTATGGGCGCGTTTTCCGCAATGAAGATGTTGATGCAACCCATGAACACACCTTCTACCAAGTTGAAGGAGTTTTTGTCAGTGAAGATGCGACACTCGGTGATATGCTCGGCACACTGCGAAGCTTCTTTGAAGTCTATTATGGACAGCAACTTCGTATTAAGACCCAGCCAGCTTATTTCCCATTTGTTGAGCCTGGCCTCGAGTTCGCGATTGAAAAACCAGCCGCACTCGGTGGTAAACCTGGCGAATGGCTAGAGATGCTCGGCTGCGGCATGATCCACCCGAATGTCCTGCGTGAAGCCGGGATTGATCCGACCAAGTACCGCGGCTTTGCCTGGGGTGGTGGCGTCGAGCGATTGGTGATGTTGAAATATGGTATCGAGGATTTACGACATTTCGAATCGGCACGATTACAATTCTTAAGGAAATTCGCATGATTATATCTGTAAACTGGCTCAAAAAATTTGTAGACATCGATGTCACTATCGATGAACTAGCGACGCTGATTGGCGAGCGTTTGGTTGAGATTGAGAGTGTCGAAGACATCGGTGCGAAATATAAAGATGTATTAGTTGTGAAGGTTGTCGAATGTAAAGCCGTTGAAGGCTCTGATCATTTGAGTGTCACTAAGATTGATGACGGTGGCAAAGCTGAAGGTGTTGAACGCGATGCCAATGGGTTGGTCCAGGTTGTCTGTGGTGCGCCGAATGTCCATGAGGGAATGTTAGCCGCTTGGCTCCCGCCTGCTTCGACTGTTCCGGAAACATTTGGCGATAAAGAACCATTTATCTTGGCGTCCAAAGAACTACGCGGACTTATGAGTAATGGCATGCTGGCAAGTGCCAAAGAACTTGATCTTTATGATGACCACTCTGGGATTATTGAAATTGATAAGGACGCAAAACCTGGCTCGAGCTTCGCTGAGCTATATGAACTTAACGATTACCTGCTTGATATTGAGAACAAATCATTAACCCATCGGCCAGATGCCTTTGGGGTGATTGGCTTTGCCCGTGAGATTGCTGGTATTCAAGGTAAGCAATTCAGAACACCAGAATGGTTGTTTGACCTCGAGGCTACCTTACAATCTGACGGTTCTGTCGAGACGCCGACCGTGACGATTGATGATCCGTCATTATCTGATCGTTTCCAAGCAATTGTTCTAACTGACGCCGATGAAGGTGCACAATCACCGCTTGAAATACAGACCTACCTGGCTCGCAGTGGTATCCGCCCGATTAGCGCGGTTGTTGACGTGACGAATTATATGATGCTGCTGACGGGACGCCCATTGCATGCTTATGACTATGACAAGATCCTGAAGGTTGCGGGTGGCAAAGCAGACATTCATGTTCGTTCGGCTCGAAAAGACGAAACCTTGAAGCTGCTCGATGGTAAGGTTATTGCACTTGATGAAGAGGATATTGTCATTGCCGCAGGTGACACCGCCATTGGTCTGGCTGGGGCAATGGGGGGCTTTGACACTGAAATTGATAGCTCAACCAAGCGGATCTTGTTGGAGTGTGCGACCTTTAATCTCTACAAGCTGCGTAATATGCAGATGCGCCACGGCATTTTCACCGAAGCAATTACTCGCCTCACGAAAGGTCAGCCAGCGGCCCTTGGAACGCCTGTTTTGATCGAGTCTGTCAAAATGATGATGAAATTCGCGGGAGCGAAAGTTGCATCGGACATAGCTGATGATTATCCAGGCAAACACGACCCAATTGTGATTCCGATCCACGAAACAATCGTTAATGACATATTAGGGACGCAATTTGCGGCCGAAGACATAAAATTGATACTTGAGAATGTGGAATTTAACGTGTCTGTCGATGGCCTTGATGCGAGCGTCACTGTGCCTTATTGGCGTAATGACATTCATATTGCCGAGGATCTTGTCGAAGAGGTTGGGCGTCTGTCTGGCTTTGATACGATTAACTTAACGTCACCGAGTCGTGATTTTACCGCAGTCATGCCTGATGAATTTGATCAGCTTCGAGCTGGACTTCGTGATACTTTGGTTCGAGCTGGTGCCAATGAAGTGTTGACCTATAATTTCATCCACGGTGACGTGATGAAAAAGGCTGGCCAGAATCCTGATCAGGCCTACCGACTGACTAATAGCCTCAGCCCTGAATTGCAATACTACCGCCAAAGCCTGACGCCAAGCTTGCTTCAAAATATTCACCCAAATATTAAAGCTGGCTACGATCACTTTGCTTTATTTGAACTGAACAAGTTCCATACCAAAATCCACGATGTGAACGAAGAAGGTGTGCCAAAAGAACTCGATGGCCTGACATTTGTGGTTGCTCGCAATAAGAAAACCAAAGGTAGTGCCTACTATGAAGCCAAGCAGTACCTTGATTATATTGCGAATACTCTTGGTCTCGAGTTTACCTACGAGCCTTTAGAAGAAAAGTCTGACTATCCTGTGACGCAACCATTCGAGCCAAAGCGTAGTGCGAGGGTTTGGGATGCGCAAACACACGAAAGAATTGGTGTTATCGGTGAGTTTAAACGATCAGTCCAAAAGGCCTTTAAACTCCCTGACTATACAGCTGGATTTGAGATCGCAACGCAATCGCTCTTGAAGGCGACTGCAACTCTCGAGCCATCATATCAACCACTCAGTAAATACCCAGGTACTGAAAGGGATATTACTTTCCAAGTAACGACCAACGTTACCTACCAGCAGATTATCGATAGTGCCAAGCAGCGTTTGGCGATGACCGATTTGATCACTTCAATTGAGCCGCTTGATCTTTATCAACCAGAGACAGGTGACACTAAGAATATTACGATTCGAGTAAAGCTTGCCTCATATGACAAAACGCTTTCCAGTGATGAGACTGCAACTATTGTCGATCAAGTAAGCGAGGCTGTGACATCGGACCTCGGCGCAAAAGTCATCTAGCATCTGGTATAATAGAAACAGATTTTAACGGGGAGACAGAAGTGGCTACGAAACGCTCGCAGCGAATTGCAATTTGGGTGATTGCCATCACGATGGCCGTCGGAACGATTGGTTCGTTCTTGATTATTATTTTGCAGAATAATAATCAGCAGACTGATACGGCGAAATTGAACGACTTGATGAGTGCTTACCAAAAGGAAGTTGACGCCTATCAAGAAAAGGTGAATGCTCAAGCAGCTGAGTTATCTCAGGTGTATTTCACAGAATTTAATCAGTACAGCTCACGACCAGCTGTCTGGGATGCAGCGAGCGCGACAGAGCTAAAAAAGGAAGATCTCAAGATCGGTGACGGTGAAGAGATTACTGCAGACTCCAGTTTTAGTGCTTATTACATCGGATGGACGCCGGACGGAAATGTGTTCGACGGTTCAATTAACGGCGATGCTTTGAAAGCACCATTTGCTGTGACACCCGGTGGAGTGATCCAGGGGTGGACGGATGGCGTGATCGGAATGAAAGTTGGCGGTGTGCGAGAGCTCACTATCCCTTCAGACTTAGCATATGGCGAGACGGGGAGTGGTGAGACGATTGCTCCAAACACGCCGCTCAAGTTTGTTATCATGATTATTCCGACTCCAGAGGCGATTCCAGAACCCCAACCTTCGGCCGAATTGATCAAACTGTACACACAATCACAAGGACAATAATATAGCGCTTATGCTATACTTAATATAGTAAGGAAATAAAGATGAGCAAAGAAATACGAGATGTCATTATGATAGGTGCTGGCCCAAGCGCTCTTGCGGCCGCGATATACACCACTCGTGAAGATATCGATACTGTGTTGTATGAAAAGGCGACTATTGGTGGCCTGGCTGCGATTACTGATGTGGTTGATAACTACCCTGGGTTTGCTGATGGCGTTGAAGGATTGACATTAGCAGGTCATCTTGAGAAACAAGCCGAACGCTTTGGTGCACAGATCGAATTCGGTGACGTGACGGCAGTTCGTGACGAAGGAGACGTCAAGGTGGTTACTGTCGATGGAGCCGAAGTAAAGGCTAAAACCGTCCTTATCGCGACCGGAAGTGATTACAAGAAAATCGATGTTCCTGGTGAAAAGGAATACTACGGCCGAGGTGTCCATTATTGTGCAACCTGCGACGGTGCTTTTTACCGTGACAAGAAAATGGTGGTTGTTGGTGGTGGTAATTCGGCTCTGCAGGAAGCATTATTCCTTACTCGCTATGCAAGCCACATCGACCTTCTTGTTCGCAGCACTATAAAAGCGAGCGAAGTCTTGCAGCATGAACTTAAAAAATATGTCGATGAGGGTAAAGTGACAGTTCACCTCGATACGACCGTTGAAGAGATTGTCGCGACCGATGGTCGAGTGAGCTCGATCAAAATTATTACAAAGGGCAAACCTGCTGAAATTGAAGCGCCAGCAATCTTTGTGTTTGTCGGTCTCATGCCGAACACGCAGTTCCTTGAGGGCAGCGGTATCGAACTTGATGAGATTGGCTTGATTAAAACTGATAAGCACCTCCAGACCAACATCAAGGGTATCTTTGCGAGTGGTGATGTCCGTAGTGGTGCGACGATGCAAATCGCCAGTGCGGTGGGTGAGGGCGCAACTGCGGCGCTTTCGATTCGTGAGTATCTTGACGAATTAAATCGCTAACGAACTCGGCTTTCGTAGAAGGACCTGAGCTGTGAGATCACAGCCGGGTCTTTTGTTTCCAGGGCTATTTCCCGAGTTCCGAGTGTGACGCCCGTGAAGGCAAAGTTGTGCGAGCCAGTTAGGGCGACCTCGTGTCCGTCAGGCATGGTAAAGATAATAAATTTGGCGTGTAAGTACGGTTTATTCTTGCTGTAGTGAGTCTTGAGTCCACTTCGAAAGATACTCCACTGGATGAACAGGCGGTTCACACCTCGCGCTTTGTCGGGAGTATTGAAATAGAACTTTGTTTTCTTGGTTTTTAAGATACGAGCGAGCTTTCCTGTCGGGCAGTACTGGGAAACATAGAGTACTTTTTCGGCATCGCGAGCTAATTCACAAGCACGACGATAGATAATGGATTGAGTAATAATCCCGCCATCAATCAGCACCGAGTCTCCCCCTAGTTCGTGGGTGACGCTAGGATAGTTCGTAGAGTTGCGCTCGGCCTTTTGAATACGACCTTGTTCGTATGCCAAACGATCCGCCAGAGCTGCATTTTCGGTTTTAAACATATAATCGACGTTGTGGATGCCACCCTCATACATATTGACGCCACCGAAGACATAACACGTGTCATCAACGACACACCATTTACTATGGGTGCGACCGTTAAAGATGGTCATGCGAGCTCTTCCTAGCCAGTGAAACTTTACTCCCGCAGCACGTAATGTCTTTACCATCTTTGTGACGAGCTTGGCGTTTGGACTGTTGTAGCGTAGGGGCAGGAAGCTACCGCTAATCTCGCCGTAGGTGAAAATGTCGGCTGCAACAGTAACGGGTATGCCGCGCCTAGCCGCCGCTTCGAGCTCACTGATAAGCTCATGGGTCGCGGGGTGATCGGCGATGACTAATGAAACAAGGAAGACGCGCTTGGTTGCCTTGCGGATGTCGGCAGCTGCTTGCTTTACATAGTCAGGTGGTAAAAGTAATTTCATAATGTCCATTAGTGATTATATCTCTGTTCGTGTAAAAACTGATAAAATAGAGCTAAGAAGAATAACAAGGAGAATATAATGGCAGATTTTAATAAAATCCTGACGCCCGGTGATGTTGATAATGGTGTCGTGAATGTGGTGATTGAGATTCCAGCAGGAAGTAATCAAAAAATTGAATGGAACCGCGAAAAAGCTGCCTTTCAACTTGACCGTGTCGAGCCAGTTATCTTTGCGAAACCGACGAACTACGGCTTTATTCCCCAAACATTGGACGAAGATGGTGACGAGCTTGATGTATTAGCGATCACTGATCAGCCACTGACGACTGGTATTTTCCTCGAGGGTAAGATTATTGGTGTTCTGAAATTTGAAGATGACGGTGAAGTCGATGACAAGATCGTTGTCGTGCCAGCCGATGACCGCAATACAGGTAACGCAATTAACTCACTTGATGATCTGAGTGACCAGTTGAAGAAGCAAATCGAGCATCACTTTGCTCACTACAAAGACTTGAAAAAACCTGGCAGCACTATCGTTAAGGGTTGGGGTGATATCGAAGAGGCCAAGAAGATTGTGCACGAGGCGATTGAACGCTGGGCGTAATGGCTAAATACCGCTCGGCAAAAGTACTCATATTTGACGCTGATGGACATGTATTGGTTCTTCGTCGAAGTGGAACTCATCCAACAGCTGCTTTCGAGCCCGATCTGCCTGGAGGTATGATTGAGACTGGCGAGAGCCATGAGAGAGGGGTGGTACGCGAAATCTTCGAAGAAACTCGTCTCCTTGTTGATCCTGGACAATTGAGACGGGTAGACATAACGCGGCGACCGTTCGCGATCATGCAGCGCGCTCTTTTCGTCGCTCATCTCGATCAGGTACGTCCAAGTATTGAAATAAGTTGGGAACACGACGAGTATAGCTGGATCCCGATTGAGTCAATTACGAAACTCGAGCAACCAGTGCAAAAGCGACTGAACAAGATCATTAAGAAAAAGTTACACAAAAAGAAACTTTAACGCATCATGGCGACCACTACATGGTCGCCATCTTTTTTTCGATTGCCTTTCAAGAATTCACTGTATGAATAATAGTTAACGTCTTTGGTAGAGTCAGCGGGATTGTCGGTAATATTCTCGGGTAAGATCCCCGCTATTGAGAGTTGCTCAAAGGTTACTTCTTTCATGCCTTTATTATCCAACTTCCAAATAGGGTAAGCATCCTTGCCAGGTGCTGGGGTGAGCCATACTTTTAGGTCTTTCGGATCACAGCCGTACTTTTCTTTGAGATAGGCGACTGATTTGATGCCGCCGCCCTGCTCGAGGCTGTGGCGGCCGAGGTGACTGACCATCAGGACTTGCTTCTTCGGGTCATACAAGACTGCTCCAACACAATCGGCAACGGGGAGAAACAATGCGTGGTTGAGGTTTGTTGTGACGAGGCCGTCGGAGATAGCCACTTGATCATCCTTCATACCGTCGCCCTTTTCTGCCTCAGTTGCCTCTTTGTATCGACAATAGTTATCGCCCTCATAGAGCGTCCTGACCCGTGTTGTTTGTTCGAGAGAAATGTGATGTTTCTTGAGGAATACTTCACGATTATGAATCACGGAAGCATCCGCTTTGTCGTGACGATTATACATGCTGCCATCGGCAACGGTCGAAATAGCAACAAGGATATCGGTCATTATTTCTTCTTTTTCAGTAATGTCTTTTGTCGGATAATTGCCGCTGCAGCTGTAATACCCTCTATGATGCCGAGTTGGCGGAGTTGTGAGCGTAACTTACTCCGGGCATGACTAGTAGTGACCTGGTCTAGCCATGACTGTTTCGGACTGGCTGTCTTGCGGGTCAGCACCTCGACGACATCGCCGTTTTGGAGGGGTTTATCAAAAGGATGGATCGAGCCGTTGGTTTTAAAGCCGTAGGCGTGTTTGCCGACATCGCTGTGGACGAGGTAGGCGAAGTCAAGCGGCAGAGCACCTTCAGGTAGATTGTAAATGTCGCCCTTTGGTGAGTAAACAAAGATACGGTTGCTAAATAAATCAATATTCAACTGGTCGGTCGTAATATCCTCGCCACTTCGGAGGTTGCTGGCAATTTCTTGAAGCTGGGTGATCCACTGCATATTAGCTGGCAGAACTGAGGATTTTTTGCGGACATAATCCTTCGAATCTTTTTGTTCGTGATAATGGAAGCTCGCAGCTAACCCGCGCTCAGCGAATTCGTGCATCTCGTAGGTACGGATCTGGAATTCAATGATTTGTTTTGTCGGCGTAATGACCGTTGTGTGAAGACTCTGATAACCATTAGGCTTTGGGGCGGCAATGTAATCCTTGATACGAGCGATCATCGGCTGATAGAGCGTATGCAGGATACCGAGAACGCGGTAGCAATCTTCTTTTGAGTTCACAATGATACGGAGCGCCATCAAATCGTAGATATCGTCGATGTTGCCATCAACTTTTTGTAATTTCTTATATAAACTATAAATGCTTTTGACGCGGCCGTTAATTTCAAAGCTAATACCTTCGGCCTTGAGGGCTTTCTCGACCTCTTCGCGTACGGCTCCGAGCTTTCGAGTACTTTTACCGAGACGTTTTCGGATTAAGTTATGGAGCTTTCGATATTCGTTCGGGTCGAGGTAGCTAAAGGCCTTCTCCTCGATCTGCATACGTACCCGTCCCATACCTAATCGGTCCGCCATTGGTCCAAAGACCTCCAGGCTTTCGCGAGCAATCTTTAACTGTTTTTCCTTTGGCATGTGTTGGAGTGTTTCGAGATTGTGGAGACGGTCAGCGAGTTTAATGATAATGACACGGACATCTTGGCCGACAGCGATGAGGAGCTTTGACAGGTTGTCTTTGGTCTGCGGAAGATATTCGGCAAGATCCTGCATACCAGCGCGGGCTTGGGAAACCTTGGTAACGCCATCGACCAGGAAGGCGACGTCTTTGCCGAATAATGTCTCGATCTTTTCGAGCGTCATGTCAGTGTCCTCGACGGTGTCGTGCATCACACCAGCGATGACGCTGTCGATGTCCATGCCCCATTCAATGAGTGTGTGAGCAACGGCGAGAGGGTGGATGATGTACGGCTCGCCGCTACGGCGCTTTTGGCCTTTGTGGGCAGCGGTCGCAATATCGACGGCATGTTCCAGCTCGAGCAGTTGCTCTTTTTCGTAGTAGGGCTTGGCGTTCTCGAGGAGAGTCTCTTTTTTCATAACCCTTTTAGTATACGATACGAGGGTTATGTGGTGATATAGTAATGATGGAATGAAAGGAGTTGTTCATGGACAGCGAGTAATTCCAAGATCCCCCGGGAGTTGGTGACCTAGCGTCCTGGCTCCCGGGGCTTTCCCTTTTGACTTGGTTTTTAAAACGTATATACTGAAAGAGATTATGGTAAGTATCTTAAGGGGAGTGGGCAATGGCTAAAACGAAAATTGGTATTAACGGCTTTGGGCGGATCGGACGCAATGCGTTCAAGATTGCTTTTGACCGTAGTGACATTGAAATTGTCGCAATTAATGATTTGACTGACACAAAAACACTGGCATATCTTTTGCAGCATGACAGTAACTACGGTGCTTATAAGAATAAAGTCACCTTTGACGAGACGGGGATTATCGTGAACGACCAGCACATTACAGTGTTGGCTGAAAAAGATCCCGGCGCCCTCCCTTGGGGTGATTTAGGAGTTGAACTCGTCATTGAATCGACTGGTCGCTTCACCGATAAGGAATCGGCTGAGCTTCATATCAAGGCCGGCGCAAAGCGCGTGGTCATTAGTGGTCCGACCAAGAGTGACGGTGTCGATACAATCGTCCTTGGTGCGAACGAGGACAAGATTGAGGGCTCAAGTCAGGTGATTAGTAATGCTAGCTGTACAACTAACTCTTTGGGTATGGTTATGGCAATCTTGGACGCCGAATTTGGTGTTGAAAAATCGCTGCTCACTACCGTTCATAGCTATACTGCTAGCCAGGCCTTACAGGACGCTCCTTCAAAGGATCTCCGTGAAGGTCGCAATGCGGCTGAGAACATTGTTCCAACTACCACTGGTGCGGCGATTGCGGTGACAAAAACGCTTCCGCAATTAACTGGTAAGTTTGACGGCCTCAGCATTCGAGTCCCGACGCCAGTTGTTTCGATTAGTGATGTTACCGTCCTCTTGGGCCGCGATACCACTGTAGAAGAAATTAATAATGTGTTTAAGAAGGCTTCAGCTGAACCGTTTTATCAAGGAATCTTGGGAGTCAGTGAAGAACCGCTCGTCAGCCGCGATTATATCGGCAATAGCTATTCAGGTGTAGTAGATCTCCTTTTAACTAAAGTTGTCGGTGGTAATCTCGCCAAGATCATGGTGTGGTACGACAACGAGTGGGGCTACAGTAACCGTTTAGTGGAACTTGTCGCTGACATCGGAAAAACCTTGCAGAAACAGTAGTATAACGCTTATACTTAGGGGTACTATGAAGATCTTTTTGGGCACAGATCATAACGGCTTCCATTTGAAGGAAAAAATCTTCGCGTATCTTGCGAAGCATGGCTACGATGTCGAAGACGTCGGTGATACGGTGCTTGATCCAGCTGATGACTTTCCAGAGTTTGCTCAAGCGGCGGCGCTAAAGGTACTTGGCGAGAATGAGGGTGAAGCTCGGGCAATTTTGTTATGTGGTGGCGGCCAAGGGATGGCGATGGCAGCCAATCGTTTTCGGGGTATACGTGCCAGCGTTGTGTGGGATGCATATGAAGCGAAGATGACGCGTAATGATAACGATAGTAATATTCTCTGTCTTCCTTCTCGAGTTCTCGATCGTGATGATGACGCTGAGTGGCAAGGTATTATCGAAACATGGCTCAACACTCCATTTGCCGGAGCGGTCCGATTTAAACGGCGCAATGCCCAGATTGACGAACTCTAATGCCAAGTGTAATTGCTCCTTCTATTACCGTTGAAACAGACGACCAATACAAAGCGGCGATAGAGCGTATTCAACCGTTCGCGCAAAGAGTTCATATTGATATTAGTGACGGTGAATTTACGCCAAGTTTTCTGCTCGGTGAGGCCCAACTATGGTGGCCGAAAGAATGGCAAGTTGACATTCACGCTATGGTGGCGCGACCCGATGAGCATCTTGCAAAACTGATTGCGATGAAGCCGAACCTTATTATTTTGCACGCTGAAATTCAAGGTGATCGGTTAGCTATGATCGCTCAGATTAAGCAGGCAGGGATCAAGGCTGGTATCGCCTTACTTCGTCCGACCGTCCCATCAACAGTTGCTAATATCATTCAGGCGGTCGATCATGTCATGATCTTTTCTGGTGAACTCGGTAAATACGGCGGCACGGCCAGTTTGATGCAGCTTGAAAAGGTGCGTTTAGTGAAAAACATTAACCCTAATGTTGAAATTGGTTGGGACGGCGGTGTAAATATCGAGAATGCTTATACGCTCACCCAGGGTGGTGTTGATGTGTTGAATGTGGGGAGTGCGCTGTCGACGGCCCCTGATCCAACCGCTGCCTACCAACTACTCGTCAAAGAAGTAAACAAGCACGGGGTTATTTAATGACACAGTTGACTATTCCGCAGATTGAAGCCAAGGCGAACGATATTCGTCAAAGTATTATTCGTATGCTCGAAGCGGCGGGCAGTGGACACAGTGCTGGTCCTTTGGATCTCGCAGACATTTTTGCTGCGCTTTATTTCAACATTATGAATATTCGTCCTGAGGAGCCTGAATGGCCAGAGCGGGATATCTTTTTCCTTAGTAATGGACATACCGTTCCAGTCCAGTACGCGACCATGGCGGAAGCGGGCTATTTTGACAAGGATGAGTTACTTACCCTGCGAAAGCTCGGCAGTCGTTTGCAGGGTCACCCAGAGCGAGAACGCCTGCCAGGCCTCGAAAACACCAGCGGGCCTTTAGGAAGTGGCCTCTCTCAAGCTTCGGGGTATGCCTATTCATTACAATATCTTGATAACCAATTACATAGATTCGTCTATGTCGTTATGGGTGACGGTGAGTTGGACGAGGGCAATATTTGGGAGGCAGCCATGTTTGCCGGCAAATACAAACTGTCTCAGTTGATTGCCTTTGTCGATCGTAACAATATACAAATTGATGGTAACACCGAAGATGTCATGCCACTCGAAGATCTGAAGGGGAAATGGGAAGCGTTTGGCTGGCATGTGCTCGAGATCGACGGACACAACATTGAAAGTATTATTGATGCCGCCAGTCAAGGACGGGCAGTCACCAACCGCCCAACTGTCGTTATTGCACATACCATTCCTGGCAAGGGCGTTGATTTCATGGAATATGACTATAAATGGCATGGGGTTGCACCAAATAGCGATCAAGCAAAGGAGGCTTTACTGAAGCTTCGCACCTTGGGTGGCAAGATCTCTCATGAGGGGGAGGGTGTATGACATATCCTCTCAATCCAGACGTTTTCAATGACGACGTCAAGCAAGAGCCGATTAGAGCTGGTTTCGGGCGTGGGTTAAAGGCAGCTGGCGAAACGAACGAGCTGACTGTTGCCCTTTGTGCCGATCTCACCGAAAGTACCCAGATGCACTTATTTAAAGAAGCGTTTCCGAAGCGCTTTATTGAAGTCGGCGTTGCCGAGCAAAACTTAGTAACTGTTGCCAGTGGTTTAGCCCGAGCGGGGAAGATACCATTCACAAGTAGTTATGCGGCGTTTAGCCCTGGGCGAAACTGGGAACAGATTCGTACAACCATTGCGCTAAATAACCAGCCGGTCAAGATCGTTGGCTCTCATGCTGGCGTGAGTGTTGGACCTGACGGAGCAACCCACCAGATGCTTGAGGATATCGCCTTGATGCGCGTGCTCCCGAATATGGTCGTGATTGCGCCTGGAGATAGTATTGAAGCCGAGAAGGCTACCAAGGCTATGTCCGACAATGGCAAGCCTACCTATATCCGTCTAGCGCGCGAAAAGACACCGATCTTTAGTACCGAGGACTCGCCATTTGAAATTGGCAAGGCTTATGTCCTGCGTGAAGGAAATGAAGCGACATTACTCGGAACGGGCACGATGACGTACCAATTGTTGGTTGCTGCCGAGATCTTGTCAAAAGATGGGATCGAAGTAGAAGTTGTCCATGTCCCAACTGTGAAGCCGTTAGATGAGGAAACGATCTTGGCAAGCGCCAGGAAAACCGGACGAGTCATCACGGCCGAAGAAGCGCAGGCGGCAGGTGGATTCGGGAGTGCGGTCGCTGAATTCTTGAGCGAAACCCTACCAATGCCTGTGAAACGGATTGGTATGAAAGATCGATTCGGTGAATCGGGTGCGCCAGCAGAACTCCTTGATCACTTTGAATTAACTGGCGAAAAGATGGCAGTGACCATCAAAACATGGCTCGATAAGATGCCACGCTATCACCAAGACTATTAAGGTTTTATCACCTAAGCACAAGTGTTATACTGAAACACAGAATAAATTCTTTAGGGGGCATATGGGACTGACGATTAGAGAAATCCGCGATAATACCACGAGGGCTCGTCATTTAATGCAACGCTCACGACAACAGCACTTTGCGGTCGGAGCTTTTAATATCGATAACCAAGAGACGATGATTGCAATTGCCCGAGCTGCTCAGAAAATGAATGCACCAGTGATGGTTGAGGTTAGTGATGGCGAGGTGAAAGCGTTAGGTATTGAAAATGTCCGCGATTTAGTGGATAACTACAAGGCAGAATATGGAATTGAGATGTATATTAATCTTGATCACAGTCCTTCAGTCGAAGACTGTAAAAGAGCAATTGACGTAGGGTACGAATTTATACACATAGACATCTCTCAGGCGGACCATGACGCACCACTTGAAGAGATTATTGCAAAAACCAAGGAAGTAGTTGAGTATGCACGCTTTACTGGAGCACTTGTCGAATCTGAGGAGCATTATTTTATGGGCGAATCAAATGTTCATAAAGAAATGATTGATTTTGAAGAAGTAAAAAAGTGGAACTCAAAACCCGAGGAAATCAAAAGTTTCGTTGATGCCACAGGCATTGATACGGTAGCTGTTCAGGTAGGAAATCTACACGGATCGTATCCAGTCCCCAAGGAACTGGACCTAGAGCTATTACAACAGATTAGAAACAGTATTGATTGTCAGATTAGTCTTCACGGGGGTAGTGATACGCCATTGCACTTCTTTGAGGATGCTGTCAAGATCGGTGTCAGTAAGATTAATATTAATACGGATCTTCGTTATGCATTTCGGACAACCCTAGAGGAGGAACTGAAGCAAAATCCCGATCAGTTTGCGGTAATGAAACTTATGGGTGACGTGAAAGATGCGGTCCAAGCAGTCGTCGAAGAGAAAATCAACGCCTTTGGCAGCGCAGGTAAGGCAGTTATCTAATCTATGACCGTTCCGACGATCGTCACCATTGGCAAGGCCGCCCAGGATGTCTTCGTAAAAAGTTCGAAGGCTTTCAAGCAATTCGAACATAAGGGCGTGAAATACGAGCAGCTCCCAGTGGGGCAAAAGTTGGACCTCGATGAAGTTATCTTTGCAACCGGTGGAAACGTGACTAATGCGGCGGCAACCTTCGCGCGTCAAGGACTCCACAGTCGCTATGCTTGGTGCTTGGGAACGGATATCGCCAGCGAGATTATTTTGCAAGAGCTTGACGCCGAAGGGATTGATACTCGGCATGTGGTGCAAAAAGAGCAGTACCGCTCCAGCTATTCGGTTATTCTCATGCTGAGCGGTGGTGAACGGACCATCCTTAACTACAAAGGAACTATGCCAACGGCTCAGAGTCACGATCTTGATCTGAGCGTGATTGATGAGGCTGATTGGCTCTATGTGTCTTCGCTAGGAGACATGGAGTTACTGGAAGTGATTATTTCAAGAGCGGCAGAGCATGGCGTGAAGGTGATGCTTAACCCCGCTGGATCGGAGCTTAAACAAGCCGACAAGCTCAAAGGGATTTTAGAGGATGTTGAGATCCTGGCAGTTAATAAAGAAGAGGCGCAGCAAATTGTCTCAGGCGAAAATCTCGACGAGCTCGTCCGTCACGGCCGACACTATTGTCCTGTGGTGATTGTGTCTGACGGCCCAAATGGAGCAGTCGCAACCGATGGTAAAACGATTGTGACCGCCGGTATGTATGAGGATGTTCCAGTTGTTGACCGCACCGGTGGTGGTGATGCCTTTGGGTCGGGCTTTCTAAGCTATTATTCCCAAGGAAAGACTTTGAAGGAATCAATGATCTTTGCCAGTGCTAATTCAACATCGGTGGTGACAAAAGTTGGTGCCAAAGAAGGCATTCTCCATAAAGGCGTAACACTCCATGATATGCCGATAAAAGAAGAGGCTTTCTAGGATGGCAAAATTTCTCAGAGATCTTCTTGATGCAGAGGAGCCGCTATTTTCTAGAGCGCTGCTTGAACTCGAAGAAATTACAGGACGATCTGGTGCTGATACGAAACTTATCGGTGATATCACCGCTATGGCACACGAGAGTCTGCGTCAGATGGGCCTTAACCCTGCTGTTGCAACTGGTGAAGAAATCTACTACGCGTTACAGTCGCGGGTTGAGCAAGATATAAAACGACTGACAAAGGTAATCGGGGCAAAAGAGGATGATGACGTCGAGGCGCTTGCTCCATACATGATTGCGGCAGCCGACAAGGTGAAGTTTAACCGCAAAGTATTTGTATTGAAACGTGAAAAAGCCAAAGAGCTTTTGCGACAGATGCCGCCTCAAAAATTAATGGAGAAACTTGGCTATGAGACGGTCGATGCCATGTTTGAAAAAGAAGACTTTGATGAGCTCTACACGGCACTACGATTTTCTGAGGGGGCTGATTGGCTGAATGAATACAACGAACTGTTTAAAACGGTAACACCGAAGGATTATGAAGAACGTGACATGCGAATCCTTAAAATGGATCACGCAAAATATGTTGATTTAGCAGAACACTTCGTTCAGAAGAAGCTTCATAACGTCACCCACGCTAAAGAGATGGGAACGATTGTCGTCGTACCGATGCGTGCCAAGACGATGCGTGGGCTTGTCCTAAAAACACTCCCATTGCTCCTGCATTACATGAATGAAGTAAAGCTCTACTCCACCTTCTTTAAATTGAAAAGTAAGAAGCCGCACTTTGGTGAGACCGTCGTCGAGACGTTGATCGCAGACCCAGGGACTACCAGCCAAATTGTCGGTAAGCGTGTGCACTGGCGAGTCATACAACGATACCTAGGGCGACACAAGGAGGATTCGGTTGAGATGGTGGCGTTTGAGCCACATGTTCAGCCTGAGGACCTGCACTGGCGTCGTGCTGAAGACCTTCTATATCAGATAGATCCAGAACTTGAGTTTTGGAAGGATCGTGACTATGTTGCCCTACAGTACGATGGCTTTCCGGTATCCTTTAACTTATTCGACGTCAGTTTTGCTTATTCGAATAAAGAAGTTTACGAAGGGCGCTATGCCTATCATTTCCGAGAGAGCCTGTGGAATGAGATCTTTGTGAGGTATATGGGCTTTAAGAATCTAGCCGCCCAAGTACTTGAGCAACTGGACAACGACATGATTGCGCCAGAGAAGCTATCGCTAATGAAACAAAAGGATACAGTCCCGACGTTACGAAAAAATAACACCAAACATGAGCTACTGATTCGGCAGCGTTTGATCGAATCGGCTGAGGGTCGTCTCGATGGGGTTGTTGAGGAGTTTGAGCATGTCTTTGAAATGCTCTCTAAATATGAAAGAACGGTAACGGTCTTTGGATCGGCCCGAAAACCTCAAGACGACGCTGTCACGATTTCGGCCTATGAATTATCTCAGCGATTGGCGAGTGAGGGCTTTGCAATTGTGACGGGCGGTGGTCACGGAGTTATGGAGGCATCAAATAAGGGTGCGTATGATGCGGGTGGTGCTTCAATTGGTTTGAATATTCTCCTTCCATTTGAGCAGAGCTTAAACGATTACACGACTGAGAATTTTCAATTCAATCATTTCTTTGGACGTAAGATAGCTATGACACTTGATGCCAGTGCTTATATTTATTTACCAGGAGGCTTTGGGACGTTTGATGAGTTATTTGAAATCCTCGTTCTCGAGCAGACCCACAAGATCCCCCAAGCGCCAGTCATATTGGTAGGATCTGATTTCTGGAAGCCATTTGACGAGGTGATTACCTCAGTACTGCGAGACCGTTATCAGACCATCTCTGAAGAAGACCACAAGTTATATGAAATCCTTGATGATCACGATGAAATTGTGAAGCGGATCTCATCATATGAGAAAAAGTTAAACAAGCGTAAAGACTGATGCTTTACATTTGAGCGCATGGCAATTATGCTTATAACAACGTAACCGCGAGGGATGCAGACGATCATGGCAAAAGGGCAGGGTAAAAAGGGACTGATTGTAACGATTATTGTGCTCGGCTTGACGCTGCTTGCGGTGGGTACGGTTGTGATACTGCAAAACATTAATAGTCAGCCAGAAGCAGACAGTTCGACGACGACACCAACCACCACTGACAATGATAAACCAGCTGATACAACACCAACCGAAACGCCAAATGACGAGCCAACGACTCCTGCTGTTGATCCTGCAACGCTGAATTCAATCGATATTGAACCATTAAGTATTACCGTCTTTTATACCAAAGGTATCGGTGGCTTTGAGTTTGCGGTTAATCGCACGACAGATGGAACGCAGTACGTTGAATTTTCTGCCCCAGAGTTAGTTGGCACGAAGTGTACGGGTGATACAGGCGCTTTCGCTTCAATCATTAAGTCCCCGGCATCACCGGAGGATAAAACGACAATTTCTCAGACTGTTGTCGTGGATGGTGTGACCTATGGCCTTTCGCTTGCTGGCAAGAATTGTACCGCTGATGTAGCGTTGCTTGAAAAGTATCAGACTGGCTTCACGAACGGCTTTAGTCAATTAAAGGTGATGCCCTAATGAAACATCGTCAATCAGGTCACACGCTCCTGATCATTATTATTGTGGTGATTTCGTTAGGCATACTGGGATTACTCGGATTTCTATTCTGGCAGAACTTTATTAACACACCAGGAACGGCCGCAACTATTACCAACTTTGAACAGTGTAAAGCTGCCGCCAGCAGTAAGATTTTAGAAACATATCCTGAACAATGTGTCACGAGCGACGGCCGAACCTTTGTTGGCCCAACGGCTAGTGGTGAAACCTACAAAACGTATTGCACGATCGCTGAAAAGCTTTGTTTTGAATATTTGAGCGATTGGAAGGTGGAGCTCTTGGCTGCGGCATCAGACGAGCCTGGTGCTTCTGTTGATAATCTGCGAATTAGCTCAGCAGATGGTGAGTTCTGGCTACTCTTGACCTCTGGCATAAGTGGTCTCGGTGGGACTTGTCCCGAAGAGAGTCGTAAAGATGTCTATGTTCTGGAATCAACGCCGATTCCTGGATTGACCGGATACCAGGACGATTACAATCAAAATATGGCAGCGGTATCTCGAACGATATATCAGACCGAAGACGGTGAGTATGTTGCGGCATTATATGCAACAACTTCACCTGAGTATGCTAAAGCTGGGACCTTACAGACCTGTGGGACGGCCTTTAGTGAGTTTATTAAAGGGACTCACTCGGTGATTAGTAGTGATTTCGAAGGTGCAGGTGTCTTTAGGTTTGGCTACACTGGATCAGATTTTTACGGTGACAGCGCCGTCACTTATAAGACAGTTGACGAAGCAAGGGCTGTGTATGCAACGGATAACTATACGCGAGCAGGTCAAGTCTTGGCGAGTTTACGTTACGAGTGAGACCCGTTTCGCTCTAGATAGTGTAAAAATAGTATAATAGATGCTGATGGATCAAAAATTTGTTCTAAAATCAGCCTATCAACCAACAGGCGACCAACCCACGGCAATTGCTGGGTTGCTTGATGGACTCAAAAAAGGCGAGCGAGAGCAAACTCTACTCGGTGTGACGGGCTCGGGAAAGACTTTCACCATGGCGAATATTATTGCCGATCGACAAGTGCCGACGCTCGTACTCGCGCACAACAAAACTCTGGCGGCGCAACTCTACAGTGAGTTTAAATCATTCTTTCCAGACAACGAGGTACATTATTTTGTCAGTTATTTTGATTACTACCAACCCGAGGCGTATATTGCCAGCAGCGACACCTATATCGAGAAAGACAGCAAGATCAATGATGAGATCGATCGGCTTCGTCACGCTGCGACCACCGCACTCTTAACGCGTCGCGATACGATCATCGTTGCCAGTGTGAGCTGTATCTACGGTATTGGCTCACCCGATGATTACGCCACTATGTCGATTACGATCAAGACGGGCGAACGTCGCCAGCAGGATAAGTTTATCCGCTTACTGACAGACATTCAGTACCAACGCAATGATATAGACTTTCATCGTGGAACTTTCCGTGTGCGCGGCGATATTGTCGATGTTTTTCCGGCTGGTAGCGACGTGGCCTATCGGATTGAATTTTTCGGCGATGAGGTCGAACGTATCACGCGGATCGATCCCCTCACGGGCGAGATTCTCGGTGAGCCAACTGAAACCACCATCTTCCCGAGCAGCCACTACGTTACTCCAAGAGAGAAGGTGGCGATTGCAATCGAAAAAATTACCAAAGAGTTTGAAGAGCGTATTGCCTTTTTTGAAAAGAATGACAAATTACTCGAGGCGCAGCGTCTGGCACAGCGCACTAAATATGATCTTGAGATGCTGGAAGAGACGGGTTTTGTAAAGGGAATTGAGAACTATAGCCGCTATCTAACGAACCGTGAACCTGGTGAGCAGCCAGCCACCTTGATGGACTATTTCCCTGATGACTTCTTGTTGTTCGTTGATGAGAGCCACATGACTCTGCCGCAGGTACGAGGTATGTATAACGGCGACCGTGCCCGAAAGGAAGTGCTAGTCGAACACGGATTTCGTCTGCCAAGCGCGCTCGATAACCGACCACTGACGTTTGATGAGTTTAATAAACATATTAACAAGGCGATCTATGTTTCAGCGACGCCGGCAGACTATGAACTGTCACATAGCCCTGAACCAGTGCAGCAAATTATTCGTCCAACTGGCTTGATTGACCCTGAGATCATCATCCGTCCAACCAAGGGGCAAATAGATGACTTGATCGCTGAAATTCGAGACCGCACGACGAAACATCAGCGGGTATTAGTAACGACTCTCACGAAACGAATGGCCGAAGACCTTTCAACCTATTTACAAGATCTGGGTATTAAAACGGCCTATATACATAGTGAAGTAGACACCCTGGAGCGCGGCGATATTCTGATGGATTTGCGTTCTGGTGTTTATGATGTGTTGATCGGTATTAACTTGCTCCGTGAAGGGCTCGACCTCCCAGAGGTAAGTCTTGTGGCTATTATTGATGCCGACAAAGAAGGCTTTCTCCGTAGCACGAGTGCACTTATTCAGACGATTGGCCGTGCGGCCCGCCATCTCGACGGTAAGGTGCTAATGTACGCAGACAGAATTACTGATTCGATGAAACGGGCAATTGACGAAACAGATCGTCGACGCGCTATTCAGACTACTTACAATACCGAGCACGGGATCACCCCGATCAGTATCGCCAAGGAACTCGATGAGGGTCTACGAGCAATTATTCCCAAGAAACCCGATGACTCGCCAAAGCTTGACCTGCGCAAAATTCCAAAAGATGAATATAAAACGCTCATTAAAGATCTCGAGGGTCAGATGGATTTGGCGAGTGCTAATCTGGAGTTTGAGAAAGCGGCTGATCTGCGTGATATGATTGCTGAAATTCGTGCCAAGCTCTAAGCTACACGTTTCTCTGTTAGTGAGGTATAATAAAGCAATATATGACACAGATCTCGAACGACGATGTGCACTACCTGGCGCAGCTCAGCAATTTACAACTGACGGATGTAGAGACGTCTGCTATGCGGGCCGATCTTGAAAATATCCTTGGCTACGTTCAGCAACTGGCGGAACTTGATACGTCTGGCGTCGAGCCGACCTATCAGGTAACCGATCTTCACACCGTATGGCGTGAGGATGAGGTGGACACATATGGGTTGGGTCGAGACGAATTGCTTCGGCTTGCTCCGGACAAAGAGGCTGATCAAATTAAGGTCCCGAAGGTACTATAACGATGAGTACGATCAGTCAATTCCAGGAGTCTTCAGCGCGCGCGAATGTTGAACAAGCGATCGCGAAAGCCCGTGAACACGAGGATTTTCATGCACTACTCAGTCTATGTGAGGAACGTGCACTCGCCAGGGCTGACCAAGTTGATCGAGGTGAGATTTCGGGCCGCCTGGCTGGTGTTCCTTTTGTTGCCAAAGATAATTTCTTGACACTCGGTGGCACAACGACAGCCGCCAGCTTATTTCTTGAGAATTTCGAAGCGCCTTTACAAGCAACAGCGATTGAGAAACTCGAAGCGGAAGGTGCTATCTGTATCGGTAAGGCTAATCTCGATGCTTTTGCGCACGGGGGAAGCACTGAAAACTCAGCCTTTGGTCCGACGATGAATGCATACGATAAAGAGCGAGTGGCGGGTGGTTCAAGTGGCGGATCGGCAGTTGCGGTGGCGCTCGATATTGTCCCATTTGCGCTTGGGACAGATACGGGTGGTTCCATTCGTCAGCCAGCCAGTTTCAATGGCGTGGTAGGTGTAAAACCAACTTACGGAACAGTCAGTCGTTATGGTGTGGTGGCGATGGCGAGTAGTACTGATACGATCGGCGTATTGGCGAGCTCGGTTGAGGATGCCGAACTGGTTATGTCGATCATGAGCGGTACAGACAAAAAGGACATGACTACTTTGCCGGACTTTTTCAAACCAGTCTCATTGGATCAGCCACAGCGCATTGGCGTCATTAAAGAATTTATGACCGATGATGTTGACGAGTCGGTTCGTGTTGCGACGACTAACTATATCGAGCAGCTCAAGGCGGCAGGACACTTAGTCGAGGAAGTGAGTCTACCGCTATTGAAATACGCCCTGGCGATTTATTACATCGTTGTTCCGGCTGAGATTAGTAGCAATCTAGGTCGCTACGACGGGATTCGCTACGGTCGTCGGGCGGATGCGTCATCGTTGTCTGAGTTATATGGTGCCTCTCGCGATCAAGGATTTATGACTGAGAATAAGCGACGCATTATGATCGGTAGCTATGTATTATCGAGCGGGTTCTTTGATGCTTACTACCTCCAGGCACAGAAAGCGCGCACACTGCTGATTAACGCCTTTAATGAACTATTTGCATCGTTTGATGTATTGGTCGGACCGGTCGCGCCGACCCCGGCCTTTAAACTCGGTGAAAATACCAGTGACCCGGTCAAGATGTATCTGGCTGACATTATGACCGTTCCAGCCAGTCTCGCGGGTCTCCCGGCGATTAGTGTGCCAGCAGGAAAAAATGAACAAGGCCTACCGATAGGCGTGCAATTGATCGGCCCTCGTCGTCAAGATGCTCGCTTATTAGCACTGGCTAAACAAATGGAGACGCAGTAATGGATCAGACACTTTCAATTATTTTCTTTTTTGCCGCTGTATTTATTTTTGGCGGGCTTTTGTTTGCAGTCATTGCCTTGTCGCGCCGTGGTCCACGCGGCCTGGATATTGAGAAGTATCGCAGTCGTTGGATGACGATCGAGCAGCAACTGAAACGAGACGAAGCCAATAGTTATTCGATGTGTGTCCTGAATGCCGACAAACTACTCGATCAGGCCCTCCAAGAGAAGGGTGTATCAGGGACAACGATGGGTGAGCGGATGAAAGCGATGCAATCGAAATGGTCAAATGCTAATAATGTTTGGGCGGCTCATAAATTGCGAAACCAGATCGCTCACGAGCCCGATGTACGACTCGATTATGACGGTGCCCGGCGAACCCTAGCGGCGTTTAAACAAGCCTTAAAAGATGTAGGGGCAATTTAATGGCAACCCAAGAAGTCTTAGATAAGTATGAAATGACCATTGGTATCGAATGTCATGTTCAACTGGCAACCATGAGTAAGTTATTTAGTGGTGCTGATAATGACGCCCGTGAGAAAGCACCGAATACAGCTGTAAACCCTATCGATTTTGGTTTGCCTGGTATGCTTCCGGTCTTGAATCATCAAGCAGTCGAGTTGGCCGTACGGGCCGGCAAGGCCCTTAATGCGGATATTGCCCACATTAGTCGGTTTGACCGAAAACATTATTTCTACCCTGATCTTCCAAAGGGCTACCAGATTAGTCAAATGTATCAGCCGATTATTATTGGTGGATACGTTGAAGCGCCTTTGCTGGGTGGTGAAATCGTTCGAGTGGCGATTCATCATGCTCATATTGAAGAGGATGCGGGAAAACTCACCCATTACTCTGACTTTAGCCTGGTTGATCTTAACCGTGCGGGAACGCCATTGATTGAGATTGTCTCCGAGCCAGACATTCACTCAGCTGCTGGAGCGAAAGCCTATGCAGTCGAACTGCATCGCTTAATGACCTACGCAGGCGTCACTCTCGGGAACTTATATCACGGCAACATGCGCTTTGATGTGAACTTATCAGTTGCTCCAAAGGGTGCGACGGAGCTTGGTAAGCGGGCCGAAGTGAAAAACTTGAACTCGTTCCGTAGTGTCGAGCGAGCAGCTGAATATGAGTTTAACCGACAAGTAGAGCTGCTTGAAAAGGGTGAAGCTGTTATCCAAGAGACGCGAGGCTGGGATGATGCAACCGGTAAAACGACGTCACAGCGGAGCAAGGAGGACGCTCAAGATTATCGCTACATGCCTGACGCTGACATTCCACCGATTATTCTGAGTGATGAAGAAATCGAGAGAATTCAATCGGAAGTTCCGCCACTACCAGCCTACTACCGTCAAGCATGGCAGTCTTTGCAACTCGATACGTCTGTGACCGAGACTCTCTTGGATACGCCTAGTTATGCCAGCCTTATTACCGAGATTCAGACCACCGCGGGTGATGAAGCAGCTCGCCGCGTAGCGCATTGGTTTTCAAGTAGTGTCGGTCAGTCTGAAGAAGACACGGCTATTATTGCAAGTAATTTCGTACCGGAAGGCTATATCGAGCTGTCAAACATGGTTGCAGCTAATGAGCTATCGAGTACTGCCGCAAAGGAGATTTTCAGCGAACTGCTCACCAGTGAGCAAACTCCGCGACAGATTGCAGAGACAAAGAATCTCCTTCAAGTGAGCGATGAGGCGGCCATTCAAGAAATCGTTGACCAGGTGTTATCTGATCCGGCGAGCGCTCAGTCAGTGGCCGATGTAAAAGCTGGCCAGGATAAAGCGATTGGTTATCTGGTTGGGCAAGTTATGAAGCAGTCTCATGGCAAGGCCAACCCAAGCCTCGCCCAACAACTTATTCGTAAAAAACTAGGAGAGTAGTATGAAACAACCGACAAAAGCTATTATTTGTGCCGCTGGTCTCGGAACACGGTTCTTACCACAGACAAAAGCGATGCCAAAGGAAATGCTTCCGTTGATCGATCGTCCTGTGATCCAGGTTATTGTCGAACAGGCTGTTGCGGCTGGCGTGACTGAGATTATTATTGTTACAGGCAGCACCAAGCGTGCAATCGAAGATCATTTTGATCGCAGCGATGAACTCGAGGCCGAACTTCGCCAGAATGGCAAGGAAGACAAGGCGGAAGAAATTAAGCGTGTCGCAGAACTAGCTAACTTCGTCTATGTTCGTCAAAAGGGGACGCCAAAAGGCAATGCTCGCCCGATACTCAACGCTCGTCACCTTATTAACGATAATGAGCCTTTCTTTGTCTTTTTTGCCGATGACTTTTTCCGTAGTGAAACACCTTGGCCTGTGCAGCTAAAAGATGCCTATAACGCGACCGGTAAATCGGTTATCTCACTGATCGAGGTTGACGATGAAGGCACTAAAAAATATGGCATCGTCAGTTTATCTGATCAAAAATCAGACAGAGTATTCCGCATTACCGACTTTGTCGAAAAGCCAGGACCCGAGAAGGCGCCGTCTCACTTTGCCTCTGTCGGAAGTTACTTGCTAACACCAGAAATCTGGCCGTACCTTGAACGTGAGATCGTGAGCAGTCGTGGTGAAATTGAACTCGCTGATAGTATTAATGACCTTGCCCGCGAGGGCGAAATGTATGGCTGTTTTATCGACGGCGTCTGGCACGATGCTGGTGATCAATTGAAGTATATCCAAGCAGTTATTGACCTTGCGCTTGAGAGCAAAGAGTATGGGGAAGAACTAACAACCTATCTCAAAGAACGTCTCAGCAGTTAGTTTGCTCTGATTTCAAGCAAGAGGTATACTAAACGGGTACACGTAATATTTAAAAGAAGAGGGTACACATGAGTCCAGCTGCTGAAATACTTGTCATTATCCTATCGGTTTTCCTGGCCATTTTTTTGGTTGTTGCGATTATCCTAGGAATCTATTTAATCCGATTGTCCGCTGAAATTCGTCGCATTGCCGCAACGGCACAAAAAACAGTTGATCATATTGAATCAGCTGTCGATGGTGCAAGCCGATTGGTTTCACCACTGTTTGTGGCGGATCTTATCGGACGGATTATTAAAAAATTTACGAAACAGTCTAAAAGGGGAAATTAATTATGACAAAGAATAATACAGGTAAAGTAGCGATCGGTGCAGCTATTGGTGTTGCTGCAGGTGCGGTTGCGGGATTTATTACTGGCTTACTGACTGCGCCAAAGAGCGGTAAAGAAACACGAGAAGATATTAAAAAGACAGCAAAAGAAGTAAAAGGTAAAGCCGAGACCGTTGCAAAAGATGTTCGAGGCCGAGCTGAGGATATTGTTGAAGACGTCGTTGATACCGCTAAGGAAGTTCGCGGACGTGCCGAGCAGGCATACGAAGGTGCAAAAAAGGGCGCTGCCAAGAAACCAACCTCAAAAAAATAATCCATGATACAAAAAGCCGCGCGCAAACTGAAGGAAGATAATGAGCGAGGAGCTCGCCAAGCGATTCTTGAAGATCTTTTTTACGATTTTCATAAAAGTCGCAGGCAAGTCTACTTGATGAATTTTGTGCGTGGCCTTTTCTTTGGTGTCGGAAGTGTCATCGGCGGTACCTTGGTAGTTGCTTTTGTCCTGAGTCTTTTAGGACTATTGGTTGATATTCCAGGGGGTGTTGGTGACTTTATTCAATATATTGTTGATCTCGTAAAACAAAATAAAACACCTTAGCATTATTTACTACAGACAAAGTAGTGTCAAAGTCGCTATACTAGGAGGTAGGTATGGGGGCAGATGTGAAAACAAAACAAGAAGTAAAGGGGGCTTTATTGCCCTCTAGTTTTGTACACCTACATAATCACACTCATCATAGTGTGCTCGATGGCATGACCAAGATTCCGGCCTTGATTGATAGGGTGAAGCAGCTCGGCATGGAAGCGGTGGCAATCACAGATCATGGCACTATGTCAGGAGTGATTGAGTTCTACAAGGCGGCCAAGGCAGCCGACATTAAGCCGATCATTGGTATGGAGGGGTACGTAGCAGCTCGTAGTCGTTTTGACCGCGATCCTCAAAAGGATAAGGGGCGATACCACCTCACTATCCTGGCAATGAATAACCAGGGGTACAAGAACCTTATGCGGCTGAGCTCTTTAGCGCAATTGGAGGGGATGTACTATAAACCTCGCATCGATCACGAACTACTAGAGAAGTACAACGAAGGGCTGATTATCTTGTCCGGCTGTGCTAGTGGTGAGGTCGGTGAAAATCTTCGGATGGATAACTACGAAGAAGCAAAAAAGATTGCTGCCTGGTATAAATCTATCTTTGGCGATCGCTACTATTTAGAGCTGCAAGATCATGGTCATCTTGAGTCGCCGGCTGCTTGGGATGTGCAAGTGAAAATAAATGGATACCTCGAGAAGATTGCCACTGAACTCGATATTCCTCTGGTAGTGACGAGTGACGGACATTATTTGACGCACGATGATCAGGATTCTCACGAGATTCTTCTCTGTGTTGGGACAGGATCATTCTTAAACGATGAGAAGCGGATGTCTTTAAAAGATTTTGAACTCCATGTGACCGAACCGAATGAGCTGATTGCTCGGTGGCTGAAAACCCACCCCGAAGCGGTCTCGAACACGAAAGCGATTGCCGATCGCTGCGATGTTGAGCTCGAGCTGGGCGGAATATTAATCCCAACTTTTCCAACACCCGAAGGTTTCAACGAGAAGACTTATTTGGACTATTTAGTATTCCAAGGACTTGCTTGGAGATACGGTGATTTAAAGATTGATGAGACGGTCGGGTTATCGGTTGAAGAGGCGCGCGGGCACATCCCCGCTCATGTACTCGAAAGGGCAGACTACGAACTGGGAGTGATCGATCGGATGGGCTTTAACGGTTACTTCTTGATCGTGCAGGACTTTATTAACTGGGGCAAGAATCGAGGTATTATTTTTGGCCCCGGTCGTGGCTCGGCAGCTGGTTCAATCGTGTCCTACGCGGTTCGTATTACCGAACTCGATCCGCTCCATTATGATTTGCTGTTTGAGCGTTTCTTGAACCCTGATCGTATTAGCATGCCTGATGTCGATATTGACATTCAAGACACCCGACGAGACGAGGTGATTGCCTATTGTACTGAAAAATACGGCACGGAACGAGTCGCCAATATCGTGACCTTCGGAACAATGGCCGCCCGTGCCGCAGTCCGAGATGTTGCCCGTGTACTCCAGGTGCCATACGCTGAAAGTGATCGTCTGGCGAAGTTGATTCCCCCGCCGGTGCAAGGTCGCCATATACCACTCTCCAAGAGTGTTATTGAAGATGCTGATCTCAAGCACGAATATGAATCAAATCCCACAACGAAGCGAGTGTTAGATTTTGCAATGCGCTTGGAAGGGACGATTCGTAGCCACGGCGTGCATGCGGCCGGTGTAGTGATCGCGCCAACTGATATCGTGAACTATGCACCGGTTGAAATGTCTCAAAAAGGCGTTGTGGCGACACAATACCCGATGGGTCCAATCGAGGAGCTAGGACTACTTAAAATGGACTTCCTAGGCCTGTCTAACTTAACGATTATCAATAACGCACTTCGTATTATAAAAAAGGTATATAAAACTGACATTAACTTATTGGAGATTCCTCTGGAGGACGCCGAGACATTCAGCCTATTTCAAAAAGGTGACACGACCGGTGTGTTCCAGCTTGAATCGGCTGGAATGAAACGGTATTTGCGCGAACTAAAACCGACTGTATTTGATGACATTGTGGCGATGGTGGCCCTGTATCGTCCGGGTCCAATGCAATTTATTGATGACTTTATCAAGCGAAAGCACGGCGAGCGCGACATTAGTTATGCTCACCCAAAGATGGAAAATGCTTTGCAATCAACCTACGGCGTCTTGGTCTACCAGGAACAGGTCATGCAGATCTCTAAGGATCTTTCTGGTTTTACCGGTGGCGAAGCGGATACACTGCGTAAAGCAATCGGTAAAAAGAACATGGAAATGATGGCCAAGATGAAGACCCGCTTTATTGAGGGCGCGATGGAGCATTCTGGTGCCAAGAAGGATGACATGGAAGTATTCTGGAAGCAGTTGGAAGACTTCGCGGCCTACTGTTTCAACAAGTCGCATGCTGCTTGTTACGGACTGATTTCATACTGGACAGCCTATTTAAAGGCTCATTTCCCAGAGGCCTTTATGGCAGCCCTCATGACGAGTGATGCCGATGACATCGACCGCTTAGCGATCGAGATTAACGAATGCAAGCACATGGGAATTAAAGTCCTTTCACCAGATGTGAACGAGAGTTTCGTCGAGTTTGCGGTCGTGCCAGGCGAGAAGGAAATTAGGTTTGGTATGGCAGCGGTGAAGGGTGTCGGGACGGCTGTGGTAGAGGAGATCTTGCGGGCTCGCGAGGATGGCAAATTTGTCAGTGTGGAGGATTTTGCGAAACGAGTGTCAACTTCTAGGGTGAATAAGAAAGCCTGGGACTCACTGATTAAAACTGGTGCTTTTGATGAGCTAGCCGATCGGTCTGATCTGCTGTTTAATCTCGAGACGATCCAAGGCTTTGCGTCCAAAGTCCAAAAGGAGGCTCTCAGTGGGCAAACTGACTTGTTTGGTGGTATGGCCGATGTTGCCTCAATTCAACCGACTGTCTCGATGATTCCTGCACCAGTTAAACATACCGAAAAGGAACGATTGACCTGGGAGCGAGAGCTACTCGGTCTGTACATCAGCGCTCATCCCCTTGATAACTACGATGCTTATTTTGAAGAGCAAACCATTCCGATTGCCGAAGTGACCAAGGATGCTGACAGTAAATTACTGACGGTTGGTGGCCTCATTTCATCAATTCGATCGATCATCACCAAGAGTGGGACCAAGATGGCCTTTATCAAGCTCGAAGACAAGACCGGTGAGACGGAAATTATCGTGTTTCCAAATCTCTACGAACAGCTCGGGGCTCGCTTGCTACAGGATGTGGTAATTCGTTCGAAAGGAAAGGTAACAGCGCGTGATCGTGATGGCAATATGACGAGTGATATCAAGATGATTGCTGATGAGATTCATATTGTGGAAGACGACGAACTACGAAACTATGAGTCGAATGGACGCAAGATGGCGATGCCGACGATGAGAGTGCAGGCTACCAGGTCAAAGTGGGCAAAAAAGGGTGCTTCGGATGAGCCAGGCCCGTCTCTACCGGCGGCTTCTCGGGCACCGATTGTTGTTGACGAGGCGCCTAAGAAGCTCTATGTCCACGTCAAAGATCCAGAGGATGCTGATGCTCTCTTGAAGGTAAAGGAAGCCTGTGGGGACTTTCCTGGCTTTACAGACATAGTCTTGGTGCTCGGTGCTGATAAACACTCGGCAATTAAGATGCCATTTAAGGTTGAGACGAGTGATGAGTTGATTGGGCGATTGGTCAAGGTACTCGGTGAGGATGCGGTCGTTCTTAAGTAGTGAGGCCGTAAAGGGCAATCCCGGTCGCAACGCTGACGTTAAATGACTCTTTCTGACCTTGCATTGGTATTTCGATGATATCTTCACACTCTGCGAGGAGCTCAGGGGTAATGCCGTGGACTTCTTCGCCAATAAGAAGGGCTATTTTTGCTGGCGGGGTGTATTCGTTAAGTAATACGCTGTTCTCGGCCTGTTCAAGCGCCACAATGCGATAGCCTCGATGTTTATAAGCGTCTAAGGAAAGTTCTTCGACATATTCAAACGGTACAATTGTCTCGGCGTTTAAGGCAGTCTTATGAATCTGAGCGGTCATCTTGTCAGAAATGTGGGGTAGTCGCGTGTCGTGCTCTATCCGTGGATAGGGTGTATAGCCACTCAAGATAATCTTTTTGACACCAAAGCCTTCGGCAGTGCGGAAGATAGACCCGACATTGTGAGTCGAACGAATATTGTGGGCGATTATGATAATTTCAGGCATCCCTGGCATTATATCACTATAAAATGCTTATGATTTTTGATACGATAGGGTGAATGGACGAGGATAAAATTCAGCAGCAGGCTCGCGATCAAGACGAGAAGAGTACGCAACAGCGTGCAGCTATCCTTGGGATGCAGTATCTTGATACGCGGGGGATCGAAGATAATCTTGAGTTAATGCCTGATATCTTGAGTGTCGATGTGATGCACAAGAATCGCATCATTCCATTGAGCCCTGGTAACGAATCAACTCCTTGGCAGTTCGGTGTTACGACACAAACACCACAGTCTTTAATTCGTGAGCTCACGGATAAATATGCCGCTCAGGCGCAGAATGTCGTCTTTCAACTGATCAGTCTCGGCGGATTTAATCTTTTAATGAATCGATATGACCCACCGGCTGTCGTTACTTATGACGATATCCAGATTGCTAAGGCTGGCGATAGCGAAACTATCAAACAGGTGAGTGATACATTAAATTCGGTTGGTAGTGATAAGGTATTTGATTATTTGATCGATCAGGCCGACAAGCTCGGTGCCAGTGACATTCATATCGAGAATCAACGAGAAGGCATTCGAATTCGACTTCGTATCGATGGGGCGCTCCATCCGGTAGCGACATTGGATAATGATCGTTACCGAGTAATCCTCGGGGCATTGGCGAGTCGTGCGAATGTTTCGACCGCTGCGACCGAGCCACAATCTGGCCATCTCCAAAAGGAGATTACTCGCGACGGTAATACGCACCTATTGAATATGCGTATCGAAATGATCCCGACCATGTATGGGCAGGACGCGGTGATCCGATTGTTTAATTATGATGAATCAATGTTAAACCTTGATCGTCTTGGCATCGGTGCTGATGAGCGTAAAGAGATTGATGAAATTATTAGCCACCCTCGTGGCATGGTACTGATGGTCGGGCCGACCGGTAGTGGTAAATCGACGACACTCTACAGTATGATCGGGGCGCTCAATACGACCGATCGAAAGATTATTACACTCGAAGATCCGATCGAGTATGGTATTTCGGGTATTTCGCAGATTCCTGTTGATACAACAGGCGGTCAAAGCTTTGCAGACCACCTTCGTTCGGTGCTTCGTCTCGACCCTGACGTTGTGATGGTGGGAGAAATCCGAGATGCAGATACCGCTAAGACGGCGATCCAGGCATCAATCACAGGCCACCTTGTGCTGTCGACCTTCCATGCAAACACGACTGCAACTGCATTTAGCCGCATGATCGACATGATTGGTGTGAATCCGATCTTTAGTACAGCAATTCGCCTCGTGATCGCTCAGCGATTGGTGCGACGACTCGACGACACGTCGAAAGAAGAGTATGAGCCAGATGAAGCAACCAAGAAATGGGTCCAGGCAGCTCTTGCTAATTTGCCGTCACATGTTGAGAAGCCAGATCTCGAGAACTTTAAGTTATGGCGTCCCGTCGCCTCTGAGGCCTCGCCATTTGGGTATAGTGGACGCATCGTTATTATGGAGCAGTTGGTGGTGAACGAAGAGATCCAGAAATACCTCCGTGGTGATGTTGCTGACGTTCATGCAGAAAGTATCGAAAAAACAGCTCGAGAGCAGGGTATGGTAACGCTGCTCGAACATGGTGTTTTGGCGGCACTACGCGGTGAAACAACGCTTGAAGAGGTGAATCGGGCAATTTAACGCCTCTAAACCCTTTGAAAAATCGTTCAACTATGGTATATTAGATATTCGATTGCAATATAAGATTTAACGCGAGACGAAAATGAGTTTTGAACTGATCAAAAAAGTGAACCAAGCACAGCGTAAGAGCGCTGTCGTAGACGCCCAAAGCGGTGATACTGTTCGTGTTCACCAGAAAATTAAAGAAGGTACTAAAGAGCGTATTCAGATTTTTGAAGGCGTTGTTATCCGTGTTGACCGTGCATCTTCGCACACTGCCCGTATCACCGTCCGAAAAATCGCCAGCGGTGTTGGTGTCGAAAAGAGCTTCCTCCTTCACAGTCCATTGGTTGAAAAGATCGAGATTGTTCGCCGAGCGAAAGTCCGCCGTAACTACCTCTCATATCTCCGTGAGCGAAGTGGTAAATCTGCACGTCTGCGCGGCGTCAACTTCGACCGTGAGGGTGTTAATGACATCACTGATCCACACGCTGAAGCTGAAGAAGCTCGCCTCAAAGAAGAGGCTCGTATCGCTGCTGAAGAGAAGGCCGCTGCCAAGGCTGCTGAAGAAGCAGAACTCGCTGCAAAGCAAGCAGAGGTCGAAGCCCGACACGCTGAACAAGCTTAGTTTGAACCCTATAATGAAATACGCGCCTAATTGGCGCGTATTTTTTTGCTTCAAATTGTATAAAACTCGGCAGAATGGTTGACTGGGGTAAAGTGCACATACACACCGAGTATGTACTCGTCCCCTCCGCTGATCTTTCAGTGCGCCTGTTGCTTGCGAAGCCTCCTGTCATGCATGGCATCGTCGATTGACGTACCAACGATGTATCCCACGACGATCGCGGCCAAGACGACGGTCACCGGCCACAGGAAGAAGCTGAATAGCGCCGCTATCAACGGCACCCACAGCATTTCTTCGAGCATGATGTCACCGGAGTAGAGCTTGAAGGCGCGGAGAACTTCACAGACGGCGGCAATGATGACGCAGACGATGAAGATCACCAGGAGGATACCAGTGGTGATCACTGATCCCCAGTTGTACCAGTTCGCATGTTCCATGAAAGAAAACATAGTATTTTTCCAATCTGCCGAGTTGTGAACGTACGCTCGTTTGAGGTCGTTGCTAAATTTATACCATTTTTTACTAAAAAACACAACCTCACGACGCGACTCTTGTATACTTGATGTATGATACTCGGGATAGATGAAGTAGGACGCGGCCCCTGGGCAGGGCCGTTGGTTATAGGGGCGGTCGTTTTGGGTGGGATTGAGATTGAAGGCCTGACGGATAGTAAAAAGCTTTCCAAGAAGCGCCGCAATGAGCTAGATCTTATTATTCGTGAGAAGGCTCTTGGCTATGGCTTAGGCTGGGTAAGTGCTGAGGAGATTGACGATGTAGGGCTCTCCGAGGCACTCAAGTTAGCAACGATTCGTGCAGTCGAACAAGTCAAAGCTCCTTATCACGAGATTATGATTGATGGCACAATTAACTTTTTGAAAGAGACTTCGAAAGGTCGCTATGTCACGACCTTGCCGAAAGCCGATCTGCTTATCCCAAGTGTGTCCGCTGCCTCGATTATTGCAAAGGTCGCAAGGGACACCTATATGGCCGAGCAAGATCTTGTCTATCCAGGCTATAACTTTACGAGTCATGTCGGCTACGGGACGGCGGCCCATCAAGCGGCGATCGCGATTCATGGTATCACCCCTCTTCACAGAAAGTCGTTTGCTCCAATTGCCAAGATCGTCGGTGCAACAACTAAGAAGATTGGTGATGGTGGAGAAGATGCGGCCGAGTTGTACCTGAGTGAGCAGGGCCATAAGATCCTGGAGCGTAATTGGAAGACTCGATACTGCGAGATCGACATTGTCTCCACAAAAGATGGAACGGTCTTTTTTCATGAGGTAAAGTATCGCCGTACAACTGTACAAGGTGGAGGTATCGCGGCGATTACCCCGAATAAACTCAAGCAAATGAGATTTGCTGCGGAATTTTATGCAACTGCGCAGCGCTTATTCGATACACCACTTCGATTGACGGCCATAGCGGTGACGGGCGTGACGCCGCACGTTGAGACCTATTTAGAGATCGAGTAGGGCTTTTCTCACGGTTGGTCCGTCTCGTTCGATGAGAGCAACCCGACCACTGAGTTCGCCGATGCCAATTGCGATATTACGACGCAAACCAATCTCGGATTTCAGTGGCTCGAAAAAGGCTTTGTACTGTTCAAGGTGCGTTGTGGTCATTAAACTACTAGCAATATAGCGAGGGAAGCTGTCATAGCTCATATCAGTCTTAAAGGTTTGAGTCAGCCATTGCCAGTTATCTCGGCACCACTGCCATACCGTGTCACGCCCGTAACGGTTACGAAGGAGCCAAATAAACCAGCGTAGGAAATCTTGTTGACGGATGATAGCTTGATTTTTAAACAGGCCAATAATTCGATCGATCGTAGCAGGGTCTTTCGTCGCAGTGAGAGCGATGGCAATATCCTCTTGCAACTCGCTGTTCGATGTCTCCTGATACAGCTTAAGTAAAGCATCAACAATTGTTTGATCCTGACTATGACGAACAACAGAAGCCATGATATTTGATCGGAGCTCAGGGTCGAGTTCATCGATAGGACGCGAGGCGTAGATACTAGCTGCTGCATCAAGGACTTCTTGGCGTTCACTGTAGAGCATTAATGAAACAATGACGCTGCGTAATTTTGTATCAGTATCTGGTTCGTTGTCTTTGCGGTCCCAGCCGAGACGCATAAATTGGGCTTCGGCGAGGTTTCCTGCGAGAGCGCGAAGCTTTTTCTCGGCAGCAGGATCGGTCTCGACAAATTTTTTCAGCTCACTGACGGCCAGTGACATAATATCCCAGACGGCTTCCTCGGTTTCGTTCTTGTAGTGTTCGAGTATCGTGATTAGGTCGGCTGTTGAGATAATCCCAGCTTGAGCGAGGAGGGTTTGTTCATGAAGCAGGTACAATCGGTCGATATCAGGCAGATCGGTGATAGTGTCGAGCAGCCGGTTGAGCAACTCGGGACTATAATGCGTGATAAAATGAGCCGTTGCTCCAGCGTTAAAACGGAGCGGAGTCTGGTGAGTGCGCTTCACGGTGACTTGTCTATCGGTCAGTAGCTTTGGTATTTCACTGCAAGTTGAGTTGAGTGGGATCGGCCAGAGCTTATCGGACGGTGCGTGTTCGCCGATAAAGAATTGTTCCTGACGCAAGGTAATTTCACCATTATTGTCTGAAACATGAACCACAGGATAGCCTGACTGATCGATCCAAGTGTCCATAAATGTATCAATATCTTGGCCTGATGCCTCAGCTAAGCATTCCCAGAGATCATCAGCCTCCGTATTTTGGTAAGCGAACTTTTGAAAATACAGTTTTAAGCCGGCCTGGAACACCTCGTCGCCGACATAGGTCTGGAGCATTCTTAGGAGCCGTCCCCCCTTTGCATAGACGATAGACGAGTCAAACATGGTACCGATTTCATCAGGATGATGGACGTCGGTGCGAATTGATTGGACGCCTTCGAGGCTATCACGGCGCAGTGCTGAGAGAACATCAAGACTGGCGTGTTCGAGCCAGACTTCCCAGCTTGGTTCGAGTGCGTCCACTGCTAAGTATTCCATCATATTGGCAAAACTCTCGTTCAACCAGAGGTCGTTCCACCATTTCATCGTCACGAGGTTGCCAAACCACTGGTGGCTGAGCTCATGGGCAATAACCGTTGCAATCATGTGCTTGTTACTGAGAGAGGTTGTCTTTGGATCAGCCAGTAAAGCAACTTCGCGATAGGTGATGAGTCCCCAGTTTTCCATAGCGCCTGATGAAAAGTCGGGCAAGGCAACGTGATCGGATTTTGGCAGCGGGTAAGGGGTATCAAAGTAGTCGTCAAAAAAGTCAATTGTGCGGGTGGCGATACCGAGGGCGAAATCGAGACTAGAAGCCGGCTGAGCGGGCGTTGCCCAGATGTTGACCTCGACACCACTCTTTGTGGTGGCTGTCTTTTTGTGTAACTCGCCCACTACCCAGGCGAGGAGGTAGCTACTCATTTTTGGCGTTGTATTAAAAGTCGTCACGAGTTGGCTATTTTCTTCGTTTTGCGATAGGACGGGCATATTACCCAGAACGGTCACATCTGTTTCAGTTGTCAAGGTAACGTCAAAGGTCGCCTTGGCACTCGGCTCATCGATACAAGGGAAGACCTCGCGGGCGTGGTGACTTTCGAACTGGGTAGCCAGTAACTCTTTTTTGATGCCCTCGTGTTCAAAGTAGCAAGGGTAGAGACCGTGCATACTATCGGTGATTGCTCCTGAGAAGCCGATGACAACAATATGCTTCCCTTCAGTGATATCAGGGTGAGTGATAGCGAGCTCGTCATCCGTCTCAAGAGTGAATTGAGCTTCTTTGCCATCAAAAACGACTGACTCAATGGCAAGATCCTTGGCGTGGAAACGGATATCATTACTTTTTGGTGTTGAGACACCTTTGATAGTGACGGTACCCTCAAATTTTCGGCCAGTCCGATCGAGCGTGAGGGATAGTTGATAGTTCTCTGGAACAAATGTGTCGAGTAATCGTGAAACGGTCTGCATTCTATCTATTATACAGAAGGGAAGTGTTTAAATCATTCATAACAAAAGTTCCTTCGGTCTTTGCGGCCATTGAACAATTGGATGGCTGATCCCATACTAAGCGTATGAAGTTTCGACTGCGTCGGCTGATCACGGTACTTATTTCAATTGTAGGGTTAGCAATCGTTATTTTTGCGGCCGCTCCGCCAATTATCGAACAGACTGCGCCAACCGTAGAGCCTTCAGTGATGTCAGGTTCAGCTCGTGAAGCTCTTGAAATGTTGCTAATTAAAGGACGAGCGCCAAAGACAGGCTATGCTCGATCTGAGTTTGGAAGTGGGTGGGCAACCGTCAATGGCTGTGACACCAGGGCTATCATTCTCCACCGTGACTTACAAGATCCGATTGTTGATGAGAAGTGTACGGTCGTTTCTGGCACGTTAATCGATTCGTATACCGGTAAGAGCATTGCGTATAGTCGGGATGACGGGGCTGCTATTCAGATTGATCACGTCGTGGCGCTGTCGAATGCCTGGCAGACTGGCGCGCAACAACTCAGTCGAGAGGATCGTGTGAAACTCGCTAATGATCCGCTTAATCTGATTGCTGTCGATGGCCCAGCTAATCGAGAAAAGGGTGATAGCGATGCGGCGACGTGGCTACCATCTAACAAAGGCTTTCGTTGCGAGTATGTGGCACGGCAGATCGCGGTAAAGCAGAAGTATGCCCTCTGGGTGACGCAACCAGAGAAAGAAGCAATGGTAATGATTTTGGGAGGATGCCCTAGTCAGTCACTACCAGCTAAATAAAGCTTGCTGGTTTTATGCAAAAGATATATAATGATCTCAGATACATCCGGCCGGCAGGTCGGAATTTTTAGTAGAAAAACCATTGATATCTAAAGGAGACATTATGGAAGAATTAAACCTCAAACAACTCACTCTCGCAGTCCGTACGATTGCCGAAGAGAAAAACCTACCAGAAGAGACAGTTATCTCTGTTATTGAGCAGGCTATCGCCGCTGCATGGCGCCGTGACAACGGTGAACGTGATCAGGAAGTGCGGAGCGAACTAAACGTTAATGATGGCACGGCTGTTGTGTACGTCGGCCGTGAAGTTGTCGAAGTTGTCGGGAGCGACGCACACGAAATCAGCCTCGAAGACGCACGTAAGGTGAAAAAAGATGCTGAAATCGGTGACATTATCGAAGAGAAGCACGAAGTAACGAGCTTTGGCCGTGTGGCAGCACAGACCGCTAAGCAGGTTGTCTTGCAGCGTCTCCGTGAAGCTGAACGCGAAGTCGTCCTCGGTGAATACGAAGACAAGATCGGTACGGTTGTTAACGGAACTGTTCAGCGAGTCGAGCCACGTGTTGTTCGTATTGAAATCGGCAAAGCCAACGGAATTATTCCACAAAGCGAACAGATTCAAGGCGAATACTACAGTGTCGGTGCGCGTATCAAAGTCTTTATTAAAGATATCGAACGTGACAATCGTGGCCCACAACTTATCTTGAGTCGCGGTAATACTGAGTTCATCGAATATCTCTTCCGTCAGGAAGTGCCAGAACTTGAATCAGGCGCTGTTGAAATTAAAGCGATTGCTCGTGAAGCTGGTCGTCGTACGAAACTTGCTGTAGCAAGTACTGTTCCTGGTGTGGATCCAGTCGGAACCTTCGTTGGTGGTCACGGAACTCGCGTCCAGGCCGTTATGAATGAAGTTGGCGATCAAGAGAAGATCGACATCGTTACCTATGATGCTAATATCGAGCAGTTTATCAAGAACGCTCTGAGTCCTGCTGAAATTAGCAAAGTTGTTATCAATGAAGCTGACAAGCGAGCGACTGTGTACGTAAACGAAGACCAGCAATCAATTGCGATTGGTCGTGGTGGACAGAATGTTCGTTTGGCGAGTCGCTTGACTGGGTACGAACTCGACATTGAACAAGCCGCACCTGCTGCAAAACCTGCTGCTGATAAAGCACCAAAAAAGAACATTGAAGATAGTCTTTTGAACGCGATCGAAGAAACAACCGAAGAGTAAATTACAGGGAATAACAGAACTATGGCATCTGAATCTTATCATTCGGAGATGCAAGTGCCGAAGCCTCGGCCGCCTATGCGTACGACAGTACTGCAGCAGCCACGCGAGAAACACTCGAAGTATTATGGTGATCAACTCAATGCAGTCACTGAGGCTGGACATGCTTGGATGCATAGGGATGTTTATGGGCTCTCAAGGGATGATTTGTGGGAGATGGCCTCACTATTTAATACCACGCCAGCACGAATCTCGAAAAAGGTCTTTTATGCGAGCGTCATTACTCCCCGAGAATTTTACTTTGCAATGAAGCGCTCGCCAATTCGCCAATTAGACGAAACGCAAGCAGTCGCGGCTGAACTTTACAGCCAAGTTTCGGACCTTTTGCGACCGAAGCTACACGTTGAAGTCGAGAGGATTGAGCAATTTGGTAACTGGGTTGCAATACAGGTACATGATGAAAGTGTAGAAGCTGAACGAGTTATGCTTAGTGAGCATCTGAGCGAGATTATCGGCATCGAGCATGATTTAGGTCCCAAAAAGCCGCATATTAGTTTATTCAAAGGGTGGCTGCAGCACGTGTCAAATCTACAGGAAATTCAGGATACACTTCCTCCAATTATTGAACTTGATCGTGTCACACTTAGCATAGGACGAGCGATACCGAACAATCAAGATTAGCACTCTCTTGACCCGAGTGCTAATTTTGCTATACTTGGTATAGAAAGCTCACTTGGGGAAAACTCCATAGTTGCGCTTGCTTAAAGGAGGATAGATAATAGTATTATGGCTGATGACTTCGCAGAATTTATTTCGCATCTCACCGACAATGCTCGTACCAGCCTGCATCATGCGACATTGATTGCGCAGGGCTATGGTAGCCCATATATCGGCACCGAACACCTACTCTTGGGTGTGATGGCACAGGGTGCATCTGTTGGTGCCAAGATCTTAGCAGATGCCGGCGTGACACTAGATCGCGCACAGTCAGCGCTGAATATGGTGCCAGTTTCAGCTATTGTTGGCGGAATTAGCACTAAGAGCTTGAGTGAAACAGCCAAGCTCACGCTCAAGATGAGCTGGGATATTGCTCAAGAATTTCACCAGGATTACCTAGGTACCGAACATATTCTCTACAGTATTTTGACCCAGAAGAATGCCCGAGCGACAGTGCTTCTTCGTGATATGGACGTTAATATTACTGATATTGTATCTGAACTCGAGGAATACCTGGAGCGCCAGAATGATGGCTTTCAGCTTGATGATGAAACGGCGACCGAAAAAAGGAAAGTACCAACACAGAAGGGTGCCCTGGGGACATTTGGCACCGACCTCACCGCCAAAGCTCGGGCTGGCCAGCTCGACCCAGTAATTGGAAGGGCTGAACAGGAAGAGCGCCTGGTGACAATCTTGAGTCGTCGCACCAAGAACAACCCAGTCCTTATTGGTGAGCCGGGCGTTGGTAAGACAGCCATCGTCGAGGGCATTGCCCAGCGTATTGCGAGTGAGGACGTGCCTGAACACCTGCTCGATAAGAGGATTGTGCAACTTGACCTTGCTGGCATGATTGCTGGGACAAAGTACCGCGGTGAGTTTGAAGAGCGACTTAAAAAGGTTGTGAGCGAACTCCAAGAACAAAAGAACGTCATCGTCTTTATCGACGAGCTTCACTTGTTGGTTGGGGCCGGAGCGGCTGAAGGCGCGTTGGATGCTGCCAATATGCTCAAGCCAGCCTTGGCGCGCGGTGAGATTCGCTTGATTGGTGCGACAACCCTCGAAGAGTACCGCAAGCACATCGAGAAGGATACCGCTCTGGAGCGTCGTCTCCAAACAATCATTGTGCCTGAACCAAATCTTAAGGATGCCACTGCTATCTTGAAAGGTCTCAAGCCATACTATGAGAAGCACCACGGTGTCACGATTGATGACGAGGTGATTGAAGATGCCGTCTATATGGCTGACCGTTACATCAGCGAACGATATATGCCAGATAAGGCAATCGACGTTATCGATGAAGCGGCGGCTCATGTTCGAGTGAAGTCTGGTCGCAAACCTAGCAAGCTTCGTGACTACATGAAGCAATTACGTAACTTGAATGAAAAGATGGAAGAAGCAGTGGTGGCTGAGGATTATGAACGAGCGGCACTCTACAAAACACGTATTAGTCAGTTGAACGTCAAGCTTGACGAGACACGAGAGGAATATGAAAAAAAGACCCCGGTTGTTCTGAGTGATGACGATATTGCCCATGCTATCTCGCTCATGACGGGCATCCCTGTTAGTCGTGTTCAAAAATCTGAGGCGAAACTCCTCCGCAACCTCGAAGCACATCTCGAAAAGTATATTATTGGTCAGCACGAAGCGGTTGAAAAAGTATCACGCGCGATCCGTCGCAGTCGGAGTGGCGTGGCCAGTAGCAAGCGTCCGATCGGTTCGTTTGTCTTTATGGGACCAACCGGTGTTGGTAAGACCGAGCTTGCAAAGGTGTTGGCTCGTGAAGTCTTTGGTAGTGAAGAGGCGCTCATCAAGATTGATATGAGTGAGTTCAGTGAGCGACATAACACCAGCCGTCTCTTAGGTGCGCCCGCTGGCTACGTTGGGTATGAAGATGGCGGTCAATTGACTGATAAGATCCGACGCCAGCCATACAGTGTTGTGCTGTTCGACGAGATTGAAAAAGCCAATTCAGAGGTCTTTAACCTTCTACTGCAAATTCTAGAAGATGGCTCACTAACTGATGCTAAGGGTCATAAAGTTGATTTCTCAAATGCAATCATCATTTTGACCAGTAACCTTGGCGCCGATCGAATGATGAAGGAGTCGAGCCTTGGCTTCCATGCGGTAACGCGGGGTGATACCAAGCAGCTTGATACGGTTCATGCAGAGAACGCACAGGCTGCCGAAGAGGCGCTGGGACGAATTATGCGTCCAGAGTTAATTAATCGTTTTGACGCTATCGTGACCTTCCGTGCTTTGACACGAAAAGAAGTCAGCAAGATATTTGATACGCTACTCGGTGAGCTGCAAGCTCGTCTCGTCCGAAAGGGTATTCACCTAGTAGTTGAACCATCAGCAAAGCGTTTGATTATTCAGGAAGGTCACGACGAGAAGTATGGCGCTCGGCCACTCCGTCGTGCAATGCAAGATATGTTAGAACACCAAATTGCTGACGGCATCCTTTCTGGAGAATATGAAAAGGGGACGGTACTCAACGTAACGGCAGCGAAAGGCAAGATATTGATTCATGTTGGCCAAGAAGCCTAGTCGTTACTTAGGGACTATCACTACTGTTGTACTCAGTATTACTATCTTTGTCTTTGCTGGTTGGCTGCTTTTAAATCGACAATATGCCGCTGACCAAGTAAGCGTCTGGGCATACAATCCTCCAGCTGAAGTACAGGCGATTGAAGATCGGGTCGATTTTACAGATAAAGGAAAATTTTACTTTTACGCAACCCAGCCGGTGATTGCCAATGCCGAGAGCTTTAATGAGAGCTGCCCTCGACAAGAGACAGGTAACCCAATTATTGGCTGTTATGCGATGGGTCGGATTTACGTTTACAACATCACGAACCAGCAACTTGACGGTATCGAAGAGGTGACGGCAGCTCATGAAATGCTCCATGCTGTGTGGGAGCGGATGAGTACGAAGGATCAAGAAAAGGTAGGAAAACTGCTCGAAGAAGCCTATGCGAAGGTAGGGAACGCTGAACTCAAGGGGAGGATGGATTACTACGCGCGAACTGAGCCTGGACAGTTCCATAATGAGCTCCATTCGATTTTCGGGACAGAAGTGCCGAATCTCGGGGATGACCTCGAAGACTACTACGCTCAGTACTTTAATGATCGTCAAGCGGTTCTTGCCTACAACGAACAATATAGTAGCGTTTTCAAGGGACTCGCCGCCCAAGCCGAGACTTTAGCGTCGGAGCTAGGAACCTTAGCTGCCAGTATCGGCGGGCGAACCGAAGCCTTTAATGCAGAGAGCGCTCAGCTGTCGGCTGATATTCAGGCCTTTAACGACCGCGCGGCGGCCAATGATTTTCAGTCACAAGCTGAGTTTAACAGGGAAAGAGCGGCATTAGTGGCGCGCACAAACCAACTAGACAATGAACGTCAGGCCATCAATGCTGACATTGTGACCTACAATGAGAAGTACGACCAATACGTCGCGGTTGCGACACAAATCGAATTATTAAATAAAAGTATCGATAGTATAAAAGCCCTCGAACCAACGCCTTCGTTGTAGGCGAGTAAGCTATACTAGAATTAATATGGCAAAAGCAAAAACTCAGTTTGTCTGTCAAAATTGCGGAGCGGTGCATAGTAAATGGTCAGGCCGCTGTGATAATTGTGGCGAGTGGAATACATTAGTCGAACAGGCGGCAGAGCTCGGCAAGTCTTCGGTTGCAAAGGCTAGTTCGACAGGCCGTGCTTTACAGGTTCAATCCATCAAGACGATTAGCTCGACCGAAGGCAATGTTCGAATGGGAACAGGGACGCGCGATCTTGATACGGTTTTGGGCGGCGGTATCCTACCAGGTGCGGTCGTGCTGGTTGCGGGACAACCTGGTATCGGCAAGAGCACCCTGCTGCTTCAGGTGACCGCTCATGTTGCAGAAACCGAACCGGTCCTATATATCAGCGGTGAGGAGTCGGCCAGTCAGGTAAAGCTTCGAGCAGAACGTCTGGGTGCTCAAAAGAACGAGCAGCTTGATTTTGCCGCCAGTACGAGTGCGAATGATATCGCCGCAACGATTCGCACGGGAAAGTATAAGTTGGTTATTGTCGACTCAATTCAGACTTTGGCACTCGATGACATTACGAGTGCACCGGGAACGGTCAGTCAGATTACCAATAGCAGCAATGTCTTGATTCGAGCCGCCAAAGAGGCGGGTACGGCTGTTATCTTGGTCGGTCATGTCACTAAAGAGGGCAGTATCGCTGGTCCAAAGGTCCTTGAACACCTTGTCGATGTCGTGCTGCAGTTTGAGGGTGACCGCTATGGGGGCTTTAAAGTCGTGCGAGCCGTCAAGAATCGCTTTGGATCGACCAATGAAGCAGCGATCTTTGAGATGTACGAAGAAGGTCTACGGGTTGTTGAGAACCCCTCCGCTGCCTTGCTGGCCGAGCGTCAATCAGCCGATGGCTCGGTCGTCCTCGCGACGATGGAAGGCACTCGGCCACTGCTGGTAGAGATCCAAGCCCTTGTGAATCCGACCAGTTTCGGGTATCCTAAGCGTACTGCCAGTGGGTTTGATCTCAATCGACTTAATCTGCTCATCGCTGTACTCGAGCGACGAACAAAATTGAACTTATCCGACAAAGATATCTATATCAACGTCGTTGGAGGACTCAAACTCGCGGACCAGGCGGCTGATCTGGCGATCTGTATGGCTATTGCCAGTGCTGCGGCAGGACGTCAGATCGACGATGGGATCGTCGTCTTTGGAGAAGTGGGACTTGGCGGTGAGGTTCGTTCGGTGGTTGGTGTTGAAAAGCGCATTGCTGAAGCGAAGAAGCTCGGTTTTACCAAAGCTATTGCTCCTAAAACCAGTACAAAAAATTCATTCATTAAACCAGTAGGTGATCTGCGTACAGCGTTGATCGACTACTTACAAAAATAAGGAAATTATGGAACTAATTATTACATTCGTGCTGCTAGGATTAATCGCAGCCGAGACGACCTATTTAACGGTCTTACAAACACGAAAAGCAAAACACTCAAAGAAACAACACATGCCAATCTTTGTCGACACGTCAGTCTTGATTGACGGACGTATTATGGCGATTGCCGAATCAGGCTTTATCACTAGTACACTGTACATTCCACGAAGTGTCGTAGGAGAGTTGCAGTACTTGGCTGATAACGCTGATAGCGACAAGCGAGCGCGGGCTCGTCACGGACTGGATGTTATTAACGATCTGCAAAACCTCAAGACGGTGAAGACAGAGATCTTTACCGATAGTACCCGTGCAGAAGAAGGGGTCGACAACCGTCTATTGAAACTCGCTAAAGAGTACAATGGAACAATTTGTACGATTGATTTTAACCTGAACAAAGTCGCACAGGTCGAGGGCATCCCAGTATTGAACGTTAATGATCTAGCGATGAACCTCCGCATGGCGTTCTTGCCTGGTGAAAAGACCAAGCTAGAATTGACACAAAAGGGCAATGATTCTCATCAAGCGGTCGGGCATCTGCCTGATGGCACAATGGTGGTCGTCGAGCACGGCAGCCAGTTTATGGGCAAGACGGTCGAAATTGAATTTATTCGTAGCCTCCAAACAGCTGCTGGCAAGATGATGTTTGCCCGTATCGTAGGTAACCAGCCACCTGCCAAGCAATCGAAGTCTGCTCCGCAGTCTCCAAAGCCTCCTAAAGGCCGTCAGCCACGTCACAGTGAGCCGAAAGCATCAAAACCTGCACCTGTCGCTATTCCTGTGCCAGAAGTCCCACCAGCGCCCGTAAGGCCACAGCGAACTGCGCAGCAGTCATCGCAACCTCGTCCAACCCGTCAGAACAATAATCGACGCCGCAATAATGAGGATAGTTTGATTGAGTTGGCGAATAAGCAGTAGGGTACGTTAGTCGGGTTCGAATCCCTCATGCTTTATTTCTGTTAAAATACTAGTACCTATGGATGATGAGAACTGGTCAAACTTACATAAGATATATAGTCAAAAGGACTGGGCAAAGCTGCCATCAATCTTTGCAACCCAAGCTATTCGTTATTTTCCTCCAAGCGGATCGTTACTAGATTTAGGTGCGGGTGTTGGTCAGGACAGTATCTACTTCGCGGAAAATCGATACGACGTTACTGCAACAGACTTATTTGTTGAGACACTGTCTCAGAATATTACACAAAGAACACATCAACACATCACTGTAGAGCCTGTCGACCTACGTAAGAAGTTGTTATATGACGACGCAACGTTTAATATCGTGTACGCACATTTGTCACTCCATTATTTTGATCATCAGACAACAGAGCAAATTTTCAGTGAGGTGTATCGTGTATTGAAACCGGGGGGTGTATTTGCTCTATTTGCAAATGCGACGACGGATCCTGAGTATGGTACGGGTGTTGAGATAGAGCCGGATTATTTTCTCATTGATGGAGTTGCAAAGAGGTATTTCTCAAAGGAAAGCATAGGAGTTTATTTACATGACTTTGAAACTATCCTTATCGATTCAGACGGGGAGACATATAAGGACCGCGAAATAGGTGTTCATAATTTGATTAGAGTAATCTGCAGGAAGCCTTCGTAGTATTGATATTTTCTATAAAAGTGGTATAATTTTAGTCAAGCTATTTGATGCTACACCAAACCATTGGAGTTCCTTATGTCATCGGACCAAAAGAGTCCCCTGCACGCAAGTGCGCTTCGTCTTCGCGACATCACGCCTGGTCGGCGTATCGTCGTGTTCAACGTTGCAAAGGGAGTTCGCTCACGCTACACGGTCACTGGTCGTCCGGTGATCCAGAAGATCTGGCTCATGGACAATGAGTCACGCTCGATCATGATTCCGATTGGAGGTTTCGGCGAGGGTGTCGATTTCGCAACCGACCTCGGGCTCGTGCCCTACCCGCCTTCGGTTTTGGACGGTGGGTGGAACCCCTACGTCTTCAGTATCGATGCGCGTAAGGAGCACCTGCTCCCTCGGCCCGACCTCGATCGTTTGAGCGATCGGCACCGCGAGTTGGGCGGCTGGCCCACTAGTGGGCGCTTCGATGCCTTTGCTGCGATGGTCGGAGGAGATTGAACAGCTCCGTGCATCAAATGCGTAGCCCTGCTCGTCCACAAAGCTTCAAGCTTCGTGTTGATGACGCGGGGCTTGTTGCTTTCTTTGGATAATTGCAAACAATCTCGACCCAAGCTATCATACAACGAACCTTGGAATAAGGAAGTTATTACACTTGTTGTTCGAATCCCATAATCCCAGCCAAGCATTGCATATAAAACGACCTATATGGGTCGTTTTGATTTTAGGGGCGGCTATCAATAAATTATTTGACATATAAGAATAAGCATTTTAAAATTGCCTAATTCCGTTTTTTGGCATATAATTTGACTCAATGATAAATATCTTTGATGATCAAAAAGCTATAGATGAGTCCAACTTTCTTGAATACGACATTAGAAAGCTGAGTGGTGCAAATACACTAGTACAATACCGAGAAGCCATTGCTAGACTCGATGAGATTAGAGCGGTGCTCCAGATAATTAGGAATATTAACCGCATTAACGAAGTCGGTAATCGAGCATACTATATTGAGGCACTACGATGGCTGAAGGGCGAAACGGCACTCAACAATTGGCATCATGTTCCGCACACTCCAGATCTAACGGTAATGCAGCCAGAAATAGCACAGGCATTTGACTTATATACGCAGCAGTTAAAACAAAATTTGTCATCTGAAGTTTTGTATTCCCAAACTGAACTTGCAATTCAGGTTGCACCGCTCGTTAAGGCTCGACCGGTTGTCAAAACAGTAGAAAAGGTCGTGGAAGTAGCTCGTGATGATATTACAAACATTGCGTCCGTCCAGAAATCCGAGCTAGAAGCCTTAAAGAATGAGGTACAAAACAATGTCAGTGCTAGTATTAATCAAGCTCGGCAGGATTCAGAAGCGAACTTTAGGTCAATAATTGCTGATAGTTATAATCAAATCGACGAGAGGACTAATAACGCAATCAGTAAAGTACGCCAAGCAACTAACCTTAGGGATTGGGGCGAGGTCTACGACACAAACGTATTTGAGATATCTGAGAAATTATATGGTAGAAATACTAGCAGCGTGCTTCAACGGAATGCTGACTCATTAGTTCAAAAACTCAAAAATGTTTCTAGGGAGCGAAAGTCAATTAATTGGTGGAAGCTATTCCTAAAAGCAGGTTATATAGTGTTCAAGAATTTCACGTCTCTCATAACCATAAGTCTATCGAAATTAACCAGTATCGCCGGACGCAGAACGATTAGTTTTCTTCTTCTTGCTACGAGTGCCGTTGTAATCGCGGCATTACCATTAATAGCGATCATTACGGGCGATGAAAGGCTACATATTTTTAACCCTTCAGATCCTATTCAGTGGATTACTAAAATTACAATATGGCTTCCAATCATAATAATCTTCAGTTTAGCCTACTCGTTTACAACTAAAAATTATCGTATCTATGCGAATATGCTAGATCAGTACAAACATCGGCGTGCTGTTGCAAAAACAGCTCAAGGAATAATTCTTAGCATTGATCCTAATTCTGGTGATGCCAAGCTTCGAGACACCATGACAGCAGCTGCAGCCACCGCACTGTTTGAACATAAAGTGACAGGGCACTTATCTAAAAAAGAGGTTGAATCACTTGGTTTGCTTGATGTGATCAGGACTATAGGCAAGTAGTTTTACTAGATTTTCCCAAGCGGTACGGGCCTGATTACTAGAATTTTTTCCTGAAACACATCCACTATCTCCAGAGTCAGATGCGACAGTAAAATAAGACCCAATAAGGGTCTTATTTACTATCAGTGAGCTATCTACAGCCTAGTAACTCTTAGAAGCCTCATAGTATCCGCTATCGACAACTCGTACGCTAATGCTTCCAAGAGGCGATGCAGTGCCTGTATAGGTCGCCTGGTAGGTATTGCCGACTTGTGTGACTGATTGGGCGGCGCCGTCAACGCTGATAGTGACGCTGCTTATCGAGAAGGTACCTTGAGTTGGGGTGACCTTGATTGTCCAGTTACCAGCAGCTCCAGTCACAACTACTGATGATGTGGTTAATCCTGGTGCAATATCACTACATTTATGGACGTCATCGTCAGCCTTTGAGTCGTAACCATCTGGGACATTCGAGTAAGAGTCTTTCTTTGTCACAGGGTCGGTGACCTTGACGACATCAAGTTCAATCTTTGCGCCAGCTGGAGTACAGTTGGTTGCTTTCTTTTTTGAAACACGGTCAAAGGTAAGTTTGGCGTTAGTTTGGCCCTGGGTTTTGTTCCACCATGAAGGGTAGACGTCGCCACCGATACGTTGGATGCCGGCAGGTTGGGTGAACCAGTCACCAGATTTCCATTTTCCTTCAGCAGCGTAGACTTCCTTGTGAGCAAACTCCATAACCTTGGCAACGATTGGACTACCCAGTGATGAGGTACCGTTCTTTAAGATGGTCGTATCTGGGTTACCAAGCCAGACTCCCATAGTGAGGGCAGGACTATAGCTAAACATCCAAAGGTCCTTGGCGTTTCCGCCTTTGTCTGATGTACCAGTCTTGGTTGCGGTTTTTACACCTGGAATGTTTTTGGCTGCGTAAGATCCGAGGCCAGCGCTGGCATTGACATCGCCCAGGATATCAGTGACGACGTAGGCTGACTGTTCGCTAATCACTTGTTTGCCGGCTTGGTCGGCCCATTTCTTGAGGACTTCGCCGGAGTTGTTCTTTACTTCAAGCACGCTTGATTGTGGCTTGTAGACACCGCCGCGAGCTAGTGAGGCATATGCATTGACGAGATCAATCTGTTGGATGCCACACCCACCGATTGCGAGTGAGTAGCCGGCATTCTGGTCGTCGCCGATTGTACAGTAACTAGTACCACCCATGGCACGGATTGTTTCAAGAGTTGAGCCCTTGGCAGCGTTCTCGTTGATGATCATTGCCTTGACGGCAGGGACGTTACGAGAGGTTGCCAGGCTGGTACGAATCGGAAGACTTCCTAGGTATTTGCGGTCAGCGTTCTGAAGTTTTGCACCGTAGTATTCGTCAATCGGTTCATCGACCAAGATACTGCCGCTTCCGTAGTTTTGAGAACCGGCCGGCTTTTGTTCGAACAGCTCAGAGTAGACAAGAGATTTGACTGATGATCCAGGTTGAATTGAAGCAATGGCAGCGTTGTCCTGACCAAAGCCTTCGTAGGTAAAGTCACGGCTTCCGACGAGGGCGACAATTTGTCCTGTCTGTGAATCCTCAACTGTTGCCGCACCGTTGGTAAAGCCAGCGTACGCGGGGACATACGAATTAAACATATCGTTCATTGCTTCCTGGAGCTTGTCTTGGATACGGATATCAAGCGTTGTCTTGACGGTTAGTCCACCCTTACCTACGGTAGCCTTGCCAAGTTCTTGTTCGAGTTGCATGCGAACCATTTGGACGAAGTGAGGTGCTTTAATCCCTTCATACTGGCTGACAGCGGGTTTAATCTGGTCAAGGATCGGTACTTTTTTAGCCTCATCTGCCTGCTCTTTAGTGATGTAGCCAACATCGCGCATCGCATTCAATACTTCATGTTGACGAGTGATCAGGCCTTCATGACCAGCAACGTTATATGGATCGTAGACTGATGGATTCTGAGGGATCGCAGCAAGTAATGCTGCTTCTGCGAGCGTCAGGTCCTTTGCGGACTTTCCAAAATACGTCTGTGCACCGGACTCGGCCCCATTTCGACGTCCACCATACGGTGATTCGTTGAGGTAGAGCGTGAGAATCTGATCCTTGTCATACATCCGTTCGATTTCGATGGCGAGAATTAATTCTTTTATCTTTCGAGGAATACCGCTCAGGCCTCGCTCAGAGGCTTCGTCTGCAAAGAATACTTGCTTGACTAGCTGTTGTGTGAGGGTTGATCCACCTTGAATGTCGCCGCCGATAGCATTATTAATCGCTGCACGGAGCGTTCCTGTAATACTGACACCACTGTGTTTAAAGAAATCACGGTCCTCGATGGCGACAGTTGCTTTCTTTAGGTTGTCGCTCAGGTCCTTGCTTTCAACAACCAGTTTGTAGTTGCCGTCGCCCTTATCTTCCCAGAGGAGCTGGTCGTTGCGGTCATAGTACTTTGTAACGGTCGATTGGACGCGCTTGTCGATTTCACCTGGACGGATCTGATCAAGGTCTTTGCGGAAGTAGGCGAATAACCCACCCGTGAGGAGTGCGAGAAGGAGAATGACGACGCCCAGTATTTTGAGTGCCATGAATGCGCCACGCTTTGAAAACCAGTAGGCCCAGAAGCGCTTAGGGTGCATCTTATAAAAGAAGCGCTTGACGGGATGTTTCGGTAAACTTGCCAAGTACTCGGCGCGTCGGCGAGAGTCAGCATCCTTTTTTACCTTGCGGCGTTTGGATAGATTGGAATAGACGCTTAACTTGCGCGATGCTGGTTTTTTCTTAGCCACGTATCATATTTCCCATAAGCAATATCACTCACCATTATAGCATTAAATTCAGTGCGTAAAGCCCGAATATTTGATATACTTACCAAAGTAATAACAGATAAGAAGATGGGAAGAATACTATCATGAAGCTCTCTGAAGAGTTAGCCTGGCGCGGATTCGTCAATCAAATGACCTTCGCCGACATTACCGAACTTGATAAAGGCCCCATCTCTTTCTATTGGGGGGTTGATCCGAGCGCAGATAGCATGACTATCGGTAACTTGGCGGCCGCAATGATGGTTCGTCACTTTATTCAAGCCGGCCATAAAGCTTTCTTACTCGTCGGTGGAGCAACTGGCATGATCGGTGACCCAGATGGCAAGAAGGACGAGCGTAATTTGTTAAGTCTCGAAGATATTGCTCGTAATAAGGCAGCTATCGCCGAGCAGTATAAAACTGTTTTTGCTGGGCAGGATTTTGAAACCGTTGATAATTATGACTGGTTTAAGAATATTAACTACCTTGATTTCCTGCGGAATGTGGGCAAGCATGTGCCGCTTTCACAGATGCTCAGTCGGGAGTTTGTTCAATCACGCCTTGGTGAGGATGGCGCTGGCATTAGTTACGCCGAGTTTAGTTATTCTTTGATTCAGGGGTACGATTTTCTTCATTTGAACCGAGAGTATGGCGTCACGCTGCAGCTTTGCGGCGCTGACCAATGGGGCAATTCAATTGCTGGTGTGGACCTGATTCGACGCTTGGAAAGTAAAGTTGCCCATGTTTATTCAACACCGCTCATCGTGAATAAAACGACAGGTGTGAAATTTGGCAAATCTGAAGAAGGTGCAATTTGGCTCGATCCAAATAAGACCAGTGTTTTCAAGTTTTATCAATTCTGGTTGAACGCTGACGATGCAGGTGTGGTGTCTTACGCAAAGATCTTTACATTGCTTGATAAGAGTGCGATTACCGAAATGGAAATACAAGTTTCTGAGAACCCTGGCGCTCGCGAGGCGCAAAAGACCTTGGCACGCGAGGTGACAAAAATCGTCCATGGGGAAGAGCGTGCGGCTAGTGTGGAGCGCGTGACGGCTGTCTTGTTTGGCGGGCGATCTATTGCAGAGCTTTCTGTAGAGGATATCGATGTTCTCGCCGCTGAAATCCCGACTTTTGAAAAAGGGAAGAGTGTGATCGAGCTTCTTGTTGATTCTGAGAATGCTAGTAGTAATGGCGATGCCCGTCGTTTGATAGAAGGTGGGGCTATTTCTGTGAATGGGGATAAGGTGAGTGATGATGTTTCTATTGCAGAACTTTCCCTTGTCAAAAAAGGCAAGAATAGCTTCATTCTTGTGCGCTAAGCTACTATAGAGATATGAACCTAACGACAAGCCTCGACCATATCAAAGGTGTGGGAGAAAAAACTGCCGAGCAATTTGCTCTGGCTGGTTTGCATACGGTTAACGATCTCATTACTTTTCTCCCTCGCGCCTATGAGGATTTTTCAGAAGTGACCTCAATTGCTGACATCTCTCCTGGAAAACGGACGATCAAGGCGAGATGCGAGAAGATAGCTACCCGACCAGTTCGTCGAGGGCTACGTATCACTACGGCAACGCTTTATGATGATACCGGCAAGTTACAGGCAGTTTGGTTTAACCAGCCGTACCGCGAGAAACAATTAAAAACTGGCGAAGAGTTTTATTTCTCTGGTGAGTTTGAATTTAATTTCAATCGCTACCAACTGTCCAATCCGAGTGCCGAGAAAGTGAGCGAGATGCCGGTTCAAACCGATCGAATCCTGCCGATATATCGGGCAATTCATGGCCTAAAGACGCCACTAGTCCGTAAGATCCTTAGTGAGTTACGGCCGTTGATGACGATGCTGCCTGAGACATTGCCAGAGTCGATTGTGAAAAGTGAAAAGCTGATGAGTCGAGCTGAGGCAATCACTGCCATGCATTTTCCAGAGAGCGCTGAGGAAATCGCTCGGGCTAAGGAACGGATTGGATTCGAGGAGTTATTCGCCCTACTCCTTGCCAGTCAATTGAACCGCCAAGAAAATGCCAAGCTTCACGGCTGGAAAATTCCTTTCAATCAGGCAGTTGTGAAAGCCTTTGTCGAGAAACTGCCGTTCAGGCTCACAGGCGCACAGCGATCGGCTGCCTGGGAAATATTACAGGATTTTGAGAAGGATGCGCCGATGAATCGGTTGCTACAGGGTGATGTTGGTTCTGGCAAGACGGTAGTGGCAGGGTTGGCAGCGCGCCAGGCAGCCCATGAGGGGTTTCAGACTGCCTTGATGGCACCGACTGAGATCTTGGCCTCACAACATGCAGAGACGCTTAACAATTTATTATCTCCGTTTGGCGTGTCGGTAGGGCTTTTAACAGGAAGTGTCAAAGGCAAGGTGCGCGAACAACTCTATAAGGCTATTAAAGACGGCAGTGTCGATGTCGTGGTCGGGACGCACGCGCTTATTCAATCTGGCGTCGAGTTCCATCGCCTCGGCTTTGTGGTCATTGACGAACAGCACCGCTTTGGGGTGAACCAGCGACAGGAATTATTAAAGAAATCTCAGCGCATGCCGCACCTGCTGGCGATGACGGCAACGCCGATTCCGCGTAGCCTTGCCCTAACAGTTTATGGTGAATTAGATGTTTCGATCCTCAATGAACGACCGAAAGATCGAAAAGATATCGCCACTAAAATTTGGTCACCGAACAGTCGGCCACAACTCTACGCACTGATGGAAGAACAGTTGAAGCAGGGACGACAAGCCTACGTTATCTGCAGCTTGATCGATAATAATCCAGGGAATGAACTCAAAAGCGTCCAGGCCGAATTTAAACGCCTCGATGTCGGCGTATTTAAGCACCGTCGGATCGGCTTACTACATGGCAAATTGAAACCGTCAGAAAAAGAGGCGGTCATGCGACAGTTCTCTGAGGGTGAGATTGATATTTTGGTGAGTACGACCGTTGTTGAGGTGGGTGTTGATGTACCGAACGCGACCGTTATATTGATCGAAGACGCTGATCGCTTTGGACTGGCTCAATTACACCAGCTGCGAGGGCGGGTTGGGCGCTCTTCTTACCAAAGCTATTGTTACTTAATGACTAGTGGTTCAAATGCACCGACCCAGCGATTGAAAGAAATCGAAAAGAGTAACGACGGGTTCTATTTGGCAGAGGTTGACCTTAAACTCCGTGGGCCAGGTGAGATATACGGACGCGCTCAGCACGGTGAACTAAACCTCCAGGTAGCAAGCCTAGCGGACACACGACTGGTCTGGCGGATTCAAAAAGTCGCTGAGGCGTTCGTAAGCGGCGGGGGAAGTCTGCTAAAATATAAGCAGTTAGCTCACGACGTGCAACACTATCAACGTCTGACGACATTAAACTAATATTATGTATTCTGGAACTACTATCGGTAAAAGATCCGGCCACCTTATAGGTGTTCATCAACGTATCGATCGGATTGCACGGCGGAAGTTAGCGACTCTTCCTAAAACAGAGCATTTTCCGACTATCCAGCAGATCCTTCATTTTGAAGGCAATAATGGCCCAGATGGAATAAAACGCAAAAGCCCGTCCATCGACGAACCCTGGCACTATATTAACCCTGAAAAATTTGATGATCGATCGTTGATTGACATGATCATCGATCATCAGGTGAACTTGGCACAGGCGCTGACGTCAAAGAATGAGGAGCGGGCAGCCTTTGAAGCGGCCTGGATGGCCCATGCAATTGTCGATGGTCTCACCCCGGCGCACCACTTTCCATTGGGTGATAAGATTGAAGAACTTTTCGGTATCCCTCATTACGAACGTCAGACGGTAAAAGACAAGAATATTATCAAAGGGGTAAATCGACGGGATACATTATCGAAGAACTGGCAGTACTGGGGTAGTCGCGGTGTGATAATGAGTCACTTCTGGTTTGAGATAGGTATCGCTATGTCGATTCTCGGCAAAAGATTCTCTAAGGTGGTGATACAGGCCGAAGATATCGACCAACTAAAAAATGAAGGCTATGAAGCGGTGTTTCGTCGAATTCTTAAAGAAGTGTTCGATTTGCAAGCGTACGAAGCCTATATCAAGAGTGGGTGGGATGTGCGTTTGGCACGCAGAGTGCGCCTCGAATTAATACCGCTCATTGTTAAGGCAGTGACCCTCGGCTGGTATGCTGGGGTTATGGGGATAAAAAGGTGAACGTTCGGATTATAGCCGGCGAATTTGGCGGTCGAGTCATTGAGGGCTCAGGAACGGATCGAACTCATCCGATGAGCGAGCGGATTCGAAATGCTCTTTTTAATAAAGTTGCCGACGAGCTAGATGGGGCGGTCGTACTCGACGCTTTTGCGGGCAGCGGCGCGATAGGTCTCGAGGCATTGAGCCGCGGGGCGTCAAGGGTGGTGTTTGTTGAAAAGGATCATATTGCTGCCAAGATTATTGAGAATAACATTTCGAAGCTAAAGGTCGGTTCGCGCACACAGCTGGTCAAAGCACCAGTTGCGGGTTGGTCAGAGAGAGCGGACGAATTATTCGATGTCATATTTGCTGACCCCCCTTATCATGATCCACAGTTATCCACAGTTTCACGATTATTCAAACTTCTAAAACCCAATGGGCTTATGGTACTATCATACCCAGGTATAGGTGAGGTGCCGACCGAAACAGGAGTTGTTGTGGTGGACAATCGTAGTTACGGAAATGCGGCTCTCGCGTTTTACCGGAAAAAGGACGCTTAGGCGTCCTTTTGATTTGTGAGATAATAAATATGAATGGACGAACGAGCTCTCATCGAAGCCAATAACTATTCAAATGATGAACGGTTAGCGACGCTCGGACTCGCTATATATAAGGGATGGGATACTGAGCTTGCTGAGCAGCTCGTCGAGCGATCAAAAGAGGCTACCATAAAATTGATGACACCTCGAGATAGTGCGGAACGATTCCCGACCGTTTCGAAGGCACATGAGTGGTATAACAGCCGACCAAAGGTAGTTTATAGTTTATCGAAGGCGGCTGAACTTGCTGGGGTGATTTGGTTCTCAGAACAGCCGTATCGAGGGGCAGATAAAACGTTTGCAATCCGTTTATATGATTCAGTCAGGGGCCGAGGGCTTGCAAAATCATTTGCAAAGGCTGCTCACTTAGATCATGAACTATTGGGCGGGTACGATGGTGATACATGGCTCGAAACAGGCGCAGAGAACATCGCCGCACAAGGCTTATTTGTACAAATGAGATATCAAAGGATAAAAGATCTCACTATTCCATCTGACAGGGTACGGATGATGCGGACAGGTATCGCCACTCGCTTAAATGAGGGCTTTCAATGGTGGAATAAAGGTGGCGCAACCTACGACGTCGAGTAGTTCAACGTGATAGGTTGCGAGAGGCGGGGAGGCACTCTCGCGTGAACCAGGCCGTGCTACACGGGGTCCGATTCGGGGTGTTCGATGAGTGCGCCGAGGTAGGTGCTTGGCGTGCGCCGCAACAGATCGATAATAGCAGCATCGATCGGTGTGTCGTACAGCCAGCATGTCTTGGTGTTCTCGCGTGTCAGTGCCTGGCACTGTGCGAGCTCACCAGACGGCAAGGCGTACTCGAAGGTGGTGATGACGATTGGCTGGTGGTTACCAGTAACCTTATCACTGAGAACATATCGCTTGTTCTTCAGCGGGCCCTCGTGGATGACGAGGACGCCGCCCTTGAGGATGTGGTAGGTGAATACCGTTGTCGTACCAATGATTTTCATGAGATGTGCTCCCGCCTCTGAGTTCACAGGTGTGAACATACTTATTATACAACACTTTAGTATAATTATCAAATGAAAAAGCAGGCCAGCCGACCTGCTTTTTCATTTGGTGCGCGAGAAAGGACTTGAACCTTCACGCCCGAGGGCACTAGCTCCTAAGGCTAGCGTGTCTACCAATTCCACCACTCGCGCCAATATATTATGCGTACGCTCGCGTGTCTACCCATGATCAGGTCCACCACTCGCGCATTACAGTGCATTATAACAGAGACGGACGAGATTGTCATCAGTGAAGCTGCTTGTGCTATCATAGAATCAAAGACATACAAAGGGGACGTGAGAAATGAACAAGATTGCAGTCTATCTGAATGAGCATTTACTGGGTGAAGTCAGCAGCTCCAAAGCAATTCGGCGTCGCTATAGTCGCGACGGAAGTGTTCTTTCGATTACGCCTGAGATTGTGGTGTTTCCGCGGGTTACTAATGATGTTCGCAAGGCAGCTCGCTTTGCTTGGCAGTTGGCCGAAAAGGGTCATGCGCTGGCCATGACTGTTCGTGGTCTTGGTGGGGACACGACTGGTGCTGCGATAGGTAAAGGTATGGTTCTCAGCATCTCTACTCATTTGAATAAGATTATCCACCTTGCCGTCAAGGATCGGCTCGTCCATGTACAGCCGGGCGTGACGTTCGCGGCGCTTGACACGATGTTGAAATGGCATGGCTTGGCGATACCAAATATGCCGGTACATGCTCGGCACACAACTGTTGGTGGTGCGATCGCCTCGAACTCTCTTGGTAATACAGGTGAGGTAGGGAGCTCAATTGAGAAGCTAGAAGTCGTACTGGCGAATGGTGATCTCATCGAAACGGGCCGAATGAGCCGACACGACCTTAGCAAGAAGCTTGGTTTACAAACATTTGAGGGTGAGATTTACCGAAAACTTGAAGGTATTATTGAGGACAACGAAGAGTTGCTCAAGCAAATCGCGGCTGATCCGGTCCGTGACAACGCGGGATATCGAAGTATTGCGGCGGTGAAGAACCGAGACGGTTCATTTGATCTGACGCCACTGTTTATTGGTAGCCAGGGAACACTTGGGATTATTTCCGAAATTGTCCTTAAGGCGGAGTTTTATAGCCAAGACCAAACCATGGCCGTGGCGATTGCCGAGTCGAATGAGTTGGCGCGTGATATTACAGACCGCCTCAAAGAGCTCGAGCCGGCACAACTAGATATCTATGATGGTGAGTTGTTCCGTCGTGCGAGCGAGCAAGGTGCGCAGTTTAGTCTACTGGGTTCGACAGATCAAATCGGTTCGGTTATCTATGTCCGCTTTAACGATTTCAGCGATCGAGCGCAGGCCGGCAAGCTAAAGAAAATGCGCAAACTGCTCATGAAACTCAACGTTGGGATGGTTGATTCTACCGATCACGCACCCGAAGAATTCGATGCTATCACTGGTGTGACGGATTCACTCGGGCTGACCGCTAACGATAACGATGTCGCCTTGCCGCTGCTCGATGGCTCGTTCATTCCAGCTCCACGTCGCGAAGAGTTTGCGAACGCCATAGTTGAGCTGGCTACGAAACATCATATGCAACTCCCCCTCAAGGAGAATCCGCTGACGGGCACCGTCTATGCCTACCCGATTTTGAAGCTGGACGTTGTCAGTGATAAGCAAAAACTATTTCGCCTTTTAACTGACTACGCTGCGCTGGTTGATAAGCTCGATGGTGCCTTTGTGAGTGATGGTGCCGAGGGACGACTGAAGTCAAACGCTGCTTGGTCGGTCATGGATGAAGCGCATGCGCATCTCTATGAACAAGTCCGTGCCGTTTTTGATCCATTCGGCACACTCAACCCAGGTGTGAAGCAAAAGAATGACATCCGTGGTCTCGCGTCGGCACTTCGTTCATCATACGACGTCGGCGACTTCGTCTCTTAACAGTAGTGCGTTTCTTTGGTATAATTCGTGAGTTCTACTCATAAAACATTACACACGTGCGCGCGTGGCGGAATTGGTAGACGCGCTAGCTTCAGGTGCTAGTGTCAGCAATGACGTGGAGGTTCAAGTCCTCTCGCGCGCACCAAAGTAAGAACCCAGCTTTACGGCTGGGCTTTTACTTAGGCTATACTAAGGTGATGCAAGAAGAAATTATAGGTGTCGGTCCGCACCCAGAACCATGGCCAACTGATCCAAGATATGATCGAATGCTCCTAAAGAACGGTGATAATCGTAACGTACTCGATAAATATCACTATTGGACGGTAGCCGCCATCAAGGCTGATCTCGATGAGTCGCGACAGGATTTAGAGATTGCGATCGAAAATCTGCAACGTGACTACAATATGGGCACGATTGTGCGCTGCGCCAACGCATTCAATATCAAGAAAGTACATATTATTGGTCGTAAGCAGTGGAACAAGCGCGGTGCGATGGTAACGGATCTTTATATGAATATTCAGTATCATGATGACGTGAATGCTTTTGAAGAGGCGATGAAGAAGTCTAGCCGAGAGATTATTGCCGTTGATATTGTCGAAGGTGCTCGTGGATTGTCAGAGACTCCACTGCCGAGGAATGCGGTGCTTGTATTTGGTGCTGAAGGTCCCGGTCTCAGTAAAGAGTTGCTTGCTAAAGCAAAAGAAGTAGTGATGATCGAACAATTTGGCTCAACCAGATCTGTTAATGTCGGTGTGGCAGCTGGGATTGCTATGTACGCCTGGATGCAACAATATTCGTTGACCCACTAGGGGTAGCGTGTCATACTAAAAGTATGGCCAACTCGCCCAACCAGTCTCCACCTGGAAAGCAGTTCGAACTGCGACTGACGGCGAATGATCTCGAATTTGACAGACTTCTCGCAGAACTCACCCTCCCGGCAACGCGCGCTCGCTTGCCGGGTTTTTTACATCTCTTTTCTGAACGAACATTCATACATACTGTGACTGATAGGGATATAGATGGACATAGTCAGACTGAAACGGCCTTGCGAGCTTTTCGAATGAAGGTGACGAATCATACTCGCACAAAGTTTTCTCTCGATGATGTTGTCACAAAAGAACGGGTGAACAGTGGTGAGCAGAAGACAAGAATTAATCTAGGGTTGCGTCTAGGTATTCAAGCGACGAGTGAGCTTGTGTTACCGCCTTTCTTTGATGCAGAGGATCGCAAAAAAGAAACGATACCGTTCTACTATACAATTCCAGATCCAGTACGGACACGTACAATGGGTGTGGCATTTAGGCAACTTGAGCAATACTTAGCAGAGCATCCACGTGGTATTGTTGACGAACTGACGCTTGTCGAATTAGCTACGAGAAACCGTTCATTGAGAACCAGAGTGCGTCCAGAGAATGCTACTGTTAAACCTATCCAGCTTACGCAACCTTCAAGCGAAGTGCCTGGGACTATACTTTCAGACGTAGGATGATATAATAACCGTATGAGCTTTAACCGAACTCACCATCTACATCTGTTGCCGGAGCGAATCGGTTAGTTTTCCTTGTTTTTAAATGATATAACGCCGAACATCGCTTCGGCGTTTTACTTGTAGATATTATCAATAATTTAGGAACTATTATGAAAACATTTGAAAATGAAACAATTTCTTGGCGAACTACTGATGAGATGCTCTCTTCTTACGAGCGTATAAATCTGCAACTGCGACAGGGTGCCTTGGTATGGCTTCATCAATAGACAATTTGAGGCGATCACTGACTATGTAGCGCGATATGACGAACGTATTTTTCCGATTGATCTTAAGAAAATATCAGCTTCGGTAGTGTCGATGTGCCGTAACGAGTTAATACCGATTGTTGCGGTAGGGAGCGGCGCATCAGAGGTATTAGAAGGATTGCCAGAGGGCCGAGAGATCATTCAACAGTCGGTACAGGTAGTATGTGAATCGAGAGATCGTACACAACGCGAACTGGTCGCAAGCCCTGTACGGAGAACGGGACAAGACTATTATTTTGTTGATGATGTGGCGGTGAGTGGTAATACACTACGTACCGCACTTAATGCTGCTCAATCTAGCATAGACGACCAGGTGATTGTAGGGCTCGAGTTTGATTCACGCCAACTTCGACAACGAGTTGGTCTTCCTTTGCGTTCGGCAATTACTTATAAACAGTTAGGTGGTGGTCGCCCAGCGATGAACTCAGCCTCAACATTACTAACGGATGCGACGCTCACTGCTGAGTACGCTCAGGTGAAGGGTGTGGATCTGGGTCTATTACAAACTGTCAAGAAATTATATATGGAGGAAATATGAAAAAATTACAGATAGCCGTTATTGGATCGGCGGGAAATGAAGAATATCCATTCAAAAAACCGAACCAATCAATGTATGATGCGGCCGAAAGGATAGGGGTATTACTGGCCCGAGCGGATTGTATTGTTGTGAACGGAGGTAAGGGCGGTATCATGGAGCGTGTTTGTAAAGGAGCGAAGTCGGTCGGCGGTATAACGGTTGCCGAGGTCGCAGGCAACGGGCGAGGAGAGTCGAACAAGTATGTAGATATTGAAATAGTTACTACGGATGTTGGCTTCAGAGGCCCATCTACACTTGTTGGAATGAGCGATGCGGTCATCGCTTTAGGTGGAGGCGCCGGCACCTTGCAAGAGATAGCCGTAGCATATCGAATGCAAAAGCCGGTCATTCTTTTAAAAGGGTATGGCGGTTGGGTCGATCGTCTCGAGGATACGTATTTAGATGAGCGTCGATTAGTGCCATTCTACTCGACTGACTCACTAGAGAATGCCGTTCAAGAAGCTATTACTAAAGCGAAATTAGGGAGACAATAATGAAAGATCTTAACTTGCAACTAACAGATGAAAATGCGACAATGAACAAAGATATGAGCGCTTTGTCATCACAACCATATAAGGGAACACGGGATTATTATCCCGAGGACAAGCGTACTCAAAACTATATTTTTAATGTTTGGCGTAAAGTTGTCGAACGTTTTGGCTATGAAGAGTACGGGGCGCCTATTCTGGAGCCGATTGATATTTACGCCGCCAAGAGTGGCCAAGAATTGGTAAATGACCAAACCTATGTCTTTACTGACCGTGGTGGGCGAACGGTGGCGATTCGTCCCGAGATGACCCCTACAATTAGCCGTATGGTTGCTGCAAGGCGTCAAGAATTGGCTTATCCAGCACGCTTGTATTCAATTGCGAACTTCATGCGCTACGAGCGACCGCAGCGTGGCCGTGAGCGCGAGTTCTGGCAACTGAATGCCGATATCTTTGGAGTTGACGAAGTGACAGCTGACAGTGAGATTATCGTGATGGCCGATGCTATTTTGAAGGAATTTGGTGCCAAATCTGGTGACTATGTTATCCGTGTCAATAATCGCAAACTTGTCAGCTACATGATGGCGCAGTATCTGGGGTTGGATGAGGTCCAGGCTCAGCAAATGATAAAGCTGTTCGATCGTCGCAACAAGATTGTGGAACAGGATTTTGACGACCAGGCTCGAGAGATATTTGGCGGTACTGACGATCGCCTCGACAAGATCAAGCAATTGATTGACGCCAAGAAGCTGAGTGAACTACCCGACGAACTACGTAAAGCTGACGCGATTAGTGAATTAGAGCAGGTCTTTAAAGCACTCGAAGATGCCGGTGTGACTGCTGCGGTGTTTGATGCAACTTTGATGCGTGGGCTCGATTATTACACGGGGACAGTCTTTGAGGTCTTTGATACGCACCCAGATAATAATCGTTCGCTGTTTGGTGGTGGTCGCTACGATGGCCTGGTTGGCTTGTTTGGTGCCGAGCCGATCTCGGCAGTAGGTATGGCACCTGGTAATACGATGATCGAGAACTTCTTGAACGTTCGCAACCTTATCCCAGCGCAGAAATCGTTAACCAAGGTGTACATCGCCGTTATTGACGAAGCTGACGTGTTAGCTAATAAACTTGCTCGGACACTGCGTGAGGCAGGTGTCAATGTTGAACTGGATATAACGGGCCGTAAACTTGATAAACAAATTAAAACAGCCGTAAAAAAGAATATTCCATACGTTGTTTTTGTCGGTAAAGCAGACGATACAACCTTTTCGTTTAAGAATTTAGAGACACAAGAAGAGACCAAACTATCTGCTGATGAGATCATAGCGCAACTTGCGTAGCTCATCTACCTCTGTTATAATTGTCTAAATGGAGACAACACTTAAACACCTATCTGATACCAAAGTCCAACTGACAATCTCTGTTGGCACCAAGGAACTTGCTGATGCCGAGCAAGTCGCCCTCGTCAAACTAACTAAATCTGTCAAAGTTTCTGGCTTCCGTGCAGGCAAGGTGCCTGCTAGTGTCGCCGCAAAACACGTCGACCCTCAAGCTCTGCAAGAACAAACTATGGATACTGCACTCAGTCGTGCGGTCGCTGAGGCGTTCTTAAAAGAACTATTGCAGCCACTCGATCGTCCAGCGGTTGAAGTCAAGAAATTTGTTCCTAGTGAAATCCTTGAATTTACTGCTGAAGTAGATATTGTGCCAAAGATCACCCTCGGAGATTACAAGAAACTTACCTCACGGCCTGAAAAGGCTACCGTAACCGCCAAAGAAGTCGATGAAATTATCGATCGCATGCGTGCAAACTTTGCTGAAAAGACAGAAGTAAAGCGTGCTGCTAAAGATGGCGACGAAGTTGTAATCGATTTTGTTGGTAAGAAAGATGATGTTGCTTTTGATGGTGGAACCGCAAAGGATTACACACTCGTTCTTGGCTCAAACCAATTTATTCCAGGTTTTGAAGAGGGAATTGTTGGTCACAAAGTTGGTGAAACTTTTGATCTTGATCTCTCCTTTCCTAAAGACTACCACGCTAAAGAATTGGCAGGCACAAAGGTGACATTCACCGTGACGCTTAATAAGATTCAGGAATCAAAACTTCCTGAAGTCAATGATGAATTTGCTGCTAAAGTTGGTCCGTTCACGAGTGTTGCCGAAGTAAAGGCTGATATCAAAAAAGAACTCTTGAAGCAAAAAGAGAATGGTATCAAAGAGAAATATCAAGATGCGCTCATTACCGAGCTAATTGAAAAGAGTAAAGTCCCTGTTCCTGAAATCTTAGTCGAGGATCAAATGAAGTCAATTGAGCAAGATTTTGAACGAAACCTTCTCTATCAGGGTCTCTCTCTTGATTCTTATCTTTCAACCCATGACTTTAAAGATGCCGATGACTGGCGCGAAAAAGAAGTTAAGCCAACCGCTGTTCGTCGTGTCCAGGCCGGGCTAGTATTGGCGGAAATCACCGATGCAGAAAAAATCTCTGCTACCGATGCTGAGATCGATGAGCACGTTGAAGTTCACAAGCAACAGTACGCAAACAACCCAGAGGCGCTTAAGCAATTCGAAACTCCTGAAGTACGTCGTGATATCGCGAATCACTATGTTACTGAGAAGACGATTGAACGACTTCTTGAATTAAATAAATATTCTTAATTCGCTACAGAATGAAAATAGACGAGCTCGGAGTAGCTCGTCTTCATCATCCCCCAGTCATCGTTGTTAGCTGGGGGATGGCGGGTTCCACTAGGAACCCTTGTTAATCCAGTTCTGAATGCCGTGTGCTGCAACCTTAAATGGCTTGGTGATCGCGTCCGCGGCAGAATCGAGGAATGACTCGACGATGCGCCGAGTGGCGACGAATAGCCACGCAGCGAACACCATGAGACCAACGATCAAGTAGAACGTCAGTATCACCGCGACCTGTGCAAGCCTCACCCACCACGAAGTTTGCTCGTCAGCGTACCGGAAGGTGAACGGATCCATGAACCATGGCTGACTGAAGGCGACCGTTACAATCAGCACGGACACGATGACCACCAGCCCGACAATGAGCCAGTCGACAAGTCGTGCACGGTTCTTCTTTGTTAATGCCCCGGTCATGATACTCCGATCGTTGGTTGGATAGGGTGCGGCAATAGTAGCACTAAAGAGATGAATTGTAAATAATTAGCACTCACTTGCAACGAGTGCTAATTTTATATACAATGGAAGTATGAATAAGCCATCAAATTACTTAGTACCAACAGTGATTGAGAAGTCTTACGACGGGGAGAGGGCCTTCGATATCTACTCGCGTCTCTTGAAAGAGCGCATTATCTTCCTGGGGGAGGATGTCAACGAGCATACTGCGAATATCGTGGTTGCGCAATTAATCCATCTCGCCGACGAAGATCCAAAAAAAGATATTAAACTTTATATTAATAGCCCTGGCGGTAGCGTCTATGACGGATTGGCTATCTATGACACCATTCAGTACATCAAACCAGACGTTCAGACGATTGGAATTGGCTTGCAGGCAAGTATGGGTGCATTCTTGCTCTCGAGTGGTACGAAAGGTAAGCGCTTCGCGTTGCCAAGTAGTCGTATTATGATTCACCAACCTTCGAGTGGAACCCAGGGCAAGATCTCTGATCAGGAAATTACACTCAAAGAAGGTATATTCTTGAAGCAAATGCTCAACAAAATCCTGGCGAAAAATACTGGCCAAAAACTTGCCAAGATCGAAAAAGATGCTGATCGTGATTTTTGGATGGGTGCTGAAGAGGCAAAGGCCTACGGAATCATTGACGAAGTAATCGAAAAAGCCTAAAACCTCTTGATTTATTCTTAAAAAGTCATCATAATGGCTACTAAGAAGTAGTGTAGCCGTGGTTACTCATGTTTTGAAAGTGGTGTGGCAGTCGCCTCAAAACAACCAGCGGTTAAGGGAATCTTCGGCGCCAAGAACCCCTATAAATCTAAATTACGCGAGGACAATTCAAAGCCTATGGCAACTACCAATCGTGCGAACGCGAAGCGTGTTTTCTTTACTAAAGATGACACAGCACTAGCGCTTCCGAACCTTATCGATCATCAAAAAAAGAGCTGGCAGGAATTTGTCGAAACGGGCTTGGGCGAGATTTTCGCTGAACTGAACCCAATCGATGACTACACTGGTCAGAAACTAGCACTCCGATTCGGCAAGTATGCCTTTGAGGAGCCAAAGCACTCTGAAATTCATGCTAAAGAAAATAACCTGACCTTCGATGCGCCGCTCAAAGCAGTAGTTGAACTTACTAATAAGGTGACTGGTGAAGTCAAAGAGCAAGAGATCTACCTGGGTGACTACCCATGGATGACCGACCGCGGAACCTTTATTATCAATGGTACCGAGCGTGTCGTGGTGTCACAGTTGATTCGTTCAGCTGGTGTGTTCTTTACGGCTGACCGCCTCGCGACTCGTAACAACTACGGTGCAAAGCTCATTCCTGGCCGCGGTGCCTGGCTTGAATTTGAAACTGCTAGCAACGGTGCTATTTACGTCAAGATCGACCGTCGTCGCAAACTGCCTGTGACGACTCTTTTCCGTGCTCTTGGGTACAACAAGACAACTGACATCAAAGCGCTCTTTGAAGATGTTGATACTGGTGAAGTAAAGTATATCGACGCTACTCTCGATAAGGACCCAGCCAAGGGTACGAACGAAGCTTTGATCGAAGTCTATCGCCGTCTACGCCCAGGTGACCTGGCGACCGTTGACAATGCTCGTTCAATGATTGAACGAATGTTCTTTGATTTCAAGCGATTCGACTACAGTCGTGTTGGTCGCTACAAGCTCAACCAGCGCCTCGGTATCGACATTCCTAACACCACCGAAAACCGTGTCTTTATGGTGAAAGACCTCGAGGCGATCGTTAAGGAGATTATTCGTCTTAACAATACTCAGGAACTGCCTGACGACATCGACGCCCTTTCAAACCGTCGTGTCAAATTGGTTGGTGAGCTGGTAGCTCGTCAGTTCCGCGTTGGTATGCTCCGCATGCAACGTAACGCCATGGACCGTATGTCTATGAGCGACATCGAGAATGTTTCTCCAAACCAACTGATTAACGCCCGTCCTGTGGTGGCTGCCGTTCGTGAATTCTTTGCAAGCTCACAGCTCTCACAATTGATGGATGACACCAACCCGCTGGCTGAGCTTGCGCACAAGCGTCGCCTTTCATCAATGGGTCCTGGTGGTCTCTCACGTGAGCGTGCTGGCTTTGATGTCCGTGACGCCCACCCGACTCACTATGGTCGCCTCTGTGCAGTGGAAACACCAGAAGGTGCCAACATTGGTCTTGTATTGAACCTTGCCGCCTACGCTCGTATTAACGAGTATGGCTTTATTGAAACCCCATACCTCAAGGTTGAAAAGGGTAAAGTTACTGACAAGGTTGTCTACCTCGATGCTTCAGAAGAAGCAGTTGAAGTGATTGCTGATGCTGGTGCTGAACTCAACGACAAGAACGAATTCGTTGACGAGCGTGTGTCTGCACGTAACGGACTCTTGCCTGAGCAGGTTGACGCCACTGAAGTGACCTACATGGATGCTGCCAACAAGCAGATCCTCGGATCAACTGCCGCTCTCGTGCCTTTCGTTGAAAAGAACCGTGTTGACCGTTCACTCATGGCCTCATCAATGCAAAAGCAAGCCGTGCCATTGCTTCAGCCTGAAGCTCCTGTGGTCGGTACTGGCATCGAACACCAAATCGCCCTCAACACCAGCCAATTGGTTGTTGCTGATGGTCCTGGTGAAGTTGTTCGTGCTGATGGTGACGAAGTTCACGTTAAGTACGCTGAAGGCCTCAAGACCTACAAGCCAATTCACTTTACAAAATCAAACGACGACCGCTCTATTAACCAAAAGGTAAGAGTGACTCGTGGTCAAAAAGTAAAGAAGGGTGACATTCTCATCGAAGGTGCGTCTGTATCTGATGGTGAAATCGCCCTCGGACGCGACCTATTGGTTGCCTTTATGCCATGGTCTGGTTACAACATGGACGACGCGATTGTCCTGAGCCAGCGCCTGGTACAAGACGACACACTGACCAGTATCAACATCAAGGACTACACTGTTGAAGTCCGTGAAACCAAGCTTGGTCCAGAAATTGTGACTCGCGACATTCCAAATGTCTCTGAGGAATCACTTCGTCACCTCGACGAGACTGGTATCGTCCAACTTGGTTCTGAAGTAAAAGCTGGTGATGTCTTGGTCGGAAAGATTACTCCTAAGGGCGAGCAAGAACTCAGTTCTGAAGAGCGACTCCTCCGTGCAATCTTCGGTGAAAAGGCTAAAGACGTTCGCGATACCTCACAACGCATGAACAATGCCGGTGGTGGTAAGGTTGTCGGGGTCAAGATCTTCTCTCGTGAGAACGGTCACGAACTCAAGGCTGGTGTTTTGATGCAGATTCAGATCTTCGTTGCTCAGTTCCGTAAGATTACGGTTGGTGACAAGTTGGCTGGACGTCACGGTAACAAGGGTGTTATCGCCAAGATTCTGCCAATCGAAGATATGCCATTCATGGAAGACGGAACACCTGTTGATGTCGTCTTGAACCCACTCGGTGTCCCGAGCCGTATGAACATCGGGCAGCTGTTCGAAACCCACCTTGGTATGGCAGCGCGTGCCCTTGGCTACAAGGTTGCAACCCCTCCGTTCAATGGTATTTCAGATGACACAATTTCTGCCGAGCTCGAAAAAGCTGGTTTCAACCGTGACGGTAAGAGCCAACTGTTTGACGGCCGAAGCGGTGATGCCTTTGAGGAACGAACGACTGTTGGTGTCATGCACATGCTCAAGCTCCACCACATGGTGAGCGACAAGATTCACGCCCGTTCTACCGGTCCTTACACTATGGTCACGCAGCAACCACTCGGTGGTAAAGCGCAAAATGGTGGACAGCGATTTGGTGAGATGGAGGTATGGGCACTTGAAGCATACGGTGCTGCCTCAACTCTCCAGGAAATGTTGACCATCAAGTCTGACGATGTCTATGGACGCGCCAAGGCTTACGAATCAATCATTAAGGATGAGCCAATTGTTGGTCCAAAGCTTCCAGAAAGCTTTAACGTCCTTGTAAAAGAACTCCAGGGGCTCGGTCTTCGTGTTGATCTGCTTGATGAAACTGAAGACGCGATCATTGATGCTGAACAAGTTATCGGAAGTGTGATCAATGGACAGCCAGTTTCTGCTGCTGATGTTGATACCGCTGAAGAGATCGAAACTATCCTTGATGAGGTTGATGAAATCGGCGACATCGAAGATGGCATGAGCATCCAGGATATAGATGAAGTAGAAGAAATCAAGGAGGAGGCGTAATATGTCACACGTTATCAATAACAACAACGGCATTGCAGACTTTGACGCTATCCGCCTCTCGGTCGCAAGTGCTGAAGACATCCTAAAATGGAGTCACGGCGAGGTTACCAAGCCTGAAACCATCAACTACCGCACTCAGAAACCTGAGCGTGACGGTCTGTTCTGTGAACGAATCTTCGGACCAGTTAAGGACATTAACCCGCACGACAACAAACTAAAGGGTGTTCGCTCTCGTGAAGCGGCTGTCGATAAGAATGGTGACCTCGTTACTAAATCTATCGTTCGTCGCGAACGAATGGCGCACATTTCTTTGGCGAGTCCAGTTGCGCACATCTGGTTTATGCGCGGAACTCCTTCTGCAATGTCACTATTGCTTGGAATTACCGTTCGTAACCTCGAGCGTATCGCTTACTTTGCAACCTACGTTGTATTGAAATCAGACGAAGAAACTCGTGACAAGTTCCTTGCCGATCTCGAAGCCGAGACCGAAGCGGGACGTGCTGCGATCAAGATTCGCTATGAAAAAGAAGCTGAAGCTGAAGGCGCTGACGTAAAAACTCTCGCTGAAGCAATGACTCGTGAGACTGAAGAGTTGAACGAGAGCTACCTCGCGAAGAAGACACAGCTTGAGAGCCTTGTAAAGAACTCTCTCATGAGCGAAGTTGATTATCGAAACCTTCCAGAAGAGTACCAGGATCTCATTGAAGTTGGTATGGGTGGCCAGGCATTGAAGGCACTGCTTGATGCGATCAACCTGAGCGAACTTATCGCTGAGCTGACTGAAGAAGTTGCTGGTGCTAAGGGGCAACGCGAGAAGAAACTTCTCAAGCGCCTGAAGGTGCTTGAGGGTATGCAATCTGCAGGTATCAAGCCATCAAGCTTGACCCTGACTGTGCTTCCAGTGATTCCTCCGGACCTTCGTCCAATGGTGCAGTTGACCGGTGGTCGTTTCGCGACCTCTGACCTTAATGACCTTTATCGTCGCGTTATCAACCGTAACAACCGTTTGAAGAAACTGATCGAGCTCAACGCTCCTGAGGTGATTCGCCGAAACGAAATGCGTATGTTGCAAGAAGCAGTTGATGCTTTGATCGACAACTCAGCAGCTCGTGGTGGCCGTGCGGTGAACGCAACTGGTGGACGACGCCGTCTGAAGTCAATCTCTGACATGCTCAAGGGTAAGCAAGGACGATTCCGTCAGAACTTGCTTGGTAAGCGTGTCGACTACTCTGGACGTTCTGTAATCGTTGTTGGTCCAAAGCTAAAGATTAGCGAATGTGGTCTGCCAAAGCAGATGGCACTCGAACTCTTTAAGCCGTTTGTGATTCACTGGTTGATTGCTGGGGAATATGCCCACAACATCCGTTCAGCTACTCGTTTGATCGAGTCAGGCGAAGCGATCGTTTGGGATGCCCTCGACGCCGTGATTGAAGGTAAGTACGTTCTTTTGAACCGTGCGCCGTCACTTCACCGATTGTCAATCCAGGCTTTCATGCCTAAGTTGGTTGAAGGTAAAGCTATTCAACTTCACCCACTGGTTGCGAACGGTTTCAACGCCGACTACGACGGTGACCAGATGGCAGTTCACCTTCCTTTGAGCCGTCAGGCACAACAGGAAGCTCGTGAGCTGATGAGCGCGACAGCCAACCTCCTAAAGCCAGCTGATGGTGCGCCTGTCCTCTCTATCGCTCAGGACATTGTCCTCGGTAACTACTACTTGACCTACGACAAGCCAAGTGCGCAAACTGACGTCCGCAAGGCTTACAGTTCTGTCTATGAGGCTGAAATGGCATATGAGAACAAGGTGATTCAGCTTCAGACCCCAATCCGCGTTATGACCAAGGGTGAAGTTCGTGATACGACACTGGGACGAGTCTTCTTTAATGAGATTCTGCCAGCTGAATATCCATACGACAACAATGTCCAGACCAAAAAGCAACTCAAGAAGGTACTTAATAACATCTTCTTGCAGTATGGTGCTGAAATGACCGCGCAGACTGCTGACCGCATGAAGGGTATGGCCTTTCGCTTTGCGACCGTCGCTGCCGTATCAACAGGTAAGGATGACTACATTGAATTCGAAGAGACGGCTGAATTCATCGCCGAAGGTGACGCGAAAACGACACTGATTAGCGAACAATTCAACCAAGGTCTCATCACCGAAGATGAGCGTTACACCCTCACCGTTGCGACCTGGCGTGGTGTGGTTCGAAATATTACTGAGTTCCTTCAAGAGAAGCTCAAGGGCATGGATACCAGTGTCTCTGTCATGGTGAACTCTGGTGCTCGTGGTGATATTTCAAACGTCCAGCTAGCAAGCGCTATGATCGGTATCATGGTCGATGCGACCAACCGTGAAATTGAGCTGCCAATTCGTTCGAGTTACAAGAAGGGTCTGTCATCACTTGAGCAGTTCGTGGCCACTCGTGGTTCACGTAAGGGTCTGATTGACACCGCGCTTAAGACTGCTGACTCTGGATACCTAACACGACGTTTGGTAGACGTTTCTCAGGATGTCTTCACCGTTGAAGATACTGCAGGTGACGACGAAGGCTTTACGATCTACCGATCTGAGTCTGAACTGACTATGATCGACTTTGGAAACCGTCTCTACGGACGATTTGCGGCAGAAAACATCGGCAACTACGTTAAGGCAGGTGAGCTCATTACGCGTGAGATTGCTAACCAAATTGATGTTGACGCTGATATTACCGAAGCTAAGATTCGTTCGGTACTCTCAACTAAGAATCTCCGCGGCGTGCCTCAGACTAGCTACGGTATCGATATGTCTACTAACAAGCTTGTCGCGAAAGCGCAGCCAGTTGGTGTTATCGCTGCCCAATCAGTCGGTGAACCTGGTACCCAGCTAACGCTTCGTACTTTCCACGCCGGTGGTGTGGCCGAAAGTGACATCACCCAGGGTCTCCCTCGTGTTGAAGAGTTATTCGAAGCCCGTTCACCAAAGGGTCAAGCCTTCATGACGGAAGTGACTGGACTCGTTGAGCAGTGGGAAGATGGCAAGAAGTATATCGTTCAGGTTACTCCTGAAGCAGGACATGTTGAGCGCATCGCGCTTGAAGGACGAACTGCTTCGATTAAGAACGGCAGCACCGTAAAGGTCGGAGACGTTCTCGCCAGCGGCGAAAGCGAATCAAAGCCACTGGTTGCACCGTTTGATGGAGTGGTTGAAGTGACTGATGAGCACCTGGTGCTTGCTGCTAACGCTAGTTCACCAGTTCGTTACGAAGTCCCAGGTAACTACCAGTTGATGGTGAAATCAGGTGACGTTGTTGAAGCTGGTGACCGCCTGACGAATGGTTCATTGAACCTGCATGACCTAATGCGCCTCAAGGGTATCGAAGCGACACAGCGCTACATCATCAACGAAGTGTTGCGTATCTACGCGGCGCAGGGTCAAGACGTGGCTGACAAGCACCTCGAGATCATCGTTCGACAGATGTTTAGCCGTGTTCAGGTTGAAGATCCAGGTGACAGTGCCTTTGTCACAGGTGATATCGTCTCGAAGGCTGCAGTGGTTGAAAGCAATGATGCTTTGGCCGCTGAAGGCAAGGAACAGATCGCCTTTACGCAACTGCTTCTTGGTATCACGAAGGTCTCAATCTGGTCTGATAGCTTCCTGTCGGCTGCATCGTTCCAAGACACGACTCGTGTCCTGATCAACGCTGCTGTCTCAGGTCGTATCGACCGATTGCACGGACTCAAGGAAAACGTGATCATCGGACGCAAGATCCCTGTCGGAACCGGTGTTGATAGCGCAACCGCGCTTGATACGCTTGATGAGGACGTGGTGACGGCTGAGATTGCGGAAGACCTCGAGCTCGCTGCTTAGGTACATCTGTGTTTAAGAGAGAATGCCTTCCGTATGGAAGGTATTCTCTTTATGCTTGTGTGTAATGCCCCGCAGTGGTAACTTAAGGAATAAATGAAAAGGAAGCCGGCATCCGGCTAAGGTTTATTGTTGAAGGATGCCCAAAGAGATATGCAAGCAGGAGATAGACTAAGTACCTTCATCACACCCTTTATGTTTGATGAGGGGAAAGAGGTTAGTATCGAAAAAATGACCGAAACACTTCGGTTCTTTCTCGAGATGTCTGTGGGTATATTACAAAAATATGCAGATGATGTTGATACAATCGAAGTGCTAGAAGAAAGTGGGTTTGTAACAGTATTAGAGCTTTCATTAAGAGTAACCTCAAGCGATGGCTCCTATCTACATATATTGATATTTGGACATAAGCAAGGTACGGCTATCCTTGACTTAGGCATTTCTATTATCGAGCATGGCCCTAAGGGAGAGTACATCGGAGGATATCAATACGTAGCGGAAGGTATTGAAGTCCGCCGCTCAAGTACTCGCCTAGCCGATTCTGAAGAGGAGCAAGATGAAGACTCTACAATGAGCCATTTTAGCGTTCTCGACCTATACGCTAGTCGGGATGAATTATTTGAACTTATGATGGCAGAGGATGAAGAAACGAAGCGCATTGGATTGGAAACAAAAACTGCTATAGAGCAGGATGCCGAGCTTGATGCCTGGGAAGAAGAAATGGGATTTGATAATCAGCCAATTGCAAAGGATGAGCTTGAGAAAGTAGAAGCTATCTTAAGATCGGCAGAGCTATTTCCCTTGCCTCATCGCCAACTTGGGGGCGACACCGCTTAACCATTTACTAATCTGTGGATTTCTGCTATTATTATTGATGAGTTTCCGCCCATCTATTACGAGTTAATGTACAAGGTTCGTAATCGAGATAGGCACCACTTTCGAAGAATGCTGATCTGAGAGAGTAACCATACGATCATCTGATCGTCAATTAATCTGTAATAAGGGAAGTTTATTTAAACATGCCAACTATCAACCAACTCGTGCGTAAGCCACGAAAGACCGCTAACGCGAAGAGTAAATCTCCTGCACTCGGTCGTATTCACAATGCGCTCAAAGTTCGTTATTACAACCAGGACGCTCCTTTGAAGCGTGGCGTTTGTATTAAAGTAACCACCAAGACACCAAAAAAGCCTAACTCGGCCCTCCGTAAGGTTGCTCGTGTTCGTTTGACCAACGGTCAAGAAGTCTGGGCTTACATCGGTGGTGAAGGTCATAACCTCCAGGAACACGCCGTTGTGCTGGTTCGTGGTGGTCGTGTGCCAGACCTTCCAGGTGTTCGTTATCACATCGTTCGTGGCGCCCTTGACCTTCAAGGTGTCGCCAACCGTAAGCAGGGTCGTAGCAAGTACGGCGCTAAAAAGGATGACAAGTAATGCCTCGTAAAGTCACCGTTAGCCTCCAACGTATTCCAAATCCAGACCGCAAGTACCAAAGCGTGATGGTGCAGCGTTTGATCAACAAATCAATGCTTGATGGTAAGAAAATGCTTGCCGAACGTGCTGTCTACGAAGCACTGGAAGTCGCTGCCAAGAAACTTGATAGCGAAAACCCACTCGAAGTATTTGAGCGAGCGCTCAAGAATGTTTCACCAAACTTCGAAGTTAAATCTCGTCGTGTTGGTGGTGCGAACTACCAGATTCCATTCCCAGTTGCTGGACACCGTCAGCTCCACTACGCCTTCACTTGGCTTGTCCAAGCAGCACGTGGTCGTAAGGGTATCCCTTACTCACAGCGCCTTGCGCTTGAGATCGTCGATGCCTACAACGAAACTGGTGCTGCCTTCAAGAAAAAAGAAGACACCCACAAAATGGCCGAAGCCAACCGTGCTTTTGCTCACTTTGCTCGCGGATAACACCAAAGAACTGGCAAATATTCCGGTCTGAGAAGGCCGGTTTTTTGTTTTAACTGCTCATGCTTGTATTTGTATGTATATGTACTAGAATGAAGAACCATGATTCCTCGAATACCAGCAGAATTCCGTATACCGACCAATCAAACAATTGATGATCTTATTGCTGGCGTAGATAGTGATATAAAAGAAGAGGGAAGCGTACGGTCATTCTTGGGTATAATTCGGTTCGACCGACAAAATAGTCAGGCGTTTTACCATAAGGTGCTTTATCCTTCTACATATTTTGCACTCACACTTGAACTAAGAGATAGTGATGAAAACTTACGAGACCGCCAGCATAGATTAGCGAATGCAGTACTATCAGGGATGATCTTTGGCCACATTATTAATGAGTCAACGTACCCAGGGGTTGGGCGTAGCCATTTTCCTTATGACAAGATTTGGGTTAATAATAATCTGCTAGGAGCTTATAAGGAAAGCTTTGAATCGCATGATGGTATTAAAACGGTAGAGGGAAGGAGGGTCGGCTACTATGCCATGGCACGTACTGCAATCCAGGATCTCTCAGATGAATCTTTTGCGAATTTAGAAAAGTGGTCGGAAGATCTCATCCCTGAAGCTGTCTATAGACCGAATTTTACACTAGGATTCGGGACGGCAATATATAGTGGATGGGATTATTATACTGACAGGTTACTAGCTGAAGGTCGGGGTGACGAATTTATGGTTGCACCCGCCGGATTACCCTCTCCAAACGATGACCCACTACAAGCCTAAAAGTTTTATCCCCGTATTATTTATAGCCAGTTTTTTGTTTTAGGCTTTACAAATATCATTCCGCTCGTGTATAACAAAGACAAATGGGAATAAACACAAACACGATGAAAGGCCTTGGTTACTAATATGACGATAGAGCGTGTGCGTCCCGATGACGTAACGCGCTCACGCCGCCTGCCACCACTTGAAGCCTGGAAGAAGCCGGATAAGTGGATTGATATCTCTAGCGGTCTAGCTAGGAGAGATGCACCTAGACTCGTGTTTGCTGCTGATGATCGTGGTTTTGTTAGACCAGATCAAATTGTAGAGTCGATTACCGATACCTTATTCTGGAATGATTACGATTGGCCATTTGAGCCTGGCGATGTAGAGACACGGCCTGACGAGCATCACTTTTACTACGAAAGAAAGAAGTACTTGGTCGACGCAAATCATGGAGATGAGATTCCGCATCAATTTCGCGAACTACCAACTTCAATAGGAAGAATGCCTCGACAATTACATAATGCAATTCACGATTTTTCACTTCCACCTGAAAAGCCAGATAATGAAGCAATGCGAGAATATGTCGGCTCGTATCAATTGGCGCATGAGGCGTTTAGAAAAATGTTCAAGAGAGCGAAGCGAGTATTGCATCATATAGATATGCCTTATGATATGGCGCCGTTTGACATAAATGAGAAAAGGATGGATCCGATTGATGAAGCCTTTATGCAAAGCTTCTTTTCAGAGCACTTTAAAACATACAGTGTTTCTATAGAATTATTCCGTGTTGCATCCCAGAACATTGACCTCGAACAGTATATCCTTGAAGCACATCGACAACGGATGATCGAGTTTGCTGAGCGTATTGGGGATTTTGCTAGTCAGAAATATTTTAACTTCACCCCTCTTCTGCAAGCGGCATAATATGGAGCCCACTACTGGTAGTTATTCAGAAATTCTGCTATAATGTAACTAAAGCGCTATTCTTTATGGCAAAAAATATTTAGACAACTAAGAGAAAGAGATGACCAACTATGGCCCAAGCTAACGTTCCACTAAAGGACTTCCGTAATATCGGTATTATTGCCCACATTGATGCGGGTAAAACAACTACAACCGAAGGTATTTTGTACCGAACGGGTATTAGCCACAAAATCGGTGCGGTTCATGATGGTGAAACCACTACTGACTGGATGGCTCAAGAGCGCGAACGTGGTATCACGATTACTTCTGCTGCCGTGACGGCTTTCTGGAAGGGTCACAAGATCAACATCATCGATACCCCTGGCCACATCGACTTTACAGCCGAAGTTGAGCGTTCACTCCGTGTTCTTGACGGTGCGGTGACCGTTTTCGACGGCAAGATGGGTGTCGAAGCACAGACAGAGACTGTTTGGCGTCAAGCTAACAAGTACGGCGTGCCTCGTATCTGTTTCATTAACAAGATTAACCAAATTGGTGGTGACTTCTACAAATCTCTCGACTCGATTCACCTGCGTCTTTCAAAGCACGCCCTGCCTATTCACCTTCCTATTGGGTTTGAAAAGGAAATCAACGGTGTTGTCGACCTCGTTGATATGAAGGCCTACACTTACAATGACTTTACTGACCACGAACTAATGGTTGGTGAAATTCCTGCCGACATGCTCGAAAAGGCTAAGCATGCACGTAGCCTCTTGGTTGAAGCAGCCGTTGAAGCTGAAGATGAACTGTTTGAACGATTCTTGACCGAAGGTGAAGAGTCTATCTCTGTTGAGGATCTTAAGCGGGCCCTTCGTAAGCGAGTACTTGCTGGTGACTTTTATCTTGTCACTGGTGGAGATGGCCGTGGGGTGATTGTTGAGAAGGTTCTTGACCTCGTGAACGACTACCTGCCATCACCGCTTGATGTTGAGGCTATTCAGGGTACTAACCCAAAGACTGGTGATCTCGTTGAACGCCAGCCTGCAGATAGTGAACCGCTCGCTGCACTTGCTTTTAAGATCGCAACCGACCCATTTGTTGGACGACTTATCTTCGTTCGTGTCTACAGTGGTAAATTGACTGCCGGTAGTTACGTACTGAACACGACTACTGGTGACAAGGAGCGTATCGGTCGCATCGTTCGTATGCACGCCGACAAGCGTGAAGACATCGATATGATTGGTGCAGGTGACATCGCTGCCGTCGTAGGCCTCAAGGACACCTTTACTGGTGCCACCCTAGCGGACCCTGCGCATCCAATTTTGCTTGAATCAATCGACTTCCCAGAACCACCTGTTTCAATTGCTGTTGAGCCTAAGACCAAAGCTGACCAAGAGAAGATGGGTATTGCGCTGCAACGCCTGGCCGAAGAGGACCCAACCTTCCGTATTCACACAGACGAAGAGACTGGACAGACGATCATGTCTGGAATGGGCGAGCTTCACCTCGAGATCCTAGTTGATCGTATGAAGCGTGAATTCAATGTTGAAGCCAATGTTGGTGAGCCACAGGTTGCCTTCCGTGAAACAATTCGCGGCATGGCTGAAGCCCAAGGTAAGCACGCCAAGCAATCAGGTGGACGTGGTCAGTATGGTGACGTCTGGATTCGATTTGAGCCGACTGAATCTGGTATTGGCTTTGAATTCGTTGATGAAATTAAGGGTGGTGTGGTCCCTCAGGAATACCGAAAGCCAGTTGAAAAAGGTATTCACGACACGCTCGATAGCGGTGTGATCGCCGGCTATCCAATGATCGGTGTCAAAGCAACCCTTTATGACGGTAGCTACCACGACGTGGACTCAAGCGAACTTGCCTTCAATCTGGCTGGTGTGTTGGCTGTCAAAGAAGGTATTCCAAAGGCAAAACCTGTTATTCTTGAGCCTGTCATGAAGGTTGAAGTATCAACCCCAGAAGACTTCATGGGTGATATCATCGGTGACCTTAACGCTCGCCGTGGCCGTATCGATGCCATGGAAGACATTCCTGGTGGCGCCAAGCTGGTTCGTGCCTTTGTCCCTCTCTCAAACCTGTTTGGGTACACCAATGACATTCGCTCGATGAGCCAAGGTCGCGCTGCATCAACTATGGAACTTGCTCAATACGAGGAAGTACCACCAAATGTTGCTGCCGAGATCATCGCCAAGCGAACCAACAAAGCCTAGTACATCGAAATACCCGGACCTAAAGAGCCGGGTATTTTATTTGGAATAAAGAATTGATTTGTAGAATGGGGGGTATGGAGTTCGTACTATATCAGCGACCACGCGAAAAGCTACAGAGCAAGGGTGTTAAAGCGCTCTCTGTCGTCGAATTGCTCCAAGTTATCCTCGGGTCAGGTAGTCCTGATGCTTCAGGGGCAAAGATTGCGCGCTTGATTGAGAAGTTGATGATAGATAACGACGTCACGTATGAAACGCTGTTGTCGATTCGAGGTGTCGGTAACGCAAAGACCTGTCAGATATTGGCCGCGTTTGAATTAAGTAAGAGAATGATGCCTCATGAATGAAGTTGTTGAGCTAAGGCGATGGCATCAACGTGCTCAGATTGATTACAAGTATCATTACATGGGCCTGTACGCAGCTTTTAACGCTTGGTATCGGCTGACGACAGGTGCCCATAATGATCGCGAGGCGCTGAATAAGCTGCGGATGGGGAATGTGACGTGGGAGCAATACTGTAGGGGTAGAACTATGCGCGAACTGGCACAGTACATGAATATGTTAGTCGAATGTACCCAACGAGAGCCGATTTCACACACGACACCACACTGGAACGGCGAGGTAGCACACACGAAAGATTGGCCCTCTGTCGTGGAGTACTGGTATAGGGTACGATGCCTTGTTATGCACGGTGCCGAGATACGTTCAGTCTATGTCTATCTTGCATACGAAACGCTTAACATTTTCATGACTGAAGTTATCACGCAAAAGCACTATTAATACTGTTTACAACACTTCTAAAACAAGCTATAATTAGCCTATACGTCATGAGATGGCTATATTCTTATGCGAAATAATTAAAGAGGAGATATAAACTAAATGGCAGATTTCGATCGAACCAAGCCACATGTTAACGTTGGAACTATGGGTCACGTTGACCACGGTAAAACAACGCTTACAGCAGCTATCACAGCTGTGCTTGCAAAACGACTTCCTAGCGAAGTAAACAAGCCAATTGCTTATGACCAAATTGACAACGCCCCAGAAGAGCGTGCGCGTGGTATTACCATTGCTACCTCTCACCAGGAATACGAGTCAGAAAAGCGTCACTACGCTCACGTTGACATGCCAGGACACGCTGACTATGTAAAAAACATGATCACCGGTGCTGCACAGATTGACGGCGCAATCCTCGTGGTTGCGGCAAACGACGGTCCTTTGCCACAAACTCGTGAGCACGTTCTGCTTGCTCACCAGGTTGGTGTGCCAAAGATCCTTGTTTTCCTAAACAAGATGGACCTTGCCGACCCAGAACTAGTTGAACTCGTTGAAATGGACATTCGTGAACTACTCGCAAAGAACGGGTACGACGAAAACGCTCCTATCATCAAGGGTTCAGCAACCAAGGCTCTCGAAGGTGATCCTGCATCTGAGGATGCAATCATGGAACTGGTAAAGGCTCTTGATGAGTACGTTCCAGAACCAACTCGTGAGCTCGACAAGCCATTCTTGATGCCAGTTGAAGACGTCTTCTCAATTAAGGGACGTGGAACTGTTGCAACTGGACGTATTGAGCAAGGTATCGTAAAGATCAACGACGAAGTTGAAATTGTCGGTGTTCGCCCAACTCAGAAGTCTGTTGTGACTGGAATTGAAGCCTTCAAAAAGAACCTTAACCAAGGTCAAGCTGGTGACAACGCTGGACTCCTCCTTCGTGGAATTGAGCGTGAAGACATCGAACGTGGCCAGGTTATCGTCAAGCCAGGCTCATTGACTCCTCACACTGAATTTGAAGCTGAAGTCTACATCCTTAAGAAGGAAGAAGGTGGTCGCCACACTCCTTTCTCAAAGGGTTACAAGCCTCAGTTCTACTTCCGAACCACTGACGTGACAGGCGAAGTTGAACTTCCAGCTGACAAGGAACTGGTTATCCCTGGTGATACAGTAACTTTCATCGTGAAGCTTCTCGCTCCTATCGCCATGGAACAAGGTTTGAACTTTGCTATCCGTGAAGGTGGTAAGACTGTTGGTGCCGGTGTGGTTACCAAGGTTGTTAAATAATTAGATCTCTCTAATGAAAGAATATCCCCGGAGAAATCCGGGGTATTTTTTTGCTTGAAATGCGAAAAACCCGCCAGATCCCGGAGGAACTAGCGGGTAGTTCGCTTCAACGGGACTGACGGGCGAGTTGTCGCTCATTGCGACGCTTGGCACGAAAGTAGGCACGGTTGTTGGCTGCAAGACGACGCCGTATCCGACGTAGCTCTGCGGTCGGTACTTCAATGAAGTAGTACCTTGGACCACCGATACTGTGGCTGAAATCAAGGAACCGAAAGCTCCTAGCGAACCGCTCGAGTAGCTTCTCAGCGTTGTCGTGCGTTGTCAGGCAACGGATGTACGCGTCCGAATAGCCATCAACGCGCACCAAGTTCTCGTTTCGGAGAAAGGGGAGCGCCAGGATCCACAAGCCATCAATCTCGACTAGCCGAATGGTGACTTTTCGGTCGCCCTTGATCAGCGCGATTGGCAGCCTGAGGAGTGCCTTCCAGAGTTCCTTTCGCAAGGTCTTCAGGGTGAGCACTTGTGCCGCCTGAAATTCTTCTTCGGAGAGATTGGCGAGTTCTCGATTGCGCCAATGTTTGGGAGGCTCGAAGCCCTTATCCCATGGACTTAGCATAGAACCTTCTTCGTGTCGGTGAATGTGCGTGTAACTACTAGGGATACAACTATCTATATTATACTACAATCGTTATGTAAAGTCAATGATTTGAGATGTCGGGAATGCGAAAACCTCCGCCAGTTCCGGAGGAACTCGTGGGGGAATTCGCGTCGACGGATGGCGGAGGTAGGGTTGACAGGTAGATCGGATAGTTACTTGACTCGGAAGACCATACGCTCAGGTTCCCATACGAGCCTTGTCGTGGTAGTGTAGGGTTTCGTGTTCATCCAGCTGGGTGCCAGGACGAGCATGGTGTACTCGCGTGCTTCGATGTAGGCGACGAGTTGAACGAGTTGCTTAGGTGACAGCCTGTCTAGGCCGCCGATGAGTTGCCACGGCGTGACATAGTCCATGCTGTGTCGTTTTCCGTCTCGCAGGGACTGTTCCATCGAGATCTCAAAGATCGAAATGGCAACCTGATCCTGTCCATCCAGGAGATCTAGACAACGTTCGGTTGTCGAGATGGGAACTACTTCAGTCATAATATATCCAATCAATGTTCGAGGCCTGAAACTCAGAGCTTGGGCGTACTATATAAAACTTGACCGACCCTGTCAATTGGTTTTGAGATGCGAAAACCCCGCTGACCTGGATGGCCAATTGGGCCTTCGACGGGTGCGGGGTTAGAGATGGAAGATGTAGCGAAATCGTACGTGGATCGTCTCGAACGCGTAGTACTCGATGCGAAGAACGGTTCCGAACGACGCAAAGTTCCTCCGAACATACTCCTCGATTGCTTCTCGGAGGTACCGAGCGTCGAGTCTGTCGTCTCTTGTGTACAGGTACACCCGGGGTTGCTTGTTGTTCCCGACGACGTAGTCCTGTCGTGCGAGCCCGATCACCAAACCCAGTTCCGGGCCAATCGTGGCTTCGACATGAGCGATCGCGCGTTCGCGAAGATCTTGCTCGTAGTCACGCCATCTCTTCTTGTCGGCTCGCTCATGGGCTCGTCGATTGCGGAGAGTTTGACGTCTCTGCATTACTTCCTTTCGGTTAAGTATGCCTTTCACAATAGTTCCTTTCAATCGGTGATGTACTAATCGGTCAGGCTGGTTTCTATTTATATCATGGGGTAGATAAGGATGCAACTTGCCAGTTTTGTATTTGTTTGCTAAGATTAACCCCGTATTATATTAATCATTCCGACAACTCGGCCAGACGCGAACACCACCGATTCGAGCAGAGGTTACGGGATACAACAAGAAAGGTTTCTTCCCTCATGGCAGAAGCACCAAAAGAAGCAGGCCTCCGAATTCGGATTCGCCTCAAGGCCTATGACCACAAGGTCATCGACCAATCAGCAAAACAAATTATCGATACGGCTATTCGTACAGGCGCGAGCATTGCTGGCCCAGTACCTTTGCCAACTCGACGTAGTACATTTACAGTAGTCAAGTCGCCGCACGTCTACAAAAAGGGCGGTGAAACGTTTGAAATGCGTATTCACAAGCGCTTGATTGATATCACCAACGCCACCCCAAAGACGATCGACAGTCTACAGAACCTCAGCCTCCCAGCTGGTGTTGATGCAGAAATCCGTATGTAAATAAATCGTGCATAAAATAACCCCTCGAAAGAGGGGCTTTTTTATAACCCAAAGACACTACTGAGCCAAGATTACCTGTGTGAGATTTGCAATGTCCATCTGTAGTTTCAAGATCCATAACTGAGAGATGATAATAAACACCATTAAGATAACCCAGTACGCAGTCTGCTTGGTGATACGTGTACTAAAGAAGGGAATGGTATCTTTTTCAATACGAAACGAGCGCATTGGTGCCTGCGAAGCCTTGCGGGTTGTTTTGACGGTTCGCTTTGTTGATTTCTTTTTTGTTGCCATCGAATGACTCCTAAAGATTGTTGATTATTTCTACCTGTAGTATGACGAATGAGGCCTATAAACACAAGTGGATTGTCCGTGTCTGAGCCTAGCCCTCCTAAGGTATTGACTCTCTGTTAATCTCGTGCTACTGTAGGGAGGTAACTTTTTAATGAAATAACAAACAATTCTTGGTGAATTGGCAAGTCTAATCCTGACAGCTCCGCTGAACATGGTAAAGATACTACCTCCCACCAAGAATTTTAAGTGGGAGAACGAAGCGCATGAAAGCACTTCTCGGTACCAAAATTGGTATGACCCAAATCATCAGCGAAGATGGCAAGGCAGTTCCTGTCACGCTTATTCAAGCTGGTCCTGTGACTGTGACTCAGGTAAAAACCATCGACACCGATGGTTACAACGCAGTCCAAGTAGGATTCGATTCGGGTAAGAACCTGAGCAAGGCCGTCGCTGGGCACGTTAAGGCCAGCAATATCACTCCGAAGTATATTCGGGAGTTTCGTGTTGATGAGCTAGAGGACCTTGCGGTCGGCAGCATTATCGACGTGAGCGCATTTACCTTAGGTGAAGTTGTTGATGCAACTGGCACCTCTAAGGGTAAAGGGTTCGCCGGAACTATCAAACGTCACAACTTCGAACGACACAAGAAGTCGCACGGTGGTAAGGGAAACACTCGTAAACCAGGATCAATCGGTTCGATGTACCCACAAAAGGTGTTTAAAGGTAAGCGCATGGCTGGCCGTATGGGCCACGACCAAGTCACCGTTAAGAACCTCGTTGTCAGCTACATTGACCTCGAGAACAACTTGATCGGTCTGCGCGGCGCTGTACCTGGGCCTAAAAAGGGTCTGATCGTTCTTAACTCACTTTCCGGCTCCGCCGTGGGAGGAAAAGCATAATGGCTGATACAGTGAAAACAACTGAGACAAAAGCGACACTTCCAAAAGAAGTCTTTGCTGTTGAAGTTAAAAACCACGAGCTATTAAAGCTTGCTTACGATTCATACCTCTCAAACAGTCGCCTCGCTTCTGCAACCACGAAGACTCGTGGCGAAGTTCGCGGTGGTGGTAAGAAGCCTTGGAAGCAGAAGGGTACAGGACGTGCACGATTCGGTTCGAGCCGTAACCCTATCTGGCGCGGTGGTGGTATCGTCTTTGGTCCTCTCGGCAACGAGAACTACAAGAAGAAGATTTCTACCCAAGCCAAGCGTCAGGCGATTCGCCAGGCACTTACTCTTGCCAACGAAGCAAAGAAAATCCACGTTATGGATATTAAAACTACTGGTAAAACCTCTGAAATCGCTAAATTCTTGGCTGACAACAAGTTTACTCGTAAGACTCTCATCGTTGTCGAAGATAAGACTCCGGTCCTACTCCAGGCAACAAACAACATTCAGAACGTCTTACTCGTCAGTACAAAGTACTTGAACGTCTACCACATCTTGAATGCTGACCACATCGTGCTCTCAAAGGCATCGATCGCCATCCTCAAGAGCTGGCTCGTGAAAGAGGAGGCATAATCATGGCTATTCTTATCACCCCAGTCACAACTGAAAAGGCGTATGGACAGAGCCAAAAGAACATCTACGTGTTTAACGTTCCTCTGGATTCAAACAAGCAGCAGATCCTCGAGACTGTTGAAAAAGAATTCGGTGTCACAGTAAAGGCGATCAAGACACTGGTTCAATCTGGTAAAGCGATTCGTTTCTCTCGTGGAAAGAACCGTTACCCAGGCTCAACGACTCGCTCAAACAGCAAGAAGGCCTATGTCACACTGGCAGCTGGTGATTCAATCAAGATCTTTGACCAACCAGAAGAGCCAAAGGCTGCAAAAGCTGAAAAGGAGAAGAAGTAATGGCTATTAAACAATATAACCCAACAACTCCAGCTCGACGTGGCATGACGACTCAGGATCTTTCAGAGGTTACGACACGTAAACCACTAAAGAGTCTTGTCAAAAGCAAGAAGCAGAACGCTGGCCGCAATAACACTGGCCGCATCACTGTTCGTCACCGTGGTGGCGGTGTCAAACGACATCACCGTCTGATGAACCACAACCTGGCAGCTGGAACAGTTGCAACTATCGAGGAAATTGAATACGATCCAAACCGTAGCGCGCGTATTGCACGTATCAAGGATCAGCACGGTCTGTATCACTACGTCCTGGCTGATACCTCAATGACTAAGGGCAAGGTCATTACCAGCGGTGCAGATGCACCTGTTGAGTCAAGCAACCGTATGCCACTGGCCAATATTCCTGTCGGTTCACAGATCTACGCGATCGAACTTCACCCAGGTAAGGGTGCCCAGATGGTTCGCTCAGCTGGAACTAAAGCGCAACTTATGGCTAAAGAAGGTGACTACGCACAAGTACGTATGCCATCTGGTGAGGTCCGTAAGTTCCGCCTAGAGGCAACTGCAGCTCTTGGTGTGGTCGGAAACGTCCAACATCAGAACATCAAAATCGGTTCTGCCGGTCGTAACCGTCGCAAGGGTATCCGCCCAGGCGTCCGTGGTGTCGTTATGAACGCCGCAGATCACCCACATGGTGGTGGTGACGGTGGACGTCACGGTACTGGTAAGGCACCTCGCACACCTTGGGGTCAATTGACTCTGGGGTACCGAACGCGCCGCCGTAAGGATGTTGCCGGATTAATCGTAAGAACGCGCCACGCCGCGAAGAGGAAGAAGTAATATGAGTCGATCACTGAAAAAAGGTCCATTCGTAGATTTCAAGCTCGCTAAGAAAGTGGCGGCGCTGACTCTCGAAGACCGTACAATTATCAAAACTTGGGCACGCGCTAGCGTGATTAGTCCTGAAATGGTCGGGCGAACCATCGCTGTTCACAACGGCAAGGTTCACGTTCCTGTGCTCGTTTCAGAAAACATGGTTGGCCACAAGCTCGGTGAGTTTAGCCCTACCCGCAAATTCCGTAAGCACGGAGGCAAGGCGAAGTAATCATGGCTAATCCTACTAAAGGTAACGTAACGAACAAAGTTCGCGCCTACGCTAAAGGCGTTGATCAGACACCACGAAAGGTCAGCCTTGTTGCCAGCCTTGTCCGTGGTCGTACTGTTGCCGATGCAATTGTTATTTTGAACCACACCCCAAAGCGTGCTGTTCGTCCTCTCTTGAAGACGATCGAAAGCGCTCAGGCTAATGCCGTTAACAATCACGGCTACGACGCAAAGACTTTGGTTATTTCAACCTTGTCTGTCACGACTGGTACTCGTTTGAAGCGATTCACACCTGCGAGCCGTGGCCGCGCCCTGCCATTCCAAAAGAAATCATCGAACATTTTAGTCGAAGTGACCGGTGAATTGAAACCTAAGAAAGCTCCAGCTAAGACAGCTGAAGTGAAAGAGGAGACCAAGTAATGGGACAAAAAGTAAACCCAACCAGCTTCCGACTCCAGCTCACCAAGAACTGGGATTCTCGTTGGTTCGCTCCAAAGAAGGATTTTGCTCGTCTCCTCGGAGAAGACATCCGTATTCGCGACCACGTTGAAGCACGCTTTTCAAGCCGTCCAACGATTGCTCGTGTCGAGATTGAGCGCTCAGCTAACCTCGTGACTGTCACGATTCACACCGCTAAGGCTGGTGTTGTCATTGGTCGTGGTGGTGCTGGTGTGACTGAACTGAAGGCTGAGCTCGAAAAAATCGCTAGCCTACCAGTTCGTATTAACATCGAAGAAGTAAAGCGCCCAGACATGTCTGCTAAGTTGGTTGCTGAAAATATTGCTCACCAACTGATGCGTCGCGCAAACTTCCGTCGTGCAACCAAGATGGCTGCACAAAACACGATGGCTGCAGGCGCGAAAGGTGTTCGTATCCAGGTTGCTGGACGACTCAACAACGCTGAAATGGCTCGTCGCGAGAAGGTAATTGAGGGCTCAGTGCCGCTTCATACGCTCCGTGCTGATGTTGATTTCCATGTTGCCCGTGCTCAGACCCCTGCCGGTATTATCGGTGTGAAGGTCTGGATTTACAAAGGTGAAAGGATTGATAGGTAATTTATTATGCTACTTCCAAAGAAAACCAAGTACCGAAAAGTCCGCAAGGGCAAAAACGAAGGTCACGCAACTCGCGGACATTACGTCGCCTTTGGTGATTTCGGTCTTCAATCTCAGTCAAACAACGATATTACCTCTCGTCAGATCGAGTCAGCTCGACAGGCGATGACCCGCTACATCAAGCGTGGTGGTAAGATCTGGATCCGCATCTTCCCTCACACCCCACGTACCCGTAAACCACAGGACGTGAAAATGGGTAGCGGTAAAGGTAACCCTGAATTCTTCGTTGCGAAGGTAAAGGCAGGAACTGTCCTCTTCGAAATGAAAGGTGTTGACGAAGCGGTTGCTAGGGAAGCAATGCGCCTGGCTGCTCACAAGCTTCCTGTGAAGACGAAGTTCGTCATTAAGGAGCAAGCATAATGGCTGACGCAAAGAAAACAACGAAGGCTGCACCTAAGAAAGCAACCGAAGTGAAGACTATTGATCAATTACACGAAGAGTTGGCAAAGCTCCAAGGTGAACACCTTGAATCACGCAAAAGTCACCGTGCAGGGGAACTTGTGAACCCGCACGTGTTGACGGTTCAGCGCAAGAACATCGCCCGAGCCCACACTGCCATCTCAATCGCAAAGAAAACAGCTGTAAAGGAGGAGAACTAATATGGCAAAGACACTGACCGGTATTGTCACCTCTGATAAGGCTGACAAGACCATTACTATCACCGTCACTAGTCGTGAGACGCACCCTATTTATGGAAAGCAGTATTCTGTGACCCGTAAATATATTGCTCATGATGAGAAGAACGAAGCGCATGTTGGCGACAAAGTGACTATTTCCGAAGGTCGTCCAATTTCAAAGCGCAAAACCTTTTCATTGGTAAGCGTCGATGAACGATCACGTGGCTCGATTGAGCTTAAAGAGGAGACCGAAGTATGATTCAGCAAGAATCTCGTCTCAAAGTAGCCGACAACAGCGGCGCAAAGGAAATTCTTTGTATTCGTGTTCTCGGTGGTACTGGCCGTCGTTACGCCTATGTTGGTGACGTTATTGTTGCTACAGTTAAGGACGCTAACCCGACTGGTGCTGTAAAGAAGAAATCAGTCGTCAAGGCTGTGGTCGTCCGAACTCGTAACCGTATCCAACGTAAAGATGGCAGTACGATTGCTTTCGACGACAATGCTGCCGTTATCATTAACGATGACAAGACCCCTAAGGGTACTCGCGTCTTCGGACCAGTCCCTCGCGAGCTTCGTGACCTCGGTTACGCAAAGATCATCAGCCTAGCACCGGAGGTACTCTAATATGTCACGTATTATCAAAGGCGACACCGTAAAGCTGATTAGTGGTGCTCAAAAAGGCACGACTGGTAAAGTTCTTGGCGTGACTGCTGAAGGCGTTCTGATTGAAGGAATTGGCCAAAAGCACCGCCATATTAAACCGAGCCAGCTCAACCCTCGTGGTGGCCACAAAGACATTCATGTCCCAGTACCCCTTCACAAGGTTGCTCTGGTGATCGATGAAAAGACTGGCAAGACCTCACGAGTGGGCTATGTAAAGAACGCTGACGGTGGTAAAACTCGTGTTGCCCGCCAAGCCCAGAGTAAAGTAATTAATAGTAAGGAGAACAAGTAATATGCCAAACGCAGTTACTACTACCGCTCCTCGCCTGAAAGCCTTGTACCGTACTCAGTACGTCAAGGAACTACAAGCCGAACTCGGTCTTTCGAACGTTAACGAAGTGCCTCAACTCGACAAAATTGTAGTCAGCGTAGGAATCGGTAAGAACAAAGATGACAAGCACCACTACGAAGTGGTTCGCAACACCATCATTAAGGTGACCGGACAATCTCCAGTCGACCGTATGGCTCGCAAGTCAATTGCTGGCTTCAAGATCCGTGCTGGTATGAACCGTGTTGGTATCAGCGTGACGCTTCGCGGCGCTCGTATGTACGAATTCCTCGACCGTCTCATCAACGTTGCCTTGCCTCGCGTTCGTGACTTCCACGGTGTCAGTGCAAAGGCATTTGACCACGGTGGAAATTACAACCTCGGTATCATTGAACAGTCAATCTTCCCAGAACTAAGTTTCGAAGAGACGCAACACCTACACGGTATGCAAATCACCTTCGTGATGAAGAATGGAAGCAAGGTGAACAGCCGTGCGCTCCTAGAGAAGTTTGGGATGCCGTTTGAAAAAGAAGGGGGAATTCGATAATGGCTAAGACATCTGCTGTCGTCCGCGACGAGAAACGAAAGAGAATGATCCGAAAGTATGCCGCTAAGCGTGCAGAACTGAAGGAAATGGGTGACCTCGAAGGTCTCGCCAAGTTGCCACTCAACAGTTCTCCAACTCGTTGGAAGAACCGCGACCAACTTCATGGCCGTCCCCGAGGATTCATGCGTCGATTTGGCCTGAGCCGTATCAACTTCCGTGAAAAAGCATCAAAGGGAGAGATCCCTGGTATTACTAAGAGTAGCTGGTAGGAAAGGAGTAAAGTACTATGTCACTACAATCAACTGACCCAATCGCTGACCTCCTGACCCGCATTCGTAATGCAGTCATGGTCGGCAAGAATGAAATCACTGTTCCTTCAAGCAAATTGAAGGTCACAGTAGCAAAAGAGCTGCAAAAAGCAGGCTACCTCGAGAACGTAAAGGTTGAAAGTGCCAAACCACGAGATATCTTGGTCGTCACAATCAACAAAGAGGGTGAGAACTCAACCATTAACGAAATTACTCGTCTCTCAAAGCCAGGTCGTCGCGTTTACGTCGGTGCCTCAGATATTCCAAAGATCAAGCAAGGTCGCGGAATTGTGCTGGTGAGCACCAGTAAGGGCGTTATCACTGGATCAGCTGCTTACAAGCAGCGTCTCGGCGGTGAGTTGTTACTTAAGGTTTATTAATAAATAAAGGAATATAGATTATGAGTCGAATCGGAAAACTACCCATTCAAATCCCATCCGGTGTGACAATCACGGTCGGCGATGATTCTATTACCGTTGTTGGCGCAAAAGGCCAACTGGTAGTACCTCATCTGTCTGACGTGACTGTTACTCTCGAAGATGGTAACGCAATCGTCACTCGTAAAGATGACCAGCGTATTGCAAAGGCCCAGCACGGCCTCCAACGTGCACTCCTTAACAACGCAGTCGACGGCGTGACGAAGGGCTTTGAAAAGAAGCTCGAAGTAAACGGTGTCGGTTTCCGCGTTGAAGGTGGTGGCAAGGAAATTAACATGGCTCTCGGCTTCTCACACCCAGTGAAATACACTGCACGAGATGGCGTCAGCCTTGAAGTAAATAAAATGGAAATCACTGTCAGTGGTATCGACAAGCAACTTGTCGGTCAGACAGCTGCAGAGATCCGAAGTCTTAAAAAGCCAGAACCTTACAAGGGTAAAGGTATTAAATATGCAGACGAAGTGCTGCTGCGAAAAGCCGGAAAGGCAGGTAAATAATCATGACTGATCTGACAAAAAAACTGCTGAACCGTACGCTTCGAGCAAACCGTGTTCGTGCAAAGATCTCTGGAACAACTGAACGTCCACGCCTCAGCGTGACTATCAGTAACAAGCACGTCAGTGCCCAGATTATCGACGACGTGTTAAAGAAGACTATCGTGTCTGCAACCACTGTTGGTGCAAAGCAAACTGGTACCATGACTGAGCAAGCCGCTTTTGTCGGTAGCGAGATTGCAAAGAAAGCAAAGAAGAGCAAAATCACCTCTGTTGTCTTTGACCGTAACGGTCGGCAATATGCACAGCGCCTCGCGGCACTAGCTGACGCTGCTCGTAAAGAAGGACTGGAGTTCTAATATGGCTGAAGTACAACAATCACGACCACAAGGCGGACGTCCACAGGGTAACCGTGGCCCACGTCGCGACCAAGCTCCTGCTGAACCAAAGCAATTTGACGAACTCGTTATCAATGTCGACCGTGTCTCACGTGTCGTTAAAGGTGGACGACGTTTCCGATTCAAGGCTTTGGTAGTCGTTGGAGATCACAAAACCAAGATCGGAGTCGGTGTCGCTAAGGGTGCTGACGTACAAGTCGCTATCCAAAAAGCGACCGATGTTGCCAAGAAGAACCTGATCGTGATCCCTGTGATCAACGAAACAATTCCTCATGAAAACGAGATAAAGTTCTCTGGTGCTCGAGTGCTTTTGAAGCCTGCTGCACCTGGTACCGGTATTATCGCCGGCGGTGTTGTTCGATCGATCATCGGTATGACAGGTATTCGTAACCTTCTTTCAAAGTCGCTCAACTCAACCAACAAGGTAAACATTGCGTATGCGACTATCGAAGCGCTTCGCACGCTTGTTCCTAAAGACGAATGGCTCAATGCACCAAAGAAGAAAGTAGCCAAAGCTCCCGTAGCAGAAGCTGCTCCTGAGGAGACAAAATAATGACTAAGTATAACGAACTCGACATCACAGCCAGTAAAACACGCAAGCGCGTTGGTCGCGGTATCGCAGCCGGACAGGGTAAAACTGCTGGTCGTGGAACAAAGGGACAGGGCGCACGTACTGGTAAGAAGCTCGGCGCAACCTTCCAAGGTGGTCAGCGAACATTAGTTCGAGCCGTGCCTAAGGCTCGTGGATTCAAGAGTCTTCGAACGGCGGCACAGGTTGTCTATCTTGATCACCTAAATGCCCTTAAGGGTAAGACTGTCGATAACTTCGTACTGTATGAAGAGGGTTACATCGCCTCTCCATTTGCAGCAACTAAGGTTATCGCACGCGGTGAATTGACCGAAAAGGTGACTCTCAAGGTTGCAGGCGCGAGCAAAAGCGTTGTTGAAGCAATCGTAAAGGCTGGTGGAACTTTCGTAAAGACTCCAGTGCCTTTGAAGCAGAGTACTAAGGACGCTGAAGCTAGCGATAAGTAAAACTACTGTGTATAAAGAAAAGCATCCGACGCGGGTGCTTTTTTATTATGAAAATATTCGACAAAAAAAGTACTATATGGTAATTTACTACTGTTAGGCCGTGACGTAAGTCATGTTCGTCTAATTGCTGAGAGTGCAAAGGCAAAAGGGCAAGGAGCACGGGACTACGGTTGCAAACCCCTAAGATAGGAATGTAGCCGTAGAGAATCCTAAATCAACTATGTCCTTCGCGAGTTCAGTGACAAGCCAAAGTCATTGGATGGACGATTAAGCGAGTAGCACGCCTTATTGCTACAGACAATCGACGCTGACTAGGTGGGAATATAGGAAGCACGAGCGCGTGGCGGCGAGATGTTAGAGTAGGCAACGTAAAACTTACTGCTACATCCCATACTGGTGGAGATCCAGTCACCCCTGAAAAAGAGGGTAATGAGAAACACCGGATTAATTCGGTGCCCATCCTGGGGGCGAGAGTTTAGCGGTACCAAGAGTATCGCACCGATGCGCTAAGCGCTCGGGTCTCTCGCCCCCCATTTTAATTTCCACGCTATACATAGAAAAGCATCTAGTCCTGTAGTATAATCAAAGGTAATTGACCGAAACAAAATAGAGTAGGACTGAACTAGACTGATGAACTGGAAAACAATTCTTAAATCGCTTAAAAACCGCGACATGCAAAAGCGGCTCCTTATCGTTCTCGGTATTATTATTGTTTATCGATTGCTGTCCCATGTTCCAGTACCTTTGGCCGAGCCAACACAGCTTCGTGAAGTGATCAATAGCGTCGTGAGCGGTACGGACTTTGGTGGCTTCCTCAACTTACTTTCTGGTGGTGCGCTGGCGAGTTTCTCGATTGTCCTTGTAGGGCTGACACCTTTTATTACCGCCTCTGTTATTACGCAGCTCTTGACCAAAGCTATTCCTCGTCTTGAAGAGCTTCATAAAGACGGCGAGTCTGGTCGCCGCCGCATTAATCAATGGACTCGTGTTGCGACTATCCCACTCGCTATTGTGCAATCGATCGCCTTTATTTATATCCTCCGGCAGACCGTCCTGGCGGGCAATACAACTATTCTGACCAATGCATCTCCGATTGAGTGGATCGTGGCCGTCACCGCTATGACCGCCGGTTCTGTGCTGCTCATGTGGCTTGGTGAATTAATCACCGAACAAGGTGTTGGTAATGGCATAAGTTTACTTATCTTTGCAGGTATCATCAGCCAACTTCCTTCGATGCTTTCGACGATTGGTTCATCTCTCGTCGATACGACCCAATCAGGGGGCTTGAATGTCTTTAACTGGTTTACCATACCGGTGAATCCATTGGTGTTCTGGGTAGCTTTAGGCATAGTTTTAGTGTCCTTGGCGCTACTGTACATACTGGTTAAAATTAACGAGGCGCAGCGTATCATCACGATTAACTATGCCAAGCGTGTCCAGGGTAATAGCAACTACGGTGGTGTCAAAAGCATCCTTCCAGTCAAGCTGATCGCGGCTGGTGTGATTCCTGTGATCTTTGCCGTCGCTTTCTTGTCACTCCCGGCTTTCTTAGGACAGGTCCTCAAGGCCTCTGGCAATGAAGCGTACGCTGATTTAGCGAATAACCTTATCCTTTGGTTCCAGGCGCCAACCCCAGGAGCATTCACAGGATCAACCCTACAGGCCTTTATTTATCCTGGTGCTTACTTTGCGCTCGTGATCCTGTTTACATACTTCTACACGGGCATCGTGTTTAACTCGAGCGAGATCGCCGAGAACTTGCAAAAGCAGGGTGGCTTTATCGAAGGTGTGCGACCAGGTAAAAAGACCGAGGAATACCTATCTATGACGGTAAACAGACTTATTCTGTTCGGATCATTGGTTCTGGGACTTATTGCGGTCACGCCATTCATCGCGGAGTACCTCCTGTATCAACTTGCAGGCATTAGTGGTACTAACTTGTCAATTGGCGGTACGGGACTTCTCATCATAGTCTCCGTTGGTCTAGAGGCACTTCGCCAAATCAACTCGCGCGCGCTGATGGTTACATACGACGATTATAAGTAGGTACCTCTGTAGGACTTGAATATTTATGCCAAATCTGGTATAATAGACATCGCCTTAGTGACCGAACCGATTCGCGGTGGAGCGCTATGCACCTACACGACAGAGGAGTGAAGTGGAAGCCCCACAGACCTACGAAGATATCAAGCGGAACGCATTGCGTTTTGCAGCCAACACATGGCGTCGTTACCAGACGTATGCCAAGCGGTATATGAGGAAGTACGGACGAACGAGTTCAACGCCGCGACCCGAGGCGTACTTCGATAACCGTATTCTCGAGGATACATATGCCATGCAGGGTGGCTCTAACCCCTTGCCATATGGCAAGAAGATTGAGCCGCGCCAAAAACTGGCCGACTCGATCTTGGCGTACCGTTCTAGTCTGCCCGACCCGTCGATGTTCGACGAGCACTACACGGGTAGTCTAGGGCGACGCATGCCCGGATACAAGGTGACGATTAGCAAGGCCTTGAGCGCTTCGCGAGCCGTCCACGAAAAGGATTCGATTCGCACCTTCGTCGAGAAGGCAAGCTGACCGTGTTCTGGATCGTGTGAGGGCTCAGGAGGCCTTAGCGCCTCCTCTGTCCTCATCCTTATATTCTTAATCAAGTATTAAGGACGTAAGGATGAGTAAGTAGTAGATATTGACGATATGTCAGCATTTGCTACAATATAATCACAAACCTATCAATGACCGAGATTTCTCGGAGTGATATTCTTGAAAACGCTTTACGCGAACCACTTTTTGCTGTATAATCCACTACTGTAACTTATGGTAGCTCAAAAGGAAGTCATTAAAATGCGAGGTAAGGTGGTGGAAGCACTGCCTAATACGCAATTTAAGATTGAACTGGAGAACGGCCTGAGCATCATCGCACACATCAGCGGAAAAATGCGTAAAAACTATATCCGTCTGGTGCCTGGTGATATGGTGGACGTCGAGATGACCCCTTATGATCTCACAAAGGGAAGAATCACGTACCGCCACAAAGATTAAATTAAACTGGAGTTTTTAAACGCTCATGAAAGTTCGTGCGAGTGTCAAAAAAATCAGTCCTGATGACCAAATAGTCCGCCGTAAGGGGATTCTTCGTGTCATCAACAAGAAAAAACCTAAGAATAAGCAAAGGCAGGGTTAAGCATGGCTCGAATTGCAGGGGTAGTAATCCCAGCTGAAAAGCAAGTTCAGATCGCTCTCACCTATATTTATGGTGTCGGTCCGAAATTTGCATCGACCATCCTTGCGGCGGCAAATGTTGAGCCGACCACTCGGGTGAAAGATCTCACCGAGACTGAAGAACAACGTATTCGCGAAGTCATTGATCGTGACTATACCGTGGAAGGCGACCTACAGCGCTTGGTAACAAACAATATTAAACGGTTGAAAGACATTAACGCTTATCGTGGCCTTCGCCACAAAGCTGGTCTGCCAGTCCACGGACAGCGTACACGTACGAACGCACGAACTCGTAAGGGTCGCGCAATTGCCGTTGGTGGTGCTCAACCTAAATCAGCAACTAAGACGTAGGAAGGATTAAGATGGCTGAAGCAAATACAACTACCGCTACACCACGTAGCAAAAAGCAGCGCCGATCAGTTCCTTCTGGTCAGTTGCATATCCAAGCGACATTCAACAATACGATCGTTAGCTTTACTGATAAAAAAGGAAACGTTCTGGCTCAAAGCAGCGCAGGCGCAACTGGTTTCCGTGGAAGCAAAAAGGGGACAGCTTATGCTGCCCAAGTTGCTGCCGAAAAAGCCGCAGAAGTTGCAAAGACGCAGTTTGGCATGAACGCTGTTGATGTTTTCGTAAAAGGCGTTGGCCTTGGACGTGACGCTGCAATCCGAGCAATGGGCAGCTTTGAAATCAGTATCGATAGTATTAAAGAGGTAACCGGCGTCCCACATGGTGGCGTTCGTCCTCGTAAGGCTCGAAGGGGTTAGGTTATGGCACGAGATACTTCTCCTATTGTTAAACAGAGCCGTCGTGAAGGTTATGCCCTTCACCCGAAGGCACACAAAGTCATGGCGAAAAAGACCGGTATTCCAGGTCAGCACGCTAATGGCCGTCAGGGTAAGCCTAGCCTTTACCTGACACAACTTCGTGAAAAGCAAAAAGTTCGTCGTACTTACGGCCTGCTTGAAAAGCAATTCGCGAAACTTATGAATGAAGCTGTTCGTAGCGAGGGCATGGCGGGTGAAAACCTCTTGAAGATGCTCGAGCAACGAATGGACAACGCAGTCTATCGTGCAGGATTCGCCACAAGCCGCCGCGCAGCACGTCAACTGGTTGGTCACGGCCACTTTATGCTTAACGACCGCCGTGTCGACATTCCTTCAATCCGTATGAAAGCCGGTGATATTCTCACCGTTCGTCCTAAAAGCACTAAATCTGGCTACTTTTCACAGCTTGATGATGTGGTAAAGAATGCAAGCGCTGTGAGCCTCAGCTGGTTAAAGAGTGATCCTAAAAAGATGACGATTACCATTACTGGCGAACCAAAGCGTGAAGAAGCAGAAGCAGATATTAACGAACAACTCATCGTTGAGTATTACTCACGGTAATTAAGGGTAAGGAGCCTACTACAATGTCAAAAGTTATTCACAACCCAGCACTTGCAAGCGTCGAGGAACACAGCGCGACCAGTGCATCGTTCGTTATCGAGCCTCTGCAGGCTGGCTACGGCAATACCCTCGGTAACAGCCTTCGCCGTGTCCTCCTTTCAAGTATTAAGGGTGGCGCTATCGTTGCTTTCCGTATTGAAGGCGTTTCTCACGAGTTCACAACCGTACCTGGTGTTAAAGAAGATGTCGTTGACATCATGCTGAACCTCAAGAACGTCAAACTCAAGGTATCAACCGACGAACCAATTGAGCTTCGTCTTGAGAAAAAGGGAACCGGCACAATTACTGCTGGTGACATCAAAACTTCAGCTGATATTGAAGTCATTAACAAAGATCAGGTTATTGCAACTATTGATGATCCAAAGACATCTGTTGTTATGGACATCGTCGTTGAATCTGGTCGTGGCTATGAAACTATCGAGCAATCAAGTGCGAACCGCCTTCACAGCGACATGATCGCTCTGGATGCTGTCTACAGCCCAGTGCTTCGTGTGCGTTACAAGGTTGACTCAACTCGTGTTGGTCAAGAAACTAATCTTGATAAGCTGCAACTGAACGTCGAAACTGATGGTTCAATCACTCCTCGCGAGGCGTTTGAAGAAGCTTCAGCTATCCTTGTAAACCAGTACTCAGCACTTGCTGGCTCAACAACTGTTGAAGCCGCACCTGCCCTTGGTCAGACGGCCGAAGAAGAGTCAAATGAGCTCAACACTCCAATTGAAGAGTTGAACCTCAGTGCTCGCACTGCGAACGCACTCATCAATAACGAAATCCGCACTGTCCGTGACCTTGTCACTCTTTCAGAGCAAGATCTTCGTGAATTGAAGGGCTTCGGTAGCAAGGCTTTGGACGAAGTTAAAGATAAACTGGCAGAACTGGAAATCTAAAGATGCACCGACACGGATATAAAGGACGTAAATTCAGCCGAGAACGCGACCAGCGTCGTGCGTTGATCAAGGGCTTGGCAACAAGCTTGGTTGAGCATGGCAAGATCGAAACGACTTTGCCTAAGGCTAAGGAACTCGTCCGCTACATTGAAAAGCTTGTCACCAAAGCTAAAAAAGGTGATTTGGCAAACCGACGTCAAGTGATTGCTGGTCTTTCGACCCAAGCAGCTGCCTTCCGCCTGGTTGATGTCATCGCTCCGCAACTCACTGGTCGCACTAGTGGTCATGTACGCGTGGAACGAACTCGTCTTCGCATCGGTGATGGCGCACAAATGGCAACAATCGCTTTTGTTGATGAGATTAAAGAATCATCAAAGGCTGCGCCAGTCGTTGAAAAACCAGCTGCAGCTCCTGTAAAGAAGCCTGCTGCTAAGAAAACCCCTGCAAAGGAGGCTAAATAATGGTTAATCCAAAGACATTCAGCCAACGCACTGAAGACACGAGCCGTGAATGGTTCTTGATCGATGCCGCTGAAATTCCACTCGGACGTATGGCAACTCAGGTTGCAAACCTCCTTATCGGTAAGTCAAAGGTAACTTATACCCCTCACGTTGATAATGGCGACTACGTCGTGGTTATTAACGCCGACAAGTTGATTGTTACGGGTGACAAAGAGAACGCCAAAATGTACTACCGACACAGTGGTTTCCCTGGTGGTATCACCGACGCAACACTCGGTGAAATGCGAACTAAGTTCCCAGAACGAATTATTGAAGAAGCAGTAAAGGGAATGATTCCTCGCAACAAGCTCGCAGCTGGCCGTCTGGCACGTCTGCGCGTCTTTGCCGGCGAAGATCACCCGCACACTGCACAAACTCCAAAGAAAGTAGAGATGAAGTAATATGGCAACTCCAACTGGAACCTATTTCTACGGTCTTGGACGACGAAAAAGCGCCACTGCACGAGCTCGTCTCTACGCTGGTAAGGGCAACCTAACCATCAACGATAAGCCAGCAGCTGAGTATCTGTCTGACAACAAAGCATTAATTGCTGAAGTTACTGATCCTCTGGCTCTTGTGAGCAAGCAAAAAGACTACGATGTAACCATCCGCGTACAAGGTGGTGGTGTGTCTGGTCAAGTCGATGCAATTAAACTTGCTATTGCTAAAGCTCTCACAACCGCACACGCTGATCTTCGCCCAGTCCTAAAGAAAGCAGAACTTCTGAAACGTGACTCACGTGAGAAAGAACGCAAGAAGTACGGTCTTCGTTCAGCACGTAAGCGCGAACAGTTCTCGAAGCGATAAGATCGCATTTACAAACAAAGCTCCCAGAGATGGGAGTTTTTGTTTTGATACGCTATAATAGAGACAAATGAGCAATCCTGTCATCCTTACCGGCATTCGTGCCAATAACAACCTGACGATCGGTAACTATTTCGGTGCCATGTTGCCAATTATTGATATGGCTAAATCTCGCTCGAGTGAGTTTCAGGTTAATATGTTTATTCCTGATCTTCACAGCTTCACAACCCCAGTTGATCATTCAATACTTCACGATCAAATTCTACTGACGGCAAAGCTGTTTACAGCAGCTGGTCTACCCCTTGATAACCCAAACATCCATATGTACCGTCAAAGTTACATTTCGGCTCATAGCGAACTGACCTGGATCCTCGATTGCTTTACTGGCATTGGTGAAATGAGCCGTATGACGCAGTTTAAGGACAAATCAGAGGGCTTAGGTGACGAAAGGGTAAGTATGGGGTTATTTAATTATCCTGTGCTCATGGCGGCTGATATCCTCTTGTATAACGCCGAGTACGTCCCGGTCGGCGACGATCAGTCGCAGCACCTTGAATTCACTCGTGATATTAGTGAACGTATGAATGCTCGTTTCGGCGAATTGTTTGTCGTCCCTAGGTCTGTAAAGGAGCAACACGCTTTCTTTGGTAAAGACCAGGGCCTTCGAATTATGGATTTGCAAAATCCAACCAAGAAGATGAGTAAGAGTGATGAGATTGGCAAGGGAGTCATTTTCCTAAATGATGATCCTGAGGCTGCTGCTCAGAAAATCATGAGTGCGACAACTGATGATGTGGCCGAGGTGCGACTTGATCGCAAGAACCAGCCTGGTATCAGCAATCTTTTAGAAATCCTGGCGCTGCTCCGTGGAGTGCCTCTTGATGAGGTGGTCAAGGAATTTGAAGGCCAGACCCGTTACGGAGACTTTAAGGCGGTTGCGGCCGAGGAAGTAAAGCGATTCCTGACCGATTTCCAGCAAAGGCTCGCTGAAGTTGATGAAGCGGCAGTTATTGCCAAGCTTGAAGCATCCGAAGCAGAACTGCGCCTCGTTGCCAACGAGACCCTCCTCAAAGCTCAACGAGCTGTTGGGTTACGCTAGGAAGCACGGTGACCAAAACTCTTATCCCTACCATTCTGGCGATCTTGCGCCAATTCCACGTTGCTGATGATGAGTCGACGCAGCGATCTGTTTCTAATGCAAAGGAACAGCAACCGCGCCAATTTACAAATCTCATTTCATTTATCTTTAACCAGACAAAGTACTATATTATCTTTGATGATAACGCTGACGACGACAAAGAGCACCTCAAAGAGCTGATTGCCTTTGATCGCTCTGATATAAAAGGCTATTTCGTACAAAACCCGCGTGATGAAAGTAAAACTTATGGCATGCCTTTCAAAGGCAAAGTTGTTTACTTATTCCAGATCGTTTCTGAAAAAAAGCGACTTGATCTTGAGCTCGCCGAGCGCTATCCAGATCTGTCCCGTAGTACAATTCAAAAATATATCAAAGCAGGGCATGTTCAGGTGAATGGTGAAGTCATTACTAAAGCAAAACACGATATCAAAGATACTGATGATATTGCCATGGTACCGCCGACCAGTACCGATTTCTCGACGAGCGAAATTCCGATTCTCTATATTGATGATAACGTGATTGTTATCAATAAACCGGCAGGCGTATTGACCCACAGCAAGGGTGCGATGAACGATGAATTTACAGTGGCAGACTTTTTCCGCCGTTATACCACTAATGCCCTCGAGACCACTCGTCCTGGTATTGTGCATCGTCTCGACAGAGACACAAGCGGTGTTATGATCGGTGCTCGGAACGATGAAACGGCCCTACTGCTTAAGAAGCAATTCTCTGATCGTGGGACGAAAAAGGAATATATCGCCATCGTCAGTGGTGTGCCAAAAGTTGACCATGCCGTCATTGATCTGCCGATTGGACGAAATCCGTCCGCACCGAGTACTTTCCGCGTCAATGTTCGAGGGAAAGCTGCTATAACGACCTACGAGGTTCTCGCGACGAATAATGATCATACGCTCGTGAAGCTCAATCCAAAGACGGGTCGCACCCATCAACTTCGTGTCCATATGGAGTACATAAATACACCGATATGGGGTGATCGAATCTATGGCCACAAAAAGGACAAAGCTGACCGCCTTTACCTGCATGCTCATAAGCTTGAGATCACTATTCCAACTTCACGACGCGAAACATTTATCGCACCGGTACCAAAGGAGTTTACCAAACATTTTCCAGGAGTAGGGAATGTCTAATGCCTATACCCATTCAACATCACAAGCTCGACTCGAAGCATTAATCACAGACTTGCCTCAGTCGATGCTCATCTCTGGCCCCGCAGGTGTCGGGTTAACAGGGGTAGCTGAGTATTTTGCGACATCACTCAAAACGCCTTTACAGGTAATCTTGCCCGAGAAAGATGACAAAGTAGATATTGAAAAAGGAGTCATTTCAGTCGACAGTATCCGTCGCTTATACGATACGACAAAAACCATCGAAACGGGTCATCGAATAATCGCAATCGATTATGCTGAGCGAATGGGACACCAGGCTCAAAATGCATTTCTAAAACTACTCGAAGAGCCTGGCGCTCATACGCATTTTGTTCTTTTGTCACATGAGCCATCTAGGTTATTGCCAACAATATTGTCTAGAGTGCAAATTCTTGAACTACGACCCATTACCAGCGAACAGTCTGAGAGACTTCTTGATGATTTAAAGATAACTGACGAAAAAAAGCGTACACAGCTTTTATTTATGGCGACCGGATTGCCAGCAGAACTTACCAGACTTGCGACGGATCAAGATTACTTTGAATCGAGAGCACAAATAGTACGCGATGCCCGCCAGTTCGTGCAGGGAAGCGCCTACGAGCGCTTGAAAGTTTCTCAAAAATACAAAGACGACAGAACGCAGGCTCTTTTACTCCTAAGCGATGCTATGAAGATGATTCAAAAAGCGGTCAGAGAAGGCAATTCAGAGCTAGTACCAGTGATTAATGGCCTTTTGAAGGCCTACGATCGCATTGAGGCCAATGGCAACGTCAGGCTTCAACTTTCGGTAGCCATGGTATAATAAGAGAAATGTTAGGACTCATCCTTATTGCATTACTCGGTGCCTGGGCCTTGTACCAGCGACAAACCATTGGCGAAGTTGCCAGTGACTTACCGTCGAAACTTTCTGATAAGCTTGATCAGCTTTGGTCAATTGCGCAGACATCTTTAGTTGACCGCAAATACCTCCGGGCTGAAAAGGCGCTCCTTACCATTTTGCGCGTCGATGAACGTAATGCGAGCGCCTATAACCGCCTTGGTATACTGTACGCCAAACAGCAGCAGTTTAAAGAGGCGATTGAGTGTTTTGAAATTGCTCAGTCACTTGAGCCGAGTGCAAGTAGCCTCCATAATGTCGGCCTGATTTATTTTGAAACGCAGAATTATGATAAGGCCGCCTTGGCTTTTGAACAGGCTCTCGCGATTGATAGTGATCTGGCCGCTCGACATATTGCCTACGCAAAGGTACAAGAAAAGCTTGGTAATGACCGCAAAATGATCGATTCATTGGAGCGCGCTGTTGAGATTGATCCAATTCCTCAGACTTTGACGATTCTCGCCGATGCTTATGATCGAACAGGTGAGGAGCAACTTGCGCTTGATCTCCGTGAACGTGCCGCAAAGATGATTATTCCTCAAGGTAAGGATACTCGCGTACGACAACCTCGTCGTGTCGTTATGTAAGAATAAAGAGTAATAAAATATCCCACGGCGAGGTGGGATATTTTATTTGGTGCTGGGAGTAGGATTCGAACCTACGAAGGCTGAGCCGCCAGTTTTACAGACTGGTGTGTTTGAACCACTTCACTATCCCAGCAAGCATTAACACTAGTCATTTTACCTCATATTTCATGAATTTGCTAGCTTCTACGCTGATTGAATTGCGGTTTTCTATCTCTTTCCATGGAAAAAGAAATTGCTTTCCATCTGCAACGAAGACATAAAGAAGGTCAAATGCATCCACGCTATACTTCTTGGCCGTATAATAGGATTGATTACCTCCCATAGTACGTAGAGCTGCCATGTGCTTGTTTGTGCCCTTATAGTATCCTGCATATTTGACTTGAACCCGAAACAAGCAATTATCGATTTCAGCAATGAGATCATACTTTCGCTTGTCACCGATAGGTAGGCAGACTTCATACCCGTTAGTTATGAAGTAAGATATTGCATGCGCAACAGCCAAATCACCCTTCTCTTTTGGTTTCATAAAATAATAAAGCAACCAAAAGTTGCTTTATTATTAAATATTGAATTCATTTGGAGCCGCCTCAGGGATTCGAACCCAGGACCCTCGCTTTACAAAAGCGATGCTCTAACCAGCTGAGCTAAGGCGGCAAGCTTTAGATACTCGACTTATTTTAACGGATATCAAACAGATGTTCAAGATACTTAACTCTTGTTTAAATATTATTAGGTACAATTTCTCTATGATTACTAAAGACGTACTGACAAACTTATATATTGAACGTGGGTTTTCGATGAAACGGATAGCTATAGAGCTTAATTGCTCTGTCCATAGAGTTGAATACTGGATGCGAAAGTATATGCTTAAACGAAGAAGTCGTAGTGAAGCGCTGTATCATCATTATCACCCTGATGGACACCCTTTTAGTAAACATAGAATACGTACAATAGAAGATGCTACGCTGTATGGCCTAGGTATCGGCCTATACTGGGGTGAGGGTACGAAAAGAAATAGGCACTCCGTAAGGCTGGGAAATAGTGACCCTGCACTTATTCGTACATTTATGCAGTTTTTAGAGACTTGTTTCGGAGTCAACATAAGTGAGCTACGATTTGGTCTCCAACTTTTTACAGATATCGAACCGATAAAGGCACTGCTCTATTGGAGAGAAGCGTTGAATATCAGTGAGGATCAATTCTATAAGCCGCACATAACAGTTAGCGGCTCTTTAGGAACATACCGACAGAAATCACTATATGGTGTTATTACCCTTTACTACAACAATTCCCGTCTTCGTGATATACTTGTCAGCGAGTTGCCACAATAGTACTAATATATAAGTACACAGTGCCAGTGCAACGACTAAATATATGCCGCGATAGCTCAGTTGGTAGAGCGCATCCATGGTGGGTCGCCTGACCCCTGCCTGCTTACCGAGAAATTGGTAAGTATCACCCGAATAACGGTTAATATCCCACGCAGGGACAAGACCGTGGCGACTAGAGTTATAGCCGCCCGAACGACTGACAAGGGAAGCTACGTCATCCAGATGATATGCTTAATATACAGTCTAGCCCTCTTATACTGCACAGAAATAAGAAGAGGTGTAAGCGAAGGATGAGGTCTCGGGTTCAATTCCCGATCGCGGCTCCAAACTAGAATATATACCTGCGCTTGATTTACTACTGTTAGTTTGCTATAATCTACCACTGATATGCCTAAAAAGAATACTAAGCGAAAACTCGTCGGACTTGTCAGCGAACTGACTGGTCACCGTACGTACTACACGACCAAGAACACTCAGAACACCACTGAGAAGATTAGTCTAAAGAAGTACGACCCAATTGCACGTACCCACGCGACTTACACCGAGACAAAGAAGAACCTCGGACGTAACGAAGTCAAGCAACGCAAGAACTAGTCTTGCTGCTTATCAAAGATTCGTGCCAGCCACAGCCCTGATTCAAGGGCTGTGTTTAGTATAGTGTCATTTAAGGTTTCGTTCGTCGTGTAGATATACAGTTTCTTATCTATCAATTCAACCGCATGAGGCCAAAGTCTCGCGGCAATAATCTGTGAAACTTCATGAGTGAGGTATTGCTCGATGTCAGCAACTCGCGTCGAAGTCGCATATAACTCGTACCGTCCGTGAAATTCTGCAGTATGCGCCCCTGAGAGCATCGTATTTATGGGCAACAGGTGATGAAAGGCGGTAAAGAAGCGACTATAAGCCTCTTGATTATGAGTTAAGGGGCGTAAAAACAGGTGGGGGAGCGGCTCGTCGGTTTCCAGGTCAATACGCATAATAAGCCACGTCTGTTCTTGTTTCGAGCCATCCTTGGTGAGAACTGTATCAAAGCGGTCTACGATACTAATATCGTAGCCATCATAGGAGCCGACCGCGTAGTGACTATCCTTATGAGTCGTTGATACTGTTAACCCTCGAATAACGTCGTGATCATCCATGTGCTGATCAACCGAGCCGAAATACACCAGACCTAGCTTTTTAGCGAATTTCTTTAAAAGCCTGCCCCGAGCCGAGTTAATGTTTAAGATATTCTTTACAAACGCTCTCATCACTTTGTTTTCCTAATATAATCAAGTAGCGTAGAAATATATTCGGCATGAGACCAGGTCAAAGGTGCCGGTGAGACGACCGAGCTGTCTGTTGGATCAATCTGCTCACCGAGCATACCTGTATGAAGCGCATGATCCTTGACCCAATCTAACGTTTTTAGCCCACTGGCTGTATCATTTTGATCAATAGCGTATTGAGCCAGCCATAGAGTGGTGATAAACCAATAATTCCCTGATATATCACTATGTGCTCGGCGATAGTCATCGTTTTCGTAGCGAGGGAGGCCGACAATATCCTTAGAAATACCGAAAGTAGTCTTGGTTGTCTCGATAGAGGAGAGTAATTCAGCGCTCGTGTCATCAAATAGTCCGTACATAAACGACCCAAAGACAGCAGAGGTATCGAGAATTGCATCTTTCTCGATTTCACCCTCGTGCACCAACAATCCCCGATAGAATGCTTTACGTTCGTCATTATACAAATGCTTCGCTGCAGCTGTCTTGATATCATCAGCGGCCGCTTGCCACTTCACTGCGCTCTCTTTGTCACCAACTGCCGTTGCAAGTTCGCAGGCTGCGAGGAGCGCCCCGTAGGTGACAGCGGTAGTATAGGTTGAGGTCGAAAAAGTCTGTTCCCATAGGTCATAGCTGGGTTTCGGTAGTCCCGTGACGTCATCGATAAACTCGGCCAGAAAGTCAGTCATTGGCTTGATCATTGATCCGTAAAAGTCCTTTAGTAGTGTACTCCCGGGATTCATTTGATAGAACTGGGCAAATACAAATACAACCAGAGCGGTTTCATCCTCTTGAATCGGTGCAGCAACGATCTCGCCGTGTATATACGGGTGCCAACTGCTTCCCAGGGCACCATCAGCGCGATACTTATGCATCAAATAGCCACTTGGGTGAAGCCCGCGCTTGCAGAACTCAAAGAAGCGATATGCCTCGTCGAAATACCCGAGGCGAATAAGTGGCCACACGGTATAGGCACCATCACGCGGCCAACTATAAGCATAATTGTCCTTTGAATAATTAAGCAAGCTACTATCTGTACTAGCGATGATTGCTCCACGCTTATCAATCTGTGACTTAATAATCATTAAACTTTGTATAAACAGTTCTTGATGAGATTCTGGAACATGCTTGCCAAACTCGAGGGCGGGCTTTAGCCACTCACGCCACCACTGGGCAGTCCCATGGAGACGTTTTGACAATCCATCATCCTGCATCTGACGATGGATATAAAGTGCCTCACGTATCGACATGCCGGCTGCAATCCAATAATGAACTCGGCCTGAACTCTGCGCCTCGACCTGAAGCGTGAAGCCAATAATCGAGTCAACCCTGCCATGTTCGACATTATTACCACTCAAAATACCGTCTTCGGCATCGCGGAATGACCCCTCGTGGCCTTCAATACCGAAGAGACCGATTGAGTATTGATCAAACGACTGTTCACCGTTTACCCCAGAAATAATAAAGGCCCGACGACCACGGTAATGGAGGATAGCGTTGCTATCAGGCAGATACTGCGCCGTATCAGTATTACTTCGTGAATCACCGATCGCAAAGGCCTGGTACATAAATAATTTAATCTCACGCTTTTCATTGGCCAGGTTCACCACATGAATATTGCGCATAAACAGGCTCATCTCAGCATCGACACAATCATCGAACTCAAGAATAATGCCTAATTTCTCATTTTTGGCTAAGGTATGGCCAATCAATGCGGTGTGAGGATAGCGGAATTGGAATGTCCAGCTATCTTTATCATCGAGCCAGCTCATCTGCCCATCGACGTACACACCGACCTTATGGCGTAAATTAGTACCAGCGGCATGGTTTTCGAAGCCAACATAGGGGTAATAGAAATCGTGGACTAACCCGTATTTGTTGAGCCCGACATGAAGTTCACCGTTACTAAGGACGATTGGCCTAGCCACTCAGGCCTCCCGTGCGGTGTGTCTCATGTAAACGCCAACGAAGGTCACGAATCACGTTGAGGTAATACAGAAAAGCATCATACGGGGACTCATACGGGCTAAAGTAGGCATGGACGTCACCATCGGTAAACCACTTGGTGCACATATAATAGGCGTGGTCGGAGGTCTGGAGGCGACGCCAATCGGCGATCAAGTCCATATCATTAGTACGAAGGATGTCCTTCTCGAGCGCGTATAAATATGTGAGTGCCTCTTGTTGCATGCTATTGCCTGTCCAGGCAGTCAGGTCACGCTCGGAATCGGCCCAGGTCACTGTACTTGGCATGCTCAGCGTCCCCTTTGGTGGGTTTGCCTCGATTGCTTCTGAAACCGTGTAGAAGGTATTGCCAGGAGTTTTGAGCCATCGTTGAACAAACTCCTCAAAGAAGTCAAAGATACCAGTATCAGCCCATTGATGCTCACCGAAGGTCTCGTAGTCCATAAATAAGTTAACGAGCGGTTGGTCTTTGATCGATTCACTGGCCCATTCGGTATATTTGTCGGCGGTGAGGGGCCATTCTTGCCACTCTTTATTGCTAAATCGGAACGCTAGGTCATCACTTAAACGGTAATTTTTTAATAGCAAAGCAATATTTTCAGTTCCTTCGGGCTGATAGACGAAGTTTGGGCTACGCCAATCAAGGATTGGATCCCAGCCCTCAGCTAGGATACCTTTAAAGCCATAGCCGTCGGCCCATTTCGCCAACTGATCGTTATAAGCGAGCTCAGTATTACGAAATACCGACGTTTCAACACCAAACACTTCACGAATTTTATCGCGGTGCATCTCGACTTGTCGTTCAAACTCCATTTGACTATAGAAGAAAGCAAGCGAGTGATAGTAGGTTTCGGATACAATCTCAACTCGGCCAGTCTTCACAAGTTCCTGGAAACTTTCTAAGACGTCTGGCGCCCACTGTTCAGCCTGTTCGATGAATGTACCGGTGATACTTAAAGACACTCTAAATTCTTCATGAGTTTCTAATAGTTTCAGAAGGAGGGCATTCATTGGTCGGTACGATTTCTCAGCTACCTTATGAAAAATCTTCTCGTTGTTGCGGTCACTCAGTGTGTCTGGTTCGACAAAGTAATTATGGTCTATTGAGGTGTCAAAAACAGAATACTCTCGCACACGAAGGGGCTGGTGGACGTGCAGGTAGAGGGTGATGCCGCGTTTGGTCATGCCAATACCTTTGTTCGTGAATGAGTGTAGACCGCGGTACATTGTCTGGCGATGTCATTCCAGGAAACCTGGGCGTATTCTTTGGCAACGTTTGATTTCAGGCTCGTCTGCAAAGCTTCAGATGTGGCGATACCCACAATCTGGTCGGCAAGTCGATCGATATCCCAGAAATCATATTTGAAGGTATTGTTTAGTACCTCAGACACACCTGACTGCCTCGTCAAAATAAGGGCGTTATCATGGTGAGCAGCCTCAAGTGCCGTTAATCCGAACGGCTCGCTAACGGAGCTGAGTACAAAGATATCAGAGACGCTAAACGCATCACGCCACTGCTTGCCGCGAACGAAGCCAGTAAAGAAGACTCTGTCTGAAATGCCTAGTTGAGAGGCAAGTTCAATCAGCTCGTCCCGTTGTTCACCGTCACCAGCCATCAAAAGAGCGATTCGATCGTATTTGCTTACCGCTTTGGCTGTGGCACGAACCAAGTGTTCGAGGCCTTTTTGAATCGTGAAGCGAGTCACTGCACTGATGACGGTATAGCCCTCATTCTTGAGCCCCTCGAGATAACGGAAGGTGCGTCGGTCGTATTCGTAACCATCGTCGAAACTTTCGACGTCAATAGCATTGTGCATAACCTCAATCTTGTCAGCTGGAATGCCGTACTTGTCGATAATAATATTCTTGGTAATCTGACTGACGGCAATAATACGGTCGGCAACGATCAAGCCCTGGTACTCAATCTCATGGACAATAGGGTTACCTTGGCCACCACCCGCTCGATCGTATTCAGTAGCGTGGACATGGACAATCAGAGGCGCATCTGTCAGCTGCTTGGCACGGATGCCAGCCTCCATCGTCAGCCAGTCATGGGCATGAATGGCATCATAGTCTTTTTTACCTACTAACTCCTCGACGTAGCGAGTGTACCGACGTTGTACGCCGCGGATATCCTTCACGTCACCTCGTTCGGGGTTGTCCTCGATAACAAACTTGCTGTCGTAGGCCTCGAGGCCATATCGCTCTAGTGGAGAGAGCTCGGTAGCATTATGAATATCCATGAAATCAATGTTTTCATGTTTAGCAGAGTAGGGGACAACAAAGTCGATACTGGTGCCTTGGAGGGCAAGTGCTCTGGCGAGATGATAGCAAGCTACACCTAGACCACCACTGTTATGTGGTGGCAATTCCCAGCCCAACATTAATATTTTCATACCCCTATTTCGATGAGTTTTTACCCCATCGTCGGCTCCGTTTATTTTGGCCTAATTTTCAGTTCCAATTATAGATGTAAGCTTATGCTTTTACAACCTTAGAAACAGCCGAAATACAGAGTGATTAGTCTTCGACCTGAGCTATGTCATGAGCGCGCCAAATTGCAACTGCTGTTGCAAACGGCACGAGCTGTGTGTAACCGTATAATTCCATGAGGCGACGGACGATATAGCCAGTTTTTCCTGAAACATACAAACCCAGCCATTCCACATATCCCCAGCCTTGACCGACTGGCATGCCCGACATGACCGAGTGCGGATGATAGTGTGCGAGGGGTCGTTTACTTCTGATACGCGTCAGGTGCTTGGCCACAAAGGTAGCCTGTTGCATCGCCGGCCAGGCCATGCCACTGTATTTTACGGTGTTGTTATCGCCAATGACGTAAATATTCGGCAAAGCCTCTAGGTACGGGTTGACGTTGACGCGGCCGTTTGGCGCGAGATGAAAGAGGTGATCGTGCTTTGCAAAGAATGGATTGTTCGCGACGCCTGATGTCCAGACGGCGGTTGAGGTCTCGGTTTCTTTTCCTTCAATAGTGATATGATCGTCATTCAGCGACTCAACCTTATGATTCACCAACACTCTAATTCCTACTTTTTTGAGTCTTTGTGAAACGATTTTAGCCGCCGTCTTTGATGAACGAGGAACGATACGAGGAGCCGCCTCAACCAAGGTGACTTTTGCTCGTGAATGCTTGAGACGATTGATTGAGATGAGGTGCTGTAAGTATTCGTTTAGAGCGCCCGCCAGTTCGACGCCGGTTGGCCCCGCACCAATCACGAAGAACTCCTTATCTAACTTACGTTCGACAACTTCCTTATGAATATGGTCTTGAAACTGACGAATTTCATCGAGTGATTTTATGCCGAACGCATACTGCTTCATCCCTTTGATACCAAAGTAGGTCGTAACTGAGCCTATAGCAATCACCAGTGCATCGTAGTGATATTGTTTGGTTTTGCCAATCACTAGGCGGCGATCTGGATCGATTGATTTCATCTTGTCATTAATCACCGTCACCGCTGGATGAGCCTGGAAGATGGCTTTTAGCGGGATGACTGATTCAGCCATATTCTTGCCCGTTGCCGTTGCATAGAGCGTCGCGTGATGAAGGAAATACGTCTCGTCAGAGATGAGGGTTATCTTGCCGATATGTCTCTTACTGAGCTCGACTGCCGCTTTGACACCAGCAAATCCACCACCAACCACCACTACATGCATGTTTGTTCCTTTGTTAGGCTAATTATGCTTATGGTAGCAGATTTAGCAGGGCCGCGCAAAGGCTTTGAGCAAAATCTGACATCTGTTACAATGTGTGGTTATAGGGGCATAGTACAACGGTTAGTACGTGGGTCTCCAAAACCTGAGATCGTGGTTCGATTCCACGTGCCCCTGCCAAGAAAAATCACCGAATTGTCGGTGATTTTTCGTTTGGTTCGAACCCCTATTTAAAGCGGAGATTAAGTGTTACAGAAAAAGCAGTTTCTCAATACCTTAACAGAGGCATTTAACTACTACAGCTTGTGACAACCTCCACTTAAGCCTTAATGATATCTAAACGTTATTGAAAACGACTAGTTTACGGCGAATTCAAAGTGCTTATGACGTCATAGGGTTGTTACAATGTATCATTAAGGATGATGATGTATTGAAGGTGTAGTTTAACTATAGTGAGAAAGGGCATTTTTAAAGACTCCACCCCTGTTATTCTCTATGTAGCGTCGTAACAACGTATACTTATGGCATCTTCTAGAGGTGTAGCTCGACATCTTGAAAGTATAGTGGGATGCTGGGGAAGTTAGGAGGGCCTTGCCCTACGTAGAATCGTCATATGGCGCCCCTTAACAAGCTCTAAGGCGTATCGATCGTGGCGAATGAGGTATTCTCGATTGATTCGCAGAACTGTCTCTTCGACGCCGTATTTGTCGAACATATCCTGTATCTCCTGCGGGTAATGGTACCCCTCAACACGATCAAAGGCGTATGGCTCGATATCGATGAATCCGGTGGGATCACGAATCTTGTGCCAGTCTTCCCAGCCCAGCTCCTCTTTCTTGATCTTCATAGTTTGGATTATAGCTTAGTTATCGCGTGTGTACTCACTTATCGTCATGGTCCAGTTGCCGTCCGCCATGATATTAAAAGTATATGGACCCTTGTTAGTAATATTCATACCTCGAGTTTTATCGTAAGATCCAATCTCGTTTGCTAATATGTCTAGCTTCGTGCCCATTTTATTGACGAGCTGAACGATGAAGTTACTCGTACCATCGTGAGTAAACTTTACGTCATAAAGCCCCGATTCGAGCTCTACTGCTTTTGTTTCACTCGAGCCAGTTCCCGATAGGGTTGTTGGCTCTATATCAGGCTTCGTCGCCTCCACCTTGCTTGATGTATCTATTTCTGGTGCTTTAGTCGTATCTTCGACTATTTTCTCTGGCGATAGAGCAACTTGGCTCTTACCCGAATTGTAACCTTGCTGATATGACACGCCGCCAATTGCGAGCAATCCGACGATTACACCGACTGCTATAAGTGCATTTTTGTTGTAGGGACTTTCTTGAACTTTCTTTACCATTGCGAACCTCCTTGGAATAAAAAAGGACAACCTATCTCTAGGCTGTCTAGGTCAGCAACAGATTTGCATCCATTGTTTTCGAGAATAAGTTGCCCCTTCTCGGATACAAATAAAAAACTGATGCTGAAACCTAGACAAGGGTATTATAGCTTACTGATAAATTCTTAGCAAAAAGCAGTTATTTAAGTAGTTTTGCTATATAATACAATCAAATGCGAGGAAGTACAGTGAGCGATGATAATTGGTCTACGGAGTCACTTGAGATTGGGTCTCTTTTACTATGGGATGAGAATTCACGATTTCCTGACAAATACTTCGAAAAGCCCGAACAGGATTTAATCAACTTCTTTCTCTCAAGAAAGAGTTTTAAGCTCCCGTCGTTCACCGAAGAAATTGTGAACGAGATAGACGTTCCCCAAATTGAAAGAATCGTAGTTCTACGAGATGGCGAACGTAATATAGTTGTCGAGGGCAACCGACGATTGACTGCATACAAACTACTCGCCAACCCGGAACTTGCGAAAGGCGATAAGAATTTCGCTCATTTTGAAGCTTTATCTAAAAGGGCTAACATCGATAGTACTTTTGCCGTTGAAGCCGCAGTCACAACTATTAAAGCGCAAGCCGATCGAGTTGTTGAACGTAAACACATGAAATCTAATAATGAAATTGGGTGGGGTGATTCGGAGCGTGCACATCATAGCGCACGAAAAGGCCAAGCAAACCGACAAACACAAACCAAAGTAGCAATCGCAAGAGAACTTAAAAAAACGGGACTAAGTGAATCCTTAATTGACCAGGTACTTGGTCCGGGCTACGTCACAACATTTCAACGTATTATGTCTGGCAGTGCAGCAGCTGAAATCTTTGAATACGAGATTGCAGACGGAGGAGAACTCCAGGTCAGCGATTCATCATTCCTTGATAAGCTTCGCGTTGTGGCATTAAATGTTTTAGAAAAACAATCTTACGATGGACAAGAAATCAATTCTCGAACCCTTAATAAGAATGAAGACATTAAAGAATACCTTGATGGTATAGGTGATAAACAGATAAAATCTGCGGCTGAAACAATCGAAAAAGCTACCGGCACAAACCTTCTAGGCGAGACGACAATCACACTTGAAGGCAAGGATAAGAAAAAGACACCTCGCACTTCTGCAAGGAAATATCTAATTCCCGGTAGTTGTATTTTGCAAATTGACGGAGCAAATAAAATTAATAACATCTACTATGAACTCCAAAAAACAATTATTTTAGATGATAGCAAGCAAGCAAGCCCGAATGCGGCCGCAGTATTATTCCGTGTCTTTCTCGAGACAAGCCTTGATTACTATCTTGAGAAGCAAGGGCAGACCGTAAAACAAGACGATACTATATCATCCAAAATCCCACTTGTAGTTACTAGTATGCAAAAGTCGAACGACAACCTTCCCGCAAAGTTTTTCACAAATATTAATACCGTTGCAAGTGCAAAACCCGAGGTTAGCATTCTCTCTATTGTTAACTTTCATCAATACGTTCACTCACACTCAACTCAACCCCTCTCAAACGATCTTAAGACAGCCTGGGATAAGCTTCAGCCTTTTTTTGAGTACTTATGGGATTCATTGCATAAGCAATATACTGCAAAAAGTGAAAAAAGGTAGTATTCTTGTCTTAAGGTATGATAAAACCAAAAGCACAAAGAAAACACCTTTATACACCACTTAGATACCCCGGCGGTAAAACTTCATTATTTGAATTTTTTGCAAACGTCTTCATTGCGCATAAATGGAAACACCTTACCTACGTAGAGCCGTACGCTGGAGGGGCAGGAGCTGCTCTTTCACTATTGATATTAGGGCATGTAGATAAAATCATTATTAATGACTTTGATAAAGCCGTATTTTCTTTCTGGGATTCAATAATCCACAGAACCGACGAGTTCGTTGACCTTATCCGAGAAACCCCAATAACGATCGACGAGTGGTCGAAGCAGAAGTTAATTCATAAAGCAGGAGATCACACAGATCCATTAGCTTTGGGTTTTGCAACGTTTTACTTAAACCGAACCAACCGCTCAGGAATACTAAATGGAGGCCCGATAGGTGGTCATTCTCAAGGTGGAGAGTGGAAACTTGACGCACGTTATAAAAAAGAAAAACTTATTGAGAAAATAGAGCTGATTGCATCTTATAGAGATAAGATAACTATTCTAAATGATGATGGTATCGATGTTATTAAAAAATATGCTCATAAAAAAGAAGTGTTCATGTACGTTGATCCTCCATACTTTGTTAAGGGGGCAAATCTTTACTTAAATGCATTCAAGATTGCTGACCATGAAAAATTAGCACAAACTCTCAAAGATGCGCGTAACACAAAGTGGCTCTTAAGTTATGACAAAGAGCAAGAAATTTTGGATTTATACAAAGACATGAAATACGAAGTCTTTTCGTTAAAATATTCAGTTCACCATAATACACGATTGGGATCGGAGGTGATGATCTTTTCAGACTCAATCGAAAAAGAGCTCATCGACATTCTATAGGTTAGGTATTTCGACGGAGTCGCTACTAACAGTCACATTCTTAACCTTCATTTCCTTAGTAGCATTTATGAGGGTATCGACGTGATATGCAATTCCAAATTCAATTATTCTACTTATCGTTTCTTTTAACTGCAGTTTCTCGTCTTCATACTCTATAACCTCAGAAGCGACGACCCTTGCGCTTTTACTACCAATCGCCATACCCACAACTTTAACACCATTATGATAGGTCAGTATTGGTGAGCCAGATAGACCTTCAATGATAGCAAACGGTAACGTTAATGCCGCGTGTTCGCTATGGATTGCATTACGGAAATTTACAATCTTACCACCAAAATAGCCATCTTGCGTGGTGACATTATTCTCGTGCTCATTAAAGAAACCCATCGAGTACACATCCTCTCCCACTTTTAGGTCGTAAGGACTTAAAAAAGGAATGTACTCCTTTCGTTTATCATTAAAAGCATTCGGGAGGATAGCTATATCTAGATTCGGGTCTTTAGGGTAATTAACTTCTCCCACAGGGAAAAGCTTCTTACTCTCCTCGTCAAACACAGCAAGATACTCGTCTTTTTCGAATGAAACGTCTACTACATGTCGGCATGTCATTAAGGTGCCCCCTGGTGCGATAGGAAACGCCGTGCCTAGATAATAAGATGGCTTTTGTCCAGCCGCCTTATAGAGTCTATAGAAAAATTTACTTTTTATCATCGTTAAATTGACCTTACTTTGTATACTTTTTTGTTTAATAAGTGCGGTTCAAAGCGAAAAGCGTTATGAAGAGCTAAATCTCTTCCGCATGGTAAATCAATAAAAAATCCTTTTTTGTATTTATATTCATTAGCCTCAACTAAAGTGAGTAGTTTCACAAGATCATATAACCTTGATTCTTTTAGATGATTGGTACTTTTCTTTGCTTCAATAACAATATAATTATCAGTTGTTCCTCGCTTATGTACGATAATGTCGGGGTATATTGTTTTCAAAAGTTCGCCACCATCTCGTAACCTTAAAACAAACGACACAAGATCAAATTCTTCATCATAAACTAAATTTTCTGGATCAAGCAGCTGATTGCGAAGATAATCTACGTCATCAAGCGTAATATCTTCGTGTGCAAGAATATCAAGATTCAGACTCTTCTTGTTAAAACTTTTAGACAGATCGAGCAAACTGGCCATTCTGTGTAAAAAATCAAAGGGACTAATCGTAATGCTTTTTGGACCCGACAAGTTACGATTGAACTCACAGTCGACATGCCACTCTGGGTACATTCTTTGAAGGTGCTCAGCGAGTTTGTGTGTAATTGAACGCTCACTCACATCTTCCCGCAGTAAGTAAGCATCGTGTTTCACGAGCTTTTTGAGCGAGGAGTTCAAGCTTTTCTTCATGTTAAGGTTTATTATATAGACTTTGGAGAATATTAGAGTATTGTTGTCCTTGATGGACCTCAAATACGCCCTCTACGCACGCAAATCCACCGAGTCGGACGAACGACAGGCGATGAGCATTGATTCACAGGTCAAAGAGATGATGGCGGTAGCGGAACGAGAGGGCATTACCGTCCAAGCCATCAAGCGAGAAAGTCATTCAGCAAAGCAATCGGCCACCCGGCCGATTTTTCTTGAGCTGGTCGAAGATCTTCGGACAGGGAAGTACGACGCGTTGCTGACCTGGGCACCGGATCGACTGTCGCGCAATGCGGGAGACCTCGGAGCGCTGGTGGATCTTATGGACGCCGGCAAGCTTCAGGAGATCCGAACCTACGGGCAAAGCTTTCGCAATAACCCGAATGAGAAGTTCCTGCTCATGATCCTCTGTTCACAGGCAAAGTTAGAGAATGACAACAAAGGAATCACCATTAAGCGCGGTATGAGGGCTCGTGCGGCGCTTGGATGGCGTCCAGGCAATATTCCCATCGGATACCTCAATAGATCGCTAAATGGACGCAAGGACATCGTTATCGATCCGGAGCGAGCTGAGATTATCAAAGAGATTTTTGAACGAGTGGCCGTACAAAAGCACTCGGGAAGGCAAGTGAAGCGGTGGCTAGATGAAATGGATTTTAGATCGAAGCGGGGGAGCCTACTGTCGCTCAGCCAGGTATACAATATCCTTAGCAATAACTTCTACTTCGGAGAGTTCGAATACCCGAAAGGTGGCGAGCTCAGAATCGGAACGCACCAACCCCTCGTCACGAAAGAAACGTTCTTAGCTGCGAGGCGAACCATCGATGAGCAGAGAGTAAACCGAACCGAATGGGGCTCACGGGTGTTACCTTACCGAAAAGTCTTCGTCTGCGGAGCGTGCGGTAACCATATGACCGTCGAGCAACAAGAAAGATATATCTACTACCGATGCTCCGGCTATACCAAGGAAAAGGGAAGGTGCGACAATCCATCGCTGAGCTACGAAGAAATCGTCAGGCAAACTATCACCAGTGCCAACAAAGGTGTCATTAAAAGAACTTCATTCATCCAAACTTTTAATATGCTCATAGACGAGCACTACAGGGTAACCGTTTCGATAATGGAGAAGAAGGGGATACAACACAGCTCGAACACGCGGCTTCGTGACTATATAAATTACGTGTTCACCGTCGGAAGCATCGAACAGCAGGAAGAGGTATTCAGGAACCTTCTCGTAACCCCGGCAATCACGAATAAGAAGATCATTTTTATAAAGGTAGTCAGTATGGACACCTAGCGGTTTTACACATTTACTTGACGATAATACCCCCAGGGGGTATTATCAAAGTATGAGAGAAGATATAAAAACACGGGCGGTACATCGTTTAAAAATTGTCGAAGGTCAGATTCGCGGTCTACAGAAAATGGTCGAAGATGATAAGTACTGTATCGACATTATCACTCAGGCGTCAGCAATAAAAGAAGCGTTATCGAGTATTGAAGATATGTTATTAGAAAACCATTTGAGTACTCATGTCATTCACCAGATAAGAAGTGGTAACGAGGCGCAAGCAACCGATGAGATCTTGAAAGTATACAAACTAAAGCGGAAAAAGTAATGAGGGATTTAGGGGGATTTTATGACTAAATACGTATGTCCAATGCACTCAGATGTTACCAGTGACAAGCCCGGGGCATGTTCAAAATGCAACATGGATTTAGCACCGATTGATGATACAGAAGAAAAGCTGCTCGATCATCATAGTCATGAGAGCGGACATCGCGATAACAAGGCATTTCAATCAGATACGCGGTACGCTTGCCCCATGCACCCTGATGTAAGTTCGAACAAGCCAGGCATATGTCCAAAATGTCACATGGCTTTAGAAAAGACGAAATTGCAACCACTAAACGAATACGGTCATGAAAAACACGCAGGCCATAGTCCTAATATGTTCAAAAAAAAGTTTTGGCTGAGTCTACTCCTAACTATACCTACGCTGCTATTCTCGCATACCGTTCAGAGCTGGCTTGGTTTTGAGCTAATATTCCCCGGTAGTCAGTACGTCCCTGCTATTTTCGGAACAATTATCTTTTTCTATGGCGGCTTAGTGTTCCTAAAAGGAGCCCGCGGCGAGCTTGCGGCTAAACGGCCCGGTATGATGACTCTGATTTCGATGGCGATTACCGTTGCGTTTATCTACAGCACCCTCGTAACATTCAGGCTCGTTAGTGGTATGGACTTCTGGTGGGAGCTCGCCACATTAGTAACGATCATGCTACTCGGCCACTGGCTGGAAATGGCATCAGTAGAAAGCGCACAAGGTGCATTAAAGGAGCTAGCGAAGCTACTGCCCGATGAGGCAGAGTTACTTGAACACGATAAAAGCCGTACTGTCTCCGTAAGCCAACTAAAAGTTGGTGATATAATACTCGTTCGCCCTGGGGCCCAAGTGCCTGTAGACGGAATCGTCACAAAGGGCGAATCAGAAATTAATGAGTCAATGCTCACGGGCGAATCGAAACCAGTAAAAAAAGTGGTTGGGGCCGATGTCATTGGTGGCACGATTAACACAAACGGTGCTCTCACCATCGAAGTGGCGAAGGTAGGTAGCAATACGGCACTAGCTGGCATCATGAAGCTAGTTGAAGATGCCCAGACAAGCAAGTCGAAAACACAAGAACTTGCAGACAGAGCAGCCTTTTATCTTACTTTTATTGCACTTGGTGCTGCTCTGCTCACATGGGTAGGATGGTGGCTTGCTGGAGCATCCTCTGGATTTATTTTTGAACGAGTCGTGACGGTATTGGTGATTGCTTGTCCGCACGCTCTCGGCTTAGCGATTCCGCTTGTGACGGCTATATCTACGACACTCGCAGCTAAGAATGGCCTGCTCGTGCGTGAGCGGATAGCACTTGAGTCAGCCCGCAATATCGATGTCGTGCTGTTTGATAAAACAGGAACACTCACAAAGGGCGAGCAGGGCGTCGTCGATGTTATCACTAAAAACAAAAGCCTCACCCTCAGCCTTGCTGCCGCACTTGAGCGTGAGTCAGAGCATCCGATTGCAAAGGCAATTTTCCAATATGCATACAGTCAAAATGTGCCAGAAACCCACATCACTGACTTTACGGCACTCTCTGGTCGCGGTGTACGAGCTAAGGTGAGTGGAAAAAGCGTCTATATCGGCGGACCAAGACTACTCGAAGAGCTGAACATTAAACTAGACAATGAGTTACAAAAAGCCACCGACAAATCTTCAACCGAGGGAAAAACTGTCGTGTTCGTCATCAAGGATAAGGCGGTACTTGGTGCTATCATGCTTGCCGATGTTATTCGTGAAGAATCAAAAGAAGCCGTTGCGACTCTTCACCATATGGGCAAGCGCGTCGCTATGTTGACGGGTGATAATAAGGGCGTGGCGGCATGGGTAGCTGGTGAGCTTGGCATTAAAGAATACTTCGCGGAAGTATTGCCGGAGCATAAAGCTGAGACGGTTAAGAAATTACAGGCTGACGGTAGCAGTGTAGCAATGGTAGGTGATGGTGTGAACGATGCACCAGCATTGACACAAGCTAATATTGGAATTGCTATCGGCGCGGGCACGGATGTAGCGATTGAGTCTGCTGGAATCGTGCTGGCGAGTAGTGATCCGCGTGGTGTGGCCAAAATTGTAACGCTCTCAAAGCATGCCTATAGTAAGATGTTCCAAAACTTAGCCTGGGCAACAGGCTACAATGCTTTGGCCATTCCATTGGCTGCTGGAGTTACCTCGGCGTTAGGATTCGTTCTTTCACCAGCATTAGGTGCTGTCCTAATGTCGCTCTCGACGATTATTGTCGCTATTAATGCACAGCTACTGAGACGAATAAGATTATAAGGAGGCGTATGCACAACGAACACGAACATCATCATGATACAGAGACAGTTGATATACCAGCAGACCGAAGGGCGATTTGTCCTGTAACAGGAGATGTCATCGATACGGCGGTTGCTGATAAGCTCGGACATTTCAGGGACGTGGATGACAAACGAATCTATTTCTGTTGCGCTACGTGCGTACAACTATTCGATAAATCCCCCGAACAATATACAGACCATCACCTTGGCCACGAACATCACCATCATATTCCAACAACAGGGATACTACGTTTGAAGGAAAAAGAACATCTGATAGATAACGTCTGGGCCTTTCGTTTCACTGCTGATCAGCAGGTATTGTGGACTCCGGGACAATTTATCCGCGTTGAAATCCCTCACGATAATCCCGACAAAGAAGGCACAAAACGATGGTTTACCATCTCATCAACGCCGCATGACGGCTTTATTCAAATCACCACTCGTGTTACCAAAACGACATTCAAGCAAGCATTAGCTACCCTTGAAGTCGGAGACGATGTGCAACTCATCGAGCGACCAGACGGTGATTTTGTCTGGCAAGAAAGTGATAAGCCCCTTGTATTTGTTGCGGGCGGCATCGGCATCACCCCTTTTTATAGTATGTTAAAAGCACGCGGTCATAGTGGACAACCAGTGTCAGCGACACTTATCTATAGTGGTCGAACTGATGATTTGCCATTTAAGGCAGAGTTCGACGAAGCAAGTAAGCGTCATCCAGAGTTTACGGTGTACTATGTCATTGGTGAACCGCTGGCTGCTGATAAACTTACCGAGCTCGTGCCAGACCTTAATTCATCACAAGTCTATATTTCAGGTCCAGAGCCAATGGTAGAGGCAATCGGCAAGCAGTTAAAAAAGAATGGGATTACTGACGACTCTCTTCATCAGGACTTCTTCCCCCATTACAGCGAAGAGACTTACTAGAAATATGACTCTTTGTATAAATTACGGTAAAATAGAGGTATGAAACGAGTTTTTCACGGGGTCATTTCCGTATTTATTCTTACAGTTCTTAGTGCGCTGTCGTTAGGTATACATGCAGCTGCCGTGCAAACGATGAGCATGGGACACTCAATGGGCGGCGTCTCTCATCAGGCGAGTTCGTCTAGTTGTTTTACGTCCTGCATGACAGCAACTGTCCGTAAAGACGAAATCCTCAAGGAAACCAATAAAGACGAGGATGACAAGCCGCAGCCTCCGTTTTATGTCCAATTTCAGGCTTCTTCGCTCTTAGCTCTCAAGGAAGCTCATAATCAAGAAACCAGGGTTGCTATAGAAAAAGAACCGCCTCCTAGGGCGACACCCGCCTACATCAGCTTGGGCGTCTTTCGCGCTTGAGATTAGCTACTTACGAATATCGTTAAATAGCTAATTTAGGAGTACCCATGAACAACAAGAAATTATTTACAATCATTGCCGTTGTGCTTGTACTAGCAATTGCTGGCGCCGCACTATACTACGGCCTGCGAGGTAATACGGATAACATGTCTGGTATGAATATGGACGGTTCTACAAACAATAACTCGCTTGTTGACACCAATAGTGACACGTACAAACAATATGCAGCCATGAGCGGCGAGACCTATGATCGTAACTTTATAGCAAATATGATCGCCCATCACCAAGGCGCGGTTGATATGGCAAAATTGGCTCTTACGAACGCCAAGCACCAAGAGCTAAAAGATATGGCAAACGATATCATCTCGGCTCAGGAGGCAGAGATTGCAGAGATGACATCATGGCAAAAAGACTGGGGATACCCATCGACTAGTTCTGACAACATGATGGATCATGGTGCGATGGGGATGATGGATGATATGGCTAACATGACTACTGAGCTTGAGGGCAAGACGGGCGATGAATTTGACAAAGCCTTTATAGAGCAGATGATCATGCATCACCAATCGGCTATTGATATGGCTGCACCAGGCGAGCAGAACGCCCAACATCAGGAAGTAAAGGATCTCACGAAAGCGATTGTTGCTGCGCAAACAAAAGAAATCCAGCAAATGAAACAGTGGCAACAAGAGTGGGGTTATGAAAATTAGAACATTTCCTATTGTACTCGCAGTCATCGCGGTTGGGTTCACAGGCACTATCGTGGCAGTAAAATTGAACGGGCCTCCAGAACCACCACGTCCAGGTACCGAGCAGAGCGATAATGGTCGTGAGCACGTTGACAGTAAAGAGTATGGTGGTGATCAACCGCCAACCTCTGGTCCTCATGCTAGCCCACTTGCGTGGGGTGTGTACGGTACCGAAGTCCGTGATGATCAGGTAATCCATAATATGGAGCACGGCGGAATATACGTGTCGTATAGGCCGGATCTACCTCAAAACGAGATAGCAAAACTGCAAGCTCTGCTGTCTGAACCCTACTCTAATCCCGAGTTTAAACCAACCAAAATAGTACTTGCACCACGAACTGCAAATGCATCACCAATCGAGCTGAGTTCATGGCAAAGAAACGAAAAACTACAGACGTATGATCAAGCAAAGGTCGAGGAATATATAAAGAGAAATCTGGGTAAAAGTCCAGAGCCACTTGCGCGCTAGGCAAGATTATAATTAATCAGAAAGTAGGATAAAATATAGTATGAGAAAAAAGCATAGGAATAGAAATAATAACAAGCTGCTCATAGGAGGTATTGCCATACTCACTATAGCTGCTGCGGTTATCTGGTATTTTGCATTTTTTTCTGTCAAACCTGAGGCGACAGTATCAAGCAATACAGATAGTGTGAATACGAGTGATGAAGAAGCTAATAGCAGTAATAAATTCGCTAACTTAAAAGGTGATGCATTCGACGAAGCTTATATAGCTGACATGCTGGCGCATAATGAAGGCGCACTTAGTATGGCCGAACAAGCCGGACCCGTCGTAGCACACGAAGAAATCCTCACGCTGACCAGCAATATCCTACAGACGCAGGGTATGGAAATAGTACAAATGAAGGAGTGGCAGAAAGTGTGGGGGTATAAAGAAACGATGAGCGGAGGCCATATGAGCCACGGCAGTGCTGGTATGGATACGGGCGGTGATATGGTCGAAATGATGAATAAGTTGAAGGGTTTAGAGGGAGAGGCATACGACAAGGAGTTCTTAAAACAAATGACTATTCATCATGAGCAGGCCATTGAGATGTCGCGGTATGCTAATACCAATGCAAAGCACCAAGAGATCAAAGACCTTGCTAAAAACATCATTGAAGCACAGACAGCAGAAATCAATCAGATGAAACAGTGGCAGCAAGAGTGGGGATATTAACTAGCATCTTTTTTTCTTGAGGGTGGAATGTTAAAGTCGCTCATTACCTGAAGTATAAGACCCGGTATAAGAATAATGCCAAGGAACCACCACCAGACAGCAAAATAGGCAGTATTAAGACTCGTACCAACCGTAAGGCTATGGACGAAGATCGCCAGCATTGCTAGCGCCTGCAGGAGGCCCACAAACGGCCATACACCGAAATTAATAAGTTTACGGCGAAAAGGTTTTAAAACTTCGTAGAGCAGAAAGGATGTAAGGGCAGCTACGGCTAAGCCAATTGCCCATGCACGAAGCGGACCAACGTACGTGATGTAACTCTCCGGCGGTAGTAAGTTCGTGTCGAGAAAGCGCTGAACAAGAAAGAGAGTGGGGTGCATCAATATGAGCAATAGCGCAATCCGTCCTATCCAAGTGCTATATTGCACCTTGAAGAGACCCGTTTTATTTATCAATGCTGCTGTATATTGAGACCATATTGCCACAAAAGCAAGTGTTCCTAGATAGGGGAAAAGTTCATACGTTGAACTGATAATACCGTCAGATGCAAAGAACTGTAACAACACTGTCGTAATTGAAGTAAACCCAAACAGGATCCAGATCGTGAATTGCTTTAAAGACAAAGTCGCCACATAACAAGTATACTTAAAAAGGAGCATAAGAAATGAAAAAACGTACACTAGCCATAATAATTATCGGTGTGTTAGTAATTATTATCGGATTGGGTATTTGGGCTATTGTCAGTAAGCAATCACAACCAAATTCTAATACTAAGACAGAGCAGCCAACAGGCAGCTGGACAGCGGATGAAGTAGCCCAGCACTCTTCAAAGAGTGATTGCTGGACAATTATCGCCGACAGTGTTTATAACTTAACCACATTTATCAATCGTCACCCTGGAGGTGATGAAATCCTCCGAGCATGTGGAACTGATGCAACGATGCTATTCACCTCTCGCCAAACAAATGATGGTCAACCTATCGGCTCAGGCTCCCCGCACAGCCAAACCGCCTATGAACAACTTGCTGAATTCAAAATTGGCACACTCTCGAAAGAATAATCGAAAACTACTGACGAGTTTTGGAGACCTAAACACTTAACTATCCTAACTTCACTTTCCGCCATACGATTATCAGATAAAGAATGAGTGTCCATTATAGGTTAGTACATAGGTCTCCAAAACCTAGGATCGTGGTTCGATTCCACGTGCCCCTGCCAAGCTTAAGCATTATGAAAAAGTCTCCGATTCGGAGGCTTTTTGTTATGATTATACTGATGAAAATATTTCTCACCGGCGAACCTCATAGCGGAAAATCTACTCTTATTAATAAAATACTCTCACATTTTGATGACAAGATTGGTTTTGTGACAAACGAAGTCTTAGAAAATGGAGAACGAAAAGGTTTTGAGCTGACTTCATCAATAGGTGTTAAGGCCATGTTTGCAAGTACGGAATACACTTCCGCCATTCGTGTCTCAAAGTACGGTATTGAGATTAGTATTTTAGACAAGTTTCTAGAAGGCCTTCCCCTAATCAATCAAAGTGCTCTCCTATATATCGATGAAGTGGGACAGATGCAACTGCACTCAGATACTTTTTCTAAAATCGTCGATGATTATATTTCTGCTCCAAATAACTTTATTGGAACATTGAGTAAAGTGTATGACCACGAGCTAATACAAAAGCTTAGGCAGAATTCTGAAATAGAAGTAATTGAAGTCACACCAGAAAACAGAGACGTACTAGAAAACGTGATAAGTTCGAAGCTCATCCACTAGGGGCTGCCAAGTATAGATATTAATGAGAAAGTCTCCATTTCGGAGGCTTTTCGTTATAGAACTATTGAACCGCAATTAACTCGATATCAAATACGAGATCGCTATTGGGAGCAATCGCCGACGAAGCTCGGCGCGAGCCATACGCCATCTCTGAAGGAATGATAAGACGACGGGTGCCGCCAACTTTCATGCCAGGAACACCAACGGTCCATCCGTCTATTACTTGATCGAGTCCGAATGTTGCAGGATGATTTCCGTCGTGACTGCTTTCAAAAATCATGCCATCAGAGCAAAGTGCACCAGTATAATGCGCAGTGATGGTTGCATGTTCTGGAACCATATCGCCATCACCTTGGACAAGGTCTATGATTTCCAACTCAGTTACTTTATTTTTTCGAAGAGGTAAAAAATCTTGTAACAATGTTCCTTTAAGTCTGTCGTGTTTAGCCATTCATCTATTATGACACGATCTTTGTTATGGTGAGACGATGAAAAACTAGAAGCAAAAAGTTCTAAGTTCGCCCACTAGGGCTGCCGCGCAGTCGTACCCATTTACAGTATGGATACAATGTGGTATAATGAAGATATACTACCTATTCGTTACACATTAAGGCTATATTCCACACGATTATGAGAACTCTACGCAGTGGCACTACCGGTTCACAAGAAATGTTTGAATTTGATGGGCGGCTTCGCGTAAGTCGTGAATTCAGCAGTGACCAAGCTGGTCAGATGGCTATACATCGGGCGCATCGTGTTGGTGAATTTGCTCTCACGGAGGCAACTAGGGGGTTTCGTCGCAGAGTGGCCGGTCTATGGGTGCCCCATTCAGCGACTGAAAACAACGCCATCACTACTAACCCCGAGGGGTATATGAATAGGAGCGCAGAGCTTATTAAAGATAAGGTGTTCGAGAAGTACCTCAACGATAACGGTGAGTATTCTGTGGCAGAGACGAGGTTGGCGATCTGGGCCCAGTTTGCAGCTAATGGCCAGCGTAGCGCGATAGCTAATAAATACGAATCGTGGCGCGTTGATGGCAAAAATAAGGCAGTAACAATGAATCCTGGCTTCAGTACAGAAGGGTACGTCGATCGTGCCTTTGTCGAGTCAAGTCCCGTTGTCATGGGTAGTATTGCAGCCTACATGGCAGATCTAAAAAGCTATATTGGGCATCCAGATATGATGCACCATCTTAAACGAACATGGATTCAAGATGGTCACCGCCTCAAAAAAGAGGAGCACCTAGAACGAACTCAGCAATTTCTTCGTAAAGAACCTGATTGGGAATTTGACAGGTGGTTTGCAGAAAGTTACTACAATCACCGATCTCGTGCAAAATTTTGGTATGGGGTTATCCAAAAAAGCATACAAATGCGCGAAGACATCCTCGCGCAGAAACGTATTAAAGCCTGGAAAGAGGACATGGAGCGTCGCGGTTACGACGTATAGGTAATGTCGAGGAGTCTCCAATTCGGAGGCTTTTTGTTATTATTGACTTATGAGTCACAAGAAGCGGAATGTAAATACTCTGATTATCATTTCCTCGATAATTATCCTACTGGGCTTACTCGCAGCGGGCCTAATATATATGTGGTCACAGGGTTGCGATGCAAAGCTAGTAAATTCTGGGTACAGAACCACGCAGATTACTTCTTGTCGTGAATAAAAGTTCGAAAGTTATTGCCTACAAACTGCCAAACCTAAGTATCATAGAGAGTCCTAGACACAAGACGAGTAGATATTATTGACTTTTCATTGCACTTATGCTATTATAAATACGATTGGTCTACTGGCCCGAGGGTCGTAGGTCAAGGATATAGAGGGCGGTTGCGTCCGGGGCGGGGCTTTTGAAGCCTTAAAGAACGCCGGCAATTGTCAATCTGTATCAGCGGGGTGTCCGCATCGAAGCCTGGGTTCATGCGTCTAACGGCGCTTATCCCGCAAGGGAGATAGAACACTTCGATAGCGGGCACCCCGCCCAACCCTCATCTAGCCACCCGCACGACATTGCCGGTGGCTTTTTCTTTAGCAGTCTATAGATTCCATTAATTCGATTCTTGCTTCTTTCATAGTGCCTTGCCGAGATCATACTTACCACAAAGGTCTCCGTTTGGATGCTTTTTTGCTATGATGAAACTATATGGATTTAAAGCTACATACACCATCAGCTGGAGGAATTGTTATCAGAGACGGTAACGTGCTTCTTATATATTCCACATCAAGAAATAGTTATGCATTTCCTAAAGGTACTATTGATGAAGGAGAGACCAAGGATATCACCGCAATCCGTGAAGTCAAAGAAGAAACAGGCTACAACGTAGAAATACTAGATTTTCTAGGCGATTATACATTTGATTTTGACTGGAAAGACGGCAATCGTTATCGTAAAACAGTTACATATTACCTTATGAATGTCGCTGACGATGAAGACCCTCACCCTATGCTGGAAGAAGGTGAGGATTTTGTGAACGTTTGGACACCTATCGACAAAGCACATGAAGTTCTTACTTTTGATGATTCAAAAGAAATACTCAAGTTAGCACTTAAAAGTTCGAAGTTCATCCACTAAGGGGCTGCCGGGTGTAAGCAATTTACAAATAAGGCTTTCCGTCTAGAGATCTACAAAATAATGTACTCTATCTCGCTAATATTGACTTTCTATTGTACTTATGCTATTATAAGCATGATTGGTCTATCGACTTGAGGGTCGTAGGTCAAGGATATAGTAGGCGGTTGCGTCCGAGGCGGGGCTTTTGAAGCCTTAAAGAACGCCGGCAATTGCCAATCTGTATCAGCGGGGTGTCCGCATCGAAGTCTGGGTTCATGCGTCTGACGACGCTTATCCCGTAAGGGAGATAGAACACTTCGATAGCGGGCATCCCGCCCAACCCTCATTAGCCACCCGCATGACAGTGTCGGTGGCTTTTTGCTATACTTCAAGAATGCAACAAGGCCAATATCCGAACGCATTCTACCGAGTCTCGGTAAAGGCGGTTATCGTCAATGAGAAGAATGAGATATTTACCGTCCACGAAGGTGAGGACTGGACACTTCCAGGCGGAGGCTTAGACCACGGAGAAAAGCCGTTAACAGCACTAAAACGAGAGCTTTACGAAGAAGCGTTTATTACTTCAGACTTTAAGGCGGTATTGATAGGAACAGAGTCATTTTATGTTGATAGTAAAGATGCGATGGCGTTTTGGTTAATCTACCGCCTGGACATGACCGAACCAAATTTTACCTACAAGGCGGGCGAAGACGCTGATGAGGTTACATTTCGCAACCCCAGTGACTTCAAAGATAGTGATTCATTATTTGAGCGACTTATTTATAAGTACGGTTCTAGGATCACCCTGTAAAAGTACCTACCTAGGGTAGATCGAATCAAAACGACTCATCTAGCCTGTTTTTGTTATGATGGAACCATGAGTAGAATGCCGTACAGTTTTTCTAACGTATCAGAACGATACAAAAATAAATATTTATCAAAGCCGATAATATTTTTAAAATACCTCGGCCAAGCAGGTTTCATAACTTTCGCCATATGTTTCACTATCGTAAAAATGAACGAAGGCGTGACTGGTGGATCATTGTTCCTCGATACGGTAACTTTGATTGCTGGATATAGTATTTCAGTTGGCATCGTATGTCTTATTGTTGTCGGTTTGAACGTAATGGGTTTAAAGAGTACTTTTGTAAAGATATTCTTGTATATGTTTTTACCCGCCGTTATTATCACTGCCATTCTTACGGTGATATTTATCCTACCTAGGCAATAAATCATTTACCTTGAACCAGCTACGTGACTCTGAGTTTTTGACAAAATTAAATCTCAAACAAACAGACTACTCCGTAGCCGTTTCAACAGCCTTTACCACCATTGGCACATAGGCGCCCATCAATTCATGTCCCGCCATCACAACTGAAAGTGAAGCGTTCGGATTAGCTTTCACGATTTCTTGTAAATTTTTCTTTACGACGACAGGATCGAGCGCGCCGTGGATAATATGCATCGGTTTATGGAGCTTCTTGGCATCATCAAATGAAGTTTGGTGCAGGATACTTGATTCAAGGACTGCCAAATAAATATCGACATTCTTTTCTGTCACATTAAAAGCATCGCCGACGATTTTTAATTTAACCGCCAGTGGTACTGCTTCGACAATTCGTTGTGGGTTCTTCAAAACAAACTTGTAAAAATCTTTGAGTAACGTTGTTTGGCTAGGCAAGATACCTTGTTTCTCCTCGGCATTATAAAAAGGCGGGCTACATAAAATAAGCGACTTTACGATCAAAGGATAGCGTTTTGCAATCTCGACAGCAATCAAACTGCCCATTGAATGCCCGACAATAATAAGTGGCTGGCGAATATTCAAGCCAAGTAGCGTTGCAATCACTGAGCGCGCTTGAATAGCGATATTATATTTTAGCCAACGTGGGCTAGGGGATCCACCAAAGCCGAGTAGGTCAACCGATATCACACGAATGTCGCTCGGGAGTTGCTTGACGACCTCTGCCCAGGCAGCACCAGAGTTGCCCATACCGTGAAGCAATAGCACCGTCGCTCGGGGTGCTTTTGCCTTTTGATCAGTGTACACGTGGAGGCGATAAGGCACTCGGAGATATTTGTGTATAAGCGTGTTAAACATACGCTTATAGTATATGCTATCACCTCACGATTAGGTAAATCGCCCCCGATAGGGCATACTAAGTACAATACAACGGACGATTTCATCCCTACACGAAAGGTTCATATGGCAAATTCAGCCAGCGCCCAAAAATTCCTCGACTCAGCATTAGCGGACGAAGTACGCGAAACACTTATTGAAATGATGAACGACCCCAACTTTAATACCGAGTCGCTCTACTCAACAGCGGCAGGTGAAAAGCAATTGTTTGTTGATAAGCACCTGCGCTATCTCAGTCTCCATACCAATCTCAACACAGAGCACTATCTCTCAAACCTTCGTTTGATGACTCGTATACGCTAGAAAATCTCCCCTGTTGCTCGAAAAAGCATTAGTGCTATACTACCAATATGACTACAGATAAAATTACCTCCAGCAAAAAGACACATGTCAAAATCGTCCGACACATCGAACCTCTCGAGAGTGATATACCAACAAAATCCCACGATTCATTTCACAAGATTTCTCAAAGCGTTTCCACGAAACTTGGTTCACCGACAGCTTTTGCGCTTGCCGTCTTACTTATCGTGGCCTGGATTGTTACTGGTCCATTCTTTCACTTCTCAGATACTTGGCAATTAGTGATTAACACGACAACAACCATCGTCACATTCCTGATGGTCTTTGCTATCCAAAACACTCAAAACCGAGACGCCAAAGCAATGCAACTCAAGTTGGATGAACTTATTAAGAGTAGCCGAGGTGCTCGCACTGAATTTGTTGATATCGAAGATCTGACAGATACCGAGCTTGACCTCCTACATGGTGAGTTCCGCGTCATTCATGAAAAGTTCCGCGACCGCCGCGACAACAAGTAATACACTCGCCGACATTTTCAAACTTTGCTATACTAGCAATAAACCATAAGCATATAAGGAGAAGCTTGTGAAAAAACTAGTCATTACTAGCCTTGTCGCTTCTTTTGTTGTCCTGGCAGGTATATTCTATAGTACCGACGTCAGCGCACAAACAACCACAACCGAACCAACTCAAACAGTTCGCTGTACCATTGCCCAGGCACGGCTCAATACCCGCATCACCCAGGTTGATAAGGTCAAGACAGCGCAAACAAAGGTTTACAACGATTTACTTGCAAGAGTCGACCTAACAATCACCTCAGCAGAGGCGGCCAGCTACGACGTGAGTGACCTCACGGCAGCACGTAACACTGCTAGTGAAGCCATCCAAGCGTTTACCACCAAATCATCTGAATACACGACCTCACTCATGGGAACCAAGAACCTTTCATGTGGTGAAAGCGGTGGGGAATTCGTGTCATCACTCGTCTCTACCAGAAAGGTCCTTACCGAAACACGCCAGGCAAACCTTGCTATTAAAACAGCCTTCAGAAATGATGTTGTTCCAGCCCTCCAAGCGTACGCGTTATGGCTAAAAGAGAATACGACCACCCAGGAGGATAAGTAATGAACCCGTCTAACGAACCTTTTGACCCAACAAAGAACCAAACGCCACCGAGCACGCCACCGGCTAACCCTTCAGCAAGTGATGCGGCTGCGATGCAGGCAATCGAGGCACTTGAGGCGGAAAGTAATGGCCTTCCTGAGGCAGAACCAGTCACCCCTCAGCCATCTGCTCTCCCTTCAACTCCACCAGAGGTAGCTCCTACACCCATCGCTCCTATACCTCCTCTCACAACAGAAAGCCCAACAACACCAGCCGTACCGCTGTCATCGCCTGAAGATCCAGCCGTACCGGCATCTGATGCGCCATCTGGCGTTGCGGCAGACCTGAATAAGAGCTTATCTGAGGAAGCTCCCGTAGCAAGTACGGCCAGCGAGTTTCAGCCATTTGCTGCAAAGAAAAAGTCTTCAAAGAAGTCAATTATCATCCTGGTAATCATTATTGCCGTCCTCATCCTGGGAGCAGGCGGCTACTTTGGCTGGCAGTACCTCCAGTCGCAAAACACTCCGACAACTCCAGTTCAGACGACACCTGACACAAGTACCGAACAAGAGACGATTCCAGGTGACACCGAGACTTCAGTAACAGAAATGGTAACTGATATCGAAACACAACTCGATGGCATAGATGATAGTGAATACGACGATACAACTTTAGACGATAGCACCCTCTACAACTAGCTCTGGCGTGCTGTTTAAGGCATATCTTTGCTATACTGTCATATATGAAGCCTCTGACATCTACCACTCCTCACGTCATCATTATGGTCGGTATTCCCGGCGCTGGGAAAAGCGCATTTGCCGAACATTTCGCTCGAACATTTCAATCACCACTAGTCAGCCATCAACAGCTCATGGACGCCGCGACTGTTGATGAAGTAGTAAGCGCCCGACTGGCTGATGTGCTGCTCGACGAGCTCCTCAAGACGCAGCGAACGCTTATCTATGACGGCCCAACCCACACCAAGTCGAGTCGCCTTGCCCTTATAAAAAAGGTAGTCGCAGCCGGTTACGAGCCTCTGCTTGTTTGGGTGCAAACCGAATCACTGGAAGCAAAGCGACGAGCTATCAAGAAACGTCCTAACAATACCCATATAAGCCCAGAGGCATTCGATGCCGCGCTCCGACACTTTACACCGCCAACTGCCGCCGAAAAGCCAGTTGTCATCAGTGGTAAGCACACTTACGCCAGTCAACTTAAAATCGTTCTGAAGCGACTCGCCGAACAATCACGACCAGAAACACCCGAAACTCCTCGAGCTCGTCCTAGTCGAACGATTATTTTAAGGTAAAAGTATTATGCCGATCATTCAAGACGAAGAATTTGGCAAAATCACAATTCGACGTAGCGCCCGAGCCTCCCAGGTTCGCCTCCGCGTTGCCCCTGATGGAACACTCCGCGCTTCACTCCCGCTCTATGCACCGACATTCTTAGTCAAACGACTTATCAAAAGCTCACGCCAGGAATTACGCAATCTTTTAAGCCAGTCGCAACCAAAAACGACGTATCTTGATGGCATGCAGATTGGTAAAAGCCACTACTTAACGATTCGGCCAGGCGCAAAGCTTTCCACCACTAGGCGGGGACAGCAAATCACTGTTAATCTCCCGCCAAACCTCAGCCTTGAAGACAGTCAAGTAGTCAGGGTAATTCGCGATGGAGTTATTGCCGCTCTGCGTATTGAGGCCAAGAGCTATCTGCCAAAGCGACTAGCATTCCTCGCCCAAAAGTACGACTTTCAATATGAGAAGGTCAGATTTTCTCATGCTAGTGGACGGTGGGGGAGTTGCAGTAGCCAGGGAACCATTAGTTTGAATATCGCCCTGATGAAGCTGCCGTTTGAATTGATTGATTACGTCATTATCCACGAACTCGCCCATACACGCCACATGAACCATAGCGCAGCCTTTTGGGAACTTGTCAGTGTCGGCGATCCCCTCTACGTACAGCACCGCCGCGCCTTAAAGCAAGAAGCGCCCTCGATTTAACCAAGATATACAAAACCATCACGCTACTGCTATAATCAACTCATATGTTCGAGGGTGGAATTAGCTTTAACCAGGGATCAGACCGTGCCGTTCGTTGGATTGCATTACTCGGTACCCCTGTATATGTCGGCTACAGCCTATTGGTGATGTTTGGACTCACGCAAAGCTCAAATTATGCTGGTGATGTGATCTGTCTCACTATTTCTGGCCTCTGGCTGGCCCTTGGTGTGTATCACTTTTTTGCACCGATTCGCTCACGATTCGATATGTTGTGGCGTCTGGTACTATATCAAGCGCTGGCACTCGCCACGATCCTTTTTATTACCGGCTTCCTCGAACCGTTTGCTTCGTCGATAGCTCTGCTCTTCTTGGCATCAAACATTTATTTTGGTCGGCGAGCCTTAATTATCAGTATGGCCTCCGTGGTGGTTGCTGCGGTTGTTGACGGTATTATTCGATATCCCGTTGATCCATCGATTGTTGGCAGTAACATTATGGGGGCAGGGGCAATTCTCATCCTCGGTGCAGCTATGGTTGGCATTATCACTGCCCAAGAAACCCGCCGTCAAGCGCTCATCCACAGTCAAGCCCAGGAGCGACTACAGTATGATCGAATCCTAACAATCATCAATAATTTAAGTGATGCGACCCTCAGTACTGATGAAAAGGGGACGGTTCTTATGTATAACGCCGCTTGTCTTGATCTGCTCGACACCAACGAAAGTTTAAAAGGAAAAAATATTAACGATTTGTTCCATCTCTCAGATAGTGCGAAAACGCCGGTTAAGCTGTTCGATATCTTAAAGGAAGCTAAACGAACGACACGTCGTGACGATGTTACCCATGTCTACAGCGATGGCGAAGCAATTCGCCTCGAAATGACCTACGCGCCGATCAAAAGTACGTATAGCCGTCATAAAAAGGCCCAGCTCCAAGCTGGCTTCATTATCATTATTCGTGACGTTACCAAACAAAAAAGCCTCGAGGAAGAGCGGGACGAATTTATTAGTGTTGTGAGCCACGAACTACGAACCCCTATCACTATCGTGGAAGGCACTTTGTCGAATGTACAGGTAATGGTCGACCGCCCTGAGGCACCAGATCAAAAAGCCCTCGCTGCAGTGCTAAAAACCGCCCATGACCAAGTGTTGTACCTGGCAAAGATGGTGAATGACCTCAGTACCTTGTCTCGCGCCGAACGTGGCGTCGCCGACGAAGGCGAAGATATCGACGTCAGCGAACTTGTTCACAAGCTTCACGATCAATACGAAAATGATGCCAGGGCACGGAAATTACAGCTCGATCTCGACCTAGGTCCAAAACTCGGCATGATCCACGTTAGTCGTTTATACGTCGAGGAGCTTTTGCAGAACTTTATCACTAATTCGATAAAATACACCAAAGAGGGCAAGATTACTATCATTGTTAAGAAAGCAAAGGGCGAGGTTACCTTTGCCGTAAAAGACACTGGCATCGGCATCAGCCGTGGCGACCAGAACAAAATCTTTAATAAATTTTATCGCAGTGAAGATTACCGCATTCGAGAGACAAGTGGAACGGGACTAGGGCTATATGTGTCTGCCAAGCTGGCTCACAAACTTGGTACCAAGATCAACCTTACGAGTCGCCTTAATCATGGTTCGACCTTTAGTTTTAGTCTTCCTTCAAAGGAGGGGTAACCTTAGCGTCACTAGACTAATCTACACTAAAGTGGTATAATTATAATCAGCTTAGTAGTACCTAACGAACAGCAATTGGATAGAGAGGACACCTTGTGGCAGATTTCAGCAAAGCCGAAGCGATCGGACGCGCTGTACTGGACTACAACCTAGAGATCTGGATGTCAAGAACGACACTCGAGAAGCTCGCAGAGAACCCCGGATTTCGGTTCGATCTGCTGGGCACTATCGATGTCGAATACTTGCACTATGTCGGCATTCGCTGGAGCACCGACCCTCAGCACAATGACATCATCCGTCTCCTAGGAGACACCTTCACCGAGATGAATAATCTCGGCCTCACCCTAGTTCAAGAGGAACGCGGCCCACGTGCTTACGCGATTGCGTTTGCCAAGCTTCGCACCGATTGATCAAAAGGCGAGCGCTAGAGTGTCCGCTCTATCCCTCGTCTCTTTCTATTCAAACCTATTGAATACGAAGAGATGAGATTAGACAACTTTCGGAACTTTAACCAAACGTCCCTTCCATGTGATGACTCGCTTGTGGTATCCCCAGGCGCTCACGGCGACCAAAATCGCTTCTTGAATAACGATAAAGCCCCAAAGCAGCCCGCCTACCCACCAGCCACGCTTCCAGACCTTTCTCAGGTAGCTTGCGTAAAGGCCTGCAAACATCAGCCAAAACAAGGCAGCAATGATCTGCAAAATACCAAACCCTGCAAATATCCCAGCAATGAGCACAAACAATGGCCCAGCCAGAATCAGTAGATCGAGCCCGACGATGACTGCGTGTGGAATCTTTGCCCCGACCAAAGGAAATAATAAACGAATACTGGTTGCTACCTGTGAGCGCCATTTCTTTTCGTAGCTCACACCTAAACTTTCGGTGCCTATAAGGAAACGGTACTGGTTCGTTGCCATTAATTCGGCTGAAAAGCGCGATTCGGGCTGAATGGCTGCCTTGAAATGCGCAAATCCTTGCCAGCGATCAATCAGTGTCCTGCGATCAATCAGCCAAGCATTACTGGCCGTCGCCGGTGCACTGGCGCGGTGAAACATAAGTTCCCAAAAATAACGAAGTGGTGAAAAAATCACGCTGGCACGCCAGCCGTCTTCTCGGCGAGGTAGTACGGATACCATCAAAGCCTTTTCGTTCTGCGCATAGGCCACGAGCTGCTCAATTGAATCAGGTGATAAGCGGGTGTCGACGTCCATAAATAACACATAGGTGCCACTTGCTTCTTTGAGAAGGCCCTGAAGCGCATAATTCTTTCCCAGCCAACCATCAGGCAGCGCGGAACCTTCAACAAATCGGACGCCCTCATGCGCAAATGACTTAATGAGTACAGAGGTATCGTCACCAGACAGGTCGTCCAAGACAATAATTTCGAGCTTTGGGTAGTTTGACTCGATTAAGCGTTGTAAGCATTCCGTCATGGCGTGCATTTCATTACGGGCGGGGATACACACCGTTACACCTGGCATATCATCAATCATTGACGCGCTGGTCACAAAACTGTTTTGTTTAAAGTGTTTAAAAGCGTAGCGGAGCCGCCAGAAGCCGACCACAAAAACCGCCAGCAGTACCGTAAAAAGTATGTAAACAATAACCTCAACCATCTTCTCCCATCATATCATCTTGACGGTTTGACCCCAAGTAGGATATAGTACTACTTGACAGTCTGCAGCAGCAGACTTTTTTAATTGGGTAAGAAAGTAGGGCAGAAGACGTGGCTAGCGAAACAAAAGTGACCCGTATCAGTGCAAAAGACACCGCACCGGTTACAAAAGTCAAAAAAACTGCAACAAAGAAACCGAGTCGAACCCCGCGCACACCGCGTAATCGATTTATCAAAACTTTGTTTGCTATCGGTGGTTACTTTAAAGGAGCCTGGGTTGAACTCCGTCTCGTACGTTGGCCAACTCGTAAAGCTACTTGGGGCCTAACACTGGCCGTCATCATCTTTAGCGCCTTCTTTGTCGTTCTCATTCTGCTGCTCGACCTATTGTTTAAATATTTATTCGAATTAATTCTAAGTTAAGGATCAACCCACAATGTCAAACAACCGCTACGACTCATCTCGCCAATGGTACGCCATCCACACTTACAGTGGCTACGAAGAAAAGGTAGGCGAAAGCATTCGTCAACGTATTAACGCCGTCGATATGGCCGACAAGATCTTCGACGTCATGGTGCCGAAGGAAAAACAAATCGAAATCAAGAATGGGAAACGTAAAGTCGTTGAAAAGAAGATTTTCCAAGGCTACGCGCTGGTTGAAATGAAACTGACCGACGAAACCTGGTATATTGTCCGTAACACCCCTGGAGTCACCGGCTTTGTAGGTACCAGCACTCAGCCAACCCCAGTTTCTGATGACGAAATCCGCAAGATCAAGAAGCGCATGGGTGTGGAAGATCCAAAACACTTCATCGACTTTTCAGAAGGCGAAGTCGTCAGTATTACCGACGGTCCATTCAAGGGCTTCGATGGCGCCATCTCTGAGATCGACAACCAAAAGGGTAAGGTCAAGGTTATGGTCAGCATGTTCGGCCGCGACACCTCAGTTGAGCTTGATGCTTTGCAGGTAAAGAAAGTCTAGAGAAGTCTCGGATGGGAAATGATCGAGAACCATCATTTCAACATCTCGAGCGAAATGCCCAAAACCGTACTTGGGTGGAGCGTACCTCGCAAGAGCTATTAAAAGCGACACCAGACGAGCTTATTGAATATTCAATAAGCTACTTTGGACAAACTCACCGTTTTGCTGCAATTCGTACTTGTGAAAAACAAATACGTTTTTATGAACTCCTCCAGCGCCTTGAAGAGGCCGACAGCTTCCTTGCTGCTCTCCCAACGCTTTGGAAATTGTACGATGAATGTGCCTCACACGAGTCATAGTTCTACAAAGCATATAGACAAACACTGGGACTTCTTTTATATTGGGTTGAAATGTCGTCACCTGAATTTACACCCCTCCATTCAAACGAAGTTCGAGTAGTCATCTCTGTACCTGGCGAGGAGAGCTTTCTCAGTACCGAGAGTGATCGGCCTGTCTTGTTTAGCGATCCGCCACGCCAGCCTGGAGAAGAAGGTTTGGTACGTCTCACTAACGAAAAAAGGGCCTTAACGATCGCATCACGTCGTGGTTTGGCATTGCCGCCACTCAGTATGGATCGTAGTTTGGGAAATTATGAAGGAATTTCAGGATTCCTAGTACGTCCTGCAAGTGGTACCACCCGCACACTACCAGATAACCAGGCAGTCGCTAAGTTCTCTATACGCGAAGCCCTGTACGACGCCGAAACTGAAGACGACTCCTACATAAGTCCTGAAGATCTCTACTTCCTCAAACGCGCTTTTATGCATAAGGTTGAGCGTTAACAGGCTTGCTAAAACGGACTCTTATCTGTTATAATACTCGGGTTACGCACTAAATAAAGCTTTCATTTTTCTGAAAGTGCTTCGCAATTATTTATTTAGTACAAGAAAGAAAATACTATGGCAAAGAAAATTATCGGAAATCTTAAACTTCGTATTCCCGCTGGTCGTGCGACTGCAGGTCCTCCTGTTGGTTCTACGCTCGGTCAATGGGGTCTGAACATGATGGACTTTATTAACCCGTTCAACGAAGGCACCAAAGACCTCATGGGCAAGGACGTCATTGTTCACATCCAGGTGTTCGAAGATCGAACATTTACCTGGAACTCCCTCGGACAGCCAGTTGATGACATGATTCGCGAACGCGCCAACATCAAAAAGGGCAGCGCCAAGTCTCACGTCGACAAAGTAGGCAAGATTACTCGTGCTCAGCTCGAGGAAATCGCTGAGATCAAGAAAGATCAACTCAACGCAATCGACATGGACGGCCGCGTCAAGGTTATCGCCGGCACCGCTCGTTCTATGGGCGTCGAAGTCGTCGCTTAAGCAAGCCTTCGTATTAAAAAGATGCCGTTATGGCATCTTTTTATATTGTAAATCTCTTGCCATAAGCCAAGACTGCCGTAGGATTATCCTCTAGCCACTGCAAGGGAGTGGTATGTAGTGATGCATGTTCTGTTGTCCACCAAAGGTCTATCCCCTCCTTATTAAAGCGTTGTGCCAGCATATTAGACACTAGCTCGAATACCTCAACATCAGTCAGTTGCTCTTTCTCATGGTCAGTTACTGTCAGCTTTTCATTCATATCGATAGTATATCGTATACAACAGCTTTGATTTGTTGTGATTTTGTGCTATAATAAAGAGGTACTAATCAATGTTGGGAGGCCGTCAAACAGCCGTTTGCACCACAGAAAGGATTCATAACTATGGCAAAGAAAGCCGAGTTACTTGAAGCAGCTAAAAAGCTTGGTCTAGAACTGACCGAGAAGAACACTATTAAAGAAATTGAGGAAGCGATCCAGGCAACTGGAACTACTGTCGCCGCTGAAGAGCTGGCCGTGCTAGAAGATACTCCTGTCGCCAAAGCTGGTAAGCGAAGTGCCAAGGCGCTGGCTGAAGCTGAAGCTAAGGTAGAAAAAGAGATCCGTAAAGAGACAGGTGATAAAACACCAGTCGATGAAGAGGGTCACGCTATTGTCAAGAAAGGCCCACGCCCTGTCACTCGTCCTCTCATCGAGCGTCGTGGTAAAAGTTACCGTAAGGTTGCTGAGAAGGTCGAAGCTGACAAGCTCTACAGTTTGAGCGATGCGATCGCTCTTGCGGTCGAGACTAACCCGAGCAAGTTTGACGCTAGCGTTGAAGCGCACGTTCGTTTGAATGTTGATCCTCGTCAAGCTGACCAGAACATCCGTGCGACAGTTTCGCTACCAAACGGAACTGGTAAAACTATCCGAGTTGCCGTCTTTGCCCCTGAGACAGACCACAAAGCCGTTATGGCTGCTGGTGCTGACGTTGTCGGTGACGAAACTTTCCTGGCACAGCTCGACAAAGAAGTCATCGACTTCGACGTCCTGATCGCGACACCACAGTACATGCCACGCCTCGGTAAGTACGCTCGTCTTCTTGGTCCACGTGGCCTGATGCCAAACCCGAAGGCTGGTACCGTTGCAACTGACGTTGCAAAGGCAACCACTGAAGCCAAAGCTGGTAAGGTTGAATACCGTGTCGATAAGCAAGCGATTGTTCACTTAAGTATTGGTAAGGTAAGCTTCGGCGCCGACAAGCTCAACGAGAACGCTAAAAGCTTCTTTGACAGCCTGACCACACAAAAGCCAAACACCATCAAGGGTGGCTACGTGAAGTCAATCACTATCAGCACCACTATGGGTCCTGGTATTAAGGTTGAGAACTTTTTAAGCTAACCGGATTGCTTTAAGAGCCAAATTAAAAATCCTCGCCGTGTAGGCGAGGATTTTTCTATGAAACTTTTTCAAGAGACGAGGTATCGAAAGGATGCTTAAGCATTTGAACCAAACGCAAGGCACCTTTTCCCATCGGAGTTGTTAATAAACGATCCATTTTTTTGATCCGAGGAGTAGTTTCAACCATACTACCATCTAGCTCATGTGGCGAAACACTTTGATGAATCAGGCGATCTCCTAATATTCGCTCAGATGACGAAACCAATTCGGGGCTCTGTTCATGGATAAGGGAAAGAAGTTCATTGATAATTCGTTGATTGTCTTTATTTTCCTCAACCACCGATCGGTGGGCTTCTAGCACTTTGCCATCAATAACCGTACGTAAATAACTTGTTAGATTTTCGACAGGAGTTACATTATCTACTTGAGGCACCACCAGGTCACCACGCGCCTGATCTTGTGATGCAATTTCAACTAATCGATACATTTGTGTCTGTAAGGTGTCGATACTGTCAGTCGCTACCCGAACCTCAACAATGTCGGCAACTTTCCTCCTAATGAATCCCTCAGCAGGTGCGTGCATAGCTCCATCAGTACCAGGATTGTGATCAGGGTATTTGTCTGAAAAGTGAAACCCATCGATTGTAACCGCTGACTGTGGCGGTCCAGCGTAGAATGTCGGCCGCTCAAAACTAGCCGCGTCTCTTGATTGCGTTTCTAGCTTGCTTGCTGACATATCGTGCTCCTTGTACTTTTTGCTTCTGTTGTCGATAAGTGCGTTGTTTGTTTAGTGAAATAACGTCGCTTGATTCCAGTGTAGCACAAGCATAATCAGTTGTTGTCAAAATAATTGCATTTTATAGAGGGGGTCACTTTTCATTTATTGTGATTGTCTTAGCGATATGCAATGATAAGCTTATACATCTCTTGGGGAGGAGAATTATGAAACAATACTTGGATTTGCTACGCGATATCAAACAAAATGGGACGATTAAAACTGACCGCACAGGTACCGGCACAAAAAGTGTCTTTGGTCGACAGCTTCGTTTTGATTTAAAAGAAGGATTCCCCGCAACCACAACAAAACGACTATTCTTCCGTGGTGTCGTGCATGAATTACTTTGGTTTTTGGCAGGGGACAGTAACATTAAGTACCTCGTTGATAATGACGTTCACATCTGGACGGAATGGCCATTCAAGGCGTACCTCGTCGCCACTAACCAGAAGGTTCCAGAACCAAATTCTGATGAATGGAACAAGAAAATGGCAGACTTTACTGAGAAAATTAAAACTGATGATGCATTTGCGAAACAATATGGACATCTTGGTCCCGTCTATGGCTACCAATGGCGCCACTGGCCTGACGGGCAGGGTGGCGAAATTGACCAAATAACTGAGGTAATTGATGCAATCAAAAACACACCAGATTCTCGTAGAATGATCGTCAGCGCCTGGAACGTGGCAGATATTAAAGAAATGGCTAAATCAGGATTACCACCATGCCACTCCCTCTTTCAGTTCTATGTTGCCGATGGAAAGCTTAGTTGCCAGCTCTACCAGCGGAGCGCTGACACCTTCCTTGGTGTACCGTTCAATATTGCTTCTTACGCACTATTGACGCAAATGATCGCTCACGTCACAGGCCTAGAAGTCGGTGAGTTCGTCCATAGCTTCGGCGATACGCATATCTACTTAAACCACCTCGAACAAGTAGATAAACAACTCGCGCGCGAGCCAAAAGCGCTTCCTAAACTAAGGTTAAATCCTGATATAAAATCAATCTTTGACTTCACTGTCGATGATATCGAGCTACTGGACTACAACCCAGATCCCGGCATCAAAGCACCGATTGCCGTCTAGCGACGAACGTAAGTGACGAAATCAAAGGCGTATTTGTTAAATTCATCAGGGTCATGATGCTCACGAGCCGTTTCAAGCCATAGGTCTGGATTAATCGGCGGAAAGAAGACGGTCGCATTGTCGAATGTCGCATCAACTTCGGTTGCTAAGATAACATCCGCACTATCGAGTGTTTGCTCGTAAATCTGAGCACCGCCAATAATAAAGACTTGTGAATCGGTTGCAATGGCGTAGGCCTCCTCAATACTTGGCACGACACCGATCCCTTGGACTGGTTCCATTGAACGACTAACAACAATATTCTGACGGTTCGGCAAGGGGCGCCCAATCGACTCAAACGTCTTTCGCCCCATGATAATAGAATGACCTGTTGTCAGCTCTTTAAAGTGCTGCAGGTCTGCCGGAAGGTCTCGTTGCCACAACAAATCGTTGTCGGCACCGATGCCTCTTTTCTTATCATAAGCAACAATAATTGATTTCATCTGTACCCATCTTAACATGGTACAATCAAAGTAATACAAGGGGAGAATCATGAGCGTCTATAGCAATACCGATATTTTTAAAGCTATTAAAGACGGCACCATTGTCTGCGTGCCATACAACAAGGATCACGTGTCCGAAGCCAGTCTTGACTTCACACTGGGCCATTATTTTTATAAGCAAGAATATTCTGAACAAGCAAAAGTCTACAATCCTTTTGATAAAAGTGACGTTGACCGTTATTTCAAAGGCCCGCTCGAAGCCATGCCACACAAGCAGTGGTGTGAAGAAAATGGCTATGCGCTGTTTGACAATATTCCAGAGGATCATCCAATTATCGTCCTAAGGCCTGGTGAGCGCATCCTTGCCCACACTCATGAATTTGTGGGTATCCGCCCTGAAGGTGGCGCGTCCGAGGTAAAATCTCGTAGTAGCTGGGGGCGCAATGGTGTCGCCGTCTGTTTTGATGCTGGTTGGATCGACCCGGGCTATATTAACCGCATCACCCTTGAGATCTATAACCTCAATCAACACGAATCAGTCGTACTACCAGTGGGTGAGCGTATCGGTCAATTGATTTTTCACAAAACTGGCCCCGTTGAAGGTGACTACAGTAATGGACGAAAGGGGATGAGCGGTAAGTACCAGCATACCTCAAATCTTGATGAATTGATCGCCACCTGGACACCTGACGCGATGCTACCTCGTGCCTGGAAAGACAAGCGCCGAGTTGCGCCTGTTATCCCAGGACTTGGAAAGGGAATGAAGTAGTGGGACTATTCGTTGCCATTGAAGGTGGTGACGGTTCCGGTAAGGGTACACAAAGCAAGATACTCGCCGAATACGCTAAAGACACCCTCAAAAAGAATGTTCTGGTCATCTCATTTCCGCAACACGGCGAGTTCTCGTCTTATTATGCCGACCAATATTTAAATGGCGCTTACGGCGCAAACGATACCATTCACCCCGATCTCTCCAGCCTGCCATATGCACTCGACCGTTTTGCTGCGAGTGACAAGATTCGCAAAGTCCTCAATGACCCGAACGGCTTTGTTATCGCCGACCGTTACGTTGCCTCAAACCTTGCGCACCAGGGCGCTAAACTTCCTGATGAAAAAGAACGCCAAGAATACTATGACCGGATGATGCGCACTGAGTATGAAGTCCTCGGCATTCCCAAACCTGACATTAATATTATTCTTCTGGTTCACCCGCATGTCTCGCAGAAAAATGTCGATAAAAAAGACGCACGTGCCTATACAACAATGAAACGAGATATCCTTGAAGCTGATGCCAATCATCTTGAACTCGCTAAGGCAAATTACGAGGAGCTGACTCGGTTGTATCCAGAAGCTTTCAAGGCGATCGATTGCATGGAAGATAGGGAGACGATGCGATCAATTGAATCTATCCAACAAGATATTCGACGTCTCATAATGTAGCGTTAGCTCTTACGTTTGATCTCTTTTGCAAGCGAGCCACTCACAAATAACATGCCTTCAAACTCTTCGCTCAGAGATGGACCATGCTCGGTAGAATGGGGAATGGCCCGCACATAAGTCCCGTAGGAAATATTTTGAAGATTAACGACACGGTCCAACCCAGGTAGAGTAACTTTATTTTCCTTCACACCATGAAATTCAGGGTAGAGGGGTGCAACAAAGGGATTAGTGCTCTCCATAACTTGCATAACAACGTCGTTATACTCAATCTCAATAAGTGGCCTTTTGACAATCAAAAGGGGGGACTGTTTTTTTACTTCCTGATGGTGACGCGCTGCATCCAGAGCAAGTGCGAGTGAATCATAGGTCTGGTGCGTTCCCTTGACTGCATGCTCCCCCGGCCGTACATCTGGCTGTTCGTTGAGGATACGATACCTGATACCATGATCATCTAACTCTTTGATTATTCTCTGAAAGTTGATCGTTGCAGCCTTCTTTACAGCCATCACATTAAAAGGATTCGTATATTGCATACCCCCGACCGCCTCCATCTGAGGATATGTACTGAGTAGATTGAGGGTATCAAAGAAAGATGGGATACCCGTGCGGTATCTAATAGCAGTACCTCGAAGTTCGTCGGTCCATTTCTTGGGGTCTTCAGCTACGGCAAAGCGCAAACGGTTAAGACCCTCTGCACTCTTTGTACATCGACGCATATGAAACTCTTCAATCTCAGACTCAACAAGCTTTTGGGATTTTTCACCGAGGTTTGTGTTTTTGACTCTTTGACGGAAGCGATCGAGCATAAATTTCTTAGCACCGTTAAAATAATCGATACCCTCGCTTGTTTGAAGGTTGAATGGATCACCAGGTGTAGGCGAGTAAGGATTGATCTCGTATGGTAATTTATTAACCACTAGCGGGGCATCAAGCGTTGGATCGCCCTCGAAACCATCAAAGAAATTAATACGCATACCTTTTCCGGTAGCATGTTCAACGTAGCCGGTTTCAGCAGATCGATCGTGTGCATCACTCATAATTATCCATATTATACCACCGTTTTAAATCGAAGTCTATATTCCCACAGAGGTGAAACGAGCCTTGTCGCAATGACAAGGCCCCAATGAAAGAAGAGGTAGGAGTGGGGGTCTCGACGCTGAGAACCCCCGCTCGGTCTACTTGGTCACCGGAGGCGACGTGCTGGGGCGGTCTTCTTCGACTGCCTTTGCACCCCCAAGTATGGAGTTAGATGAGCTCGATCTTCCGTTGATCATCCCGAGCCAGTCTTCGTCTGCCATATGGTTTCCTCTATTCTCTCACTGCTCAACTTGTGGTTGAGGCAATTACTTGTTATATACCATTTCGCTTATATTTACCAGTAATCTCAGTCTGTCGGCTCTGTTGACTTATTTACCCCAATTAGCTATAATCACCTCTAGACATACCAAAGACAGTAGCCGCCGAGATGACATCAACGCTTAATCCGCTACCGAGGAACTGTAAAACATACATTTCTATTTAAGTCTTTGGCGATGCGAGGTCCAAAGACTTTTTGTTTCTCGCAAGTGCCAACAGGGCTGTCTAGCGACTTAACAATCTGGCCGAATGAATACTAACCAAGGAGATTTTTATGGCAATTACCCGCGATAAAAAGAACGAATTGGTTGCTGAATTTAGTGAGCTATTGGCAGGCGCAAAGGCAACCGTCTTTGCTGCTTACAATGGCCTCAGCGTTGCTGATGTCCAAAAACTTCGTGCAGAAGCACGCGAAGCAGGTGTCGTGATCCGTGTGATCAAGAACCGCCTGGTTCGCGTAGCGATGAGCGAAGCCGAGGCTTATAAAAACACAGATGTCTCTGGACTAACCGGACAGCTTCTCTATGCAATGAGCATGGACGACGAAGTTGCACCCGCAAAGATCCTGAGTGCATTTGCAAAAAGTAATGACGCGCTTGTCATTGCAGGTGGTTTTTCTAACGAAGGTGCTCTATTGAGCGCTGACGAAGTTAAAGCACTCGCAACTCTACCAAGCAAGAACCAACTTATTGGCGAAGTCATTGCGCAACTGCTTTCACCGGTTCACGACATTACGAACGCGCTGTCTGGAAACTTACACGCGCTGCTCGATGGTGTCGAAGCCAAAGCAACCAGTTAATACTTAACGAAACATTTACTATTAGAAGGAGTCAATTATGGCTGATTTAAAGAAACTTGCAGAAAGCCTTACCGGCCTTACTGTACTTGAGGTTAATGAACTCAAGACAATTTTGAAAGATGAATATGGCATCGAGCCTGCAGCAGCTGCTGTAGCCGTTGCTGGTCCCGCTGCAGACGCTGCAGCACCTGCTGAAGACGCAAAGTCTGACTACACTATCGTCCTTAAGGACGCTGGTAGCCAGAAAGTCGCTGTTATCAAGGCCGTGAAAGACATTACTGGTCTTGGTCTTGGTGAAGCAAAGGCTATCGTTGATGGCGCACCTGCTACTGTTAAGGAAAAAGTTCCTACAGAAGAAGCAGAAGCTGCAAAGAAAACCCTCGAAGAAGCTGGCGCAACCGTCGAGCTCAACTAATTTACATTCGGCCATTTTGAGTCACAACTATACCGCTTCCAGTTTGGAGGCGGTATTTTTGTTTCAGCAAAATATACAACGTTTTGAGCAACACCCCTGATTTCTATGTGGAAAACACGGCCTGCGTATTTTTGCAATTAAGCTTATACTATCGATATGCCAACTTTTGCAAAATACATCATTTACTTTCTTATCTATAGCACTCTTGGCGCTCTTCTTGAGACTGGTTTTCGACTCGTGACAGAGCAGCATTGGTATGGTATTCATGGCTTCCTGCATCTGCCACTGTTTCCGATTTACGGGTTTGGTGCGCTGCTTATTCTCCTTATAGCCCGATATATCCGGAACCCAATTATATTGTTTTTCGTCGGAGGGGTTGCTGTCAGTATCTTGGAGTTTGCTGCCCATTGGCTGATCGAAGTTATATTCAATGACCGCATATGGAGTTATGAGAACGGGACACCAACCTTAGGAGGAAGAATTTCACTCCTTAGCTCTTTCTGGTTTAGCGTTGCCGCTGTCGTATTGGTATATATCATCCACCCGAGGGTAGTGAAGCTTGTGAAGCGGATACCGTCTCGTGAGGTTATGGTGATTGTCGTATTGGCTGGCCTTGTCGTACTCTTTGACATCATCTTTTCAATTGTTGAACGACTCATTCATTAGAAACTCTAGACCACCAGGCGAAAACAAACATTGACACAAGCGCCATCACTTGATATAAGTGGGGTAATACAACTTCAAAAATACACAGATTAAGGAATTGCGAGTACCCATGTCTGATTTACCAGAGAAACAAGTAAAGCGACTACACGCTTTGATTCAAGAAGCAGAGACTAACCTAGCAGCAGCCAAGGAGCTATTAATTAGTATCATCGGCGACGATGGGACAGTTATCACACCAAGAGGCGGTGCGAACGACGAAGTCGGTGGCAAGGTTGTCGAAGGTGTCTTTGACGGACAGAAAATGGCCGGGCCTGACGGCAAAGAATATCCCGTTCCTGCAAATTATGCCAGTAAGTCAAAGCTTGTTGAAGGCGATATCCTCAAGCTGACGATTGCTGACGACGGTAGCTTTATCTACAAACAGATTGGCCCGACCGAACGCACACAACTGATCGGAACACTTGTCCAGCACGATGGTGCGTATTATGTCGAAGCGAACGGGCGAGAGTACCGCATCTTGCTTGCGAGCGTTACATACTTCCGTATCAACGTCGGTGATCAGGTCACCATTATCATTCCAACCGACAACCCAGAGGCGACTTGGGCGGCGGTTGAAGCAGCGTTATAGCTCTTTTCTTAATAAGGTTGCCGCACTTTAATAGACGTCTTGTATATTGTTACTGCTAGCGTTATAGTATCCTCATCACGACAGTGAAAACAAACATTGGGGATAAGGTGCGTGGCAAAACTACATTTTAAATATGGCGCAATGAACAGTGGCAAAAGCGATACGCTTATTAAAACTGCCTACAATTACACGGAACGTGGTCTATCTGTTGTCACCATGAAGCCAAGTATCGACACGAAAGGCGACACTAACATTGTCGCTCGCGGAGGTGCAATGCGCCCCGTCGATATTATCGCAACGCCTGAAATGAACGTCCGACAGGAAATCAAAGCCTACACAAAAAAGCAGGGGATCGACAAGCTTTCCTGCGTCCTGATCGACGAAGCCCAGTTCCTGACCAGCGAACAGGTCAGTCAGCTCCTTGAAGTTGCCAAGCTCGACAATACCTCAGTCATAGCCTATGGACTGCGCGCCGATTTCCTCACACAGTTATTCCCCGGTAGCAAGCGCCTTTTCGAAATTGCCGATAACATCGAGAAGTTACCGACGATGTGCCGTTGTGGCAATCAAGCCGAGTTGAACTGCCGAAAAGTAAACGGTCACTACGTCTTTGAAGGCGACCAGGTCGCTATAGATGGAGAACAAGCCGTTTCCTACGAATCATTCTGCGGAAGCTGTTATTTGAAGGAGCGAGATGCGGCACATTCTTAAAACACAACAAACCAAAGTCATTTAACGCGTATACTAGAAAAAGAAACAGGGGAGAAAACAAAAGTGTCGAGGGCATTATACCGAAAATATCGCAGCAAATCGTTGGCAGAAGTCGTTGGACAAAGCCATATCACCGACATCTTGGCACGTGCGATTCAAGCTGGGCGCATTTCACATGCCTACCTCTTGACTGGACCTCGGGGAGTTGGTAAAACCTCGGTCGCCCGTATTCTCGCCCATGAAATTAATCATCTCCCTTACAGCGACGATTCAACCCATCTCGACATCATTGAAATTGACGCTGCCAGCAACAACGGCGTCGAGGACGTTCGCGACCTGCGCGAGAAAGTCCAGATTGCCCCAGTCTCAGCCGAGAAAAAGGTCTACATCATCGACGAGGTACACATGCTATCCAAGGCGGCTTTTAACGCACTCTTAAAAACTCTTGAGGAGCCGCCAGAGCACATCGTTTTCATCCTAGCGACGACTGATGTTGATAAACTTCCAGCGACTATTGTCAGCCGAACTCAACGCTACGGCTTTCGCGCCATCACCGCGGAGGATGCGATCAAGCATTTGCGACACATTGCAGACGAAGAAAAAATTAAGATTGATGACGATGCACTGGCAGTTATCGCTCAGCGCGGTGACGGGAGTTTCCGTGATAGCATCAGCTTGCTCGATCAGCTTTCTAGTCTCACAGATAAGAAAACTGGTATTACCGCTGAACTTATCGAAGCAACCCTAGGCCTTGCCCCAGCTAAAATTCTAGACGAACTCCTCGTCGCTATTGAGGCACACGATGTTAGTGCTATCGCGGCGCTCCTCGATCAAACAGCTGCCGATGGCATCAGCCCGGTCACCTTAACCGAGCAATTAACTATCCGCCTGCGCGAGCTCATCAGCGCTAAACCCCAACTCCTACCATTACTCGATAGCCTCTTAGACGTCGCCCGCAGTAGCCAACCGGGCCTCAAACTCCTCGCATGCCTAGGTACCTTTGCCCTCGAACACAAACCCACCAAAACCGCCGCCCTCGCCACCCCCGTCCTCGAAGTCACCGCCACCATCGAACAACTCACCAAACAAGCCACAAAAATCTCTCCGAAAGTTTCTAAATCTTCAAGGGAATCTGGTGATGGAACTGCGGCTTTTCCTGAGCCTCTGCAGCCCGAGTCTGCACTGGCGCAAAGCCCAGTAAAGACCCGGAGCGAAGCCAGATCAGAAAAAGTCGCAGGTTCGGCAGCAGATTTTGTTTGGGAAGATTTAGTTAATTTTACGAAGAAAAATTATGTCGCCCTCTACAGCGTCCTCTCCAAATGCTCTCCCATTCACGAACCAGGTATCCTTACCTTATATACCAAGAGTGCTTTTTATAAAAAGAAGCTCGACGACGCGAAATATAGCGCCCACCTCTATGAATCACTCCAAAAACTCTGGGGTTATGAACCAACCATCCACACCATTCCCACAGCTCCGCCACCAAGTAGTAGCCAGGCCGCCTCGGTAGCTGCTATTATGGGCGGAGGAGAAGAGGTTTCAGTCGAAGCCTCGGAGTAAGAGGATATGGCCGATAAAAACGTTCCCGCCGGGAAAGTTCCCCCACAAAACCTAGACGCCGAGATGAGTTTGCTCGGCGCTGTTCTCATTGACGAAGAAACGCTAGCAGATATTTCTGAGCACGTGACACCAAAAGACTTCTATGACAAGCGGCACGGCATCGTCTATGAAGCCATGATGCGCCTCTACGAGAAACATAAACCTGTCGATCTTTTAACCCTGACTGAAGAATTGAGCAGAAAGAAAGAGCTAGAGACTATCGGTGGCTCGGCGTACTTAACCGAACTGACCAACTACGTTCCAACGGCTGCACACGCCGAAGCCTATGCCGAACTTGTTTCCCAAAAAGCCATCCGTCGCCGTCTCATTAAAGCCAGTGGTGATATTTCTGAGCTCGGCTATGATGAAGAAACTTCAACCCAAGAACTGCTCGAACAAGCCGAAGCTCAGCTGTTTTCCGTCAGCGACCAATCACTCAAACAGGATCTCGTCAGTATTGAAAGTATTTTGACCGAGAGTTTTGACCGTATGGAAGAGCTGCACCGCAACAAGGGTTCGCTCCGAGGCATCCGCACCGGCTACCGCGACCTCGACAATATGACTGCCGGTCTGCAGCGCAGTGACCTTATTATCCTGGCGGCTCGACCTGCCATGGGTAAGACGACGCTCGTGACAAACCTTGCCTACAACGTTGCAACAATCGCCAAGCAACCCGTACTATTCTTTAGCCTTGAGATGAGCAAGGAGCAACTTGTTGACCGTATGCTGGCCGATGCTTCAGGGGTAGATGCTTGGAACATCCGTACGGGAAACTTGTCAGATGAGGATTTCAGTAAACTATCAGAAGCTATGGGTGAGATGGCCGAAGCTCCGATCTTTATTGACGACACACCCGGCGTGAGCGTACTTGAAATGCGCACCAAAGCCCGCCGCGCAGCCCACGAACAACCACTCGGACTGATCATCGTCGACTACTTGCAGCTGATGCAGGGGAGTGGGCGAAGTGACGGTAACCGCGTCCAGGAGGTGAGCGAGATCTCTCGAGGCCTCAAGTTGTTAGCACGAGAGCTAAACGTGCCTGTTATTGCACTGTCACAACTGTCTCGTTCAGTCGAGTCGCGTTCACCACAGATCCCGCAACTGGCCGACCTGCGTGAATCGGGATCAATCGAGCAGGACGCCGACATCGTTATGTTCATCTATCGTGAAGCCTACTATAACCCCGATACTGATCGATCGAATATTACCGACCTCATTATTGCCAAACACCGTAACGGACCGACTGGTCGGGTTGAGTTATACTTCCACCCAGAGCGTCTGCGCTTTATGTCTCTCGACCGCAAGCACGATGAGTAGCGTGGTATAATTGAGGGTAACTCATGGCTGTGCTTGAACCCACAAAATTGTTTATCTACCGTTGGCGATACATTATCGGCTATAGCTTTATTGGCCTACTTTTAGCAGGCTTACTGGTTTTCGCAGGCCTGTACGTCCCAGGTGGCATTTCGCCTGAGGAAGTTCGGGCAACAATCATAAGCGACAGTATCTCGCCTTCAGACCCAAGTACCTTCGGTGTCACGAACTTGCCGTATTATCTTTTGCAAGCTCTGGTATTCCACCTGTTTGGCGTCTACGATTTCACTATTAAACTTCCTTCGCTCATCTTAGCCTTGTTCTCTGCGGTTGGACTTATTTTATTACTCCGCCGCTGGTTCAAGCCAAATATCGCGGTCCTTGCCTCGTTGATCGCCATCACGACAGGACAGTTCTTGTTTATCGCTCAAAGCGGCACTCCTAGTATCTTGTATGTCTTCTGGCCGGTAATGCTCCTGCTACTAGGAACACAGATCACTAGGGAGAAACGCTTCAGCCTGCTCTGGAAATTATTGTTTACTATCGGTGCCGCTCTTAGCCTTTACACACCACTCAGTATCTATCCTTTGATTGCTATTATCTTAGCGATCATCTTACATCCACATCTCCGCAACGCTGTCCGAAGACTGTCGAAAATTAAACTGGCAGCGAGTCTTGTTCTCTCGGGTGTAGTTGCAACACCCCTGGTCATGGGGATAATCGCCAATCCACGTCTCGGGCTCACATTGATAGGCATTCCTGAAAGCTGGCCACCAAATATCCAAGACAACCTCCAGACACTCCTACACCAATACTTTGCCTTTTGGGAACCAAGCACGACAACGCTTATGACACCTGTCTTTGGCTTGGGATCGGTGCTATTAATTGGGCTTGGTCTTTATCGCCTGATCATGACCCGCGAGACCACCCGTAGTTACTTGATTATCATCTGGCTATTATGTCTGCTACCAATCATTATCCTCAATCCGAGCTTTACCAGTGTTGCCTTTGTGCCGTCAGTATTGTTGCTTGCAGCCGGACTGACCAGTTTGATCACCTATTGGTATCGATTATTCCCACTCAACCCGTATGCGCGCATCACAGGACTTGTTCCTCTTATTATCCTTGTCGCAGTCCTTATCGGTTCAGGGCTTGATCGCTATATATACGGATATCACTACGACCCCAATACGGCCGTCAACTTTTCAAAGGATCTCAAGTTAATTCCAAAGAACACGGCACACTTGGTCGTGGCCGAAGACGAGCTGGCGTTTTATCAGGTCGTTGCCAAGCATCGTCCAGGTCTCAGTGTCAGCACTATACCTCAAAGTGACACTTTCGTGGCAACACGCAGTGCTCGTGACGCCGCAGATGGATATGCCATCCAACAAATTATCACCACAACCTACACCAACAACAGCGACCGCCTCTATATCTATAAAAAGGCCTCTCAGTAACGTATAATAGAGCGAGATAGTTAAGACGGAGTAAAGAATTATGGCTTTTGACCAAGTAAAGATGCTGAACCAACTGCGCAAAGCGCAAAATGACCTGAAAAAAGAAATCATCGAAGTCGAAGCAGGTGATGGTGCCGTTGTCGTCCAGATTACTGGCGAAATCAAGGTAAAAAAGATCACCATCGACCCTGAGCGCGTTGATACTGATGACATCGCCGAACTTGAACACTGGCTGGAAATTGCCCTTCGTGATGGACTGCAAAAAGCGCAAGAAGTTGCTGCAGAAAAGATGAAACCTTTGATGGGCGGCCTGGGCAACCTAGGACTGTAACGTGGCACGCTTGTTGCCAGTTGCGCTTGAGAAATTGATCGACGAACTTGGCCGCTTGCCAGGCGTCGGGATGCGTACTGCCGAGCGGTATGCCTATTTCTTGTTGCGTGCCGACCAGCACGTGAATGACAAGCTGGCGACAACCATCCATGACATTCACAGTCAAGTAAAAGTCTGTCCGGTGACATTTGCCCTGATTGATGCCGACGAGGACGTCTCGGCGCTCTACAGCGACCCAGAACGCGACAAGAGCCTCGTCGCGGTGGTTGAGGAACCTCTGGATATTGTCGCCTTAGAGCGCACGGGACAATTCAAAGGTACCTACCACGTCCTCGGCGGTGCTATTAGTCCGATCGATGGCATCGGACCCGAACAACTTCATATTCCCGAACTCTTAAAACGCTTGGTTGATGATAACGTCAAGGAAATCATTATCGCTACCAATGCAAGTGTCGAAGGGGAGTCAACTGCGCTCTTCCTCCAGCGCTACATCAAAGACGCCGGTATCGAAGTCGCCATGAGTCGCCTGGCTCGAGGCATTCCGGTTGGGGTTGATTTGGAGTATGCCGATCAAATCACACTTGGACATGCCCTAGAAGGCCGACGCAGCCTCTAGTCTGCTACAATAGATCTAATGTTTGATAAAGCCCGCGAACTGATTGAATCAGCCCAAAAGATCGTTATTATCCAAGCCGAAAACCCAGATGGTGATTCTCTTGGTAGTACTTTAGCATTGGAAGAAATCCTCGGCGACCTCGGTAAGGACGTCGTCTTATACTGTGCGATTGATATTCCAAAATATATGCATTATATCCAGGGGTGGGATCGGATTGTGAAAGATTGGCCAAAAGATCGGGATCTCGCAATTATCGTTGATACTTCGAGCGCCCTTTTGATGACAAAAACCTTCGAGACAGCCGGCGTCACACACTTCATGGAGTCACACCCCGTCCTTGTGATTGATCACCACGCTGAAGTTGTAGGCGACCTTCCCTTTGAACACACGCTCGTCAACGATCTTACTTCAGTCGCAACTGGCCAGGCACTCTACAAAATGGCTATTGAAGCGGGCTGGTCAATCAACCCTCAGGCTGCCGAGAATCTATTCTTGTCAATTCAAGCAGACAGCCTTGGCCTGACCACTCAAAATACCGACGCTGATGCTTACCGCGTTGCAGCCGAACTGGTTGCACTCGGCGCCAACCCTTCCGTTATCGAAGGGCGACGTCGCGAATACATGAAAAAACCGGCTGATATCCTTGCCTATAAGGGTGAGTTAATTGGTCGTATCGAATATAGCCTTGAGGGTAAACTTGCCACTGTCCATATTCCTTGGGCTGAGATCGAGCAGTATAGTGACCGCTATAATCCAAGCGTCCTGGTGCTCGATGAGATGCGGCTGGTTGAACATGTTGAAATCGCCGTTGCAATCAAAACCTACCCCGACGGCAAGCTGACAGGCAAGATCCGCTCAAACGTGCCGATTGCTGGACAAGTCGCTGGCTTCTTTGGCGGTGGCGGACATGACTATTCGGCGGGCTTCAAAGTCTTTGAAGACTATGACAAAATAATGACTGAATTAGTAACTGCAGTAGATAAGGCCTTGATCGATTATGAGTCTTCAATTTCATAACCAACTCACCAGAACCGTTGACCCCTTCACTCCTCAAGTCGAAGGACAAGTAAGTCTCTATACCTGTGGACCGACCGTCTATGACTATCCGCACGTTGGTAACTGGTCTGGGTATATCTATTGGGACGTACTCGTGCGCACACTGCAAGCGAATGGCCTCAAGGTTGATCGTGTCATGAACATCACCGATGTGGGCCATCTAACAGGCGAGAACGAAGGTGATGCTGATCGAGGGGAAGACAAGCTCGAAAAGGGTGCTCGTCGCGAAGGTAAAACCGCCTGGGAAGTTGCTGCTTTTTATACCGAAGATTTCATGAAGGGCATTGAGCGTCTCGGTCTTATCATGCCAACTCACATCACTAAAGCAACCGACTACATCGACCAGCAGCTCGCCCTCGTTCGCACACTCAAAGAAAAGGGCTTTACCTACGAAATCGACGACGGTATCTACTTTGATACTGCCAAGTTCCCAACCTACGCTGACTTTGCCGGCCTAGACCTCGAAGCCCAACGCGCCGGTGCCCGCGTCGAATACAACCCAGAAAAAAGAAATCACAGCGACTTCGCTCTATGGAAATTCACCCCAGCTGGCGAAACCCGTGATATGGAATGGAAGACTCCCGATGACTTGCTTGATTCCACATCTGTCGAAACATCTGCAGCCCGAGTTTCCGATCAGGAAACCCGGAGCGAAGCCGTTTCGTCAGATGTCGGAAGCAAGGAAGTTAGAATGGGTTTCCCAGGCTGGCATCTCGAATGCTCAGCCATGGCGATGTCACTGCTTGGTAACACTTTGGATATGCATACAGGTGGCATTGATCATATTCCAGTGCACCATACCAACGAAATCGCCCAATCAGAGGCCGCAACCGGCGTGATATTTAGCAATTTCTGGCTTCATAATAATCACCTCAAGGTCAACGGCACCAAGATTAGTAAGTCACTTGGAAACGGCTATACACTCGATGACCTCGAGAAAAAGGGCTATAGTCCGCTCGACTTCCGCCTCTTCGTCCTCCAAAGCCAATACCACAATGAGGGTAATTTTACGTTCGAAAACCTTGAAGCCGCCAAGAACCGCCTCCTCAACTGGCGAAATATCGCCGCTTTGCGCCACCAGACCCACGGCACACTCGATGATGGCGACGACCGATCTGTTGCGCTGTATGCAACCTCCCAAGCAATTGTTGAGGCCCTTTCAAACGATCTCGATACACCCGAAGCTTTCCGAATCATCGACGAAGCCTTCGATCAGCTTACCAATACTTCGATTGACAAGATCCATCAACACGCACTGGTGAGCGTTCTTGAAACGATTGACGATACACTAGGGCTCCAGCTTATTACGACCACACCGGACATATCTGATGATCAAAAGCGAACTATCCTGGAACGCGAACGTGCCCGCGAGAATAGGGACTTTAAGACTGCCGACAGCCTGCGAGATCAGCTGGAAAAAGAAGGTGTCACTGTTCGTGACACCTCAACAGGTCCAATTTGGGAGTATCTTAAGATTTAGATTTAGCGACTGGCTTGTCGCTCAGTTCGCGCTGCTTCTTGGCATAAATGAGATACTCGTCGAGCAAGATTCGCAGTGACCCTGCAATCGGAATAGCGATAATACCACCGACGATACCAAACATATAGAGTCCAATCGTCACTGATGCCAAGACAGCCAAAGCGGACAATTCGTTACGTTTCGACTGAATCTGTGGTGAGATAAAGTTGTTTTCAATTTGTTGATAGACAATAAAGAAGATTGCGTAGATGATGGCGGCAGGAATATTATTGAATGCCAGCAACGCAGTCACGATGACCCCACCGATAGTGGCACCAAACATAGGAATCAACGATAACACGAAGGTAATTGCAGCCGTCGTGAAGGCAAGATTGCTTGGTATAACAGGAAAGACCAAGCTCAGTACAAACACGGCCAACCCAGCAAATGTCGCGCCAATAGCCGAGACCGTCAATTGACCGGTAATATAGCCAGTCACGACTCCATAGATACGGCTCGAGATTCGTTTATGAATTTCCATGCGACCCTTGTTGTTATACAGTCCCCACAGGCGCTGCATCCACGCAGGACCTTCAATCAACATCAAGAAGGTCAATACCAGCACCAATAAGAGCGCTGTAAAGAAGCTAAAGATTGAGCCAATACCACTAATGACACTCTGTCCTACATTGCTCGCCCAACCAGTTGCATTGTCCTTTAGTGAGTTAAGAGCGCTGTCTACTTGAGATTGCAGACCGTATTGATCGACCACATCGCGAAGGCCATGCCACGACTGCGTCGCTGAATCAACCACAGCTGGTACGCTCTCGACAAATTTGGCAGTTTGCTGAACGATCGGTGGGATCACCAGGAAAATAATCGCACCGAGTATCGTGACAACTGCCACATAGGCAATCGCTGTCGCACCAACCCGACTTTTACCAGGTAAACGACGTGCAATACGTCCTACTGGAGTATTCAAAGCCAGTGCCAGGAAAAGTGACGTTCCTAAAATAATCAAAGCAACCTGCGCAGCAATAATCAAATAAATAAGCAATCCTAGCCCAATAACCACTAACCAGAATCGTACGAACGTGCGGGTATCTATTTCTAAGCGTGTTTTCATAGGCTGTATTATACACGCTTTATCAAGTCACAGATAGATAGCTCGACAAGATGCTTATCCTTAGTTATAGTGTTGTGTAGCATGGAACCATTACTTATCCAGTTACGGGCAATCTTTAAAGGTGAGGTCTTGACCGACAAAGTAACCAAGGAAGCCTACAGTCACGACGCGAGTATCTATGAACTCGTTCCTGATGCGGTGGTCGTTCCAAAAGACAGCCAAGATATCCAGAAACTCGTCACCTTCGTAAATAAACATAAGTCTTTGCACCCGCACCTCGCCCTTACTCCTCGAAGCGCCGGCACCGACATGTCTGGTGCCGCTATTGGAAGCTCGCTTGTGATCGATATGACCCAGCATTTCTCAAAGATCAAGAGCCTCAAAGGCACCCTCCTCAACGTCCAGCCTGGAGTATTTATGCGCGATATTGACCCTTACTTAGCGGCCAAGCAGCTCATGCTGGGATGTGTCCCAGCGAGTCGTGCCATCTGTACTATTGGAGGAATGGTCGCAAATAATGCCGGCGGCGAACAATCGCTTCGCTATGGCAATACCGAACGGTCGGTTCGAGAGCTAAAAGTAGTCCTCGCCGATGGGAAGGAATACACTGTCAAACCACTCACTAAACGCCAGCTTGAGATGAAGATCAAGGAAAAGACCTACGAAGCCACCCTCTATCGTCAAGTCTACGAACTCATTGAAGCAAACTACGATCTTATCAAGAATGCCCGGCCGCACGTGAATAAAAATTCGATGGGCTACAACCTATGGAGTGTCTGGGACAGGGGAACGGGAATCTTTGATTTAACCCATCTATTCTCGGGAAGCCAAGGGACTCTCGGCATCATCACCGACATCGTTATAGAGGCAGTTCCGAAAGCGATTCACACTGGGTTACTCTTGATATATCTTCCCTCCATCAAGCATCTGGGTGATATCATTCCAGCCGTCATGAAACATAATCCTGCAACCTTTGAAGGCTTCGACGATATTACATTCAATCTTGGCATCAAGTATTTTTCGACCTTCAAGAAGCAGCTTGGCATGAAGGAATGGCTCCGACAACAAACCTGGCTACTCGGCTCGGTTGCAAAATTCCGCGGTCATCTCCCTAATATTCTTTTGATGGTGGAATTCGAAGGGAACACTAGAGAAGAGGTCTATACAAAGATTTCCAAGCTCCATGACGACCTAAAGCAATACAAGGTTAAAATGGACATCGAAGGCGATGAGGCTTCGAGCGCACCATTCTGGCAGATCCGTCGAGCGGCCTTATCGCTCCTACGCAATCGTGTCAAAGACAAATATGCGTCGCCGTTCATTGACGATATGACGGTCCAGCCAAAATATTTGCCTCAATTCGTTCCCGAGTTGCGTCGAATTATTCGTAAGTATAAACTGCCTGCGACTATCCAGGGCCACTTCGGTGATGGAAATTTTCACATTATTCCACTCATGAATATTGCTGGCACAAAGGACCAAGCAAAGCTTGAACCCGTCATGCGCGAACTCATCCCGATCGTCCTAAAATACGGTGGCACAATGGCAGGCGAACATAATGACGGCATGGTGCGTGGGCCATGGCTGCCAAGCGTCTTTGGTGAGCCAATGTACCAACTTTTCAAACAAACTAAAGAAATTTTTGATCCGCTCTATATCTTTAACCCTCACAAAAAAACTGACGCGTCGTGGGACTATAGTATGGATCACATTCGTTCGCATAATCAAAACGGGTGGATCAAGTAGTCTTTTGACTGTCGACGCTAGATAATGTATAGTAAAAGCAGTTATGAGCACAGAAACTATCGGCTGCGTCAAGGCAGCAACCAAGATCCTCGGCGACAAATGGACCCCCCAGCTGTTACGCTTCTTTGTTAATGAGGAGACGGTTCGTTTTTGCCAGATTCAAGATTTAGTAGAAGGCATCAACCCTCGGACACTCTCCTCTCGACTTGATTATCTTGAAGCTGAAGGTATTATCACCAAACACCCGACGACCTCTGAGAGTCGTTGCGAATACCGTCTTACTCAAAAAGGAAAGGACCTGGTACCAATCCTTCACAATATGCAAACCTGGAGTGACCGATATACAGAGGTCGCAGCCTAACTTTCGGGCGTTTTCTCAGCATATTATCAGCCAAATGAGCGTATACTAAGAGTATGAGAGTACTCATTGTTGAAGATGAACACAAGATTGCCCGCGCCTTAAAAAAGACTTTGGAGCAAGAGACTTATGCGGTTGACGTTGCCTATGATGGGGATGAAGGCTATGCAATGGCCACAACTGAACCCTACGACATCGCCATTATCGATCGAATGCTTCCGGGCAAGTACGATGGTATTGGTATCGTCAAAGGCATGCGTGAAGCCAAAATCCACACCCCTGTTATTTTTCTAAGTGCCCTGGGAAGTGTGAGTGAGCGGACAACTGGCCTTGATGCAGGTGCTGATGATTACCTCGTCAAACCTTTCGCGCTTGAAGAGCTCCTCGCAAGAGTACGCGCCCTATTGCGCCGTCCTACCGAACAACAGGCAACCATTCTGCGAGCAGGCGACCTGACACTCAATACCGTCACCTACAGCGTCGAGCGCGCCGGCAAACCAATCCAACTTACTAGCAAGGAATTTGCCTTACTTGAATATCTCCTTCGCAACCAGGGACGGCCGATCAGCAAAGAGGTGATTATCAGTCATGTCTGGGATTACGACGCAGATATCTTACCAAATACTGTTGAAGTCTATATTAAATATCTTCGTAATAAAATTGACACGCCATTCAAGTCACCACTGATCCACACGGTCAGGGGATTTGGCTACAAGCTCGAGGCATAACAACAATGTTTCGTTCCGCGACGTTAAAACTGACCGCCTGGTACCTGGCAATCCTCATGACCATTAGTATCGTTTTTAGTATTGTTATTTTTCAGCTAAATTTCCATGAAGTTGGCGTGCGGCTTGAAAATCTGCAACAGGGCTTAATAAGCGCCGAGTCCCTACAGCAGATTAGCTTAAGTCAGGTGGGAGAGAGCGCTTTAATCCGCATACAAGCCGAGCAGGCAGCGCTACAAATGTTTCTGTCTCTTATTTATATTAACGCCGCTATCTTGATTGCAGGTGGAGTAGGCAGTTACTTCCTCGCGAGGCGTACACTCCAGCCGATCGAACGTGCACACGACGCCCAGAGCCGCTTTACAAGCGATGCCAGCCATGAACTGCGGACACCGCTCGCAAGTATGAAGACCGAGCTTGAGGTCGCACTTCGCGACAAGTCACTGAGCGCCGAGGAGTCAAGAGAACTCTTGATCAGTAACCTCGAAGAAGTAAATAAGCTTATTGGCCTATCAGAGATGCTTTTAAAACTGTCAAAGCTTGATTATGACCGATTGGAACGCAAACAGATTGATCTGGTTGAACTTTTCCACTCAAAACTCAAAGCATTTCCAAAAGTCGCCAAACGTTTTACTGTTACGACCCGAAAGCGTGCAACCGTTTTTGGAAATGAAGCCGCTATCGCTGAGCTCATCACCATCCTGATTGATAACGCTATTAAATATAGTCCTCCTAAAAGTCGTATCATGGTTCGTATCTATGAGCGTCGACTAATGGGAGTATTCGAGATCAGCAATAGCGGCCCTGCTATCTCGGCTGACAGACTCCCTCACATCTTTGAACGATTCTACCGAGCTGATGATTCTCGAACAGAGAGTGACAAAAAAGGCTATGGACTAGGGCTCGCCATTGCTAAGAAAATTGTCGACATTCACCACGGAGATTTAACGGTTAAGAGTAACGACAAACTCACCACCTTTACCTTTTCACTGCCAACCGTACGCGGCATCACTTCCACTGTTTCCGACCCTTCACTGCAAGTCAAAGCATAGTGGGGAAAATTACAACGAAATAAGACCTAGTTTTAAGATTCAATTCAGATAACCAGGCAATACTAGAGACAGTAGCGATCAACATGCTACAAAAAAAGTAAAAGGAGAGAGTGAACACAATGAATAGCACTATCACCACGACAAGAGAAAAAACAATTTTACTGAGTAAAAAGGGTATGAAGGAGTTAAAAAGAGAGATCGCTCAGCTCGAACATGACCGCCAGGCTATCATTCGCAGCCTCCATGACATTGATCGCTCCACCGGCCATGACGATCGCCTACAGAGGGTCGAGAAACTCGCTCAACTCGAAAGCATCGAATCGAATCTCGCCGACAAACGGCAAACTCTGACCGATGCACGTTTAATCCCATCAAAGCGTGCCCGTATGAAGGTAGCTATCGGATCTGTGGTTGATCTCATCGACCAACAAGGACGTCTTTTCCGCTACACACTCGTGGATACGATCGAAGCAAACCCAAGTGATGGACGAATTTCCATCGTCAGCCCGCTCGGTAGTCATCTGGTAGGAAAGACCCTGAAAGATACCGTCGAGTGGAACTCGGGTAGAACAAACACCACCTTCCGACTCGTACGGATTGGCTAGTAGTGTCGGTAAAGAGAAAAGACAGCCTCCTTTAAGGGGGCTGTTTTTGATACAATAGTGCTAATGCTTTTCTATCATCAATCCGTCCAAGCCACCTATGACGAACTCCGCAGCGGCCCTGACGGATTATCGAAACGCGAGGCCAGTACCCGTCTTGAAACCTATGGCCCAAATGCCATCCAACTCAAGGGCGAACCTCTGTGGCGAAAATTAGTCGAGCCGTTTGCCAATGTCTTTATGGGTGTCTTGCTTGTCGCGGCCGTTATTAGTTTCATCCATGATGCCGTGTTTGATGCTTTGCTAATTATCGCCATCATGCTGGTGAGTGCTGTTATCTACTACATTCAGCGCTTTTCAACTGAGCGTATCCTACGATCTTTACAGAAACGTTCCGCGCAGGAAGTAGAAGTTATAAGGGGTGGCGAAACAGTCTCGGTTGACGTCAGCGAGTTAGTTCCAGGTGACCTTATCAAACTTAGCGAAGGCGACAAGGTGCCAGCCGATATCCGCCTCACCGTCGCAAGTTCGGTTCGAACTGATGAAGCCGTCCTGACCGGAGAGTCGGCGCCAGTAAGCAAGAATCCCGACACGCTTGGCGAAAAGAAAGAAGTCTATGAGCAGAGCAATATGCTGTTTCAGGGCTCTTTTATCGTCTCGGGACAGGCAACGGGTATCGTCGTCCATACTGGTAACCAGACAGAGTTCGGGCGGATCGCTGCCCTAACGAACCAAAGCCCCGAAATGACCACCAGTCCTGTCCAAAAGAAGATTGATAAACTCTTGGCTTATATTGTTGCAGGTGTCGGTGGTATCGCGGTCATCGCCTTTATCCTGGCGCTGGCGAGAGGAACCGAGTTTGTTGAAGCATTGCGCTTTGTTATGGCCCTGTCGGTCTCGGCCGTCCCCGAAAGTCTGCCGGTTGCTATCTCGGTCATTCTTGTTCTGGGTATGCGCCGTATGGCGGCAAAAAAAGCCCTAGTGCGCACAATGGCAGCGATTGAAACCATCGGCGTTATTACCACCATCGCGACCGACAAAACCGGTACTCTAACTGAAAATAAACTATCCGTCCAGGAAACATGGACCCTTCCTGGCACCAAGCATCACCTCCCGACCATTGTGCATCGAACCATTAATCATCATGGTGATCGGAGCCGTGATCCGCTCGATATTGCTATGATCGAGTTTACCTCTGCCCAAGAAGCGGTAAAATTACACGGCGAATCAGTTGCCAAGCTGCCCTTCGATCAAGCCTATTCCATGAGTGGTAATGTCTGGCACCACAAAGGAAAATATGAGCTGGTTATTAAGGGTGCCCCTGAGCAGGTGATAGCCCGTAGTCAACTTACTAAAATCCAGAAGGACCATATTGAACTCGCGTTGCAAGCCCTGACTAGCCGAGGCTATCGTGTTATCGCCCTGGCGTCTGCGCCGCTGACAAAGCCTGTCGAATCTTTTGCGGACATGCACGCCAAGTTGCAATTTGAGTTTGTCGGCCTCCTCGCCGTCGCCGATACCCTTCGCCCTGCTGCACGGCGAGCTATCCAGACCGCTCAGGCGGCTGGTGTATCGGTTCGAATGATTACTGGTGACCATTTTGAAACAGCCTACCATATTGGCCTACAGCTCGGCTTGATCCAGTCCCGCGACCAGGTGTTTGATAGCCGACTGATGAGCGATCTGAGTGATAAAGAGCTTACGAAACGTATTATCGACGCTCGTGTCTTCTCGCGGGTCACTCCAGAAAACAAGTTCCGTATCTTACAAATCCTAAAGGCCAAAGAGGTAACCGCCATGACAGGTGATGGTGTCAATGACGTCCCAGCCTTAACAAATGCCAATGTCGGCGTTGCGATGGGGAGTGGTTCGCAAATCGCCAAAGACGCTGGCGACATCATCCTTTTGAATGACAACTTTGCCAGTATTGTCCGAGCGATGCGCGAAGGCAGGATTATCTTCGCCAATATCCGTCGCATGCTTTTCTACCTCTTATCTACCAATCTTGGTGAGGTTGTCGTATCGATCGGTGCTCTGATCATCGGCATGCCTTTACCACTAGTACCGATTCAGATCCTTTGGATTAACCTTGTCACCGACACCACTATGGTGATTCCACTGGGGCTCGAACCAGGCGAGAAGGATGTCATGAAACGTAAACCAATTATCCCGACCTCTCCCTTACTGAGCTGGTATATGATTGGTCGTGTTCTCTTGGTTGCGGTCGTGATGGGCCTACTGACGCTCGCTATGTACGCTTTCTTTGCAGCCCAGTATGGCAATGCCTATGGGCAAACCATTGCCTTTACGGCCCTCGTCGTGATGCAGTGGGCCAATGCCTTTAATGCCCGCAGCACCTATCAATCCGTCTTTACGCGCCTCAAGGTCTGGAACAAGACCTTCTATATCGGCCTCGCGATTTCTGTCTTCTTGCAGGTTATTGCCGTTCTGGGGCCACTCCAGGGCCTACTGCACATCCATCCGGTCGCACTCGGTGACTTATTTACCACCAGTCTGATTGCCTTCTTTGCACTTATCCTCGTTGTCGAGATCCATAAGTTCTTTGGACGACGATTGATTAAAGATCCTCTCGAATAAAAAACACTCGGCCTTTGCGAGTGTTTTAATTGAAGATCAAGACTTACCCCTAAGATATAATGCTGAGCAATGTCCAGTTACCACCGTGGTTGTCACTGCGTAGTCGATACTGAGATTGTCCATCGGTCAGAGTAATGATCTCTGCCATTGATTCACCAGAGCGGACCAGGCAGCGGAGGCCAGCATCGATAAACTCGTAGATAGTTCCGCGAAATTCCATGCGGCGTGGGTAAGCGGCTAGGTTCTTCTTAAATCCCATTTTTGTAACAGCGACTTCTTCATTGATAGTGATACGATTCATGATTGTTTTCTCCAAAAGTTTTATTGTTTATCTAGTAACGCAAAAAGGCTGAACAAAGAGTTGATCAGCAGCGGATTTTGGAGGAGTGATTTGGAGAGGGGAGAGAGACCGCGTAGACTCTATACCTTTTTACCAAATATCACATTAGATTGTATCGATTATCAGGGGCGCCTAGGTCTAGATCCTGGTGTGCATGACATCGTTGGTGGCTCTATAAGCCTGTAAGTAGAAATCCTCGCAGAAGTACTCACATGACTATCCTTAGTATACACCCGCCATTAGCATGAGCGTCAAGAGCTAAATAGACAACTCATCACGCTGTCGCTTATTTACTTTTTAATGGTTTTGTGCTATAACTATCCCCAAGCGTGTGAGCCTGTCTTTTTGATGTGGCTTGCAAGCACATCAGACAATTCGACTCACAAGCCTATAACTTAATAGGCAAGACCATTCCTATCCATCAACCGTGCCCCTAGGGCACAGAGAGAAGGCCATCATGGCATTCTTGTCCACGCTGGGATCTCGAAAGAAATCCCTGCTGACAGTGGTGACGGCAACCGCCGCCGCCTGTCTGCTCGCCCTGGCACCGCTCAGTGCGAACGCCGAAGGCGAACCTGATCCGAACACCGAGGTCGTCACGACCGAAGGGGCATCCGCCCCCGAGGAAGAGACGGCACCGATCGAGGAGACGGAGGAGGTGACCGACGAGACGCCCGCCACCGAGGAATCCATCGCGGATTCCGAGAAGGAGATCGTCACCGAGGAATCCTCCAGGAAGATGCCCAAGAAGGTTTTCGTCTGCAAGTACGTCGGTACCCCCGGCGTCGACGAGGCCCTTCAGACCGGGCAGAACCCCATCTCGGTATCGGTCAACAGCATCCAGAACTGGGATGGTATCATCCCGGGCTACTTCTCGGACGCTCACGATCGTTCCTACGTCCTCGAATACGACGAGGGTCAGGAAGAGCCGGATGTCTCGGAGTGCCCCGACCCGGATGACCCGTTCAACTGGGACTGGGAGTACGCAGCCCCGACATGCACCGCGCTGACCGTCGTCTACCCCTCGGACATCCCGAGCGGACAGGCGAACGATGTCAACGTGCGCATCGAGAACCTTCTCACCAACCAGGAGCTCACGCTGAACTTCCACAAGGACAGCGGCACCTGGAGCGGGACGAAGGTCTTCGATTTCACCACCCACCCGAACTGGCCGAACTGGTCGTACTACAAGGTGGAGTGGGTGCAGGTCGCAGGTACGAACTACCACTGGGAGGGCACCGTGACGTGCGGCACCCCGCCGCCGCCCGTCGTGCAGCAGTGTACCGCACCCAACGCGCCGATCACGCTCACCAACCTCGACGACATGTTCTTCGAGGACCGGCAGAACCCGAGTGACCCCACCAACAAGGGGACACACGAGCTCGTCGACGGTGGTATCGAGATCAGCACGACCGGTGGCGGTTACTACTCGAAGTCCGCCGGCTACATCGCGGTTGACATCCCCTTCGAGGAGATCGGGTCGCCCAGCTTGGGCTACACGGTCTACTCCGGAGCGAGCGCCGGCCTGAACCTCACCCTGTACAAGAATGGGGTGTGGTTCGGTAACCTGGTGTACGAACCGCTCTTCGCGGAGTGGTGGATCAACAAGGCTGTTCCCGGCATGTCCGCGGGACCGAACCCGGGCTACCAGCTCGCGTACGGAACCCTGGACGAGTTCCTGCAGGCCTTCGTGGCCAACGGATGGGACGTCGACGTCAAGGCGATCGGCTACTCGCTCGGTTCGAACGCGGTCGGTGCAGGCCTGGTAACCTCCCTGGTCATCGGGTGCGACACCTACTTGTTCGACAAGGCGTTCGTCGCTCCGACCGCGTCCGCGCAGATCATCTGCACGGAAGGTGACCCGTCGCTCGAGGTGACAGGTACGGCCGGATCCGAGGAGACCGAGTTCCAGACGCAGATTTTCGGCGTCACGGTGCACACCGAGACGGTTGCCCCTTACGGTAGCTACTCGTATCCCGATCCGATCTCGGAGTTCCAGAATGGTGACAGCTTTACCGTCACCGTTCTCGCGAACGGCGTGGCGGTCTTTGGACCGACGGAGTTCACGATCGACTGTGAAGAGCCCGAGGAGCCGACGATTGTCGTCCCCGAGAGCCCGACCATGGTCGATCCGTGTGGCACCGACGACGACTCGTTCACCCTGCCGAGCGCTGAGCCCGGAGAGACCGAGTCGGTGACGGACGAAGGCACCTACACCGCCGACGACCAGCGCGACGAGAACGGCGTCGGTGACGTGATCGTGACGTTCACGCCCGCAGAAGGTTTCGTGGTGTCTGACACCAAGAACGCCGACTACGAGCTGGACGAGAACGGCAACGCCGTCTGGACCTTCACGTTCACCGACGAGAAGTGCCCAACCAACCCGCCCGTGACGCCGCCCAGCACCACTGGGCTGCCGAACACCGGCTCTGGCAACCCGCTGCCCTTCGTGGGGGTCGGCTTCCTGCTGTTGTTTGCTGGATTGAGCTTCGTGCTCATCCAGCAGCGCCGTCGGAACAAGGCCAACGCCTCGGCCGAGTGAGTCGAATCAGAACCCGTGTCTAGCGGCCTCTAGATAATCAGTTCTGCCCTCGCAATAGGGCATCGAGCAACAGGGACCCCCGATCAGCTTCACGGCTGTGACGGGGTCCCTTCTCAATTTCAGAGTAATTTTTCAAATCATAAACATAAGCGTATACTGTACTTACAACCTAAAGGAGGACGATAGGTATGCGAGTAGTAAACGTTATAGCACTAATACTAATCATAATTGGAGGCCTCAACTGGGGACTGGTCGGATTCTTCGACTACAACCTTGTCGATGCCATCTTTGGCGAAGGCTCAGGCCTCGCGCGTGTCATCTATGCAGTCGTAGGACTGGCAGCGGTGTACAAACTTGTGATTGCAATTGGCAGTCGCACAATGGCTACAGAGAAAAAATAAGGTATCCCTTAAAAGAGTCCGCGCCTCTAGTGCTGCGGGCTCTTTTTTATTTCCCCATAGGCCTCTCTAGACAAAATATCTAGCTTGTGCTATAATGAAGCCATTGCATCCGAATGGATACCGTCTCTGTTTAAGAAAGATTTCTGAAATAGATATCAAAAGGTTCTCGCTGTTCGTCTGCAGCGAAACATATCTATTTAAACCCTGAAAGGGGACTACTGTCTCTATGACATACCGAAACACACGCTCATCAACCAAACCAAGCTCATCACGAGCAGGACACCGTTCATTCGGTGGTCCATCAAGTCGTCCACAACGAAGTGGAGGCGGCAACCGTCGTGGTGCTTATATCCACCCAAGTAAATTTATTAACAAGGCAGTCACCGCTGCCGAGGAAGTAATCTACGAAGCAAAGCATACTTTTGCTGATTTTAAGTTCCGCCCCGACCTTGAACGTAATATCGTTCACAAGGGCTACGTCACGCCAAGCGCCATCCAGGACCAAGCAATTCCGCACATCCTTGCAGGCAAGGACGTCATTGGCCTCGCTAATACTGGTACGGGTAAGACAGCCGCCTTCCTTCTTCCGATCCTTGAAAAGTTAGACGAACGAACGCAGATGCCATCCGTACTCATTATGGCACCGACTCGTGAGCTGGCCGTTCAGATCCAAGAAGAGTTCCGCGCCTTCTCAACTGGCATGCGTCTTTTCTCAGCCCTTGTGGTTGGTGGGATGAACATTGACCGTCAGATTCGCGACATTCGTCGCCGTCCACACGTCATTATCGGCACACCTGGTCGTCTTAAAGACCTCATGAAACGAAATGAGCTCAAGCTCCAGGAAGTCAAATTCCTCGTCCTCGACGAAGCTGACCGAATGCTCGACATGGGATTCATCAACGACATCCGAAATATCATCAGTGAAATTCCTAAAGAACGCCAAACATTGTTCTTTAGTGCAACCATTACGCCAACCATCCAAACATTGGTGAATGAATTCTTGCAAAATCCTGAAGTTATCTCAGTCCGAACCGCCGACACCAGCGAACACGTCGAACAAGACATCGTTGAAGTTGCCAGCAAAGAAGCTAAGCTCGATACCTTAGTTGAGATGCTTCGTGGTGAAACTTTTGATAAGGTCCTTGTTTTCGGTGAAACGAAATTCGGCGTCCAACGTCTGTCAGATCATCTTGAACGAAGCGGCTTTACCTCTGTTGCTATCCACGGTAACAAGTCTCAGTCACAACGCCAACGTGCCCTCAAGTCTTTCAAAGACAACCAGGTCAAGATCATGGTTGCCACCGACGTTGCCGCTCGTGGCCTCGACATTCCAAATGTCAGCCACGTCATCAACTTTGATCAACCAGCCACCTATGAAGACTACGTCCACCGTATCGGCCGAACCGGTCGTGGTGGTGCCAGTGGAAAAGCTTTCACTTTCGTTCCAACCCAGAACCGCTACTAACAACGAGTTAAAAGCACAACTGTATACCGCCCGAAATGGCGGTATATTTTTTGTTAATGATATACTTTTAACATGCTCTACAGTCTTAGCCTCCTCGTCCTTCTGTTCTTCGTCTACTCATTCATCGGCTGGATCCACGAGATCATCTACCGCCTCATCACTGAACGCAAGTTCTATACAACCGGCTTCTTAACAATGCCTATCTTGCCAATTTATGGAACTGGGGCGACCGTCATCCTACTACTGGTCGATCCTTATTTCGATAACCCATTCGTCGTCTTTGCGCTCAGTGTCGTGATTGCCTCTGTGTTGGAATACACCACGCATCTTATCTTGGACAAGCTATTTCACATTCAACTATGGGACTATAGCAAGAAGAGATTTAACCTCCAGGGCAGAATCTGTCTCGAGAACTCACTCGGGTTCGGTATCTTAGCGCTCTTGCTCGTGTACGTACTACATCCTCTGTTCTCAGGCTGGCTCGGTATGATTCCTGACTCAATCGCTATTATTATTGCTATCGTACTCAGCTCGCTGCTCATTATCGACTTTGCTAACTCTGTCATCAGTCTTGTTAGGGTGCGCATGAGTGCTATTAAGGGGACACTCAAAGCCATCTGGGAGCACCTAGTCAACGAACTTTCGATCATCACCACGGCTGATCCAACGAAGAGAAAGCGTCTCATCCGTATTCGACGAGCCCTGCTTCGACTCCATGAACTGAACTTACGTCGCTTAACACGGGCCTACCCAAATGCCCAACGTAAATAACAGCCAATTACCACAAGCGCGTTATAATAAAATGGCGTACACTAGAATAGAAAAGGAGAACAACATGACAGATAGTATTGATCACGGACCTGGTCCGTTTGTCGCTAACATCGAGGATGCGACACTCGCCAACACCAACTATCGAACTACTCTTTGGACCGGTAAGCACCTTCAAGTGACTCTGATGGCAATTCAGCCTGGTCACGACATCGGCCTAGAGGTTCATGAAACTGTTGACCAGTTCCTTCGTATCGAAGAGGGGAAGGCAACGGTCTACATGGGGGATTCAAAAGAGAATTTGGAGTCATGGGAAGCTAACAATGACGATGCTGTTATTGTTCCAGCTGGAACTTGGCACAACCTCGTTAACTCTGGCGATACGCCACTGAAAGTCTACTCAATCTACGCACCGCCACAGCACCCACACGGCACAGTTCACGTTACAAAAGAAGAGGCTGACGCTGACGAAGCGAACGAATAATAACTATTTAAGCAGAAGGCCACCATCGACCACAATCTGACTACCAGTCATATATGATGACAGGTCAGATGCTAAAAAGAGGGTGGCCTTTGCAATGTCATCGCCCTGGCCAATGCGCTTCATTGGGATACGAGCTTCCATCGCCTTGAGCGTATCAGGAATCTCACCGTCTATCGATCCGACGCCTGGAGTCGCGATTGCCCCAGGTGCGATGGCATTAACAGTGATATTGCGCTCTGCGAGCTCGAGAGCGATATTCTTTGTAAAGCCCCAAACACCGTGCTTTGATGCATCGTAATGTGCTAAACCTGCCATTGAAGGGTGAATAGCATCAATCGAAGTGATATTGATGATCTTGCCGCCGTCATTCATCGCAGTCGCCGCATTCTGAGTGCACAGAAACACGCCCTTCAGGTTCACATCGATTACCCGCATAAAGTCGGCCTCATTCATATCCATCACATTCTGAAAAGGATAGATACCAGCATTGTTCACGAGAATATCCAAAGAGCCACATTTCTCAAGGGTATAAGCAAAGGCCGCCTCGACTTCAGAAGCCCGACTCACGTCTAATCCGAAAGAGTGGGCGGATCCCGCGCGCAGTTCGTTCAATTCATTGGCCAGAGTATCAGCCGCATCTCGGTTAAGATCCGAGACGATCACCATTGCTCCCGCCTGATGAAGTCGGCGCACAATAGCCTGTCCAATACCCATAGCCGCGCCAGTCACAAAGGCAACCTTCCCGTTCAAGGTCAGTAGTGAGTCTATTGTTTCGAGTTCTTTCATCGTGCCACACCCCGTTTCTTCTTATGCTTTATTGTACTATATCTGGCACGCCGAACAAGCAAGTAGACAGCGAATCCGGCATTCGTCACGAATAATAGGGCAGGGTAAAGGGCTGTCACGACACTGACGGTTTGCAAGGCAAATAGTGCAATAAGGAACTTCAGGCTGTTAAGTGCAAAGGTAGTGACAGTTTCTTCTCGAGCACCTTTCCAGGCTTTGCGAATGGTTGGCGCAAAGCCGAGCAAAGAAATGATGCTCGCCAGAACAACAGACAAGACCACATCAGAGGTCTGATACCAGACCACCAAAACAAACCCAGCAGCAACCAAGCAGAACCAATCAAGCCGCGTAATGCGTCGCTCACCGTATTTAAAAGACAAACCAAAGATAATAAAGTTTGCCAATGCTGCACTGCCGGTCACCCAGGCTCCTGGTCCGGCACCAGCCGCCAGTTGCTGGAAAAATATAAAGGAATTAAGCATTCCCCATATCAACCAGGTTAACCCGTGCGGCTTGGTCTTGCCACGGAACATGTCACGAAAGTAAAGCCCATAGCTGATAATAGCCATGAGGATAGTGAGAAGGCCAAGCCAGACAGTCATATAGATAAGTATAACCTTTATCGAGAAGAAGTGAATTACCTCACGTGCTATACTCAAACTATGCAAGAAGATTCTATTTCAACCATCGCCGCTTATATTAATGAACACCCCTTGGCTGTCCTCAGCACTGTCACGCCGTCAGGCACACCTCATGGCACGACGCTTTACGTAGGAAGCGACCCGCAGCTTCATCTTTTCTTTATGACCAAGCGCGAAACTCAGAAGCATGAGAATATTCTCAGCAACCCGAAGGTTGCACTTACTTTCAGTGGTGAAGACCACCAAACAACACTTCAGCTGAATGGTATTGCATCCGAAGTCGCCGTCCCAGATGAAGGTGCGAGGGCATTCCAGGTCCTTGGCACTATCCGCCACAATAGCGAAGACTTCCGTCTACCGATTTCAAAGATCGAGGCCGGACCATACATTGTCTACCGCGTCGATGTTGCCGAAGCAATTCTCACTGAATACGAACACGGTAACCGAGTTGATGGGATCGTAACGGTTACCTATAATCGTTAAGGTCTATCGAGAGGATCCTAGGCTCTAAATGAAACGTATTTCTGCAGAATATCTCCAAAGTGCAATGTTCGGATTTAACGATGCGCTCGTGTCAACCACGGGAGTTATAGTTGGAATTAGCGCTGGTACTGGCAGGAAGGAAGTGGTCATCCTCGCTGGGGTCGTGACGATACTTGTAGAGGCACTGTCAATGGGGGCAGGTCAGTATCTTAGCTCCAAATCGGCCCATCAACTCAATAAAGAAAAGTCGTCGAGATCATCGATCCTCAGCGGACTCATCATGCTATTTGCGTACTTTACGGCAGGGCTTGTGCCATTATTGTCTATTGTCTTCTTTCCGATTAGTTATTCTACTATCGTCGCGGTTATCGCATCACTAACGTGCCTTTTGGTGCTTGGTTACATCAAAGGAAAAGTTGTTCAGGTTTCTCCTTTGAGAAGTGCGTTCGAGGTTTTTGTCATTGGTGGTATCGCCACGGCAATCGGTATCATAGCCGGGAAAATTTTCTCTATTTAAGGACAAAATCTTATATACTCTTAAACATAGAGTGCATTAAGCAATAAAACGATAGAAGGGTATCATGACATTTCTAGAATCAATCCAAGCAGTTCCACGTAAATATGCAGAATTTAGCGGCAGAGCTTCCCGCTCTGAATTCTGGTGGTGGATCCTTTTCACCGTACTCGTGACAAGCGCATTTAATGTATTCAGCGTCATTACCGTTGGTCAAGATGGCTCAATCGGGTCAATACTGAGTGGGCTATGGGGTGTTGTGATTCTTCTTCCTACCCTTGCAGTGACAGTACGCAGGTTGCGTGATGCAGGCTATGCCTGGACGAATGTATTTTGGATACTTCTCCCATTTGCCGGCCTCATTATTCTCGCGATCTATCTCTCGAACCCTCAGGCAAAGAAAAAATAAGAAATGGTGTCGTTTATAGCTAAATAGGACCTGTAGGGGGTCCTATTTTAATGTGTCACATTTGGCTGGGGTTAGTGGATGTGTTCCAGTAACTTTTTAACTTAGAATCTGCGCAACTGTGCTGTCGGCTAAGATTTTCATAGTATCGAATATCTCAACTTTATTACTTTCTGGGTTCAAGAGCTGCAAGTCCGTACATGCGAGTGCAACGAAGGATACATCTTTCGAGATAGAGTTGGCGGTATCGATAAGGAATTCGCGGTCTTCATCAAGGTGCTCCCCATTCACAAGACGTTGAATAATAGTATCGATTTTTGATCGCTGTTCGTCAGTAGGAGTTACATATTCGATTCCACTTTCAGAAAGTTTCGATTCGTATACCTTATTTTCGATTGTCGCAGACGTAGAGATAAGACCAACCTTTTTTATGTCTTTGCTATTCAAGTATTTAATTGTTTCCTCAACAATACTCAACACTGGAATTGAAACAGCCGCTCGAATTTCATCAATAAATACATGCAACGAATTACATGGCATTACAAGAAAATCGACACCACTTTTCTCTAGCTTCCTAGCTTCTTCCTGAAGAAAGGGGATATAACGTTTAATGCCAGTATTATGTGCAATTAAGTCACGTTCAATCTCAAATAACAAAGGGACGCTACCGATAACGACAGACGGTCGCTGATTATCATTTAGCTGCTGACAACGAAAAATAACCTCTAAGTAGAAGTTTGCTGTTGTTTCTGGACCTAGACCTCCAATAATACCTACAGACTTCATACACTCATCATAGCAAACAAAAGAACCTCCGAAGAAGTTCTAAAGTAATAAATCTGGCTGGGGATGAGGGATTCGAACCCCCGATATCGGGACCAGAACCCGGTGCCTTACCACTTGGCCAATCCCCAAAGCTTCATTATTTTAACATATTTGGCATGAATTACTAAGGTTATTATTCTGCTTGACCCTTATGCTTATACTTGCGTCACCGCTTATGTTTGTTACAATGAGCATATGAATCGGCTGAATAAAGGCTTTACTCTTGTCGAATTAATCGTTGTGATAGCGGTCATTGGTATTCTGGCAACCGTGACGGTGATCGGACTTGGACGCTATCAGGCTGATACCAGGGATGCTCGACGCGCTGCAAACGCGACGGTCATTAGTGAGGCGCTTGAAAAATACTACGATGCCAACGGGGAATACCCAAGCTGTGGTGCGATCACTGCCGCAGGCAACGTTGTTACCGATAACACTGGCCCTTTGGCTGGCGTAGACAAGAATTCTATCGTGGCACCGCAAGCACCTGGGGGAACAACCAACTCTATCGTCTGCGGCACTACACTCGGACTAACCGGTGATGACTTTTACCAGTACGTTGGCGATGGCAGTGCCGCATGTTCTGGAAGTAGCTCATGTTTGTCCTATAGCCTTAAATATCGCAATGAAGTCGACAATGAAATCATCACGCTTTCCGGTCGTCGCAATACCTCAATTGCAACTGCCGGCGCCGCTACTATTTCAGTCACGGCGATAGATTTCTCAACCATTAATGTCTCTTGGACCGCTATTCCAAATGCGACCAGCTATCTCGTCCAGCGATGTACCGCGGCTGGGTGTGGCGTAGGAACAACCACCGATATCCCCGTTGGTGACGTCACCACCGCTACAGCCACTGGTCTGAGCAGTGGGACGCCGTACTGGTTCCGTGTTCGTCCAGATGCGACCTCGACAAACGGGACATGGTCAAATACTATCAGCGCTACAACTCTACAGATTGCCGCGCCGAACCCTCAAGGAACTCCCAACTCAGGAACACAGATCACGATTACCTGGAGTGCTGTCGCCAATGCCGTCAGCTACACACTTGAATACTCCACCTCACCAACACTTGCCAGTGGTGTCACGACGATTACAGGCATTACGACCACTAACCGCGTTCTCACAGGTCTGTCTGTCGGAGCGACCTATTATTTCCGCGCCAAGGCCATCAATGGTGCCATTCAAAGCGCCTGGTCATCTATCAATAATGCAACGACCGCTGTCCCTGCACCAGCGAGTTGTACTCCAAGTTTGGCGAGCAATACACAGATCAACCTCAGTTGGGCGGCGGTCACCAGCGCTACCAGCTACACCGTCGAATATGCAACCAATAGTGGGTTTACCAGTTCGACAGTCATACCGAACATTGCCACAACCACACGTTCGCTTACCGGGCTTCTCAACGGAACATCCTATTATATGCGAGTTAAGGCAGTGAACGGCTCTGTCCAAGGTAGTTGGGCGACCTGCGCCACAACCTCTACAGGTGTTAGCGGTCCAATCTCAGCTGGATACAGCTATGGTGGCTGCTGCCAAGTAGTAAACATCGGTGCGGTTGACTGGGTTGGGAGCAATGCGGATGGTTATAGCGGCAACAACTACGCCTCACACGTCGATACGTACGGCTCATGTGAAGGTGGCGCTGAATTCCAAATCTATATGGATGTCTGGTACGCCTACAGCAACGGAAGTGGTGCCAATGATTATGCGGCCGAAGGCTGGACGACAGGTAACCGCAGCTGGTGGATGATTAATGGCTCTAATAGTTGGTATGGCTACTATAATGCCAAAGTGCGATGTCTCATCAATGGCCAAACGGCTGGTGGGTGGAGCATGGGCACGATCGGGGGATATTAGCCATGATAGAAGAGATGACTATGCGTAAGAAAATTATAATAAGCATCGCCGCCCTCCTTGGCGTTGCCGTGCTTGTGTTTGGAGCCCTCTTTGTCATACAACTAATCCGTTCTCAAAACGAGGAAACTCCACCGGCCGAAACACTTGTTGGGCCTAATTTATCGAAAAATTATGGCGCCTGTGACTTGTTTGACAAGGCAACGGTCAAAACTGCACTAGGCTCAGCCGCAAATGAGCTGCAAGACCCTCAAAACAATGGCATTGTTGATGGCAAAAAAGTTGGTGGCGGTATGGAAGACCTCGTGTTTGACTCCCAGGTCTGTATTTACGGATTTGCGCCTGGTGGAACTTTTGAAGACGGCTCTGGCAGTGGTAATGGTCTGACCGTTTTGGTTGCTAAATATACCAACGAAACGGGTCCAGCCACCTTCATCGCCGCTATTCGAGATGAACCTCTGATCGAGGAAATTACAGACCTTGGTGACGATGCCTTTTACAATGCCAATACTACCGCGACCGGACCTGGCGCAATGTATAACTTTAAATTGCAAGTGTTTAAGGGTAAAACCCTCTACGAATACACGATTCGACAACCAGCCGATGCTGCTACCTATACGGCGGAATCTGCCAAAACTGCCCTGGTGACACTAGCTAAAGCCGCCAAAGACTAGCTTGTTTTAATACGACGATAGGCAAATTTGGTGTGCTGTCGCCAGTCACCATTCGTGTCACTATCGTATTGATAAATCATGCCACCCTTGACTTCGCTGATTAAAATAAGCGCTGGTGAGTAGGGAGCAAGTGTCCGATAAAAAGCGATATCTTGTTCATTGATATGCCCTCGGCCTGGAAAAATCTCACGGAACTTCTCAGTACCAACCTCGTCGAAGTAGTGTGGGCGATTCTTTGGCGGCATATATAGTTCCGCCTTTAAGCCAACTCGCGAGACAATCTTTTGAACATCAGAAAGTAGTAGTTTCGATTGACTCGTCACATAGAGAAACAGTTGCTTCTTCTTTGTCAGAAAAAGCGTCGCTTCAGCCGTTCGACTGACAGGGATACGCCTTGCAATTACCGAATCAACTTCAGCCGCCACACCAAACTGAGCTTTCAGGTTCTTTTCGAGCGCAAAGTCCTCATAGACCTGTTCGTTCATGCCTGTCATTGTACCACCCCTGATGGGTAGACACAAACCCCGGCCGCGCCTCGGGGTGATATAATGAGAGCAATGGAATTTGAGAAGCGTTACAAACAGCTCAACGTCGCTCAAAAGGAGGCCGTAGACCATATCGATGGTCCACTTATGGTGATCGCGGGACCCGGCACTGGTAAGACCGAGCTCCTCAGTGTCCGTACTGCTCAAATCTTGCAAAAAACCGACACTTTACCCGAGAACATCCTCTGCTTGACCTTTACTGACAGCGGAGCCAGTGCGATGCGCGAACGGCTGGTTGGGATTATCGGTAAGGATGCCTACAAGGTTGCAATTCATACCTTTCACAGCTTTGGCACAGAGGTCATCAACCAAAATCGGGAGTATTTCTACAATGGAGCGCTATTCCAGCCAGCTGATGATCTGAGCCGCTACGAAATCTTGCGTTCGATTTTCGATGAGCTTGAATACAAGAATCCTCTCGCGAGCACGATGAATGGCGAGTACACGCACCAACCAGATGCCACAAAAGTTATCTCAGAGTTAAAACGAAGCGGCTTGACCAGTGATGAGCTTTTGGCCGTGATTGACCAGAGCGAGGCAGCACTCGACAAGGCTGAGCGTATTATCGTCCCATTGATCAGCGGCACTGTCACCGCTAAGGTCGGTCAATCGCTCGCCCTTAGCCTATCAGCGCTTCAGGAACTGGCCGACGAGGCCGAGACGCTCTATGAAGTGACTCCGCTGATTAAAGTGATTACAGAGGGCCTAGGTGCAGCCATAGCGCAGTCTCAGTCCGAACATCCCACCAAGCCGATCACTGCCTGGAAAAAGAAATGGTTTGTGAAGAATACGAAAGGTGAGCTAGTCTTTAAATCCCGCGCACATATCACCAAGCTTCGCGCGCTGGCCTTTGTTTACTATGAATACTTGGCTCGCATGGAAGCGGCTGGTCTATATGATTATGATGACATGATCCTCCAGGTCGTGCATGCGATGGAAGTTCATGATGATTTAAGATTTAATCTCCAGGAAAAGTATTTATACATTATGGTGGACGAGTTCCAGGACACCAACCTGGCCCAGATGCGCATCCTGCACAATTTGACCGAAAGCCCACTCAATGATGGTAAGCCGAACATCATGGTGGTCGGTGATGACGATCAGGCAATTTATAGTTTCCAAGGTGCTGATATTAGCAACATTTTACGATTCAAGGAGCTCTACCCAGCTGCCGAATTGATTGTCCTGACCGATAACTATCGTTCAAAGGAAATCATCATCGATACTTCCCGCGAGGTCATCATACAGGGCGTTGACCGACTCGAAAACCGCATGCAGGATATCAATAAACATCTTTCCGCCAACCAAACAGGTGAGGGTGCAGTTGAACTTATCCACGCACCAACAATCGACGCCGAACGGCATTGGCTGGTTGATCATATCGCTCGCAGCATCAAAGCTGGGACCAAACCTGGCGATATCGCCGTTTTGACTCGTCGTCACTTTGAAATCCAGAGTTTGCTTCCGTATTTCTCTCGCCGTGGCATTGCCGTCAATTACGACCGACAAGATAATGTCCTCGACCAACCGCCGATCCTAGCACTCGACCTGCTTTCGAGGGTGGTCGTGGCGCTTAGTAAGGGAGAGCACGACCAAGCTAATAGCTTGATGCCTGAATTGTTGGCACACCCTGCCTGGAACCTGAGCCCAGGCGAATTGTGGCGCCTCAGCACCACTGCTTATGATAGCCGTCAGCGCTGGCTCGACGTCATGGCGACCTTACCGCAATTCCTCGAGATTCATAGTTGGCTCATCGAGCTCAGTGCACTGGCTAGTCACACCGCACTCGAACCAATGATCGATCGCCTCATCGGGCGCACCGACGACACCACCAAATCAAGTCCTTTTTACGACTATTATTTCTCAGCCGAGCAACTCGACAAGACACCACTGCAATACCTCGATTGCCTGGCAGCGCTGCGCACCATCCGCGGCCAGCTGCGTGAATACCATGCCAAAGACGGACTAACACTGGCTTCATTTGTTGAGTTTATCCAGCTCCATCGACGCCTCGGCACCAACTTGATGGTGGCCCGAACTTCACTGGATAACGAGGAGGGTGCGGTCAACCTCATGACGGCTCACAAATCAAAAGGGCTCGAGTTTGAACAAGTATATATCTTTAATAGCGTTGATAATGGCTGGGGTGAAAAAGCCCGCAGTGCCAGTCGCAATATCAGCTATCCTGAGAACCTCCCGCTCGCGCCAGCCGGCGAATCGTCAGATGAACGGTTGCGCCTGTTTTACGTTGCCATGACCCGTGCCAAGTCTCGCCTCATTCTCAGTTATAGCGATAGTAACGATAGTGACAAATCAACCCTTGTTGCGAGTTTCTTGGCTGGCAATACGATTGAAACAAAAGATATTCCACCAATTAGCGATGGAGACGTCGTCGAGTCTGCCGAGATTGCCTGGTACGAACCGTTAACCGAACCGACTGCTGACTTAAAAGAACTGTTGCAACCTCAGCTGGAGAAATACAAGTTAAGCGCTACTCACTTCAACTCCTTCCTCGACGTCTCACGCGGCGGCCCGCGGGCTTTCTTACTCGATAATCTGCTCCATTTCCCGAGCGCCAAGAGTGCTTCAGCATCGTACGGTTCAGCTATTCACAATACACTCCAGCAGGCTCACGTTCACCTCGCTGCGACGGGCGAGCAAAAACCGCTCGAAGATGTCCTGCGTGATTTCGAGGTCAATTTAACCCAACAGCGCATGAGCCCCTTGGACTACACGACGTACTTACAGAAGGGGAGTGAGCAACTGCAAGCCTTCCTTGATGCACGATATGATACTTTCTCTCCGACTCAAAAATCTGAGCTGTCTTTTGGCGGCCAAGAATCATTCCTCGGTGATGCGCACCTAACGGGTTCGCTCGACGTCGTTGATATTAATAAGGCCGACAAAACTATTATTGTGACCGATTACAAAACAGGTAAGCCAGCCTCGGGTTGGAAGGGAAGCGATGATCACGAACGGGTCAAGCTCCACAAATACCGACAGCAACTGCTGTTCTATAAGTTATTGGTTGAGCACTCCCGTGATTATGGCAATTACAATGTTACAGAAGGTCGTCTATCCTTCGTCGAGCCGACCAAGGCAGGGGAGATCATCACGCTTGATATGTCATTTGAGAAGGAAGAGCTAGAGCGATTCAAGCAGCTGGTGGAAAAAGTTTGGCAGCGCATTGTGAATCTTGATCTCCCAGATACCTCCTCATACGAGCCGAATGCGCGCGGGATTGCGGCTTTCGAACAGGATATACTGGACGACGCAATCTAAAAGTGTTATAATAAGAATCAGCACAGATTGAAGGCTAGGAAATACACCGACGTATCGGTGCCTTTCCACGCTATCTCTGTTGCACATTGACAGAGATAGTGAAGCTTTCACCCACCCACGACACCTCGGAAGGGAGGTAAACATGGCAGACAAGGAGCAGGTCCGCGCATGGGCGGCAGACAAGGCCGCTGGCAAGTCGATCTCGTCCGACAAGCAGGCCGCGATCGACCGTACCACCAGTCAGGCTGGCAGCGAGGGTCGAGCGGTCGAGCGTATCCTCGGCGGCGGCAAGGCCTAGGCCTTCGATAGAGACCGTCTGGCCCCGCCATTCGCAAAAAGGATCAGAAAGCACTATCTCTGTCCGTCTCTCATTCGCCACAAACAGTTGTGACAGATGAGAGATGTTTCATTTTATGAGACAATAGAAACTGATGAAAAATTTCTGGCAAGACCTACCAAAACCTTTTTTTATCCTGGCTCCGATGGAGGCAGTGACTGACGTGGTTTTTCGTCATGTCGTCGCAAAGGCGGCCGCGCCAGATGTCTACTTTACTGAATTTACCAATACCGATAGCTACGTCAGTCCAAAAGGACAGCACAGTACTAAAAGCCGCCTCGCTTATACAGACGACGAGCAGCCGATCGTAGCACATATCTGGGGAAAGACACCAGAGCATTTCCGCCAAATGGCCCACGGCATGAAAGAGAAGGGCTTTGTTGGTATCGATATCAATACGGGTTGTCCCGCCAAGGACGTCGTCAAGAACGGTGCAGGCAGTGGACTTATTCGCACCCCAGAACTCATGGCGGAAATTATTGCAGCGACAAAAGAAGCCGGCCTTCCGGTCAGCATTAAAGCTCGTCTTGGCGATGTAAGGCCAGAAGAATTCAAGGAATGGCTAGCTTTTCTTCTGAAACAAGACATCGCAAACCTAACAATTCACCTACGGACTCGAAAAGAAATGAGCAAGGTCCCAGCCCACTATGAATTAATTTCAGAGATCAAGAAGTTACGCGACGACATCGCACCACAGACTTTATTGACAATTAATGGTGACATCCGCGACCGCACCCATGGTCTTGAACTGGTTGAGAAATACGGCGTTGACGGCGTCATGATCGCTCGGGGCGTCTTTACCAACCCCTATGCATTTGAACACGAGCCGAAAGAGCATTCTCGTGAGGAATTAATTGACCTTTTGAAACTCCAGCTTGATCTTTATGATAAATACGTAGAAGAATTCGGTCCAAAACCATTTGATACTCTTAAAAGATTCTTTAAGATTTATATTCGTGATTTTGAGGGTGCAGCTGAACTGCGAGATATTTTGATGCACACAAAAAGCACCGATGAGGTGCGTGGAATCTTAATTCAACATAAGTAAAACCCGCCCCCGAGGGAGCAGGGCTCTACCTTCGACGACGGGGCTGTACTGACGCACGAGTCTTGGTTGGCATCTCCTTTTTGTTGATGATGACCTGATGGGGCTTGAGCGCACGCTGGACCGCATTACTCACGGCCGACCTTGAGGACTCGGGGTCGAGTTCATAGACAAGTTCTATTACCTCGCGACCCTTGTGCTTTGCCAATGTGAGCACCCACTCACGATTGAGTTCCTCGAGCTGCTTCATGGCAGCCCGGACACTCAATCGCTCGGATCTCAACTCGATAATCAATGGCATAATGTACACCTGCTTCCACTAAGGATACTCGTACAGATGACTATACGAATACTGTACCGTAAATGCAAGAACATCTCTTTTTTTATGAAACACGGCTATTGGCGACGTCGACGTCGATGCAGATCAGCCACCTGCAATCGAACCGCGTGTCGATCAATCAGCTGAGTTGCTTTTTCGAGCTCAACCTGGTCTTTCGCCTCATCGCGTAGCTTCATGGCACGCTCGAGCGCAGCCCGAGATTCAGCCTCGATAATATTTTCACCGTGATCAGCTTCGTCCACTAAGACGCGGATTGAATCTGGGTTAATCTCGATAACCCCACCAGAAATAGCAAAGTATTCCAGCTTATCATCTCGGTCTTTCTTATCATGACGAACGGTCAGCGCACCAGGTACCGCCAAGGTCACGAGTGGTTCGTGGCCAGGAAAGATACCAATTTCACCCGCAGCTGTCGGCGCGATCAATTCATAAATGTCTTGATCGACGCTAATGCCATTCAGGGTGATGAGCTGCAGGTGCATAAACTACTTCTTCTTCTCGGTTTTAATCTTTTCAGCAAGGGTGCCGTTGACCATATAGAACCAGTCTTCGGGTTTATCATCGTACTTACCAGCGATGATATCGGCAAAGTCACGAATCGTGTCTTCCAATTTGACGTAGGTACCTGGGTTACCGGTAAACTTCTCGGCAACGTGGAATGGTTGAGAGAGGTAGCGTTGGATACGACGAGCGCGGGCAACGGTTTGTTTCTGATCGTCGGACAACTCTTCCATACCAAGGATCGCGATGATATCTTGGAGCTCTTTGTACTGCTGAAGCACACGTTGGACTTCACGAGCCACGCGGTAGTGCTCGGCACCAACGATTTCAGGGTCGAGACTGGTCGAGCTTGAGGCCAGGACGTCTACGGCTGGGTAGATACCAATTTCGGTCAGCGCACGGTTCATCACAATCGTCGCATCGAGGTGGGCAAAGGTTGCCGCAGGCGCCGGGTCAGTCAAGTCATCCGCTGGAACGAAGACTGCTTGCACAGAGGTAATTGAACCAGTTTTGGTTGAAGTAATACGCTCTTGCAGACCACCCATTTCCTCTTGGAGGTTTGGCTGGTACCCTACAGCTGACGGAAGTCGGCCGAGAAGGGCAGACACCTCAGCACCAGCTTGGGTAAACCGGAAGATGTTATCGATGAAGAGGAGGACGTCTTTTCCAGAGTCACGGAAGGCTTCGGCCATCGCCAGACCAGAGAGGGCGACACGCAGACGTGCTCCTGGTGGTTCGTTCATCTGACCAAAGACGAGAGAGGTCTTGCCAAGCACACCAGCTTCTTCCATTTCGTAGTAGAGGTCGTTTCCTTCACGCGTACGCTCGCCGACACCGGCAAAGACAGAGTTTCCAGAGTGGAATTTCGCGATATTGTTAATCAGCTCGGTAATGAGGACTGTTTTACCGACACCCGCACCAGCGAAGAGGCCGGCCTTACCACCCTTAATAAGCGGAGCGATGAGGTCGACGACCTTAATACCAGTTTCAAGCACTTCAGATTTGTTTGATTGTTCGTCGAGTGGGGGAGCTTCGCGGTGAATAGGGGCGAGGGCGGCATTTTTTGGCTGCTCGAGGCCATCAATTGCCTCACCAACCACGTTGAACATACGACCCTGCGTCACGTCACCGACAGGCACGCTAATCGGCGCGCCGGTTGCAGTCACTTCCTGGCCGCGCTTCAGTCCGTCAGTACTCGACAAAGCAATCGCTCGAACTGTTTTCTCATCGAGGTGCTGCGCAACCTCCAAAGTCACGGTACATTTTGGTTGTTTGATCAAAAGTGCATCATAAATAGCTGGGATATCGCCATCAAACTCAACGTCCACGACGACACCAACGATTTGTATAATTTTTCCTGTAGTTTTAGTCATCTCGTCCTCCATATGTCTCAATAAATTCTGTCAATTCTTGTATCATTTCCTTCGCTTTCGTTACTGCTTCTCGCCGTTGTTCTTCAGTGACTTCAACGCTGAGATGTCCTAGTCGTTCTTGCAGAGCGACATAATGCTCTTCTGCAGTTGGTTCACGACCTAACTCGTCTCGCAGTCTAACCCTGATCGCATCGCTCTCTTCTAGGATGCGCATTGGACCAGGCGCATCAGCATCGCCCCAGTCAAGATAAGGGACTTTGAGGCCATCTATGTTAGTCATTAAGTGCCTCCACGCCACCGCTTATTTCTGCTAATTCTTGTGTAATCGCACCTTGTCGCGCCTTATTCATCGCCAGCGTCAGATCATCAACGAGGTCAGATGCATTATCGCTCGCGTTCTTCATCGCCAACATGCGCATACTGTGTTCGCTTGCACGGGAATCGAGCAATGCTTGATAAATCTGTGCCCCAACTAATCGATAAGCGACGCCGTCGAGGACTTCCTCGGTGCTTGGTTCATAGGTTACATCAGTCGCCACACCCGGTTCAACCGTTGACTCAAAGCCGGCCGGCAAGACACGGATCATTTTTGATTCCTGCACAATACTACTGACAAAGTCGGTGTAGATCACATCAACGGCGTCGACTTCGCCACTCTCAAACAAGGTCCGCGCACTATCTAAAATAGCCCGCAGCTCACTGCCGTCGGGACGATCGGGCAACTCTTCATAGGCACCCAGGACTTGAGTATCCTTGATGCGCGCCACGAATTGCGCCGCTTTTCGTCCAACCGTAATAGTCGTATTTTTAATCTTGGCAGCATCGTCTTTTTTGAGTTCTTCGGCATAAACACGAACGATATTACTGTTATAGGCACCAGCCAAGCCCTTGTCTGACGCAATCACGATGAGTAGACGAGTCTTCACTGGACGATTCACAAACAATGGGTGATTCTTGACCGAAGTGTGGGTCGAGAGGGCAGTCAAAAGCTGACGAGCAGCGAGTGTGTAGGGTGCAGATGCCTTGGTCGCATCCTGCGCTCGGCGCATTTTACTGGCCGCAACCAATTGCATCGCCTTCGTAATCTGGCGAGTACTCTTCACCGAACGAATGCGTGACTTAAGTAGTTGCGTTGATGCCATTGTTAGCCTTCAAACCCCTTCGCCGCAGCCTTGGCGACCTTCTCAATCAACTTAATCATCGCCTCATCAGGCTTGCCGCCCTTATCAAGTTCAGCCATTTCCTTCTTGTGATCGGTTGATAGCTTGGTCAAGAGGGCCGCTTGCGCGTCCTTGATCTTGGCTGCTGGAACTTCATCGAAGTAGCCGTTGGTTACCGCAGCGATTGAGACAACTTGCTGCCAGACGCTCATTGGCGCGTACTGGACTTGCTTAAGGAGTTCAGTCAAACGTTGACCGCGGTCGATCTGTGCCTTGGTTGAAGCATCGAGGTCGCTGCCGAACTGTGCGAACGAGGCGAGCTCACGGAATTGTGAAAGTCCGAGCTTCAGGTTACCACTGACTGATTTAACGGCACTAGTTTGCGCCGCACCACCGACACGAGAGACCGACAGACCAGCAGAGATTGCTGGGCGAATACCCTGATAGAAAAGATCGGTTTCAAGGAAAATCTGACCATCAGTGATTGAGATCACGTTTGTTGGAATATAGGCAGAAATGTCTCCGGCCTGAGTTTCAATGATTGGAAGTGCAGTTAGTGATCCGCCACCGAGTTCATCAGACAACTTTGCTGAACGTTCGAGAAGACGAGAGTGGAGATAGAAGACGTCTCCAGGATAGGCTTCGCGTCCTGGTGGGCGACGAAGGAGAAGTGACATCTGACGGTAGGCAACTGCGTGCTTGGTCAGGTCGTCGTAGATCATCAGTGCATGCTGAGAGTTGTCACGGAAATATTCACCCATGGCAGTACCGGCGTATGGTGCGAGGTAGAGAAGTGAGGCTGGGTCGGATGGGCTAGTTGCCACAACGATAGTTTGATCCATCACACCTTCTTGCTTGAGACGCTCGACCAGACGAGCAATCTTTGAAAGTTTCTGTCCAATGGCGACGTAGACGTTTATCACACCAGTTTTTTGCTTGGCTTGGTTTATCATCGTATCGATCGTGAGCGCCGTCTTACCCGTCTGGCGGTCACCAATGATCAGCTCACGCTGGCCACGGCCGATAGGGAACATAGCGTCAATCGCAACAATACCGGTCATTAGCGGTTCGTGAACCGATTTACGACCCATGACGCCAATAGCTTCGCGCTCAACCAGGCCTTTTTGCTTGGTTTTGATCGCAGGACCACCGTCAATTGCTTGACCAAGTGGGTTTACGACTCGACCGAGGAGCTCGGGGCCAACCGGTACTTCAAGGACAGATCCCTTCAAGCGAACGGTTTGTCCAGCTTTGACATGCTTGTCGCTACCAAGGAGTACGGCACCAATTTCATCTTCCAAGAGGTTTAATGCAAATGCTTCAACCACACCTGCTTCAGTCTCGATTTGCAGGACTTCACTGTAGCCAGCTGAACGCAAACCGTGGATCCAAACCACGCCGTCACCGACGCGCATCACCACCCCAACTTCGTCGAGTTGCTTGTTTGATTCAAGATTCTCAATCGCTGCGCGGAGATCTTTTGATAATTCTGTTATTGATAGTTCACTCATATATTTCTCCTAGGCTTTCTTGAATCTGGTTTTAAGGACGGTCAATTGATGGGCAATGGTCTGGTCAAGTTCATATCCTGGCAGACTGATTTTGACACCGCCGATGACGGTAGGGTCAATCTCGGTTTCGATTGCAACTTCTGACGACTTGGTCTTAGTAGCAATGAACTTTTCGATGGCTTTCTTTGTTTCTGCCGAAAGGTCAAAAGCGGAAGTGACGGTCGCGCTGGTAATACCGACCTCGGACAGATAGAAATTGATATCGCGGACAATGAGGCTAAGCTCTTTAGTGCGCCTGGTCTCAACCAGATAAGCGGCGAGTTCTTTGACGACCTTGGCACGATTCTTCGCCACCAATTGAGTCGCAACATACATCGCTAAACTACGTCGTGAAAGCTTTCGAGCCATTACTTGCTCTCCTTGACGGCTGTCGCAATTAACTCACTGTCGGCTTTTTTAGTAAGTGTCGCGCCAATAACTTTCTCAGTTGCCAGCCCAACAAGCTCGAGAGTTTCGTTGTAAAGTTGCTTCTTTACATTCTCGACATCCTTATTAATCTGCTCGTGAGCATTAGCAACGATCTGCTCGGCCGTTTTCACAGCCTTCTTTTCACTCATACTGACAATCTCGGCAGATTCTTGCTTAGCCGTGCTGACAATATCAGACGCCTCTTTGCGAGCCTCGGCCAGCAGCTCGGCTACTTTTTCATTGTTCTTTTCAGCCGCTTCTTGTGCTTTGGCAGCAGCCTTAGCCGCGGCTTCAATATTCGCTTGGCGCTCATCAACTGATTTCATGAGCCATGGGTAGACGAATTTTCCGAGTAAAAATACCAGGACTAAAAAGGCAATTATCTGCAAAATTAGCAGGCGCCAGTCAATTCCGAGCGCACTAAAAATGTCGCCCGTCGCTTCGGTCGTTGTCTCAGCAGCAAATTGGCTCAAAAAACTCATCTAATCTCCCTACAAGAACTTCGCGATGATAGCAACAATGATACCAATGATAGCGAGTGAGTCGGCAAAGACAATCGCGGTAATCATCAGTGTACGAATGTCGCTTAATTTTTCTGGGTTACGTCCAAAGGCGTTCAACGCTCCGTTACCGATAAGACCAATACCGAGTGCAGCTCCCAGTGCTGGTAGTGCGTAGGCAAGTCCAAATGCTAATTGTTCCATTATTTCTCCTTATGTTATTACGCGGCGCGTATCTGATTAATTATATCATCCCTTTGCTAGGGCCTTTTTCTTAGCCTTGGCAGGTGAGTGATCAGGTGAGGGGCCGTGGTGAGCGACGGCAAGCGCAGTAAAAATAAGCGTCAGGACAAAGAAGACGTAGGCTTGGATAAAGCCGATAAATAATTCAAAGCCCATAAAGAAGGGGAGGACAGCCGCAGCAGCATAACTTGTCAAGACGGCAATCACGATCAATAGAACCTCGCCAGCAAAGGCATTCCCGAATAAACGCAGCGCTAGCGCCGCTCCGCGAGAGACCTCGCCAATAAGCTCCAGGACCCCCTCGAATGAGCCAATTGGATCCTTAATTGGGTTACGGAAGTAGCGGTTGCCATTACCGAAAATACCAAGGTGCTTGATGGCATAAATTTGAACAGTCACGACAGTAATAATTGCCAGGCCGAGCGTAAAGTTTAGATCGGCGGTGAGGCTTCGGAGTACTGGCACGCCGTCCCACTTAATTGAATCAAGGCCAGGAATCACACTCAGCCAATAATTAAACAGTACAACAAAAAAAATAGTAATCGCCAGTGGAGCGACCTTTCGTCCAAGCTTTTTGTCTGGAATAATATCATCGACCGATTTCAAAAGGCCCTCAAACACCCATTGGACCAGCCCGACAAAGCGATTGTACTTACCGCGTTTGACTCGACCGCTGACATAAAAAAGGATCGCGATTGTAATCAGGGTACCGATAATGCCAGTTATGAGTGCGTTGGTGATAGGGAAGCCCCAAAGATGAAAGAGTGGTTCGGCCGAGATCGAAATATGGAGATCCATTAGAGAGGCTTCCTGACATCACGAATCTGTTTGGCAATCAAAAGAATACTGAGCGCCGTTCCGACAATCAAGCAGGCAATCGTCCCAATCGGCGCAATATTGAACCAGTGATCAATCCCGATACCCAAGAAAGTACCCCCGATGGTCGGCAAGAATGCCCTCCAGGTGGTATCAAGTGCGGTAGCAAGTAACAACATCGACGCAGACTGGGGTGTTCGCGGTCGTTTTGTCGTCTGGCTCTCTGTATCAGTAAGTCGAGGCGACTGCGGCATAACTCTCTCAATTGTAACAGCGAGGCAAAGATTTGTATATGACCAGTTAGTTGATTGATGTGACAGTAAATGTTCCGCTCGAAGTAAAGCGATGAATCGTATTGCCACCCGAAGTAGTGATCGTTCCACCCGTCGCCGTCATCGTACCGGTAGGATAGGAGATAATAACCACACCAGAGCCACCGGCACCACCATTTCCGCCGCCATCGCCTCCGCCGCCGCCACCGCCGCCTCTGTTCGCCGTGCCCGCTGCGCCTGCAGTCGGACCGCCACCTTGGCCACCAACACCGCCAGCACAACCCGCCGCCCCTACACCATTAGTAACATTTGCCCAACGGCCACCGCTACCACCGCCTGCGTAGCAGACACTTGCACCACTTATTGAAGTTGTATAGCCGGCCCCTCCTGTACCCGAGACACCTGCGCTCATAGCACCTGTTGCATTACCACCTGCGCCCGTTGCGCCACCGCCACCACCACCTTGACCTGCAGTAGAGTCAGAGGATCCATTACCCCCTCTGTTCCCACGACCGATAGTCCCGAGCATACCCGCACCGGCAACTCCCGTTGCTGCGTCGATCGTCCCTGCGCCGCCGCCACCAGAACCACCTATTGTCGCCTGAGAAACAGAGTTTGTGTTAATGCGCCCGCCGCCGCCGCCGCCGCCTAGAGAGATAATTGTTGAGAATACCGAAGTACCACCCATTCCGCCTGGAGTACCGATGCCAACACCACCACTTCCTCCAGCACCAACCGTTACGGCATACGCCTGCTGGCTTACAACTACCGTACCTTCAGAAACACCGCCACCACCACCGCCACCTGCGTGGTTATTTCCGCCGCCGCCACCGCCACCAACTACCAGCGCTTGTACCGTTGCTAGTTGTTCTGTATCTGGTACGGGTCGAAAAGCTGCACTATAAGAATAGGGGATTGTACTACTTGTAGACCAGACAAAACCGGCTAACCAACTTGCATCGGTACGAGTTAATATAGAGCTGTCAGATAATTTCCGAACTGAAAGGCTAAACCCAGCGCCACCACTAACATTGTAGTCTGAAACCGCAAACTGATGTTCACCCTCAGTAAGAGTCACGTTTACCGTATAGACATTGTTATATGAGCCTGAAGCGATGATAGTACCATCAAGATAGATATCACAGGTTTCATCGCAGTTATATGTCACCCTCACATCAGTCGGTGAAGTAACCGTAATTGTTCGACTATCGCGAAAGAATGAGTACTGCGCCGACGGGGAATTACCGGAGCCATCATAATTATGCACTGTCGTAATCCAACGCGCACCCGCATCGCTACTATTACTTGTCCATGCGCTGTTAACTGCCTGTGCACTAAACCTATCTCGACTCACTCCCCACATACTTGATAACGCATCAAAATCCTTATGTGCAAAGTTAACCGTGTCACCGGCCGTTGCTCGCCAACTGCGATCTGTCACTGCAACTGGGATTGAAGCACCTTCTTGAATGACGCTCGCTTCAAAACGAGCAGCATTGTTTGCTAAGTCTGGACTCAGGTTAATCAAACGTACAAATACATTGTGACATCCACTCGATAAAGTGACACTACCGGATCCGAGAGTGCCCGCTTCAGACCTAGTAATATACTTCCCGTCGACATATATATATGCACTATCGTTCACACCAGACACCTGTACGCCAACGTTATAAGTTCCTGCATTCGTCACGCTAAAGTCTTTCCTGTAGTAGGTCGAGCCGGGATTTAAAGCACTGTCAGAAATACTTATTGTCTGCGCTAAAGACGTGGGAGAGTAATCGACCTGAGTACTCGTAAGAACAGCTGCTTGCCAACCTAATGTGCTCGAAGTTGCCCCGGAACATAGATCGGGAACGACCGCCGCCTGGACGCTTGGTTGAGTGTAAGTTCGCCAGACCGATCCATTCGATGTACGAGTAATTTCCGTATAGCCAGTATTAGGGATAGTGACCGCTTTGCCATCACTATCGAGAGTCGGGCGACCCACACTAAATGAACTGCGGACATTGCCGTTCTGGGTTACGAAACATTGCGGGCCGCTAGGGCAGGGGGCAGAACTTGAACTTGTCACAGTAAAGGTACCACTCGATGTAAAGGTGTGGGTCGTGCGTCCACCAGAAGTGGTGATCGTGCCCCCGGTTGCCGTTATCCATCCGGTTGGATAAGAAATAATAACAATACCAGAGCCACCATTACCACCCTTATTATTAGAGTTATAGTGAGACCCTCCGCCGCCGCCGCCGCCAGTATTAGCGCCAGCGTTACCTCCTGGCGTATTCGTTTGAGCGTTCGGACTACCACCGCCACCAGGCGATCCGTTATTAATACCTAGCGTACCGCCAAGCGTTACACCGACAGCGCCACCGCCGCCACCGCCAATACCTCCATTGCCGCCAGCAGATAATGTATAAGCAGCGCCACCGCCGCCACCGCCAAAGTAATATGAACTGATATCTGAATATCGGATTCCAGCCCCTCCGTTTGCCTGGGCAGGTCCACTAGTACCAGCACCACCCGCACCACCACCACCACCTGAATAATATGTGGTTGAGGTGGAACCACCTCCATTGTTTCCTTGTCCAAGAGTACCAAGTCCACCGGGCATAAGTGGTGCTCCAGCCGTATAGCCACTTGAACCACCGCCGCTGCCACCGGCAGCACCGCCTGGACCAGGCATGTAGATATGATGGGAGCTACCACCTCGGCCACCGCCGAGCGCGTTCACAACCTCAGCACTATCGGCTGTATCGGTCGTATCCCGTCCGTACACCTCAACTCGGGCTGTACGATTCATTCCCGATGTACCGCAACAACTATACCAGTCTCCCGCGCTGTAACTCCCTTGTTTTAGACCGATACCTCCACCCGCATCATCCGAAGTATAGACACCAGCACCGTTCTCATTAAAACGAAAACCCCAGCGTGCTGCGGCGCTACTCACACCCAGATCTCCTAGCTTTGTACCCCAGGCAGATGGCCCGGGAGGACCAGTTTGTTGGATTGGTTGGCTACTGAACGCAGTCGAGAAGTACGGTGAGGATGTATGATTACCCCAGTTTCTAAATTCATTGAATCCCTGTAGGGCTGTCCGGCTCGACCATGCACTTGAATGGAGCCAACGCCTATCATCAGCATCTGGCCATCGAGCCATCAAATCAGTCACTGATGATTCGTTGAATGAACGGAACTTCGCATCGCCGTCATTTCTATTCAATGCCGATTCATTCAACGTATTGGCTGTATCCCAATAACTAGAGCTGTATGAAAAAGTCGTTCCCCGAGTTGCCTTCATAAGAAGTGTCCAGCCGCCGCCAGTATAAGTCATGTCACAATATGCCTGGAACGGGCTATTTGGGCCTGTCGTGTCGGGATCAATCCAGTACACGCCATCTGTGTTAATGCCGTCTAGCTTTAGTGAGTAGCAACTTTTACCGGGGATGCTCGAACTCGAGCCATAAGTTGGGATAGAGGCAGGCTTAATCGACGAATTTTCTCCATTTTTTGCCGGAATAGTAAACTGGTGAGCAGAAGCTTGACCGTTAGTACCCCCAGCAGGAGCGCCAGCGCCACCCGCACCGACAGTCACTGTGTACGCCTGGTTTGATATTGGAAGGTCTGCGTTGTACACAACACCACCGCCACCACCGCCACCGCCCATATCCATACCACCGCCGCCGCCGCCAGCCACGATGAGAGCGCGCACAGTCGGAGCAGACAACTCGTTACCAGCACAATCGGTCGAGGGGGTGAGCGGCTTCGCATCAGTCCACTGCGGCACATTCTCACTTGCCGTAAGACAGGCTTTCGCGTAAGCAACCCCAGCCTCACCAGCCATCTGAGCAAGTTGCTGATAGTACTGGGTTTTAAGAGTTGTCCGCACCGCAGCGGTTGCCGAAACGGAAATAGCAAGAATAGACAATAAGATAACTGAAGCAATCAACACTGTCGGCAGTGCAAAACCTTTTTTAAAACTGGTGTGCATGGAATGCATATTGTTTAGTTAGCCCTACTCAAATACTTGGCACTATTGTACCATAAGCAGCATAGCTAGGCCGTATTTACTCAGCCGAATAATTACTGTATAATGTATAGTGAAATCAAGAGAGGGAACAATCATGACTACCGCAACGCCACAAATCACCATTTATCGCACCAGCTGGTGTGCTTTCTGCCACACCGAAGCGCAGTGGCTCGAACGACTCGGTATTCCTTTTATCGAAAAAGATATCGAAGCTGACCCAGAAGCAAATGCCGAGCTAATGAAAAAGATCAACAACGACTTCCGCGGCGTACCCGTCACAGATGTCGCTGGTGATATCATCCTTGGGTTTGACCGTCCAAAGCTCCAAGACGCCATCAAAGCACACAACATCCAACCCGCTACTGCCTAGGTTTGTTGTATGATAAGAGTCAATGACCCAGTCAAAGACGCTTATTTTTATTCACGGCTTTCGTGGGACCCACCACGGGCTTGAACTGATTGCCAAAGAATTTAAAGGCTTCCATGTCATCATTCCAGATCTGCCGGGCTTTGCCGAAGGTGATCGGCTTGAAACTTATAATTTAGCGTCATATGTCGAATGGCTTCGTGTCTTTATCGCCGAACAAAAACTGGCCGAACCACCAGTATTACTAGGTCATTCATTTGGCACAATTATCTCGGCTGCTTATGCCGCCAAATATCCCGAAACAATCGAGAAACTTATCCTAGTTAATCCAATTGGCGCCCCAGCCCTCGAGGGACCACGCGCTATTGCGAGTCGATTGACCGAATTTTACTACTGGGTTGGTAAGCAGTTGCCTGAAAAACTTGGCCAAAAATGGCTGGCTTCACGTACCATTGTCCTAGTAATGGGCAAATTGATGATTAAATCAAAAGACAAGAAAATGCGCGATTTCATTAACGATCAACATCTCCGTTATTTCAGCATGTTCCATGACCGAAAATCCGTCGCCGAAAGCTTTACGACATCAATCAGCCATAACGTCCGTGAATCTGCGCCATCCATCCAGCTACCGACGCTGATTATCGCCGGAGCCGAGGATGACATTACACCGTTATCAAAACAACGTGAACTGCAAAAATTATTTAAGGACGCCCAACTTGAGGTCATCGAAGGGGTGGGTCATTTAACTCACTACGAAAAACCCAAAGACGTCGCCCGATTTGTTCAAGATTTTATAAGACTCTCGTAGATCGCCTCAAACCTTGCAAGGGTCGTCTCGAGATCATGAGTCTTGGCAATAGCCAAACTCTCTTTGCTCATACGCTCACGCTCGACGGGGTCCGTAAGTACCTTTAGAAGTGCGGCTGCCATTGCTTGATCGTCATCGAGCGGGAAGAGATAGCCGTTGCGCCCGTCCTGACATAATTCACTTAGAGCTCCCGCATCAACCGCAACCACAGGCTGACCACTGGCCATTGCTTCGAGTGTTGCAATACTCTGCAATTCCATCGGCGAAGGCATCGCAAAAACGGTGCCAACTTGATGGAGTAACTCCTTATCTTCTTCGGTGACACGGCCGGTGAAGGTGATGTGATCAAAAATAGCTAATTCGTGGGCTTGTTCTTTAAGATTAATCGCTTCTTGACCATCACCAATAATCAAGAGGTGAGCATTCTGCGTATCGAGGAGGCGTTTAAGGGCATTAATCAGTACGAATACATGTTTTTCAGCGTCCAAGCGTCCCACGAAGGTAATGATAGGTATGTCAGTGGGGAGATTAAATTTTTTATAAAAATCTTGATCGGGCTTCCCTGGCGTAAAGTGGGTGAGATCGATGCCGTTAGACACCGCCTCCATAGGCACCTTTACCTTGTCGCTGGCATTAAACATATCGATGGCAGATTGTGTTGGCAGTGTCACATAGTCGGCTTTGGAATGAAACCGAGCCCCATATTGAGTCAGCATGTAATTAATCGGGCGTGCGATTGGTGCAAGCAACATGATATTATCCATCAAGTTTTCCGGCATGGCGTGATTCGTCGTCACAATCGGAATATCCTTCTTGTTCCCGTATTTCATTGCCGCCTGGCCAATCCACATCATCATTTGAATATGAATAACATCGGGCTCGAACTCTTCAATAATCTTTTTTACTTCGCGACCAGGAGTAGGGGAGATGCGGAAATTTTGGTAAGGCAGAAACGGCACTGAAGCCGTTCGGACGACGATGTGGTTATTATCAATTTCTTTAAACTTTTTGTTTGTCTGACTGGGCGCAATCACCAAAACCTCATGCCCACGAGCCGCCAAGCCCCGAGCGAGATTGCGGCTAAAAGTCGCCACGCCATTGATCGTCGGGTAGTGTAAATCCGACGCGATAAGGATTTTCATATGTGTCTTAGTATACCATGACCACTTCCGCCTCTAGTAGTGTCTGCTATAATCGTACGTAAGATGAAGTTCTTGTTTGATGCACGGTATATCCGTCCAGATTTTCACGATGGGATTAGTCGTTACTCGGTCAGTATGGGCAATGCCCTCAGTAAACTCATGCCGGTGACTTTTATTATTTCTGATGAAAAGCAACGCGACTTTCTGCCTAAAAAAGCCAAGTTTATTAGATTTCATAAACCAACTTCAGCGAAAGAGCCTTTTAGTGCACTGCTCCTAAACAAATACCATCCTGATGTCGTCTTTTCGCCAATGCAGACAATAGGCGCACTCGGTCGAAAGTTTAAACTCATCCTAACTCTACATGATATGATCTATTATCGTCACCGTACTCCACCGAAAGACCTCAACCCACTCCTCCGACTCGGCTGGTACCTGTTTCATTTGACTTACGTCCCACAGCGACTCGTACTGAATCGTGCCGATCTCGTTATCACAGTCAGCGAAACAGCCAAGAAGCAGTTCGAAGCCGCAAAGCTCACTAAGCGATCAATCGTCGCTATCCCTTCGGCTCCAAGCACCTTTGATAAGCCGCCAAAAATGACACAAAGCGACTTCCCGAAGAATATTGTATATATGGGATCATTTATGCCCTACAAGAATGTCGAAACTCTCATTAGAGCAATGGAATGGCTACCAGGAAGATCCTTACACCTGCTCAGCCGTATTTCAATCGAGCGCGAAAAGGAGTTGCGATTGCTTATACCGCGAGGTGCAGAGGTTATTTTTCACCGTGGCGTGACAGATCAGGAATACGCTCAGATACTGGCTGAAGATGCCATATTTGCTTCCGCTAGTCTTGATGAAGGCTACGGCCTTCCTCTCGCCGAAGCACTATCATTTGGCGTACCTGCAGTCGTCAGTGATATCGACATTTTTCACGAGGTAGGTGGTAAAGGAGCACTTTATTTTAATCCACATGATCCAAAAGACTTTGCCAAATGCGTAAAAACGCTTGACGATGCCACGAAAAAACATAGACTGATCGCGGCTGGTAAAAAACGCATGAAACAATTCACCTGGGACGCTGCCGCCCAATCTCTGAGAGCAGCCATCAAAAGCCTCCAGTAGTTTGCTACAATAAGGGGATTATGGCCACCAAGAAAAAGCCCCTCAAACCTCGCGCAATCCTCAATCGTCGCGCGTCTTTTGACTATGCCCTCGACGAAGAGCTCGTAACAGGCATTGTCCTGACCGGCAGAGAGGCCCGAGCCGCTCGAGACGGGCGAGTCCAACTAAAAGGCTCGTTCGTAACAATCAGGAATAATGAACTTTGGCTTAACAATGCCAGTTTCAGTCTCGTTCTCAACAGTAAAACGGACAATTCTACCTCTGTTGATACTTCTCCCAGAAAACTCCTGGCCAGCCGCAAGCAAATCGAGGAACTTGCCGAGCGCAAACAAGCGGGGATGAGTATCGTCCCGATAAAACTCCTCACCCAAGGTAACTATATCAAGTTGGTCATTGCGCTCGGTAAGGGCAAGAAGAACTACGATAAGCGTCAGGCCATTAAACAACGCGACCAAGAACGCGAAAATAAAATTCGTTTATAATAGTCATATGAAACTCTACTCCTGGAACGTCAATGGCATCCGCGCCGTCATCAATAAGGGCGCTTTCCAAACTTTTATGGCTGAGCACCAACCAGATATCTTGTGTCTCCAGGAAACAAAGGCCAAGCAAGGCCAGGCAGAAATCGACCTAACTGGCTATGAGGAATACTGGAACAGTGCCGACAAGGCTGGTTATAGCGGGACGGCCATTTTCAGTAAATTCAAACCGATCCAGGTATTAAACGGGTTTGCTGATGCGATTGCTGAAAAATACAACCTTGCAGGTGATAGTTACGGTGATCCAACCAAAGAGGGACGCGTCATTTCAGCCGAATTCAACGACTTCTGGGTCGTCACTGTCTACACTCCAAACTCAAAGGGTGATTTAAGTCGTCTTGAACTACGCCATACACAGTGGGATCCAGCTTTTCTTGAACATATTAAAGAACTTGAAAAGACTAAGCCTGTACTGTTTTCGGGTGACCTTAACGTTGCTCATGCTGAAATCGACTTGGCAAATCCTAAAGCCAATATCGGCAAGCATGGGTTCACCAACGAAGAGCGCGAAGGGTTTGATAACTTTGAAAAAGCGGGGCTATTCGATACTTTCCGAACTCTGCATCCGGACCAAACCGAGGCCTACACATGGTGGACACACTGGGCCAACGCCCGCGCTCGTAATGTCGGGTGGCGGATTGATTACTGGCTAGCCAGCGATTCATTGAAAGATAAGGTTAAATCTGCCCAAATTCATCCCGATGTCATGGGCTCTGACCACTGTCCTGTCAGTATTGAACTGGATATCTAATGCAGAAGAAGACATTATCTTTATTATTCCTCCGAAAAGACGATGAAGTATTACTCGCCATGAAAAAGCGAGGCTTCGGTGAAGGCCGCTGGAACGGCGTCGGCGGTAAGGTCGAAGAAGGTGAATCGATCGAGCAAGCTATGATTCGCGAAACCCAAGAGGAAATTGGCGTCACACCAACTGCCTATCAAAAGGTGGGGGATATTCGTTTCGATGAATTCTTTAAAGGCGTCCCGACACTGATGCACGTTCACATTTTTATCGCCTCTGAATGGACCGGCGAACCAGCCGAGAGTGAAGAAATGGCCCCGAAATGGTTTAAAACAGATGAAGTGCCGTACGACGATATGTGGCCTGACGACCCCTACTGGCTCCCACAAGTATTACAGGGGAAAAAGATCTCGGCTGATTTCAAACTCGACGAATCGGATACTATAGTTTCTCATGATAGTAAGGAAGTGGCGGTAGTCTAATATGAAATTGTCGCCATCAACACTCCAACGTCTTGAAACCTTATCAAAGAGCGAAAAAGTTTACGTTCCAAACAGCAATGCCCAGGCAGCAATTCACAATCGTTACCTCATTGAACTTATCGGTCCAGCCGCTGGAGGCAAGTCTACAATTATGGGGCATGCTCAAGCCAAGGACACCGACTTTTCATACGTGACCGGTTTTACAACCAGAGGACCTGAGCCACGAGATGTTCCAGGACGGTATTACTACTACAATACCGACGAAGAGGTGAACACTCTTATTGACCACATTGAAAAAGGTGACGTGCTCCAGTACGTCACCCATCCAACAAGTGGTCAATTGTACGGTTCATTTCCTAGTGACTATAAGACAAGTTATAACATGCTCGATACGCTTTTTAATACCGTTGCTGAACTTGATAGACTTCCATTCAAGGGAGTTCTCAAGATCGCGATCGTTTCGCGCGGCAATAGTTGGGCAGATCTATTCCTAGAACGATATCCCAAACCATCTCAGGAAAGAACAAAACGTATCAACGAAGCAGTCTTGTGTCTTAACTGGATGATAAATGAGGCTCCTGACGATATGATATGGCTCGAAAATCCATGGGGTACGGCTGAGTTAGCAGCCGATAATCTTATTTCACTCATAAAGGGTTCTAAAAAGACTGAGGATCTGCGACCTCTTGCTGTCGAAATGCTCGAACGCGCAAAAGGTATTGCGGCATAATGGACTACTCCTACTGGAAAAAACAAACGCCAGGCACTCCACTCTTTCCTGATATCGAATGGAGCAAACCCGAACAACGTGGTCAGGCCGGCAAGCTCGGCATTATCGGTGGCAACAAACTAGGCTTCGCGGGCGTCGCCGAAGCATACACTATCGCGACCGAAGCGGGTGTCGGACAAGTGCGAGTGCTCCTGCCTGATGTCTTAAAAAAAGCTATCCCGAGTACCATTACTGACGCCGTCTTTGGACCAACCAACCCCTCTGGTAGTCTCACCAAAGAAGCCGTTGCCGAAATGAATGCAGTGGGCGAGTGGGCGAACAGTATTCTCTTGATTGGCGATGCTGGACGTAGCAGTGAAACAGCCATCGCCTACGAGCAATTCATCCAAAACTATCATGGACAACTCGTCCTCACTCGTGATGCGATTGATCTTGTTAAACATAGTTCCCAAACACTTGTTGATCGTCCAGACACGCTCCTGGTAGCGTCGTTTGCACAGCTGCAGAAATTATTTCAGCTGGTGTATTACCCAAAAGTGCTCACTTTTAGTATGCAGCTCACTAATTTAGTCGAGGCCGTTCATAAATTTACCATTACGTATCCTGTCAGTTTGGCAGTGCTTCATAAGGACCACCTGGTCATCGCCAGTGGTGGGGAAGTCGTCACTGTACCCTGGGACAATCCAATGGCGATCTGGCGGGGAAGTGTCGCGGCCAGAGCAGCCGCCTATTGGCTCTGGAGTCCAAAAAAACCGCTTGAAGCGGTCACAACGTCGATTAAATAATTATCCTGATTGATTGGTGGGCAAGGAGGGACTTGAACCCTCACTCCCTTGCGAGAACCAGATTTTGAGTCTAGCGCGTCTACCGATTCCGCCACTCGCCCACGTATCAACGGGGATAATGTGAGTCCAGCCGTCGCTGGAAGTACCAATGTATTGTACAATAGAACCTAGTAGGAATAAAGATATGAACCCTGATAAAAGCAGTCCTGGTGGAGATATGCCAACGCCTTCGTTGTCAGGGAGTTCGATACCCCCAAATCCAGCCCCTTCAACACAGGACGCCGCAGCTAATGTTATCCGCTCACAAATCGATCAACTCTATAATAATACCTCCGCTCCTGACAACTCAAGAGAAGTGACACCTGTCGCACAGGTACATGAAGAACCAGTCAAGCAAGCGATTCTCGCCGACACCAATCCCTATCATCGCACCCACACGCCTCATTCCACTCCGCAGGCTGACCAGTGGAAAGAGTATCACAGCGCATGGCAGAATTATTACCAGAAATATTACGAGAACTATTACACTCAGACAGCCGCACAAGCACAGCAACCTCAGGGAAGTCATTATTTTTCTGGCTCATCACGGCAGCCTGAAAGAATTGAAGAGACCGCAGAAGAGCTGTCCAACGACCAAGCACTCTATGAGCTTCGACAAAAACTTCTTGGCAAAGTACAGGCTTCGGCAAAAAAGATCCGACGCAGCCGTCATTTCGTTCCCATTGCCGCGGCTCTTGGTGTCGTCCTCATTTTTGTGTTCCTCCAATATAACCGTGTCTTCATCGCCAACGTCGCCGCCTACGTCTCTCCTGGCAGTATTGATCCGCAGAATATTGTCGTTGATCCATCTAATGATATCGTCGTCAGCAACGACCCTCGACTCATCATCCCAAAGATCAATGTCGATGTCCCTGTACTCTATGATGTCGGGACTGACAATGCCTCCCAAATGGCTGCCATGGAAAAAGGAGTGGCTCATTTCCCAATCCCTGGGGCAAACAGTCATCCCGGCGAAATAGGCAATACCGCCATTGCAGGGCACAGTAGCAATGACCTGTTTGATCAGGGTGATTACAAGTTTATTTTTGCTCAGCTCGAGAAACTGGCACCAGGCGATAGTATATACGCCAACTACCAAGGCAAACGCTACACCTACGTTGTCACAAAAATGGAAGTCGTGAAACCAAATGAAATCGGCAAGCTAGTGTATCCAACTGACAAACCCGTCCTCACCCTGATTACCTGCACCCCACTGGGTACCGCTATTAACCGTTTGCTTGTCACTGCCGAACAAGTGAGCCCCGACCCTTCAGCAGCCGCTGCAGCCCCAGAAGGCGCTGGCCAGGGCGATGACACCAGTGCTATCCCAGGCAATTCACCAACCTTATTCGAACGACTATTCGGCGGCGGTAACTAGTCGAGGATCATTTTCACGCGCTGGAGATAGTAGCTGTCACCCGACTTCACCATGCTGTAAAGATAGCGACCATTTTGGCTCAACGTAACGTCTAAACCTTGTGCAACCGAGTTAATAGTGTGGCTATTCGTGCCATCGAACTCGCGAATAACCAAGGTACCGCCATAATCAGTCCATAGATATGCATTATCTAACCAGTGGAGTTGCGGTACGGGCTGGTCAGCGATCGCCGTGATAGAACCAGTCGTGGCTCGCTCATGCTCTAGCTCATAGCCGACAAAGCTCAGCCCTGACTGCACCACCAAGTAGTCGCCGTCTTCACTAAAGGAAAGCTGCGAAACCGCTCCGTTAACCGTCAGTTCATGTTGAACTTTCAGGCTTGAGACATCATCATTGCTCGAGGTTGGGTAGGTACCCTTTAGAACGGTCACTTTTAGCCCTTCGGCTATCACGACATAATCATCATTGCGATATATGACCATGTCAATAAACAGGGGAGTCTCGAGCGATGAAACGGTGCGAAGAACGTGCGGTGCCGCATCACCATCACGATACACCCCAGCCACCTGCTGGGCGGCATTATTCGGATCAATACCGACATAACTAATCCTATTCGTCTCAGACAGATCAAACGTCTTCACATTACTAATAAGCGGTCGAGAAATTGTCGCAGCTGATACGTCAAGCTTACGAACCGTCCCATCACTTAACAGGCCGTAGAGTAGCGAGCCATTCGTGCCAGCAAACTCTAGTTGAGACACAGAGATGCTCAAGAGACGGCTAATATTGACGCTAGCATCAGGATTTTGCGTATCGAACACGATCCATTCACCCGTGTCATTATAGGCGTGCTTTAGAAGCACATAGCGACCACCCAGGTCCCAGTGATCCAGCGTGAAACTATGGGTCACACCAGCCGTCGTTGCCTCACTATACGCAGCTGCGGGCAATGCGATGGCTGTCGACTTAATATCCTGCGAACGAAGGTCGACCAGCTGGAAAGTTGGCGTATCGGTTTTTTCTTGAATAATGAGTGTCTTTAGGTCTGGTGAGGCTTTTTCACCAACGATAGTTGAATACGTCGCAACCGTTTCTGGTTTGAGATCCTTGGGAACTAATCGAATGTAATCAAGCCAGGTGAGCGTACCGGCCTTCACAGTCAGAGATTTTGCCCATGACTCGTAGCCATTCTTACTCACGACAAACGAATGCGCACCAGCTAGTACCGATTGTTTGCCAGCCGTTCGCACGCCAGTTGGTTTACTGTCGATTGCTATGTCCGCACCAGCAGGCACTGACTCAAACTGCAGCAAAGCACCTTGTTCGAGGCGACCCTTTTCACTATCGAGGCGAAAGCCCAAAATGAAGAGAATCGTACCCGTGACAATCACCAAGACGGCGAGAACCGAAATGACTGACACAATAATGCGCTGAAGTAATAACTGCTTCTTTGAAGGTCGTCGATACATCGTTATGTTTATTATACCAATTTGTCCTTATTTTTATGCAACTACTTGCATAAGCAGGATGATACTTCTAATATAGGTCTAACGTACGTTGATGATTAATACGCGTACCAACTGACCTGCGAGGAAATGAACACCACAATGCAAGCAAACAAGACTGTCACTATTAACGGGCGTACATACGACGCCGTTACAGGCTTACCTGTCCAAAAGAAAAGCACGCCTGCCGTGAAACCGACCAAACCAACCCCAGCGGCAGCGAAGCGGGCTGATCACGTCCCAGCTGCAAGTGTCCACACAACGACACAGCGTTCCCAGACTCTTCACCGTCGTGCGACCAAAAAACCTGCCTCACTTGCCAAACGTCCACAAGCTGGTCGCCATATGGATATATCTCGTAGCAAGTCGATCTCTCGGTTTGCTCCTCATCCCGCAGCTGTGACTGCAAAGAAACCTTCAACTCCAGACGTACCAGTTCGACCACACCCAGCCGCAGCACGCGCCCTTGCCCGCACAAGTACAAACACAAAGCCAGCTACTAAGTCATCGAAACAAATCAAAGATGCGGCGATTTCAGCAGCACTTTCGACCCCAACTCAAAAACCGATCAAACAAAAGAGGTTCAAGTGGCAATGGTCACGTCGCTTTACAATCATCACGGCTATTTTTGCGTTGCTTATCATCGGTGCAACCATTACCTATGCCAATCTTCCCGTCCTCTCAGTCGGCTTCGCAGCTGCACAGTCAGGTATTAATGCGACCTACCCCGAATATCGACCCGACGGCTATAGCTTGTCTCAGCCAGTCACATTCCGTGACGGGGAAGTGAGCCTGACGTTCAAGTCCAACACCAGCGACAGTGGCTACACTATCACACAGACTCGCAGCTCTTGGGATTCAACAGCAGTTCTCGACAATGTCGTACGCAAAGATGCTGGTGATGACTACACCACGACACAGGAAAAGGGTCTCATTATCTACGCTTACGATGAAAACACTGTCGCTACCTGGGTCAACGGCGGCATTCTCTACAAGATTAAAACGACCGCTCCACTGTCAGGCGAACAGATCCGCCGCATAGCCACTAGCCTGTAAATCTGGTATACTACCCCTAATTATGACTCAAGTTGTTCGTACTCGTTTTGCGCCTAGTCCAACCGGCTTTATGCACGTTGGTGGTGTTCGTACCGCGCTTTTTGCATGGCTCTTAGCAAGACAAAAAAAGGGCCAGTTTATCCTGCGTCTCGAAGATACCGACCAAAAGAGGGAAGTCGAAGGCTCGGCTGAGCATATTATTCTTGCTCTCAATGCCCTCGGTATCCACCACGACGAAGGTCCAGATATTGGTGGACCTTATACTCCTTATATACAGAGTAAGCGTCTCGACATCTATCGGACTTGGGCGCAAAAACTCATCGATACTGGCCGCGCATACGCCGATCCCTATACAGCTGATGAAATTGACGCCTTTCGTGAATCCGCCAAAGCCAACAAGAAAGCTTTCCTTTACCGAGACCACCGTCCAGAAAATCCACCAGCATGGGATGGCACGACCCCTCTTCGTTTCAAGTCTGAACCAAAAGCCTATCATTGGCACGACGAAGTCCTCGGTGACCTGTCGACTGGTCCAGAGGTTATCGATGATATCATCCTAATTAAGTCTGACGGCTTTCCGACCTACAACTTCGCCCACATCGTCGATGACGCCGAAATGAAGATCAGCCACATTATCCGTGGCCAAGAGTTCATTGCCAGCCAACCAAACTATTTGAATCTTTACGAAGCACTCGGTCTCGAATTCCCAATTTTCGCCACTATGCCGCATATCTTGGCCGAATCAGGTAACAAGAAATTGGGTAAGCGTGACGGTGCGAAAGATGTTCTTGATTACCTCAAGGAAGGCTACCTCCCTGAGACCATGGTCAATTTTATTGCTAGCCTTGGCTGGAACGATGGCACCGAACAGGAAATCTTTACCGTTGATGAACTCATTGCCAAGTTCAGCCTGGACCGCGTCCAAAAAAGTGGTGCTCGTTTTGATGAGAAGCGCCTGGAATGGATGAATGGCCAACACATCCGCATGCTATCACTCGACGATCTTTATGAACGAGTAAAGGACTTTTGGCCCGAATCAGCCGCAAACGCTGATGATACCAAGAAAAAACAGATCCTCGCTTTAGTGCAAGATCGCCTTAAAACGCTCAAAGACCTTGCGACATTGACTGATTATTTCTTCACCGAACCAACCCCCGACTGGTCGATGATCGACGATAATAAACAGCTATCCAAAGTATCTCGAGAAGAAATTAATTCACTCTTAACTCAGGCAAAGTCAGCACTCGAAACAAGTGATTTTGATGCCGAAAGCATCCAAAACACCTTAAATAGCCTGCTGGAAACTACCGGACAAAAACCAGGTATTCTGTTTAGCCTGATTCGTATCGCCGTCTCGTGGGCACCGTTTAGCCCTGCCTTAAACGAAACCTTGGCTACACTCGGTAAAGAAACGACCTTACGCCGACTTCAGACTGCTATTAGATAAGCTCCCAGTTTGCTATAATAACGCTTAAGCTATGTTCAAACACAAAAAGCTTTCTTTAAACGTGAAAGAAACCGGACCAAAAAGTCCGAACTGGTTTCGTCGTCACAAAAAACTCGTCATTATCCTCAGTTTCGTACTGGTTATTTTGATCGGCGGGGGAGTTGCAGCTGCTGTCTATTTCCTCAACCAAAAGCCTGTCGAAACACCAGCAAAAGTCGAGCAACCAACGCCACCGCCAGAACCACCAAAGTACTATTCGCCTCTAACGGGTAATCTTGTCGCTACAGAAGCCATCACCCAGCAAGCAGTCACAGGCATCATGATCGAAAATAGCCCCGATGCACGGCCACAATCGGGCCTCAAAGACAGTGGCGTTATCTTCGAAGCGATTGCCGAAGGTGGTATTACACGCTTCCTCGTCTTGTACCAAGAGCAAAAACCCCAACTCATCGGACCAGTCCGCAGTGTACGCATGTACTATGTCGACTGGGTCGCTGCCTTTAACGCCAGCGTTGCTCATATCGGCGGCAGTTCCGAAGCACTCAAAGAGGTCAGGAACGGCAATTATCGAGATATCGACCAGTTCTTCAACGCAGGATCATATTGGCGCGCCACTGATCGCTATGCGCCCCACAATGTTTACACCAGCTTTGAACGTCTCGATGCGCTCAATGCTGCCAAAGGATATACCACCTCCACATTTACAGGCTTTACCCGCAAAGATAGTAAGACTGCTGAAATTCTAACCGCTTCTTCAGTTGACGTGACGATCAGCAGCTTCACCTACAACAGCCACTACGACTACGATGCAACGACTGGCCTCTACAACCGTTCCCAGGCGGGCGCACCGCACACCGATAGGGAAGCAGGGCAGATCAGTCCGCGAGTTGTGATTGTGATGAAGATTCCAGAGACACTCGTCTTTGAAGATGGCTACCGACAACAACTCACTACCATCGGGAGCGGTACGGCGTATATTTTCCAGGACGGTACCGCACAGGAGGTCACTTGGACCAAGGCCAGCAAGACTGATCAGATCAAGTTTACCGACACCGAAGGCAAAGACGTGCCGCTCGCGAGAGGCCAAACCTGGCTGACAGCCGTTCCTGCTGATACCGGAGGTGCAACGTGGCAGTAAACGAGCCACAACGACTTGCAAAGGACTTTTGGCCCCACTTTAATCGCGGCGTCACCATTCTCATCATTCTGATACAAGCATCCTTTTTAGTCGCCGTCGCCGCCCTTCTATACTTTCTCGACCTGTTTACTAACCATCCCATAGCCTTTGCGAGTATTCTCATTATCCAGGCAGTCCTTGGGACGATCGCTTCACTCATCATCTACCAGTTCGTCGCACGTCCGATAAGAGATCTCTTAGCAGCCATTATTCATGTCTCTGGCGAACCAACCGCGATCACGCCCCCGAACCCTAACGATGCTCGTTTTGCGCGCAGTGGATTTAAACAGGTCCTCCAAACGATCTACCAATTAGCCAGTAAGGACACAGTATTAGACTCAGCCCCCGCACCCGTGGCTCAACCCGGGGAAGTGCACCCCGTATCCAGCCCGTCTCATCTCATTGAGACTGCCCTCAACGAGACGATTTGTGGCTTTGTTGTGATGAACAAGGACCGCGTCATTACCTATTCAAACAAAGCGGCACCTATACAGGTTGATCAAAACGGCGTTGCGTCACTCAGTCTCTTGTTCAATGGCGAAGATACGCTCGCAGCCTGGTTAGCCGAATGTGAGGAGAGCGCTGTCCACGCCGAGCACACTTGGTCACGTGTCCCAGATAAACTACCAGACGAAGAGAATCGTCGCTTTTTCGATGTCATCGCATCATACGACAAGGGAGCTGAAAGCGAAGTCGTCCTGACACTTATTGACCGAACTCAGCTATATAATGTCGGCGAACAAGAGCTTGATTTCATCGCTTTTGCTGCTCATGAATTGCGTGGGCCAATTACCGTTATTCGCGGCTATCTTGATGTTCTAGAGGATGAATTAAAAGATGTTCTCAAGGACGATCAACACGAGTTGTTCCGCCGCCTGACAGTCTCGGCTAACCGCCTATCTGGCTATATTAACAATATCTTAAATACCTCTCGCTATGATCGTCGTCACCTCAAAATGCACTTGGCAGAGACGACAGTCGCTTCTGTTTACGACACTATTAGGGACGACATGCAACTACGCGCCAGCGCCCAAAACCGCTTACTATCCGTCACCATCCCCGAGGGGCTTCCAACCATAGCCGCAGACCCCGCCAGCCTGAGTGAAGTCTTTGGCAACCTTATCGACAATGCCATTAAGTACAGTAACGAGGGTGGCGCCATTAATGTTACAGCGGCCGTCAAAGGTGATTTCGTTGAAATAGCCGTCGAAGACCACGGTATCGGCATGCCAGGCAATGTCGTCAGTAATCTCTTCCAAAAGTTTTACCGCTCACACCGTTCCCGCGAAACTGTCGCCGGAACGGGTATCGGCCTCTATATTTCCAAGGCAATCGTTGAATCACACGGCGGTACCATTAGTGTCAGGAGCGAAGAAGGCAAGGGCTCAACCTTTATCGTTTCACTTCCGACCTTCCAATCAGTTGCAGACAAGCTCAAAGCAGGTAATAATAGTAACGAAGGATTTATCGAGCAAAACAGTGGTTGGATTAAAAACCACTCAATGTATCGAGGGTAGACACTATGGCAATTAAAACAATTCTCGTGATCGAAGACGACCGCTTTATCGGTGAGATGTACGTCCGTAGCCTCAAGAAGGCCGGATACACGGTTGATTGGATGGTGGACGGCAACGACGGCCTGATTGCTGCGCGCAACAAACCATTCGACCTCATCCTACTGGACGTGATGTTGCCAGAAAGAAGAGGGACTGAAATCCTCGAGGCCCTGCGAGGCGGCGCCGAAGACCTCATTCCTCATTCTAAAGTGATTGTCTTAACTAATTTTGAACAAGACGACGAATCTCGATTGGCGATGGAGAAGCGAGCCGATGGCTACCTGATTAAAGCCGAAATTACTCCCAGCAAGCTTCTGGCCGTTATTCAACAGCTTGATCAAACAAAGGCCTAGTAGGTGGCGCGACGAACCATCAAAGCGCCCAGCAAGCTCATAGCCGAGTCGCTCTTCGATGATCATTCAGAACTTACAACGCTATATCCGAAGGTAAGGCCGATCAATTCAAATCCGATTTCAACACCCGCCGAAATCGCCGAGCGTCACCAAAAGGCACTCGATAACCAAGTGCGGTCGCTTCGAAACATGACATTTAAAATCGGACTTTTCATCGCCGGGCCCTATATCCTTGCCCTGTTCACAATTCAACAGGTTATTATCCGCATTGTGTATATTAGCCCGGGTGACATTGGCGGGGGAATGTCGATCGTATTCGCCAGCTTTCTGTTCGCGACCGCGACTGTCTTTTCTACTTATTTCTTATTCCACCGCGTAAAGGAGATTTTCAATCACAGCCACGGACTGAAGGTTTGGCCCATTATGACAACCATCGTCGTCAGTATGATCGGCATCACACCACTACTATTCCGTTTCGTTGACCTACTTCCCATTGGTGGGTTGTTGGGTTATTTTACTACCCTGGCACTCGTTGTCGGCGTCACAATCGCTCTCACCGGCAGCCTGCTCTATATCTGGACAACCAAACTTAATCCTAGAATTAAAATTGGTATCCTCATACTATACATCGCCATTTTCACAGTGTTATTTTTTATATAAGACCACCTCGCCGCTGGACATAACCCCTGTTATTTGATAGAGTAGGGCAGTCAAGGGTCCCATATCTTCGATATGTAACCGCTCGGCTTGGAATAGAAAATGAACAAGTTAATTTTCTATTCTCTCACTCTCGCGGTCCCATCGTCTAACGGTTAGGACACCAGGTTCTCATCCTGGCAATCCGGGTTCGATTCCCGGTGGGATCACCAATATTATTAAATAAGCCTTCGGGCTTATTTTGTTATACTGAATCATAACAAAGGAGTATTTATGGGAGTTGAGCAGAGTTGGCTGCGAACGGACGGCAAGGCGGGTTCTGTAGATTTAGCCATTTTAGCTAATGAGGGGAAGGCTACTATTCAATCGGTCAGCTTCAGAACACTTAGCAAGCTTCGGTACACACTCAGCCCTCTTGATGGTACAGAACTCCAGTCGGCGGATGGCATTATCACACCTGTACATCTTGAATTCGATCCTTGGGCAAGAATGAATGGCGGGTTTATTGAAGAAACAGGCATAGCCTTGCGATCTATCAAACAGTGGGTGACTGAACGTCGACACTTTCCCAACCCTGGAGAAGTTGCTATTGCGAACGCTATCGTTCGTGAAGGTGATCCGCTTGTCATTAATGGACGAGAGACAAGTCCTGTTGATGTCGCCTGGGTTACGGAGTTCGTTGATCTCTCGGAAGCATCCATGATTACAAGGGATTCTGAAACTGACGTAGCAACTGGCGAAATGTCATTTGCTCATTTTTAATACACGGTTCCACCTTACAACCTATTCTTGTTCCATGTCCCTATATTCGGAGGGTGGCGACATTATACGTTGTTTGAGGCGTCACAAGAAGAGTTCCATATTGGCTGGGCCAGTCGAATCAATAGGAAGCTAGCCCAAGCGGCAATTCATCGATTGACACTTTTTGATGGGCATGTTCGAATGTTGAATGGAGCGGGCAACTCAGAGACAGATTTTTTCGCAGTAGATCCAGATGGTATACAAATCGACATCCAGGTTGCTGGCACAGGAGTGCTTGGCGACAGTCAATTTCCTGGAACTCGGCTGCTTTAGGCGGACCATACTTAAGTAAGTAGGTAATGATACGTTTCAACGCATAATTTCACCCACAATTACTTTATAAACCGAAGCCCTGCACTTTTTCGTGATACCATATACCTATGCTTTTGCAAGTGGCTTGTCGCCATTTGACGCTATGTCTTAAAGACAAAGCGGTTGCACTGTTCAAAAGGAGTACATTGTCATCAGCCAGGAAAAAAGACCCCTAATTGTACATTCGACCCAAAAATGGTATAATATAATTATATGACCCTCAATGAGCCTCGTGATTCCTTTCCTAGCGACGCTGAATTAGCGTCTTTTCTTGAGGAAAGCACCCGAGAAATGCAACAAGAGAACGAAGACCCTGAAAAAGCTCAGGCTCTCCACAACCAACGCCTCGAAGATGAGGCTAATGTGATCATCATAGAGGTATTGGAGCGGAAGGGATACACACCATCGACAGATAATGTTATCGCCTTTAAAGAGCAACACCTTCTCAAGGAAGCTTCACAAATTCTTCGAATATATCAAGACTGCCTGGAAACGCCTTTAACAATAGCGCAAGGGGATTTTTTTAACCGAGCAAAAAAACGCTTGTTCGCCGTTGGAGCAGTCACCCATGGACTTCCGACAGATGCTCCTATCTTTGCCATTCTTGAAGACATCTTACCTGGTGAAAAAGTCGACTTTGACGATGAAAATATGACCGAATTTTCACTCGAAGCAATGGAGATACTTGCCAACACAAGGGTACGCGAACAGCACTGGTTTGAATTTCATAATGGTCTGCGCGGTCTGATCGAATCCTTCAGCGGATCGGCTGATGAAGACTTCGGTCAATCAATATCTCAGGGCCTAATCAATTTTACAGATGATATCATTACACTCCTAAATCGAAAAACTATCACCGACCGCGAAAGAGCACAGCTTCTCGACTATCTCGCGAAGGGTTCCTCATTCGGCTATAACGTTGCTCAGGGTATCATTACCTACACAAAAGAGCACAAACACCTCCTCGAATAATCTCTTGTCATAACCCCCGTTATGAGTCATACTAACCACAAGAACTTTCACGCCTAAAAGCGAAAAGGGTAGGGGGCAGTTATCACACCATTGTCATTGTCACGATTTTGGCACCGCCGAATTTATGAGGTGGTCTTTTTGCTATGCTTAGCTATTATCGCTCTCTACGTCGTGCCGATCGTCACAAATGTATCAGCGACCGGCTTATTCGGTATTAGCATTTGGGTAGCGATGAGCGCTGGCGTGACCGCTCTGGCAAGTTTGGCGCTTTACATCTTTAGTCCAAAACAACCACATTACGTCCTACCCCTGATGGTATACCTATTGTTTGCCGCCACCGTCGCACTACTTGTGATTCAAACGGGCGGCACGATGTCACCATTTATCGCCCTCTGGATGCTAGTGTCATTCTTTGGCGGTATTTTTGCCGTCTGGGGGGCAGTCCCTTTACTGGTTGCAAGTGCGGCTTTTATCGCCTCAATCTATCTCAATGGGGAGCTGTCGATCGGCGCAGTAGCATTAGTCGCCTTTACCTCAGTCGTTCCTCTCATTATCAGTATCGTTATCTGGCGCGACCAAGGTGAAAATGATGAAGCAACCAAAAATGTCAAAAACCTCGCCAGCCAGCTATCCGAGGTAGCGAATAAATCTGAAATTGTCATTAACGCCATTGGTGACGGCGTGATAGCTATTGATAGTCAAGGGGTCATCCAACTCATCAACCCCGCTGGACAGGAACTCTTGGGATGGGGGAAGCAAGACGCCTTGATGCTTAATTACAAGTCAGTCTTACAGATGACCGACCAGAATAATCATGAAATAACACCCGAAAACGACCCGATTCGCCAGGTGCTGAACACCAACCAACAAATGCGCTCAAACAACCTTATTATCCTGACAAAATCAGGTAAAAAGATTAACGCCTCGATCGTCGTGTCGCCAATCGGTGAGTCTGGCAACGGAGTTATCACGGTATTTAGTGATATCACCAAGCAAAAAGCTGAAGAGCGCGAGCAAGCCGAATTCATCAGCACCGCCAGTCACGAAATGCGGACGCCGGTTGCTTCTATCGAAGGGTACTTGGGACTCGCACTGAACCCAAATACCGCCACAATTGATGAAAAGGCCCGTGACTTTATCATGAAAGCCCACGAAGCCGCTCAGCACCTTGGACGCCTCTTCCAGGACCTGCTCGACGTCTCTAAATCCGAGGATGGCCGTATGACGAGCATACCGAAAGTTGTTGATATGACCGTCTTTACTCAGACGATTGTTCAAGGGTTAGCACCAAAGGCTCAAGAAAAGGGTCTCAAACTTGTCTATGTACCATCCGAAAATGATGGGGTGAGAAAGATCGCCCCAGTATATTTTGTTAATCAGGATAACGACCATATCCGAGAAGTCCTAGATAATTTAATTGAAAACGGCATCAAATACACGCCAAAAGGCGAGGTCATTGTCGACATCAATGGCACGGACGATAAAGTCATTGTCAGCGTCAAGGATACAGGTCTCGGCATCCCAGCCGAGGATATCCCGCATCTCTTTCAAAAATTCTACCGCGTCGATAATATCGACCGTCAGGCAATTGGCGGCACTGGCCTCGGCCTCTTCCTGTGTCGTCGTCTGGCCGAAGCTATGGGTGGCCGACTTTGGGTAGAAAGTGTCTACACCAAAGGAAGCACCTTCTTCTTTGAACTACCTCGAGTCAACAGCCAAGACGCTACGCGGCTAAAGGAACAGCAAGCCCTCCAGGCACAACAAGCCGCTGCTACACAGCCAACTGCTACAGCGCCTGTATTCACTCCTGCTCCTCAGGCCGCCACACCAGCCAGTACGCCTGCGCCGACCCCAATACCGACTTCATCCGAAACCAAACCAGCGACGACCGTCCCGCGCGGCGAGAGCCTCACCCGTGAACAAATTGCCGAGCATGTCCGTCAGCTCCAGGCGATGGCTCGTGGCACACAAACAGTCCCGCAACGCCCAGTCACACAGATCCCCGTCAGTGACGGATCACCACCTCCTGGACCACCCCAAGCATAAGTAGTATGGTAATTTCAACAAGTATCGGATAGAATAAAGGTAATTATGGCGAAAATTTTATTGGTAGAAGACGACAAGAGCTTGCGCGAAATCTACGGCGTCCGTTTAATGGCTGAGGGCTATGAAATCGTATCAGCCGGTGATGGGGAAGAGGCTCTCGCAATGGCGATCAAAGAGCGTCCCAACCTTATTGTCAGCGATGTCATGATGCCAAAGATTAGTGGCTTTGACATGCTCGACATCCTCCGTAGTACCACCGAAACCAAAGACATTAAGGTTATTATGATGACCGCACTTTCCAGTGATGACCAACGTGCCCGTGGCGAAGCCCTTGGTGCCGATCGTTACCTCGTCAAATCCCAGGTCGGTATCGAAGACGTCGTTCGCACCGTCCACGACGTACTCGGTGATGGTGTTCCAGGCGCCGCAGCCGCTCCGACAACCTTCCCACCAGCTCCGGCCGCCGCAACTACTCCAGCAACTGGACCAGTCGCGCCAACCCCAGTCCCTGAAGCGCCAGCCGTTTCTGCTATGCCAGTCCCAACTCCCGCTCCCGAGCCAGTGGTTCCAATCGCACCCGTCGCACCGATGACACCTCCAGCCGCTGCGCCTGTACCTATGACACCAGCAGCAGAGCCTGTAACTCCTCCTGTTATTAATCTTCCGCCAACGCCTGCACCTGCGCCAGTCACACCACCAGCGGCACCTGTCGTACCAGCACCAACGCCGACGCAAATCCTCCCAGAGCCAACCGCGCCGTTCTCATCGCCGCGTCCAGCCTCACTCGGTGACAGGATCATTAATCCCATCGATCCGACCCTAGGTGGAGCACCGACCGTTGATATCGCTGCGCAGATGAACCAAGAGCTCAACGCTGCACCACAACCACCTTTGCCACCTCAGCCACCAGTTCCTCCAGTTCCCAGCGTCTAGCCTGTTATACTGATACCAATGAGTGAACGTCTCAACAAATATCTTGCCTTCCAATTAGGAGTGTCACGCCGCGAAGCCGACAGTCTTATTGAGCATGGTCATGTCCGCGTGAATGGTGAACTGGCGATTCTCGGTGGACGATTTGAGGAAGGGGAGGTAGTCACTGTAAAAGGAAAACCATTGGGTACTGAAGCGACTTACGAATACTTCGCCCTCAATAAACCGATTGGTTATGTCTCCTCACGCAAACAACAAGGCGACATTCCAACAATTTATTCGCTGTTGCCAGAGAAGTATCACCACTTAAAACCTGTTGGCCGTCTCGACAAGGACAGTAGCGGGCTTATTTTACTGACCAACGATGGTGACTTTGCCTTTCAAATGACGCACCCGAAGTTTTATAAGGTCAAGAAATACGAAGTCTCACTGGACCACGCCCTTGAACCGCTTCACCAGCAAATGATCAATGATCACGGCATTCAACTCGAGGACGGTGAGAGCAAACTGACCTTGGAGCGAACCGATGACAGTCGAGAGCACTGGATCGTCATTATGCACGAGGGACGCAACCGACAGATTCGCCGAACCTTCGCAGCCCTGGGCTATGAGGTGACACGCCTCCACCGAACTGATTTTGGCAATTACACGATCGGCGATATGAAGCCAGGCGAGTTCGTTGCCGTTAGCAAATAAATTCCGCATCCCGCTCATGCTCGCAAAATCTTCCTACCTCTGTTATAATTACCTCCAGTTATGGCATCAAAGCTCCCAACAGTTGCGATCATTGGCCAAGCGAACGTCGGTAAGAGTTCGCTTTTTAATCGTTTCTTAAAATCTCGCCAGGCGATTGTCGCCCGCGAGGCAGGTACTACGAGGGACAACGTCCTCGGGAAAATGCTCTACGAGGATCACCAATTCTGGCTGGTTGATACCGCTGGTCTAAAGGACCCTAACGACGACTTTGAAGCCTCGATTCAAGAGCAAATTACAGAGGCGGCCGATACTGCTGATGTTATCCTCGTCGTCGTTGATGGCACCCAATATGTCAGTGATCAGGACCGCCTAGTTGCCAAGAAAGCCCTGAAGAGCAAAAAGCCCGTTATCCTCCTCATCAACAAGGTAGACCTGGCTGGTAGCATCGAAACCGATGAGTTTAAACGCCTCGGTATCAAAGAAATCATCCGCACCAGTGCCGAACACAATACTGGCATCCGAGAGACCCTCGACAAGGTCACAGAGCTAATTCCAGCCAAATCTGAGCGCCCAGAAGACGATATTCTGCGTGTTTCACTCATCGGCCGACCGAATGTTGGCAAGAGCTTCTTATTTAATACCATGGCTGGTAAACAGCAGGCGATTGTCGCCAATATCGCCGGTACCACCCGCGACGTCAACCGCGTGTCGATTAAATACAAAACTCAAGCCATCGAAATCCTCGACACCGCCGGGATGCGAAAACCTGGCAAACAAGAGGTCGGCATCGAGAAATTCTCAGTCCTGCGTTCACTCCAAGCGATCGAAGAAAGCGATATTTGTTTCCTTTTGATGGACGTCAATGAGATCAATACCCAGCTGGACCAACGTTTGGCCGGTATTATCGATGAAGCAGGCAAAGGCCTGGTCATTGTCGTCAGCAAATGGGACATCGTCGAAGAAAAAGATGAATTTACCCGCGACGCGATTGCGCCAAAGATCTCTCGAACTTTCGATTTTGTGCCATGGGCACCACTTATTTTTACCAGTAGCGTCACCGGTCAAAACGTCACAAAATTATTCGACCTCGCCCTGGAAATCCAAGAACGACGTCGCCAAGAACTCAAGACTCGCAAGCTTAACGATCTTCTGCAAAAACTGGTCCAAAAACACCCGCCAGCAGGACTAAAGAATACCTTCCCGCGTCTTCGTTATATGGTTCAGACCGACTTTTCACCACCATGGTTCGTGATCTATGGCAGCAACCTGACCCACCTCCACTGGAGCTACAAACGCTACCTAGAGCGCGGTATGCGCGAGGAATTTGATTTCATCGGCACACCAATTAAGTTTAGCTTCCGCGACGAAAAGCAGATCAAGGCCAACAAAGAACGTATTGCTCAAGGCAAGGAACCAATTACCAAAAAATCTCGCTTGGAAAAATTGGAAAAAGAAAAACTCGCTCTGCAAAAGCTGAACGAGGAATAAGCATTAAAAGTGAGGGGCCGAGCGGAAGCTCGGGGAGGCCCAAAGGGCCGTCCCTTAGCTTCCGCTCGGATTTGGATGATGGTCGATCTGCCGACTCCTCTTGAGTTCCCCGACAAACAGACGCCAGAGAGTGAGAACCAGGACTGCCGACAGGACAGCGCCGAGTACGAAGACCAGCTGATCCGACATAGTCATACTAGCCAGATTCAGCACTGCGACGACCGGACCGAAAATACCGATCGCCACTGCAGTCCGAAAGGCCAGGTCGTCGCGGGTATAGTCCCCTCGACGCCGAGCAACCCAATTCTGACACAGAGCGGCAATCGTCGCCCCGAGTGCCATAATCACTCCGAGTAATCCAATAATCCACATCTCGTTTCCTCCTTCGATGGTACAGCGAGGTGAATGTACATATTATATCACACTTGGCCTTATTTATCAATCAACGACGAATGCGGTACAATGGTGACAAGATGAAACTTATCTTCGCCCAAGGCAACCCAGACCGTAAATACGCCAAAACCCGCCATAATACGGGCTTCTTAGTGCTCGATGCCTTCGCAGACAGGCATAGTGCCCTCTGGAAGGACAATGATAAGTTCAACGCCCGTGTGGCCGAACTCAACATCAACGGCGAAAAGGTCCTCCTCGTCAAACCCGCATCATTTTATAATGACACCGGCCCAGTCGCCCGCAAGCTTATCGATTTTTATAAGTTAAACCCTGCAACTGATCTTTTGGTTATCCACGACGACCTTTCCTTGCCATTTGGCACTATCCGCCTCCGCGAAAGGGGAAGTGATGCTGGCAATAATGGTATAAAAAGCCTCAATACCTTCATTGGCGAGCATTATTCACGTGTTCGTATCGGTATCTGGAGCGAGCAACGCGACCAAATGGACGATGTCAGTTTCGTCCTCGGTAAATTCTCGGCCCACGAGACCAAGCGGCTCGAAAAAGATGCCATGCCAAAACTTATCGAGATTATCGAAGATTTCATCGCCTCAAACGTCGAACACACCAGTCATAAGGTATAAAGAAAAACCCCCTCGGTTAAGAAGGAGTTAATCAGTCTGTTCTAACATAAAAAGGTGCCAGGTAAGGGTGGGCATCACCTGACACCATTTTACCCTTTAACCCACCCGGATGTCCTCAATGAAGCGTACGCGGTCCAATAGTATATATGGTGCGCGCCTGATCTCCCCGAGGGGAGGTCACTACTGTATAGTCACTATAACGAGTACACCGTAAAACGGGTTGCCACCTCTGAAAGAGGCAGTGTTAAAGGGATTAGTATACACACAAAGCTTTCGTCCGAAAACGGCCGACAAGATGGAGGGTAGTTACCTTGACGACACCGTGTGTGCAACCTAACATTAAAGTTAGAATAGGGGGTATAAGGTGCTTGGTTGATCTCGCAGATGCAACCAATCATCACGCATTTTAGCAGGTCTTTGACATTATGTCAATACTTAATTCAGGATGGACATATTTTAGGTGGAAATCAAGCATCTCAATCCAAAGGGTCACAGCTTTCTTCGGCCACTGTTACAGCTTGCAAAACCGCCGAAAGCATTATATCTTAAAGGCTCCCTGCCGACGACGCGTAAAACTGTGGTCGCCATAGTTGGATCTAGGAAGCCTACCTCTTATGGTAAAGAGGTGACCTTTGATTTAGCTTATAGCTTGGCTAAAAGAGGAGTGGTCATCGTGAGCGGCCTGGCATTTGGGGTGGACGCAATTGCTCACCGAGGAGCGCTCGAAGCAGGCGGAACGACTATTGCTATACTGCCCGGTGGACTCGAGAGCATTTACCCAGCCGCGCATCAAAAGCTCGCTGAGGAGATTGTAGAGAAGGGAGGTGCCCTTCTCAGCGAATACGAGTCAGGAAAGCCTCAAAAGTATCAATTCCTCGCCCGCAACCGCATTATTAGCGGCCTAGCAGATGCGATTGTGATTACGGAGGCAGGTGAGAGGAGCGGCACACTTTCAACCACCAATCACGCGCTCGATCAGAATAAGGAAGTGTTTGCAGTTCCAGGTAATATTACGAGCCTATTGTCTATCGGGCCAAATCGCCTGATTCAGCAGGGGGCGCACCCAGTCCTCGGTGCTGATGACATCCTCGAGGTTATTGCGCCTCATTTATTACAACCTCAAACTTCATTCCCATTAGGGTCGAACCCTGCGGAAACAAAGATCATCAAGCTCTTACAGCAAGGGACGCGCAGCAATGACGAACTCCAGCAACAGTCCAGATTAAGTACCAGCGAGTTCGCCAGCACTTTAACTATGCTTGAGATAAACAAGGTTATCAGATCGTCTGGTAGCAATCAGTGGATGCTTATGGAATGAAGAAGAATTTAAGATCTCTTGTCTATACTTTTTGTATCGACTTTCTTTACATTCCTCATCAAGTTGTGTAAAGTCAGCCGTTGTGTTTAGCTGGTTTAGCGAACATAAGCAATATATATGGCAAAAAACTTAGTAATCGTCGAGTCCCCGGCAAAAGCCAAAACCATCGAGAAATACCTCGGTAGTGATTTTACTGTGCTTTCAAGTGTCGGACATATTCGTTCAATCGCCAAAAAGACAAAGACTGGCACACCACCAATCGACGTCAAAAATGGCTTTGAAACCACCTACGAAGTTGATCCTGATAAGAAAAAGACCATTACTGAACTGAAAAAGGCTGTCAAAGTCGCCGAGCAAGTCTGGCTGGCAACTGATGAAGACCGAGAAGGGGAGGCGATTGCCTGGCATCTTTGCGAGGTCCTCGGTCTTGATCCTAAGACCACCAAGCGTATTGTTTTCCACGAGATCACCAAATCTGCCATCGAAGAAGCCGTCAAGAACCCCCGCACTGTCGATATGCAATTAGTCCAAGCCCAACAAGCCCGTCAAATCCTTGACCGCCTGGTTGGTTTTGAACTCTCGCCAGTGGTCTGGCAAAAGGTACCTGGTGGTAAATCTGCCGGACGTGTCCAATCGCCAGCCGTCCGCCTTCTCGTCGAACGTGAACGTGAAATCGACGCCTTTGAAGGCTCATTCCAGTTTAAGATTACCGCCGAATTCGAACACGACGGCCAGGCCGTCAAAGCTGAACTTCCAAAGAAATTTGATACCGAAGAGGAAGCGACTAAGTTCCTTGACTCATTAAAAGACGCGACCTTCAGGGTCAGCGACGTCACCACCAGCCCAGCCACTCGCAATCCAGGCGCACCATTCACCACCAGCACCCTCCAGCAGGAAGCTAACTCAAAGTTAGGCTTTGGGGCTCGTGCAACCATGTCCAGCGCCCAGAAGCTCTATCAAGAAGGTAAGATCACCTATATGCGTACCGACTCGGTCAACTTGAGCGGGCAGGCAATCGCTGCGGCTAAAGACTTTATTACCAGCAAGTTTGGACCAGAATATTCTCAAGTTCGACAATTCAAAACGAAATCATCCAGCGCACAGGAAGCCCACGAAGCGATTCGCCCAACCGACATGTCTCTCGAAAAGGGAAGTGGTAGTGAATATGACCAAAAGATCTATAACCTGATTCGTACTCGAGCTCTCGCCAGCCAAATGGCACCAGCAAAACTCGAACGCACCACTGTGACAATCGATATCAGCACTGCGAAAGAAACATTCGAGGCCAAAGGAGAAGTAATTATCTTCCCTGGATTCCTCAAAGTCTACGGCGCCAGCAAGAAGGATCCAGAAATCCTCCCAGCTATGAAAGCAAACGACGAATTGGCCCTCCGCGAGGCCAGCGCCCGCCAAACCTTTGCCCGTCCGCCAGCCCGCTACACTGAAGGTAGCCTGGTCAAGAAACTCGAAGAGCTCGGTATTGGCCGTCCTTCAACCTATGCGACTATTATTGGCACGATTCAAGCGCGCGACTATGCAGTCAAGGGTGACGGTGAAGGTAAGGAGCGTGACGTTATTACCTTAACTATCCACCCTCACCAAGAGGTAGCAAGAGAAATTGTCCAAGAAAAAACCGGCTCAGACAAAGGCAAACTCGTCCCAACCGCTATTGGCCACATGATTAGCGATTTCTTAACTGACCACTTTGAACCAGTTGTTGATTATGGCTTTACCGCCTCAGTCGAAGAGGACTTTGACAAAATCGCCACTGGCGCCCTGGCTCGCAACGTCATGCTCGAAAAATTCTACGAACCATTTCACAAACTCGTCGAAGGATCGGGTGGTATCGACCGCTCAACCGTCGCTAAATCAACCGAAATTGGTATTGATCCTAAATCTGGCAAGCCAATCTCAGCTCGCTTCGGCCGTTTTGGACCAATGTTGCAATTGGGTGATCCTGAAAATAAGGAAGAGAAACTGCAATTCGCCCCAATGCCAGCCGGTGCACGTATTGAAACGGTTACTCTTGAACAAGCCCTGAAAGCCTTCGAGCTTCCTCGCGTGGTTGGTACTACCGAGGACGGCAAAGAAATCAAAGCCAATATTGGTCGTTTTGGACCGTATATCCAGGTCGATAAACTCTTTGTTAGTATTAAACCGCTCGATCCACACACCATCACCGAGAAGGAAGCTCTCGATCTCTATGCTGCAAAATTAAAATCTGAAGCAGAGAAGAACATCTCTGATTTCGGCGACGGCATCAAAGTCCTTAATGGCCGCTACGGCCCATACATCACTGACGGCAAAAAGAATGCCAAGATCCCAAAGGACCAAAAGCCAGAAGAAATTACCCATGACGAAGCGAAAAAACTCTTAGCTGAAGCTCCCGCTACCAAGAAACGCTCATTCACACGCCGAAAAAAAGCGTAAAGTTTCATAATTAGTTAATCATTTAATGTTTAACTAGGTATATGGACGAGAAGCAATTCACCGAACTCAAACAATTCTTCACCTCAACGTTAAGGGAGTCCTTGAGTGAGCAAAGCAATAGACTGCTCACCGAAATGAATCGTCGATTTGAAGAAAATGATGAAAAACTAGACATGATTCTCAACGAGATCCTTAATGCCATTGGCCATCGCTTCAATGAACAGGATGCGATAATCGGCGGTCAATCATTAACTCTTACGAACCATGAGAATCGCATTCTCCATCTCGAGAGTAATTGACATTTTCATGTGTTAGTGCTATAATATAGGGAACTCACCACAGAGTTACTACGAGAAATCGTCGTTCCCTCATAATTTAAGGAGTGCACTAGTGATTGTTGTGACAGCCCATTTTGGGCCAGCGTTCAACGATAGTATCGCCACCTTCAAGCAGTACAGTAGCGAGATTCTATCCCTAGTCCTAAGGGACGGAAAGCGAAGATTCCGCGCTAACGAGATCGCCTATGTTTCCCGCAAGGCGAAGTCGCGCTCGCAGACCATCGACGTCTACATGCAGGTTGATGTCCGAGTCCGCCTAACCATGGATGAACGCCTTGCCCTGCAAGATACGCTCAACGACTGTTTGCGCGCCATGTTCCCCGAACTACGTATTAACGTCGAACTCGGTATCCATCTGGAGTTCGTCGGTCCTCACAGGGCACGACGCTGGACAGGGAACAACATCCCTGTGCTCGAGATCATTGAACACCTCCGCGAAGACTTGGCTCTGAACGAGGCGATCGAAGGACGATCGGAACGTTTGCAGGCGCTGGAGAGCAAGAGTAGGGAGCGAGTCATCGCTAACCTCATCAAGCTCAACAAGCCTGAAGCCATCCCTGACTTCGTGGTCACCAAGCAGTAGCACTCCAATATGGGATGAACCCGCGTCGCCCCGGCCACAAGCCGGATCAGCACGCGGGTTTTCCATTTACAGGGGTCGCACACCACATCCTGTGGATAACTAAAGCCCCACAACACTATCTATAGCGGATGTCTACTTTATGCTATAATGAATTAACAATATAAAATGTTTGACATTAGTAACAGAATCTTGTATAATGATAAGCATATTTGTATAGCAAGTAACTCCTGAGGTGGCCGGGAAAGAAAGACAGAGAATAATGAGCGACTCAAGCGAAACAAAGCAGCCAATCGATCTTAAAGCAGGTGTCACAGACATCCTGTCTCTCATCGACCAAGAACGCGAACGCGAGATTATTACGCGTCGATTCGGTCTCTATGACCGCCGTGAAACCCTTGAACAAATCGGTGAGCTTCTTGGCATCACTCGCGAACGTGTTCGTCAGCTCGAAAAGGCGATCCTAATCCGCCTGAAAATAGCTGCCGAAGATGGCAAGACTGAAGTTGTCTCTAACCTTGAAAAAGTCTTTGTCCGCACCCTGAGCGAGATGGGACGCGTCGCTCGTATCCAAGATTTGGCTGACATCCTTTATGGCAAGCCAACCAACGCCCAAGAGCGTGCCCACGTTGCTTTCATTGCCGCTCTCGCTCCTGGTCTGACAGTTATCGACGAAAATGACAACTATTACCTCGGTGTTGGTATTGCTGAATATGGTGATGAAAAGAAGATCCGCGCTCGTATCGACGAGATCGTCAAAACGATCAAAGAGAACGGCGAACCAATGACTCTCGACCAACTCCATGACAAGCTCAGCTACGAGCACCCAAGTCACGTCAGTGCGCTTGCTAGCCTCAGCAAACAACTTGCTCACCTGAAAGATTCATGGGGGCTCACTAAATGGCCAACCGTCAACCCAAAGAACATCCGCGACAAGATCTACGTTATCCTCGCCGAGAACAAGAAACCATTACACTTCTCAGATATCGCTAAAGCTATCAAAGACAGCTCATTCAAGCGTAAAGACGTCACTACCCAGGCGATTCACAACGAACTTATTAAAGACAAGCGCTTCGTCCTCATTGGCCGCGGTATCTACGCCCTCGACAACTGGGGTTACAGCAAGGGAACCGTCTCTGATATTATCGCAAAAGTCTTAAAAGACGCTAAAGAACCGCTGCACCGCGACGAAATCGTCAAACGTGTTCTCAAGAGCCGCCAGGTAAAGGAAACGACCATCTTGCTCAACCTCCAGAGCAAGCCTCAGTTCAAGCGCGTTGCCAAAGCGACGTACACGCTCGAACAAGTCTAATCTCACCAGGAGCCAATATGCCCATACTCACTGAAACCTACCCAGACTACCGTGAGATCAATACGCCTTGGGACCCCCAGCCAATTGCATGGCGTTCTGAAGAAAATGACAGCGATTCTACGATAAGCGTTCACCGTAATGACCTCGAACGTATCGATAGTAGCTCTTCACTTGATGCTCAGGTGAAGAATCCTGCACTTACACACCTCGTTCGCGAGGTGCTTGTTGCGACCCGTCGAGGCGTTATTGGGTTAGAAATGGACCCAGACGATGTTCAAAGTGACCTCACACTGGTTGATGACCAGTTTAGACAACTAGAAGAGTTGGCTGGCTTTCGAGTTGCTCCAACTGAATGGCACGTCTTTAAGGATAGACGAGGCCTTACGCGCACACTTGCACGTGTCGCGATTATTGATGGCAACAATAGGCCATTACCTGACGTCAGAAGTTTTGAGGATCTTGCGCGAATACCAAATCTTTCACCCGAAGACTATGAACTTGCATTCAACTACCTCACAGGGGTCGATAGTTACTTTAACGGTGTTCGAGGAAACCCACTAGGTGACATCGACCATCCACGCCAGTACAAGTTCGGCGCACCACGATATTCAGGTAGTGAAGATGCGATATACCTTGTCGACATCGAACCAGACCTTGAGCCAGATATCCCATACACTGATTTATATTTTAATGATAAGGCCTGAGACGAAGATTGCTAATCTACCTCTGAAATGAGAGAATATACATAGACATCATGAGTATCATAGGCGACGTTATTAACTTCTTATTACAATGGTATGTTTGGCTGCCTGTTGTTTTGTTGCTCGGATTTCTCACTTGGCGCAATTACCGCAAGGTAGAAGCCGTCACTGACGTTGAAAGCAATCTCCTCATCCTCGAGATCCCAAAGACCAACGACAAGCAAGAACTGGCCGCCGAACAGCTCTTTGCCAGCCTCCACGGTATCCTCCGCGATCGTCATGAGCTAAAGGCCAATGCTGGCATTCAAGAACATCTCAGCTTCGAAATCGCCTCAGTTAATGGCCAAATCCGCTTCTACGCCTGGGTACCAAAGACTCTCCGCAGCTTCGTCGAGAGCCAAATCTATTCCCAATATCCAACTGTCCAAATCTACGAAGCCGAAGAGGACTACGTCGCTCACGAACGCGACCATAGCGTCGTTTACACCTCTGAAATCGTCATGACCGACAATGAAGTCCTGCCGATCAAGACTTTCCAAAACTTCGAAGTTGACCCGCTGGCCGGTATTACCGGGACGTTGGCCAAACTCGAAACTAGTGGTGAAGAGGTCTGGGTGCAGATACTCGTTAAACCTATCGCTGACGATTGGCACAAAAACTCAGAACGCTGGATCTCAGGCGTCAAAGGCGGCAAATCAAGCGCCGCCAAGGGTGGTTTTGGTTTTCTCGGTGGCATTCTCGAAGCTCTCTGGAAACCACCTGAAGAGTCAGCCAAAGAGGCTGCGAAGCCTAAGGAACTGTCCGATCGCGACAAAACTCGTATCGCTGAAGCTGAAAAGAAGGCTACCAAGCTTGGCTACCAAGTAAAAATCCGCCTGGCCTATCTAGGGGAGAGTAGTACCAGCGCCCGCCAGCGCATGCAGGCAATTGTTGGTACCTTCAAGCAATATAACAGCACAAACTTAAATGGCTTTAAAGTCGCCAGCGCTTCTTTCAAAAAAGAAGATCTGGCCAAATACCGCCAGCGCACTTTTGGGCGCGGTGCTTTCATTTTAAATATCGAGGAGCTGGCCTCAGTCTTCCACTTGCCGCACACCAACGTCGAAACGCCGAATATCGTTTGGGCGAGCTCAAAAACAGCCGAACCACCAGCCAAACTACCGATCATTACTGGCAACCAGGCTATCGACGAGAACATTAGTGCTTTCGGCCTAACGAACTTCCGTGGTATCAACCACCAATTCGGCATGCTCCGCTCTGACCGCTCTCGTCACGTCTACATCATTGGACAGACCGGTGCTGGTAAATCAGGTACCCTGGAGCTCTTTGCGCTCAGCGACATCTTCCACGGCCAAGGCTATGCCATTATTGACCCGCATGGGGACTTTGCTGTTGATAACATGCGCTACATCCCTGGTAGTCGTATGCAAGAGGTCGTCTACTTCAACCCAGCCGACACCGCCTATCCACTGGGCTTCAACCCACTTGAGGTGTTCGATCCAAGCCAAAAAACCAACGTCAGCTCCGAGGTTATTGGCGTGCTAAAGCGTATGTTCGGCGAAAGCTGGGGGCCACGTCTCGAATACATCCTCCGATACACCATTCTAGCCCTGCTTGACCGTCCAAGCACCACCATGCTCGACATTACCCGCATGCTGACCGACAAAAAATTCCGCAAAGAAACACTTGATTACTGTACCGATACCGTCGTGCTGCAGTTCTGGAACGTCGAGTTTGCCAGCTGGAACGAGAAGTTCCAATCTGAAGCTATCGCCCCAGTCCTCAACAAGGTCGGTGCCTTTACCGCCAACCCAGTTATCCGTAACATCATTGGCCAACCAAAATCAACCTTCAATATCCGCCAGATCATGGACGAGGGTCGTATCCTCATCGTCAACCTCTCTAAAGGTCTGATCGGTGAAGACAATGCTGCCATCCTTGGTGCTTTCATGGTCACCAAGATCCAACTGGCCGCTATGAGCCGCTCAGACATTCCAAACATTGCCGATCGTCGTCCGTTCTACCTCTACGTCGACGAATTCCAGAACTTCGCGACAGATTCATTTGCAACCATCCTGTCCGAGGCTCGTAAATACGGTCTCAACCTGACCGTGGCTAACCAGTACATCTCACAGATGACCGATACTGTTCGTGACGCTGTTTTTGGTAACGTCGGTACTATGATTTCATTCCGTGTCTCTGCCGACGACGCACCGATCCTATCAAAGCAATTCGAGCCGCAATTCGAACCAAACGACCTCCTGCAGATGCACAACCGAAACTTCGTGATCAACATGGTCATCAACGGTGAGAAGGCCCCAGCCTTCAGTGCTCGCACGCTCGAGCTCCCTCCAGAACAGATCGATAACACCGCCCTCATCATCGAGAACACCCGCCGTCTCTACAGCCGAAATAGATCAGAAATAGAACAAGAAATCAGTGAAGCAATCAAGGTTCCGCAAAATCTCCAGCCAAAAGCTCAGCAGCAACCACAGTCCCAAGCGCAAGCCAAACAGTGGCCAATCGAAGCAGGGGCGAAAGCAGTAGAGCAGGTGATTCCAGCACCATTCGGCTCAGCAGAGCAGGGGAGTGTAGATCCCGACGCACCAGTAAAGAAGAAGCGCAAGCGGACGCGGAAGCGAAAGCCAGCAGCGTTGCAAGGTGAGTAATATGAATATTAATTATTTTGAATCAAAATATTGGGATACTGCTGCGGAGAAGGGGCTTGATAAGGAAGCTGTCAGGCAAGTGATCGACACCGCAACTAATGAAGCAGCTTCACATCTTCCAGCTCTTTCCCCTTACCTAAATATTAGTGTTATCCCTGATGCAGATGAAACAATCCCCGAAACAGGTGAAGGTGGATATACATGGAGTGATGAGCGTGTAGCTATTTATTTTGATCCCGATGTACCGTATGGAACAGAGTCACTCAAAAACCATCTACGCTCAACGGTCTTTCATGAACTCAATCATGCAGCTCGTGCTATACATATTCCTTATACCCGGCAACCTATTGAGGCACTAGTGGCCGAGGGTCTCGCTACAAATTTTGAACGATTATATACAAAATCAAATCCACTATGGGGGCAATACGAGGATGACAAAACCATGCAAACATGGCTGAAAGAAGTTCTTGCACTCGAAGAAGGCGTTCGTCACACCGACTATTTGTATGATCATCCCGATGGACGCAAATGGATTATATACAAAACAGGAACGTGGTTAGTCGACCGTGTACTAAAAGAGTCAAACCACAGCATACAGGACCTAACAATCATGCCAGCGCAGTCATTAGTTAACCTGATAAACGACTAGTTATTTTGAAAATTGAACACGAACAAATTTAGAACATTAGACATATAGGTTTATATAAACATTAAACACACAAGTCACGCACCGTACCAAAAAGACCATGATAGACCCAGGCAGGTAAGTGCATACAAACAAAACACAAAATAGCAGGACAAACCAGCGCGGAGAAAGAGCATGAGTGATCACAAACAGAACATAGACTTAACGTCGCCCAATATTTCTTTTACGACACATTCCATATACACAATAGATGAGTATGTATACCTTCACTATACCCCTAGTAGAGGAGTGGTTTCGACATAGTACTGGTTATTCATACTTTTATGTACATACGAGTCATACTTTTATATGTTGCTTGGCACTCTCATTGCTAAGCCCTTTATATACATTAACCACGTTGTTGTATTTAATGTCGCATTTGTTATGCGCCTAGTTATCCACACCCGACCAGTCATATTTGCTTTTTCCGTGAAAAGATTTTCTTCCCCCTATTCTCCTCTCCTACCCCATTGTTTGACGTATATGTATTTGTATATTTTTATATAGTTTTTTTTGGTACATAATTGTATAGAACAAAAATAGAACATTGTTTGTAAGAAAAAGAGAGGAGAGAGTACTGTGCTTTTCCTTATCTATTGGTAGACGGCGCGACCACCAATGCGAACATCAATATAGCTTGGCGACTCGCCACGGCTTTGCAGATACCGTAAGGCTCTGGTCATATCCTCGACCTGCTCCCCTGCTCCCCTGTCGATTGATAATTTTATCAACGATCCTACATCCTTCAGTCGGATCTCGAGCAGACGCGTCGTCCCGCTCGGCAAGATCGCCTCCACTACTTCGTAGCCGCTGTCTTTAGACAGCCCCACTACCCTACCTACAAAACTCAAAAAACGCGCGCTAGCCACCGTACTTCCCTGCTCTGGGCTAATGCCGCTCTCATCAATAATCTGAACGTTTGGGGGTTGAAAATAATTCTTCTCAAAGACGACTCCTTGGTCATCAACGTAGTACTGGCGGCTATTGATTTGCCACCCGGCCAAAGGCTGGCGAAAAGTCATTGCGAAACGCGTCTCAACAATGTTGTGGGCACCAGTTTGTTGAACCCGAGCAACCTCAGGAGCGATAGCTGACACATAGTCGCTCAGCTCTTGTTCGTTAAGCAAGAATCGCAGGCGTGCAGCTGGATGAATGCCAAGATAGTCATTAATAATTTTTTCATACTTTTCACCATCAATTGAACTATTAAGGCTCGTTGTTGAGCTGGTAATAAGTACTTTGGCCGTCATTTGTGTTAAAAGCAGTGCGAGCACGCCAATAGCAATCAGGACAATCAACAAAATCCCACCAACCTTGCGTCGCTGACGAGTTAAATGATGAACTTTGGAACGCGGCGAGGCGGCCTCTGCCAAAGTTTCACGGCGAACACCACTCATCGTCTGATTACGACGAAATTGCTGCGGAACATACTCCTCAGGGCGTGGCTGACGGTCAGCCAGTCGCCGAGCAGGAACGGTCGGTTTGCGCGAACCGAATAACTTCACCGACGTGCCTCCATGATGAGCTTGGCCATGTCACGAGCAGCATTTGGCTTACTAAAACGCGCGAAGCGCTTAGCCATTGCAGCAGCCTCTTTTGGATCATCTAGCACGGCCTTTACCTCATCGACGAGCAATCGTGGCATGTCGATCATTGATTCCTCATTCAGCACTCGAACTGCCTCTGCCTGTTCATAGACAACAGCATTCTTTACCTGATGTCCACCGGTTAGTTTGGCATTAGGAATCAGGATTGTTGGCTTAGCCAGTGCTGCAAGCTCGAGAATCGTGGTCGCGCCAGCCCTCGTCACGACAACATCAGCTGCCCCTAGTAGACTGTGCATATTGGTGACAAATGGATACAGCTGAAAATGCTCGCTATCGCTAGGCATCAGAGCACGCAGTTCGTCGTACTGCCCTGCCCCGGCAATCAAGACCACCGAACCAAGTCGTTGTAATGGACGCAACACTTCTGCGACAGTGTCATTGATACGTTTTGCTCCAAGTCCCCCACCCGTCACAACAATCAGAGGTCGCAAGGGGTCAATCCCCCACTCTACCTTGGCGGCTCGTTGCTCACGAACACTATACGGACGGAAGGCATCGCTAATAGGAATACCAACGTATCGTGCCTTGGTCGCTGGATACGGATAGTACTCGAGAGGTGCACCAGTCCCAATAAATCGAGCCCATCGAGATAAAATACGATTGGTGAGCCCCGGGTGAGCATCAGAATCGTGAATCACCAATGGGATTTTCAATACGTGCGCCGCCAGTCCAACTGGCAAGCAAACATAGCCGCCTTTAGTGAAGACGACATCTGGACGCCAGATAGTTAATTTCACCAAGCTCTGTAAAAACCCGATACCGATCAAGAACATGTCACGAGTGTTTTGCAACATCAATGTTGGCCAGGTAATATGCTGCCAGATCGTCAGATGATGGTAGCGCCGCAGCTTTCCAGCCACAATCGTATGTACAGGTATCGTTGCATCAAATACCTCAACTGTTGAACGAGCTTGAGGCGCAAAATTGCGATCGCACCAAAAACGAACATCAATCCGAGGATGCTGAGCCCGTAACTCTTTAAGAACCGCTACGACTGGCGTAACGTGTCCGCCCGACCCGCCGCCCACTGCCAGAATTCTCATTAGCGTTCTCCTTTATTCTTGATGAATGAACTGTATAACGTGAAAGTTGGAATACCAACCCAAGCGCCGCCGTGATAAAGACCATACTGGTACCTCCAAAGCTGAGTAATGGAAGGGTAATTCCTGTCAGAGGGAAAATCCCAATCATCGCCGCTATATTAAGGATAACATGCGCACCGAACCAACCAAAGACGCCAGCCACAAGCAATTTGAGGCGAATATCAACCAAATGGTCCATTACCTTTAAAAGACGCATAAGAAGCGCCACAAATACCGCCAGAAGCGCCATTAACCCAATAAAACCAAACGTTTCACCCAGAATTGCAAAGATTGAGTCATTAATCGCTTCAGGAACATACCCTGTTGCTTGGACACTATTACCAATACCTACCCCGAACAGCCCCCCGGTACCAATTGCGATCTTGGCATGTTCAATGTGATATGCCTCAGGGTCTTCCGTTGAGGTGTTATCCCCTTGCAAAAAGGTAAAGACACGCTCAACACGGTGGGGTGAGCTAAAGATCAGAATAAGCCCACCAACCAATATTAGGCCTCCGATAATTGCTAGTATCTTCTTGCTGAGTCCAGCAATGAACAGCATCGTAAAGATGAGGGCCGTCAGGGCAATGCCCGTTCCCATATCCTTCTGTACCACAATGATGAAGCCGAGTGATACCGCCGAGACAATCGCTACCGGGACAAGCGTTTCTTTGACGTCATTAACCTTATTTTCTTTAGCCTTCATTCCGAGGAATACCGCCAAATAGACCAATACACCAAACTTGACGATCTCAGCAGGCTGCAGGCTTCCTAATATACCCAAGTTGAACCAACGAACCGCACCGTTTATCTCTTGAGCAAAGGGCATTCCAGCGGCTCCGGAAATAGCCAAAATGACACAGGCGATCAACCCAGCTATTAACAATTTTGTCCCGTGTTTTATGACCAGCTTATATGGTAGTACGGCCATGACCGCAAATGCAACCAACGCCAATAACAGACTAATGGTCTGCTTTATAAAGAAATAACTATCGGAATAGTTACTGCCGAAGGCATTATTAAGAACGTTAGCACGCTGTGGTCCGATCGCATAAATAACCACCAGGCCAACCAGCATTAGGATACCGGTATATAAAACGATCATGTAGTCGGGCCGATGCCGACGAACAACATCGCCTGTACGCTCGCGCCACCCCGGTTTCATATTAGATATTGCCCCCAGCAAGTGCCAGCAAGACCCCGACGAATGAAGCAACGGCCGCAATCACCCAGAAACGCATCGTCACCTTTGTCTCAGGCCACCCGATAGCCTCAAGGTGGTGATGAATCGGTGCAGACAAGAAGATCTTTCGTTTAAAGACTTTTTTACTAAAAATCTGGATTAAGCTCGAGCCTGCTTCAACGACGAAGACGATCCCGATAATCGGCAAAAGGAAAAGTGTGTCAGTCAGCATCGCGACAACACCTAGCGAGGTACCGAGCGCAAAGCTACCCACGTCACCCATAAAGAAGCGAGCGGGATAAATATTAAACCAAAGATAACTCAACAACGCACCGACCACTGTAAAACAGAACCCCGCAATCATAGGATTCCCTTGTAACAATGCAATGATACCAAAGCTTCCAAAAGCGATCGATGCCAGCCCGCCGGCCAGACCATCGAGGCCATCACTGATGTTAACTGCGTTACCGGCCGCCACTACCACAAAGGCAAAGACAGGAATGATAAACCAGCCGAGTGCAACACTCCCAATAAATGGAATGTGAACCGAGTCGATACCGAGCTTTGTAAAGAAGAACCACCCAAGGAAGACACCGATAGCAGTAATCATCAGGAACTTCAACTGTGATCGCAACCCAGCGGTCCCTTTGCCCGAGCCACGAATGTTAATGATGTCGTCCAATAGACCCACTGCAGCACCGCCAGCGAGTGCCGCGAGCGGTAGCCACGTTTCACGTCGATCGAGATTAAAGAAGAACGTCACAAGGACAATCGAGAACACAAAGATTGCTCCTGCCATGGTAGGAATATTACGTCTAAATTTATTAGCGTGTAGTTTTGTAAAGACACTTGCCGCCTCGCCCGTCGTTGAGGTAACGCGTTGCTTTTTCCAGAACTTGAACCTATAGGCAATAAAGGTATAAACCGGGGTCATCACCATGGCAATCAAAAAGGCCAAGACGCTTAATACAAAGGTACGGGTTAATTCATCAGTGAGGGCTTCGGTCACAAGTTGCATATTATCCTTTCGGTTGAATCTTTAAATAGTCCAGCATCCAGTTAGAAATCTCGGTGAAAATCGGCAGTGCATCACGAGCACCTTGTAACTGTTTGTCTTTGCCTGATACTCGTATCATTATGACATACTCAACCTCATTCCCACCACCATATCCCAGGTAGCTTCCGATCGATTCTGTATCACTATACCCACCAGGTGCACTGACCTGCGACGTACCGGTCTTGCCGCCAATATAGTAGCCAGCTTTATCGGTCCGACCAAACGATTCAGCACGAGCATCATGCATCGCCTGCTTGAGCGTATCAGAGGTTGCCTGAGAAATTAATCCAGTTGCGATTGGTGCATTATTTGGTTTTTGATCAAAACCTTCATCGGTCATATAGCCATCAATGATGGTTGGCTTGTAGTAATTACCTCCGTTAATGAGGGCGCTAAAGCCAGTCGCAACCTGAATCATCGTCGCGTTCATACCTTGTCCAAATGACATTGTCGCATATCGTACGGCGTTTCCCTGAGCATCCTCTGGAGAAATCACTGACCCCTTTGCTTCATTCGCTAACTCAATTCCAGTGTATTCACCCATTCGGAATCGGTTATGGAAATATTCATACATGGTATCGCGAGCAGTCCGATTCACCGATTCTCCGTCACCTAGGCGCTGAGCAATGGTCACGAACCCTGTGTTGAGCGACCAAGTCAAGGCATGTTGGAAGGTAATAATGCCCGTCTGACCTCTTGTTGCATTTCCAACAGTGTAATTATCGCCAATTTTTATTGAGTCTGTGTTGTTGTAGGTATCAGTCGTTTTTACTGCCCCTTTATCAACTGCTGTAGCTAGTGTGAATGTCTTGATAGTCGAGCCAGGTTCGTAAGGATCCGAGATAACTGCATTATTAAAAGCAGCTGCATCCTCTACCTTAAAGTACTCGCTAGGATTGTATGTTGGCACATTAGCCATCGCCATAATCTTACCGGTATGTGGATCCATCACCATTGCACTCCCATAGGTAGCACCTGTTCGTTGCACACCTGCAGCTAAAGCCTGTTCAACACGTGATTGAATATTACGATCAATCGTCAGTACAACATTCTTACCATCTTGCTCTGGAATACGAATATTATTATTACCGATCGTGAGGGGAACATTGCTCACGTCAGTGACCGCCTGCAATAGCCCGTCAGTTCCCTTCAGTTCGTCCGCCAATGCACTCTCGATACCATAATTCCCCACCCCTTCGGCGTTCACGAACCCAAGTACCTGTGCGGCCAACGACCCCTCAGGATAGACCCGTTGACTCACCTCTTGGAAGCCAATGCCATGTAAATTCTCTTCTTTAATCTTGTCGGCTTGTACGCGTGTCAATTTAGTCGCGAGGATCTGGTAGCGAGTGTCCTTCTTATCGAGTAACTTATCGAAATCCGTCCGAAGATTACCACCGGCAACCTTCCGCAGAACATCGACAACTTTCTCTTTCTCATCGACCACCACAGGGTCAGCAAACACCGTGTAAACATTCTCATTCATCACCAGTTGTACAGTACTATCGCCACTTTTGGCGTAAATAAGCCCGCGACTGGCCGGAATAACAAACCGGCTCTGTTGCTCCGCCATCGCCCGAGCCTTGTAAGTCTCATGTTGAATAATCTGCAAGTAAAAAAGCCGCACAACGAAAATGGCAGCGATCCCAAAGATCACAGCTGCCAGTATGCGTGAACGACTTCCTTTTAACAGTTCTAGTTTCATAGGCTTATTGTTGGACGTATTGTGTATTGGTTGAGGCCGTCATTTCGCGAGCAACGCTACTGTTTTTGACCGTTTCAAGTGCCGTGAGGCGGGCGTTTTCGATTTCAAGGTCGCCTTTTTGGTCATTAAGTTCAGCAATTTGGCTATCAATCTTCTGAGACTCGTAGTCATAGCTGGTGGCACGCGTTGCCTGGGTGAGATAAATCAGCCCAAGAACGGTAATCATCAATGCCACAATAACCGTGTGTGCCACGGGACCCAGCTTAACAGCTGAGGTGAATCGGGTCGTATTCTGGTTACGAGACCAGTTTTGCTGACGGCGACTCGGAATATAAGTACTTTGTGAGTATGACATTAGTGGTGGTGTTTCTTTTTGTGTTAGGTATTTTTATTTTGGTGCTCCTCCCCTAGGCCATGAACCCAGGGGAGAAACTTTTTTGGCGTTACTTGACGCGTACGGCCACGATTTGTGGCTTGTCAGCGTACTGAACGTGAATGTGAATTGGCATGGTGTTTTGCCCTTCCCTTTTTTTGTTTTATTTTTTCACTGCGACCCGTAGTTTTGCACTACGAGACCGCGGATTGTGAACATCATCGGTGGCTCCTGAGATCGGCTTTTTCGTGACTGGTTGGAGGATGGCTTCGAGGCCTTCTTCAAACTGGTCTTTGAAATAGCGTTTGACAAGACGGTCTTCTAAACTATGGAAACTTATCACTGCGACCCTTCCGCCCTTATTCAAAAGGTTTGGCAGGAGTGGCAGTACTTCCTTAATTTGTCCGAGTTCGTCGTTTACGGCAATGCGGAGCGCTTGAAACGTGCGCGTGGCTGGGTGAATTTTCATCCACTTCCCACGATGGTGTTGCTTGATCAGTTCAGCGAGTTCTTCAGTACTAGCAAATGGTCGGTTCTTGACGATCAGTTCCGTGATGTGGCGAGCTTGTCCTACGGACTCCTCTCCATAGTCATGGATGATCGTTTGAAGTTGCCGGACGGTTGCGTTGTTGATGAGATCATTGGCAGTATGTTCTTGCCTTCGATCCATCCGCATATCCAGCGGACCACTATTTGTAAAAGAAAACCCTCGTTCGCCCTGGTCGAGCTGTGGTGACGACACCCCCAAATCAACCAGGATGAGATCAAATGCCTTCCCTTCCTCTGCGAGCTGTTTAGCAGCTGACACAAAATCGGTATGCATAAGACGCGCTCCTTTTGATGCAAAGTCTGACAAATGCTCAATTGCATAGTCATCCCGATCAACCAGAACGCTCTCCTTGTAATTTCCCGTTTGTTCAAGCACGCGACGAGCATGACCTCCATAACCTGCGGTGAGATCGAGATAAGACTCGCCTTTCTTCGGTTGGAGCTGTGCTAGTACGGCGTCGAGCAGTACGGGAACATGTTGTGGTGGATGTTCTTTACTCATTACGCCCCAGTATACACTGAGTTGTATTCGAGATCACCTAACTGATAGTCAGGCTGTTTGTTTTCGCATTGTGTTTGTTTTAAAAAGTCAGATTAGGTAATGGTGGGAGTAGCACGGATGCTTCTGCCCTAACCTAATCTTGTTGAGAGACTTATGTGAGGTGGAGTTTTGGGAGGTGTGTTTTTTGAGGAAGGTACGCCTAGTTGTTTAATGTGTCCTAGGATTCCACGCCTCACTACCAGATAGTTGATCTCGAGAGTGTTTCTTGTTTGTTTTGTTAAAGAACCGAGCTTGTCAGAAAAATATAACCTTATTCGGCATTCGGGAGAGAGATGCGCCAGTAATCCCCGGCCCTCACAGCTTCGATGTCACGATCGATGCCGGCGTACTCCAAGAGATGCTGCTCAATCGTCACTCGTCCCTGTTTTTGGTCGAGATCGGCTTCAGTCTTGCCACGTCGGAAACGGACATTCATATCGGCGGTCTTCTCATCGAGAATACTGCCAGGTGCATGAAGTGCCGGTTCAACGTCTCGTTCCCACACAGCGCGGGGGTAGAGATGAAGGTAACGACCAAATCCCCTAGTAAGGACCACGCCTGATGCAAATTCTGCACGAAGTTCGACGGGAATAGTCAATCGACGTTTATCGTCTAATCTTCGTTCAAAATAATCTACACTGGCCATTTGGTACCTTCTCTATGGTTTGTAAGGTTATTTTTTAATGTAATTGTTTGTTTTGTGGGCTCTTCTTTTCCACTGAGCTTCACTATACTACCCACATTTACCCACTACAACCCCCAACTTTGACAATATTTGAAAGTCTGTCCTACTTATCCACAGAACTGTTGAAAACTCCTCATGCTTTACAGAGGTAAAGAAAAACCACGATCCCGCACTGGAACCGTGGTATTTTTTGCTATTATCCTAGCGACTATCGACTGAATAATAGAGTCACGACCTGATCATCATACTCGGTTGTCAATTTGATAGCCAGCCAGCCGACAAACACTGCCACATTAATCATCAATGACACTAATAACGCCGCTGATTTAAAATCATCGAATGTTGTCGAAACGCGTCCTGAAAGTCGAGATGTCCGTTTTTGTGTCTTTTTCTTTACCATAGTTCAACTCTACCTTCCCTGCTTATGCTTTGTCAAATACACTACTCACGGTCTCTTTGATAGATGGCGAGAATCTCTTTGATGACCGCGTCAGCATCATGACGGATCAAGGACCGCTTTACAGAAAAATGACTATTCGACGGCTTATGGTCGGCGATCGCTCCGAGAAATGCGCCTCCAACTGCTTTGTAGCCAACAGCGCGCGCCTGCTTAGCATCGTACCTTGTCAGAGAGTCGCCCTCTGCCCTATACTTCGAGGCTACGGCCCGTTCCGGCTTGGCGCTGTTATAGAGTACGTAGTCCAAGAAAGCTCCTCCCGCAAACCGTTCAATTTCAGCGGCATGATCATGAACCGTAAAGCCATCGGTCTGGCCTTGCTTACTAACAAGATTTGAGACATAGAATTTTAGGGCGTGAGATCGTCGAAGAGCCTCTCCTATACCATCGATTACTAGTAGTGGCCCTAGGGAGGTATATAAGTCTCCAGGAGCAACAATAATGATATCGGCTTGTTCGATTGCCGTAATAGCCGTTTGGTTTACGTGTGCGGTCGGTACCAGAGATATTTCGGCACGACGCGGGTCACTTTTGAAATACTCCGCATCAATCACCCGCTCACCATGCAACACAACACTCTTGTGAGGCCACTCCATCTTGAGACGAACGTTATCAAGCGTGGCAGGGATCACAACCCCATTCACCCGCAGAATCTCTGATGCGGTATCAACCGCCGCGTTAAAATCACCCTCGATTTTTTCTAGCGTCGTAAGAAGTAAGTTACCAAATGAATGGCCGTGAAATGTCCCCTCCTCAAAACGATAACTAAACAAATCACGGACTTTTGGAGAGTCACTGAGAGCTACGAGACACTGCCTTACATCACCTGACGGTAGCGTCCCAAATTCATCACGGAGCACACCAGTACTTCCTCCGTCATCAGCCATACTGACAATAGCAGCAATTTGATTGGTATAATGCTTTAACCTCGAGAGTATAGTAAAGCTTCCGGTGCCCCCGCCTATGACTGCGACTCGTAGTGACTGCTTGGCAAACGGATCTTTCACGATCTGCCTCTCAGCCTTTTAATCACCTTCCCAAATGCTATCGCACTCGGACGAAGTGTCCTCTTGCCTGTTTTGTAATCAACAGCAATCAACCCAAATCGTGGCCACTTGCCGTAGGCCCACTCAAAATTGTCCATCAAACTCCAGTGCATATAGCCAATCAACTTTACTCCCCTGTTGAGTGCACTTTGCATTGCAACAATCGTTTCCTTCAACCACCATTGACGATACGCATCCTGGTCATCAGCCAGACCGTTCTCGGTGATCATAATTGGTAACTTATACTTCGCCCACCATCGTTCGAGCACAAACTCAATGTCGGCCGGTGTCATCGTCCAGTTTAGATCGCTATGGGGTTGATTCTCTGGGTTATGCATGCGATACCCAAACACTCGCTCTGACTGATAGTAGTTCAGGCCCATGAAATCAGAGTGTTTCACAAATTTCTTGAGGACATAGTCATCCTGGAAGTACTGCAAAATTCGTGCACTGATATTACTCAGGTGCGCGGTATCTCCAGGATAAAAGAATACTGAGTTCTTACTGATCCCCACCCTCGCGCGACGATTGAGTGTATGGATGATCTTACTCGCTCGGCGAAATGCCAAGGCCTGATTGTTAATCACCCGCCATAGTTTAAAGTTTGACGACTCTGCCGGCGGCCATTCTTGTACCTTATAGCCCTCGTGTGCATAAATTTCTGGTTCGTTCATAACAATCACGAAACGAATCTGACTGCCGAGCTCGCTCATAATCTTTTCAGCATATCTGACAAAGTATTTCACATTGCCTCGATGGACAAACCCACCCTTATCAGTAAACCAGGTCGGCAGACTAAAATGCAGCAACGTCACGACTGGCTCAATATCACGACGACGTAACTCGGCAACATATTCCTTGTAATGGCTAATAGCCTCGCTGTTCCACGAGCCTTCTTTTGGTTCAATACGCGACCACTCAATACTAAACCGATAAGCATTCATGTTCATCTTTTGGAGAAGATCGAAATCCTCTTTATAACGGTGGTAGTGATCGGCCAGTGTATCAGAGACGTAGTTCGAGGGACTCCTGGCTTCATCTTTAACGCGTTCCCAGCTAGGATAGTCGTGGTAATGATACTCAGCCTGGGCAGCCTTTGCCTTGGCATTCTCGAGTTCCCACACCGTCCATTGGTTGTGGTTACCGCCCTCAACTTGATGAGCAGCCGTCGCGGCACCCCACAGGAAATGTTTAGAAAAACCACTCTTTTTACTATCTGTCATATACCTATTCTACTACGTCCTCGCCAAAGTGTTTTTGGAGACGCATCCGTATCGAGCCTTCGTGACGACCCAACAACTTGCTCAAACTTTTAATCGAACTGCCGTTTAGGAATTTCTCTTTCAGCTGAGCGTCCTGAGCAGCTTCCCAGGGACGATAGGCATTTGGATATTCCTCACGCATCTTGGCGATCTTGTCGGACCAGCCGCTGGCTTTCGGCGCGTCCTTGACTGGCTCGCTTGCTCTCTTGGCTGCCTTTTTTTCTAACGCGGCAAAGCGCTGAGCATCGCGAGCAGCTCGACTCCGCAAAATCTCATCAATCGTTTGCGCATCTTCACTCACTTTCAAAGCCATCTGATTTATCCCCGTTAAATACAGGTTGTTCAAATTTTTTACTCGGCTGAGCGCCACATAACCCATCCCCTCAACAAAGGCTTTTCGCAGGTCAATACGAGCCGCATCAAGCGTCATGCCTTGGGACTTGTGAACGGTAATCGCCCAGGCCAAACGGAGTGGAATCTGGCTAATACTGGCACGTTTTTTGTCGCCATCGCGTAGTTCCCAGGTATCGGGGACCATTGAGACAACCTTGCCATTCTTAAACTCAACAATTGGATACTCGGTGTGCGGCTCAAAATCTATCACTGTCCCCAGGCTCCCATTCACATACTTACGTTCGGCGCTATTCTTTACCGACATCACCAGGGCGCCTTTTTTTAGTTTCAAGGCAGCTGGCGCTAACACCGATCGCTGAAGCGACTCGACGTATCCCTCCGACCCAGTCGTCGTCTGCGAATAGGTAATCTCATCCCCCTCGATCTCGGCTAATTTGGCAGCATTCATGCTATCAACATCAACATTCACCGTGTGGAGCTCTGTGAGTATCTCGAACTCATCAGGATATACTTCAGAGCGCGTCAGTAAAGTCTCGGCATGATGACGACGCACGTCCCCTGCGCGAATGGCATTGAGTATTTCAAGCAACGTCTCATCGTCCTGGCGGTGTTGTTCCTGCAAATAGCAGATCACTGGATCGAGTTCCTGCCAGACCCGAGAATTGACAACAAAACCGCCAGCCCGTGAATCACCCCTATTAATAGGTGGTAGCTGGAAGAAATCACCACTCATAATCAGCTGAATGCCACCAAAAGGCTCGTCGACTTTTCGAACCAGCCGACAGACCTCATCAACCATGTCCAGACGAAAATCGTGCAACATACTAATCTCATCAATAATCAGGACATCGGTTTTTTCGATAATCTCACGGCGGCCCTTGGCGACATGTTCAGCAAAGCCGTTCGGGAGCGAATCCTGGACCCCAATCCCCGCCCAACTATGAATCGTCGAACCTCCGAGGTGGGTAGCGGCCAGTCCTGTCGTCGCCGTTACAGAAATGTGCTTGCCTTCATGTTTGGCAAGCTTAATAAATTGATTCAATACAAAGGTCTTGCCGGCGCCCGCTGGACCGGTCAAAAGCACACTTTCTCCCGAGAGCATTATCTCGAGTGCTAACCCCTGATTCATTCTATCTATTATAGCGGATGAATCTTAGCTAAATGTTGTGGAATCGAGGTCTTATCCCCGCGGCGGCTCGCCCTCAGGATCGTCGAGCAACTTCTTCGCCTTTACCTCGTACCGCTTCCCTGTAATCTGGCTGGTAATGTAATCTTCATTTATTAAGTTCACGAACATATCGAGGTCATTGCCATCGATAATAATGATCGAGCCGTCGTCATCGCTCATCAGTTCGAGTTCCATATCATCGGCATATTCCAGCGCCTGGGTTTGAGAAACGGCTCCAACTTCCAGTTTCTGCAATTTATTGACGATTTTCTTGCGTTCTCGAACGAGTGATTGCAAGTCTAAACCATCAGGGAAACTCAACTTATAATGCTTTTCAATCTCAGAGACCTTCTGATCAGCCAGTAATTGCTTTTTATATTCAAAGTTAAACAAGCGTTCGAACTTACTTTGATTAAAGATAAAAATATCGTCATCAGCAATCAACACTTGATTATCAATCGGCACTTTCCAGCCAAAGTCAGACTTAAAGGCTTCGAACTTGCCACTCTTAAACTCCCAGGCGGTCGCACCAGCCAGCACCCCGCCTTGATTCACCTGCTTGACAACGTAGAACGGCTTTGAACCATCCTTGCGACTAAATCGGGCAATGATGCCCTTAATGCGCTTAAAGTCGTGCTCCTCATGCGCGAACTCGACGATATCAGCCCGCTCATGTTCAATCAGATTTATGAGTGTCTGGGCATGATTCACTTTCTCTAGCTCAATCCGTAGCAGAACGTTCTCTTCCTTCTCGCTCATCTCGTATTCGCGAACCGTCAACCCAGTTCCCGCACCAAGTGTGACGGTATTCATGAGGTCATAAAGGAAAATCGGCTTCAATTGAGCATCAAGCTCATTACCAACAGTGGTCGTATAGGGGGTATAGTTTCGATTAAATAAGAAAAACTCAATGTTGAGTTCGCCTTTGACCGCATCGGTACTATTGGCCCATTGAAAAATATCAGTTCGCTCGCGAGTCTCTTCAGTCTTTGGTGTTTGATCGTCCATGTCTGTCTTTCGTTTAAGCAACAGAGCCTATTGTATGACCCTGTCCAGACTATGGCAATGATAAAAAATACAACTATACTGCGTCAGGATCAACCCGACCATCGAGCCGCTTGGTGCGCGCAAAATTTGCCCATTCATCCGCCATCTCATTCCCAGCGTCGCCTTCGTGGCCACGGACCCAGTTCAAGATCGCATTTGAATTTTGATACAACTCATAAACTTCTTGGACAATGTCGAGGTTTTTGATCTCGCCACCCTTTTTGCGCCATCCCTTAGCCGCCCAGCCTGGTGCCCATTTGGTAATGACGTTGATCCAAAACTCACTGTCCGTATAAATTTCACACTCTTCATCGCCCGCGTCTTTCATTGCAGCAATCAAAGCCATTCCTTCCATACGAATATTGGTTGAGCTCAGTTCGTGCCCAGCGATCCATGGCTGCATGTCACGAATCACCACAAAACCGCCAGGACCAGGATTGGGGCTACAGCTCCCATCGGTGTAATAAATAATCATTCCTACTATTCTACTACTTCAATGCCGTTCCAAAAAGCGACATAGTTCGAGAAATCTTGTTTCACTCTTTCAATTGAGCCATCTTTCGGTTCGGGATAGTACCAAGCACCAAAAAGATTGCGGTGGCCATCGACAACAACGTCGTAGTAGTTCGCCACACCTCTCCATGGACAGGTCGTCTCATGATCACTATCTTCAAAAAACTGCCAATTCAGTCTCTTTGGTGGAAAATACCAGTTACCTTCGATACGAATTAACTCCGAAACGGGCGCTTCCGCAATCGTCTCGCCTTGCCAGACCGCTCTCATTACGCTGGCATCACTCCGATAATCAGCGCCATGATTTCAATCGTCACCAACTCGTGCGTCACATTGAGTAGCGTCAATTTTTTACGTCGGCCTTCAAATGAGTCGTGCATGTGAATACGAGCGGCCGTGAACCCAGCCCACAGAATCAACCCGACCCAGAGTGAGCTTTGCAAGAACGTACCACCAAAATAATCAGCAATAATAAAGGTAAAGATAGCAATGACGGTGGCGGTCAATGCCGAGGAGAGGAATGCACCTCCGTAAAGAAGTGCTGCTTTTTTTGGCCCAAAGTTTGGGTCGGTTTTCACCTTCGCAAGTTTGATCCAGACTTTACCGAACAGCGGCCCATACCACAGTGAACCAACAACCATTGTTGAAATTGCTGCTAGTAAAATTGCAATCCAGTTAAGTTCGACACTCATATGAATCTCCTGATTATGCGACTAGTATGCACTCTCATGAGGTAATTGTCTAGTGGTGCTATTTAGCGACTCGAAACCCGACGGTGGAGTACGCACTACTTGGCGTATCACTCAAAACAAGCGTCAATACACCTGTGTAGTTTGCATTACCCCAATCGCCGCCACGAAGGTAGGTACGCGTGTTCGTGTTACTGTAGTTACTATAAAGCTGACCTATACCCTGCGTGGACGAATAGCTAGCAACCGTTCCAGATATAGCACTCGGTCGGCTGTTCACAGGGAGACCATTCATAAGTAGCGATCCGTTATTCCACTCTTTCCAAGCAAATGCCGACTCACCAGAAAGCCCTGGTTGCTGACCACTAGCAATGGTGGCATTTGTCCATTCATATACATTACCAGCTAGGTCCCAAATCACCTCCCCATTCGTGAGTGTTAGTGTGCGGCGCTGATTACTGCCAGTCGTTTGACCAGTACCGCTATAGCCATCGTTATCGTCAGTTGAAGCGGCTAACGAGTTGGCCGGAACGTTGTCATTGTGTCCTGAGTAGATATAGCCGCTCCCCACACTGCCCCCAGACCAGTTAGACGCGACCGACAACACATTGGCGGCAATCGTCATCCACTCCGCCTCAGTGATAAGGTGACAGCCCGAACAGGCTCCGGTCGCCGTCGCAATCGCACTCGTCTGCGAGATGCTCACCCACGGCGCCCCTGCCGCCTCACTAACGGTGAAGCCGCTTGAATTCTTGGCCTCGTATTTCATCACACAAAAGTCGTCCGTTCCAAAGGTCGTGTTACCAGGCACGACAATATAGCCAGTCGGACACGACACGGCCGCAATCGCTCCGTCGGCACCCGTCCAGCTCAACCATTGACCATCCACCATTCCAGCAATATCACCGAACGATTGGTAGGTCGGGTCAATGCTCGCACAGGTTTCATCCCAGTTTGCGGCAACGTCCGTCCACTCGACAGTACCCGTGTATTCGCTAATGCCCGATTCACCCTTGGCGACAAATCGCTTGAGAGAGCGCGACATCGCGATAATTGCATACTCGGTCGCGCTAGGGTTCAAACATATGTACATATTTGCCATCGTGTTGACATCATACGATCCACCAGTAACTTTTACATCGAGATTGCCGAGTTCGAGGTACGAGTCAGGGTAAGTTCCGCCCGAATCCAACGCAAACTGCTTGAAGGCATCGTCTATCTTTTGAAGATCGCTTTTTACCGCACTGTCATGGGCATTATTAACCACCGCACCGTAGCCCACGGCGACGACCGCTGCAAGAATAGCGATAATAACAATAACGACAATCAACTCGACAATCGAAAAGCCCTGATGTGAGCGAGGTCGTTGTTGTATCCACCCTGTCATAGTGCCTTCATTATACCGCAAGCGGAATAAAAATGTATTAAATCTCGTCGATGCTCTTACGAGTCTGCTCGGTCGTATCACGATCACGGACGGTCACCGTGCCGTCTTCGAGGGTATCAAAGTCGATAACCACGCAGTACGGCGTGCCGATCTCGTCCTGACGACGATAGCGCTTGCCGATATTACCGTTATCATCCCACATGACGTTACCGTATTTCTTTTTCAAGAAATCATAAACCTCACGGGCCTTAGCTACAATCTCTGGTTTGTTGCGAACTAGTGGTGACACAGCATATTTCACCGGTGCGAGGTGCGCTGGTAGTTTCAAGACGATCCGCTTCTCGCCGTTCACTTCATCTTCGGTATAAGCAGTTGAGAGGACGGCCATCAGGGCGCGCTCGACACCGAATGATGGCTCAATCACGTGCGGAACAAACTTTGTATCAGTTCCCTTGATGGTGTATTCCATATTCTTGCCACTCACCCGTTGGATGTTCTGCAAATCAAAATCAGTACGATAGGCCAACCCGAGCAACTCTTCCTTACCGATAGGAAAATCAAACTCAAAGTCGATCGTTCGCTTACTATAGTGGGCGCGGTCGCTCTCAGGAACTTCTAGTTCATGGACGTTCTCATCAGGCAGACCGAGAGCCTGCGTCCACTTCCACACCTGCTGACGCCAATGCTCAAAAGCTTGTTCCCACTTCGCTGGATCAACAAAGTATTCGATCTCCATCTGTTCAAACTCGCGGCTGCGGAAGATAAAGTCACGGGGGCTGATTTCATTACGAAATGCCTTGCCCTGCTGCGCAAGACCGAATGGTAAATCAGGATAAAAGGTATCGACAACATTTTTGTAGTTGGTAAAGATACCTTGGGCAGTTTCAGGGCGGAGGTAACTAATGCTTGATTCGTCATCAACAGGACCGACATTGGTCTTGAACATCATGTTAAACTGGCGCGCTTCACCAAAAGTATGCTCCTTGCCGCAGGTTGGACATTTCGAAGTGTCGATCTTATCAGCACGGAATCGTCCATGACAATTTGAACATTCCACAAGTGGATCAGTAAACGTATCAACATGTCCACTCGCCTGCCACACCTTTTGATTCATCAAGATCGCCGCATCGACACCATGCATATCATCACGTTCTTCAACAAACATCTTCCACCATAGTTGCATGATATTACGTTTCAAAATCACACCCAGCGGACCATAGTCCCAAGTACCGCTCAGGCCGCCATAAACATCTGATCCAGGGTAAATAAATCCGCGGCGCTTCGCCAACGACACAATGTTTTCCATTTTTTGATGTTGTTCGTTCATAACTAGGGCTCATTATAGCATATTCGTCTCTGTTGATAGATTGACTTTTATAGCTATTTTTGGTATAATATATGGCAGTTCTTTCCCAATCCAGTGACCAACCAGAGGAGATGTTTTGCCCACGCTACTGAACTCTTTCGAGGCCTACATGAACCATGGCACCAAAGAGCAAAAGATCGGCCGTCTCGACGACTCGATCACGACCTTCATCCATGCACTCGGCGTTGCGGAGTCTGACGACCAACGCGCCCAAGCCTGGCAAATGCGAGGCATCAGCCAACGGCTCAACAAGTACTTTCTCGAAGCTCACAAGAGCTTTGAAGAAGCCCGCATCGCCGCCGGAACCGACAACGTGCGTATCGCCCACATCGACCGCGATGACGCGATGGTCTTGATCGATGAATTCGAAAAGACCGGAACTCACGAGAAGCTGAACCGGGCGATCGCGATGCTCAAACACAGCATGTCCGTCTTTAACTATGTCGGAGAGCAAGTCGAAGCGGCAATGAGCCGTGGGTTCCTTGGATACGCTCTGTCGTTCTATACCGATCAGACAAGAGCGCTCAAAGAGCTCAAAGCCGCTGACGCCGTTCTTCGTGACGGCGACAACCGCGACTACGAGCTCAGCAACCTCACTCGGCTGATGGAGATCGAGTCATTCCTCGGAAAACTCTGGCACATGCCGCGTTTTCTCAGGCTGATTCGTGTCACTGGCCAGACCAGACGCTACAAGCAAGCCATCCGGCGGCGTCTGTTCGGGAAATAGAGCACCACACCCCGCCCGTAAAACGGCGGGGTTTCCCATTTCTAAACCGCCGCATGCTCCCGCGCTACCGCAAAAATAACCGGCAAGACTTCATCAACTCCGCCAACTTGCGCCAATATCTTTAAAGATTTTGAAGCAATCAACCGCAATAACTTAATATGCTCAGCACCAATTTCACCACCGACTACTTCGCGCAGCCCTTGTTCGCCCACATCATACCGGTACGCTCGATCAGCCACCAGCTTCTCGCCATTGGTATCTATATTCAAGTTCAATTCATGCCCTAACAACGAAGCATACTTCAGATAAAACCACGTCTGTGTCAGCTCCAGTGGAATTGTCCGCGCATCGAGCGCTTTCAGGATTTCTGACAACATATCGAACCACTCTGGCTCATCGACCGTTTCGCTGGCCCGTGTAATTAACTTAATCGCCTGATAGCCAAATTGCAGTCGATCATAATCTTCAATAATATGGTTATAAAAATGAACCAACCGCGCCGATGTCAGTACGCCCAGCTCACCTTTCCCCTCTCCTAGTACCACATCGCTAATTGCAAATAGCTCGATACCGCCAGCTAGCTTACTTTTTTCTCGCCGCACCCCACGAGCCATGACACTTCGACGACCTTCCGGTGTTAAAAGCTGTAAGATCCGATCAGCCTCGCCGTAATTCGTTCGCCTTAAAACAATCGCCTGCGTGCGATGTGTTTTCATAGCACCGCCTTCACCGCTGCCACCAGATCAATCGGCTTCATTGTTGTTTTGTCTACAACACGTCGAACACCGTATGATGCAACGTCCTCTAGTTTCAGACTTTCTGCCATATTCGTACAAAGGATGATTGGTATCTTACCCGTATCATCATACGACTGCAGTTCGTGGAGCAACGCAAAAGCCGTTGCCCCCGTTAAAAGCACATCAAGAATAATCACATCTGGCTGCACGTCATCAATTGCCACAATCGCTGATGGCGCATGTGGTGAATGTGCCACCTCAAAGCCCGCCCCCTCTAACGTCCGCACTTCGAGTTCTGCCAACCACGGGTCATCCTCGACAAGTAAAATCTTGGTCATAATAAACTCAGCTGCTGCGAGGCTTGTAACTCAACGTAGAAAGTTGCCCCGTCGCGGTGACGTTTAGCACCGATCTGTCCGTTCATCGCTTCGGCAAATTGACTGGCAATATACAAGCCCAACCCGCTGCTTTGAGGCCGAGCATGAATCGCCTGTGGAGCACGTGCTAATTTCTGCTGCAGGCTTCGCCACATATCACCAGAGAGTGCTGGGCCATAGTCACGAACACCGACTCGAATCATACCGCTGCCGCGCAGCGCTTGAATTTGCAAATGCACTGCCGTCCCCGGCTGACTATAGTGCAAGGCATTATCACTAAAGTTCATCAAAATCCGTCGCAACAAATCTCGGTTCGCTACCAACAGTAATGGATGTCTGCGATGACCGACCGCTAGTGTCCGGCCATGGGCTTCAAATAATGGCGTCAGCTCAGCCACGATGTCTCGGCAAATCTGCTCGGGATTAATCGGCTCAACCTCAAACATGGCGTCTTCTAACCGAGCTGACTTTGTTAGGTCGCTCGTCAGACGCAGCGCCCGTTCGCTTGTCAGGGTAATTTGCTCTAAAAGGCGTTGCTTCTCGGCATCTGTGATTGTTTGATCCTCCAGCCTCAGAGCTAGTTGTCGGACCAAAGCTAAAGGAGCTTTTAGCTCATGCGCCGCCGCAGTTAGCGGCGTGATGTCTATGTGTCCCTCACTCACACTCATGCCTCCAGTGTATCACTGGAAAAGGCTGCGATGCAAAGATGAGCAGAATGATTATTGTTTAAAGCTAATCGTCGCAACGAGAGCGTCAAAATCGCCCTTAAAGGTCTGCGCATCGGTTCGAATTGTCAGCGTTTTATCACGGATCTTAAAGATTACCGCCGAGCCACGAATATCTTTCGTGAAGGCACCGTCAAGTCGGGTGCCGTCTTCACCACTCGCCTTTACCGCACTGGCTGTCAGATCACCTTTTTTCACGAGTGCATCATAACTTTTCACCACCTGGTCGTAGTCTTTACTCTCAATCGTCACCCTTAGGGCGTATTGTGTCGACTGAGACACCGGTGGCACCGAAACAGGATTAAGGTAAGCCTGGTAGATACCGCCCGAGCCCGCATCCTTATCAATGTACACGCTCCACGTCTTTGGATAATCAAACGTCACACTGCCGTAGTCATCAGGGCCAGCAAAAGTGCGATTCGGAAGCTTTTCTTCCTTTTCAAAATCAGCCGCATCTTTATCAGCTTGTTCTTTCACAGCCGCTGAAACAGCCGTCGCAACTTTTGTATCAACGTTATCTTTTTGATCAAAATAATTAAGCAACGCCCACACCAGGACACCACCAACGATCAATGTCATCGCGATAAAAACAATCGACAAGATAAACCAAGTATTTGCCGCACCCCGTTCCCGCTGAAGACGATTCATACTGGTCATTATACTTGTGCTTGCGATGACTGTAAAGGATGGAAGGTATAGAGATGGTAGGCTTCAAAACTCTTTTCACTCTTCATGCCTGGCAATGGATTGCCATGACACATCAAGCTTAATTTCTTTTGAAGTCGGTCGGCTTCTTGCTGCATCTTGCGCATAATCTTCTTCCCGTCGCGATTGACCGAAAAAATATACACGATTGTTGTGTCATTCGGTAAGCTCACCTGCCAAAAATTCGCTAGCTTCACGGTAACATTTGTATTACCCCTCGATAGGAATCGTGACAGCAATACAAAGAAAGGATGGATCTCATACCCTACCGCCCGCGCCCCCATCTCGGCTGCAACCCGCAGAACAACACCATCACCACTTCCAACATCTACCAGTACATCCTTAGCGGTCACTTTATACAAGTTCTCGAATGCACGTCGGACAAACTTGCGCTGGCTCGGCACATACGGCGCACCAAAGAAAATAACAAACCCAAAGCCGAGAACAATAATCCCCAAAATGAGTATCCAGATCATTTATGACTCGCTGTCGAACTTCTTCTTGACGACCTTGATATCATTCTTAAGTTTTGTAAGATCCTTCTCGATCTCCTCAGCCAGCTTCTCGGCCGCTTTGAATTTATCAACCGCACTCTCGAGCTTAAATGAGGCGCCTTGAAACCAAGCTACCATCTCTGACAACTCAGTTAATTTTTCTTGAACTGATTTATTTGCTTCTGACATCTTGTACCTCCGCTTTCATGATTGTCTTCATTGTTTCTATCTCCAGCACCGACCCCACCCGTTGCTCACCGCGGAGCAGTGCGTAGCCTCGTTGCAGGACATTGTCTGGATTAAGCTGACTCACCACGACGCGCAGTGTCGCCAAGTGTTCAAACGTCCCATCCAATTTCTCTTGGATACGCCGAAAGGCGGCATCCAGGCTTTCGCGAGTGCGTGCACTGTATTGATCGATGGCTTGCGCCAGAATATACCCGATTGACGTCGCCTGCTGATGGGCAGCTCGAATAATTTCCTGGCGATCTGGCACTAGAATCTGCGCCGCATTGGTCGGCGTCGCCGCACGGACATCTGCGATCATATCTGCTAAGGTATGATCGACTTCGTGCCCTACCCCAACCAGCGTCGGGATGCGACTCTCGGCAATTGCCCGCGCTAACGGTTCATCATTAAAGGTTGAAAGATCCTCGGCACTTCCTCCGCCGCGAATAATCACCAGAACCTCAGGCAAAGATTCGAGGCTATTGAAATAGCGAATCGCCCGAATAATCTGATCAGCTGCTGGCACACCCTGCACCTGCGTATGTGCCACGTCAACGCGTAACCCACCCCATCGTTCATTAATAATTTTGACAAAATCAGCATAAGCCGCCGATTCGGTACTGGTAATCACCCCGACATGTGTCGGTACCGCCGGCAGTGGACGCTTACGCTCAGCCGCAAATAACCCTTCGGCTTCTAGTTTGGCTTTTAATAACTCAAAGCCTTTCTTAATCGAGCCCTCACCGACCGGCTTCACCGCCTTCACATTCAGCGTAAAGAATCCTTTTTGATTTAAGCGCGGCGCAGCCGATACAATCACCTTCATGCCGTCTTCGAGGGGCATGCGCTGCTGAAAGACATTCATGAAACAGCCGACCACTGCCGTCTCGTCTTTAATCTTAAAGCTGATCCATTTTCCTTGAATGACCTTATACTCCGCCACCTCGCCTTCGATATTAACGATCGGATAGGCGTATTCGAGCGTCTGATTCGTCAGACTGACAAAGTCGCTAACGCTAAGTAGTACGTTTTCCATATTTCGCTACCGTGAGTTGATAGAAGACATATCCAAATAAGATCGTACCGAGTACCAAGGTCACACGGGCAATCAGCGTCCCGGCAATCGCCACGTCGGCCGACACATTACTCGAAGCGAGAAAGGCAATCATAATCGCCTCGTACACACCCGCACCCCCAGGTGTCACCGAAATAGCACTCGCAATCGAGGCCAGGCCGAAGGCAACAAACAGCAATGCTGGGTTAATCATATAGCCAAGCGCCCAAAAAGCGATCCAGATCAAAGCAACATCAGCGAGATTAGCCAGTATCGCCCACACAAACGGTCGGATAAGGATACGTCGATCTTTACGAATCGCTATATAATCATCATGTAGCTCCCCGAAAAAGTGAATCAATACTTCAATTTTGACCAGGTTTTTCTTTCGACCCCTTGTAAAGAACGACACGACACGATTCGCTAGTCGCGTAAGCCACTGCGAGAATTGCTCTAGACGTGGTTTGCTCTTGATAACCCAAATAACAAACCAAGTCGCTCCGATACATAGCACCGCCAGCCCGACGCAAATGAATATAATCATACGGTCAATCCGATGATCGATCACCAAAGCGACAACCGCCACTAGTAGAATTAATAAGAAACTAATAAAGGTCAGCGCAAACCGAATAATCTGTGCCATCGTTGATCGCCCCACACCCACTCCCCGACGACTCAAGACCCAACTTAAATATGAGAACCCGGCCGCCCCACCACTCGGCAGTACGTGGTTCACAAAATTCAGTTCCAAGGCTGTCCGTGTCATGTAGCCATGAGATACGTCCCTCAAGTCACCCTTTGACCGCAGGTATGAGAAGATCATGCCGCCAGTTGCGTAGTAACTAAAGAACTGGACGGGAACCAACAAGGCTAGTATCCAAAGGTTGATTGTATCGAGCAACATCCAGGCCTTCACAATCTCCGGCCACGCGAAAAAGATCACAACCGCAAGCAGCACGGTGGTAATGAGCGTCAGCCAGCCCCTAAGTGATAATCCGCGTCGCATATGGCTTCATTATAACACTGGTATAAGATCAGGTATAATAAACCTATGCACATCACCATCTTGGGCCGCCAACCGGCCATTTCTATCGCCGAGCTCGAACGCACCTATAAAGACGTCAGCTGGTTTTCCGACATCAGCGCTCTGGTTGAAGCCGATTATATCGACATCACCCGCCTCGGTGGTACCCAAAAAGCTGGTAAGGTCATCGACCAAGTCAACGGCACCGACTGGCGCCACGCCAGTATTAAAATTGTTCAGCACTACACTAAACTCTGGAGCCAGTACGAAGGGAAGATTACCCTCGGCATCAGCGCCTACGGCTTCTCAACCACTCCTCGCGAGATTCAAAAGACTGGCCTGATCCTCAAAAGCAAACTCAAAGGCACCACCGCCAGTCTCCGTCTCATCCCAAACCAAGACAACGAACTCAGCACCGCCACCTCTCACCACAATAAACTTGGCCTGTCTGATAACAAAATCGAACTTATCGTCGTCCGCGGCGCCAAAAGCATCATCATCGCAGAAAGTACTGGCGCCCAAAACATCACCGCCCTCGCCGCCCGCGACCAAGGCCGCCCAAAACGCGATGCCTTCGTCGGTATGCTCCCACCAAAGCTCGCCCAGATCATGATCAATATGGCAGGCCTCGAACAGGGTCGCATTCTCGATCCATTCTGCGGCACAGGTGTTATCCTGCAAGAGGCAGGCCTCATGAAATACGCTGTCTACGGTACAGACTTGTCAGAAAAAATGATCCGCTTCTCAGCAGAAAACTTAAAGTGGCTCCAAGAAACTCAGAATCTCTCTCTTGACGTCCACCTTCAAGAAGGTGATGCCATGACCCATCACTGGGATGCGCCGATTGATGCCGTCGTTGCCGAAACCTACCTAGGACAACCCTTTAGCGCGCCGCCATCCGCTGCCAAACTCACCGAAGTTCGTGGCAACTGTAACCATATTATCAGCACATTCTTAAAGAATTTGGGTACTCAAATCAAGTCAGGCACCCCAGTCGTCCTAGCTGTTCCTGCCTGGAAAAGCACCGATGGCAGCTTTACCCACCTACCCCTTCTCGGCCAACTCGAAAAGTTAGGCTATAAAGAAGTCCAGCTCCAAACCGTCCGCCCAGACCAGCTCCTTTACTTCCGCCCAGACCAGGTCGTGGCCCGCGAATTGCTTATCCTAACTAAAATCTAATCGCCATCAAGTACGCTTCAATTATTACTGTCCCTAGCAGCATAATAACTATCGTGTGTTTAACCATAGTTTCAATCTTAAACCTTCTTCGTCCTCGTTTCATCTTTCATCCTTTCGTTTACGCGGTTACAACGCAAACACTCCGAAGAAACGAAATGGGGTGTTTACGCGATTTTGACCATGTCTCTAAAGTACAGAGGGTTAGGCCATTCATATCCTATCAATGAATAATGAATTTTCTTTTAATTATTCGATTATGTTTGGACCGTCTGTTGATTCAGGGTTGATCGTGCTAACGATGCGATAGAATTCATCATTAAGTATTGCTGCCGATGCAAGCCTCGCCTCTAGACGTTCAGCTTCGGCATACTTCTCTCTAGCCTCATACACGGCACGTTGCAAATCAAGCGTAGGCTCAAGTTCCGGCTGCAAATCATACCAATCAATTGCTGTATATACAAAGTTATATGCTAACACCGCAACATATCCAGCTTCACTCTCGTTGTCAAATAGATCGAGTACGACCCCATCAACCACATCAATAATGTCATTGTGAATGTCTCCAAACCCATCTATTTCGCCAATACGATCGTTCATGAGATGAGCCGACCTCAAATCACGAGCGCGTTGGCCAGCTATATTCTCGTCATTCATGAGCCGCCAGGCATCGATATAATATCGGTTCAAAGCCTTATATAATCTTGGTGAGAGCTCCTTGTCGGTCATTTCGAATTGTAATGTCCTTAGACCTAAAAATGCACCTACTCGAAACGCCTTCTGGAGGTCTGGTGTAATCCCCTCAGGATTAGCTAGAAATTGAGAGTACCGACCTATCTGTACAATATTCGCATGAAGCTCTGCGGAAGCGAACAGCAGATCTTGAAGCTCGACCAAAAACTCTTGCGAACTTGGCGCAGCTTCAATCAAAGCTTGTAGCCTTTGAGCCGTAGGGTCTTCAATAACGTTCGGTGGGTATTCTTCTTCGGAGTGGTCCATATGTGGTAAACTCGGCCGATCAGTGCTTTATCTTATGCCCCATTCTATGCTCTTTCTATTAATCTCACAACCTTCCCGTAACCCCTTGACTATTCCTCCCCTATTCTGTACAATTAAACAGATTGAAAAGCCCTCAAAGCTTTAAGGAGAAATAATATATGTCACACGTAAAAGCAGGTGGTTCAAGCAAGAACATCCACAATAATGCCGGGCGCCGCCTCGGTGTGAAACGCTTTGGTGGCCAAGTTGTAAACACTGGCGAAGTTATCGTCCGTCAAACCGGCAGCACCAAGGTTGCTGGTCCTGGTACCTTCCTTAGCCGTGATTACACCATTCACGCGGCAAAAGACGGCGTCGTTACCTTCTCTAAAGTAAAAAAGACCCGCTTCACCGGCAAGACCGCTTTCCGCACCCAGGTCAGCGTCCAATAATCCACTGTGATACCAGAAAATAACCTCCTATTTAGGAGGTTATTTGTTATTTACGAGCTTTGTAATCGTCTGCTCTATTATTAATCGCGTCGTCGCGAGTGGCGACTCGAGCAGGGCGGCGAATATTCTCTTCAATCCACTTTTCTTCATCAGATAATTCTTTGTGAATAGCAGCGCCTTCAACAGTGAGATCACTGCCGTCATAGTTCGGATCCATAAGTCGGTCATATGGATTGTTATCTTTCGTCTCAGGTGCGGGCTCATCAACACCAGTATTCTCTAATGCACCGTGGCCAAGCTTTTCTTGTTGAGCTGCATACTGCTCTGCAAGGGCAGCTTGTACCTCAGGACTTAGTCCTCCACTTTCGTGCGCTCGACGGGCAGGGCGAGGATCGTCACCATCAGCTTCGGGACGAACAAGTACGCGACCTCTTTCATTAATATCATTCGTAAGGTCCCACTGCTCGACTGTGCCCTTATACGCAACAAAGGCTTTTTCTCCAGTGAGTTGGACTTTTTTTGGTTCTGATTCTTGCATATTTGTTTTGCTCGCTTACTTAACTTCACTATAGCATAAGCTTGACGAAAAAACAACCCCGTGTTACCGGGGTGCTTTAATAATCGATTTTCTTCAAGACTAGTGGCGAACTTCTCCAGTCCAACCGGGGACTTTGCTCGGATCTGCTGGCATTGATGTCTCAATAACCCCCATGCCGAAACGTCCCTTGTCGTCTTCTACTGGTGCGGGAGTTGTTTCAGTATTTTGTTGGACTGGTAGTGCTTCTACAGGAGCAGTCTCAGCCACAGGAGGCATACCGATAACATTGGCTGCGGCCGTGGCCTCTGGCGCAGAAGGAGCTGGAGTAACCTCAGTCCCTGATGGCACCGAGATTTGCTCAGATGCTTGCGTTGGTACTTCCGCTGCAACTGGTGGCTGTACCGTTTCAGGTACAACGATTTGTTCTGGTGTAGCCGATGCCGATACGTCTGGGTTCAGTTCGGCGACTGGAGGTGCACTAATCTGTTCTGGCAAGGGTGGAACGAGCTCCAATTTGGATGGTCCAGTCGGAGGCATACCAATCTGTTCTGAATTCGCTGCTGTTTGTCCGTCCATATCTTCTCCTATTCTTTTGGTTTCTCTTCGAGCATTCCTAAATGAAACTTCACTCGTTCAACAACGTCGCCAATGACAACTTGCGACTTCACGAGATAATCATTCACGCCGAGAGATTCAGCGCGTTCCTTGTCCTTTGGCTGACTGAGTGCGGTCAACATAATCACTCGAATATCCGCGGTTTCAGGGGTGTTACGAAGGATGTCAAGGACATCAAAACCGCTAATCTTTGGCATCATTGCATCGAGCAAAATGAGATCGGGTTTGAACTCCATTGCGGCCGACAGAGCTTCTTCCCCGTTGTTTACCTCTTTGCACTCAAAACCTTCGATTTCTAGACGAGATTTGTAAACGGCAGCCAGGGCTTCATCATCTTCGACGAGCAGAATTTTTTTCTTTGCGTCCATATGAGATTCATTGTACTACAAGGGGGACGCAAAGCACAAGCAGAACACTTTCAGTTGTTTTTCTTCTAAAGCAAAGCTTTGGCGGCGTCGAGTTGTGGGTCGCGACTCGCGTTAATATCCTCGGGAGTGAGCGGCACTTCTTTGTTTGGCATGATACCTTTTTCTGAGATATTGACACCATTTGGAGTGTACCACCTGGCGATGGTTACTTTCAGCTCAGCGCTCAGCGGCAAGCTGATGAGCTTCTGCACGCTTCCCTTACCAAAAGTCTTCTCACCCACCAACTGAGCAACGCCGTAGTCCTGGAGAGCACCAGCGACGATCTCGCTGGCACTGGCGCTGCTTGCATTGACCAAGACAACCGTCGGTATACCTTCGAGCAATGGATTACTGCCAGTCTTTAGTTCATCGATAACCGTCGAACCTTTTCGTTCACTCACGACAACCTTTTTATTCAACCACAGGCCCGCTAATTCTTGAGCTGAGGTAACATAGCCACCGCCATTACCTCTCAGATCAAGTACGACGCCTGTCACCTTGGCATCCTTAAATTCCTGAGCAACTTCGCGTGCCTGATCACCAGTTTCGCCGTCAAAACGAGTGACGGTCATAATTCCGATACCATTTTCAATCGTAGAATAAACACTCGGATTGTTAACTTGGGCGCGAGTAATGGTGAAGTCCTGCGTTGCTGTTCCTCGCAAAACCGTTAACTTTACGGTTGTACCAACCTCACCGCGGATCTTCGAAACGGTCTCTTCAACATTCCATCCGTCCGTGTTCTCGTCGTTCACCGCGACAATAACATCGTTCACAGTCACACCCGCCTTTTCAGCAGGATTACCCCTCACTATTCGGATAACGGTAGGAACATCGTTTCGAAGCCCAACTTCAATACCGACACCGCCGCCAATATTACCCGTCAGACTATTATCAAACTCGGTCGTTTGCTGGGTATTCATATATACCGTGTACTCGTCACCTAATGCCTCGACAAGCCCCCTATTGGCACCCTCGATCAATGCCGTGTCATCAATAGTCCCGTCATAGTTAGCCTTGAGTGCCTGGTAGGTTGCTTGAACTGAAGAAAGATCGAGCGTTCCAGTGTATACTTTTGCTCCGAATAACGGCGCGACTGCCCCAAAGATCTGCGTATTAAAGGTTCCGGCGATATACCCAAGACCAGCAATAAACACAAATGCCACCACCATAATACTCACAGGTATACGGCGCGGCGCTTGTTGTCGGCGCGACTTTGAATGCTCAGTCATGAATGGCTCCCTCCGAAAGAAACTAGTAAAATATGCTCTCATAATTATACCGCACCCTGAGGCGGGTGCGGTATAAAACTCATGGTTTTAGTTGTAAAGTTTACTGACCAATGTAGATGTAGTGATCGAATGCATTCTCAGACAAGGTCATCTCGCTGTACATGCCATACCCTTGACCGTAATCATAGTTATATTGGCTCACCGTTACCATACCGTTTGCTGCGCCTTCAACCCAAGCAACGTGTCCGTAGCCTTGACCAGCCTTGGCAGGATCCATCACAGCGATCGAACCAGCACGTGGCGCTCCTTCAACGTACCCAGCATTCTTAGCGTTCTGCGTGAAGTTTACGGCATTACCCCAACTATAGTAACGGCCAGTCACCTTAGCGATCTTCCAAGCAGCGTAGCTAGCACATTGACGGCAGCCATAGCCGCGTCCATCGCCACCGTTACCGTCGGCACCACCAGTCGAGAGATATCCCCACATTGGACAGTTAGTACTATTCCAAGGATACGCTGCGAGAGATCCAGCCGCGACAAGTGTGTAGCCCCCGTTGTTGTTATAACGAGCGTTAATAGCTGCCTGAGTCGCCTTTGCCTCGGCAATTTGCTGAGCACTGCTTGCAATCAAGCCTTGATAGGTCGATTCATCATTTCGAGTTCGACTCAATAGCCCTGCCTGTTCGCTTTCCTTGGCAGCCAAGCTATCACGAGCGCTCTTTTGCTCATTCAACACCTTCTCAACAGCAACTTTCTTTTCATCAAGTTCTAGCTTCAATTGCTTCACTGTTTTAATAGTGCTGCTGAGTTGATCACGAACAGAGTTGCGGTATTCCTGCTTGTTAAGAAAGTCGGTGATGTTATCACTACTGGCAAGCATCTCAATTGGAGAGACATTTCCATCAACATACAGGTCAGCAATTGTTGTCCCGAGGCCGTCCTGATTGTCCTTAATCGCCTTCTCTGTCTCGGTAATTTCAATCACTAACTTATCGTACTGCGTTTGATTCAAGTCAATCTGCGCCTGGAGAGCGTTTTTTTCATTGGTAATTTGAGCGAGGGCATTGGAAAGTGTCGCTGCTTCAGCGTTCAGACGGTTAGCCTCAGCCTGGTAGCGAGCCATATCAGCCTGCAGAACGGCAATCTTGTCATCATAAGGATCAGCTGAGGTCGGACGAGCAATATACAGGGCCGCTACAGTAATACCAACGACAATCGCCAAAGCGATTCCCCATTTAACGAAGCGAGAGAGTGAGACTGGTGTGGTGGCGCGCAGTTTCATAACTTATTCAACTTTAGCATAACCATGATCAAACGTCAATCAGTCGGAATAGCAGATACTTCGACGGGAATATTCGAAGAATTAGAAGCACCATTCCCCAGCTGACCCCCTGTGCCAAGCCCCCAGCAATATGCTTGCCCACCCGCGATCGCACAAGTTGTATTATTGCCAGCAGACATAGCAGAGACAGTTTTCCCGCTTAACACTCCAGCGGTCGATACCGCAACTGGTACATTTGAAGAGGTCCCGGCATTACCTAACTGCCCACTCGATCCACTACCCCAACAAAAGGCTTGGCCATCTGCAATAGCACACGTGTGACTCGATCCACTAGTGATTGCGGTCACTGTCTTGCCAGAAAGTACGCCAGCTGTCGAAACAGCCACATAAGAGGTCGAGGAGGCACTCACACCTTGCCCTAGTTGCCCACTCGTTCCGCTTCCAGCACAATATACTTGGCTATCAGCTATGACACATGTAAATCCGGTACCTAACGAGATACCCGTTATTGATTTTCCGGCCAAAACCCCCGAGCCTGACACGAGGACCGGGGAGGTTGATGACGATGTACTCCCGACTCCATACTGACCCAAGGAATTAGTTCCCCAACAGTATGCTCCACTATCAGCAATGGCACAGGTGTGGTTATTGCCGCCATTAATGGCTGTTACTGTTTTTCCGGCCAATGCGCCATCAGCTGTCACTGCAACCGGTATATTCGAGCTTGTCGTGCTACTATTTCCTAACCGACCACCTGTATTACTTCCCCAGCAAAAGGCTTGGCCATCTGCAACTGCACAACTGTGAGCGTCGCCAGCACCAACCGCAGTGACTGTTTTTCCTGCCAATACCCCCGATATAGAAACGGCTACAGGAGAATACGAATGACTTGAGCTAGCATTACCAAGCCTTCCGTTTGTATTATTTCCCCAGCAAAAGGCTTGGCCATTTGCGACTGCACAAATATGTTCAAGTCCTCTTGAGATGGCTGAGATTGATTTGCCCGATAATACACCGGTCGTTACCGTAGCGACAGGTATATTAGACGAAGTGGGCGTCCCCCCATTACCGAGTGCGTACGAGGCTCCCCAACAATAAGCCTTACCTGCAACAACACCACAGGACACAAACTGTGTGCTCGCGATAGCACTCCACACCGTTCCTGTTTCATGCTCACTACAAACCCCGGCAGTGACAGCTTTGGCACTACTATCAATGTGATATGCCAAAGTATTCAGTCGTGTCGATGTCGCAGATAAGCAATAGCTATTTGTCTCGTTCGTGTAAGTATATTGGTAGGTCGTACCATCACTCGCCTTAAGGTTGGCTGTGGCTAAATCTACTGGATAGTGTTCACTCCCGCTATCAGTTTTTGCAACCTCAAGCTGGTTGGCTGCCGAACGCAGATCAGACTGTAGTACTGACTCAGCGGCGCGTTGTTGTATCCCATTAAACGCGACGAGTGATAGCGCAGCTAAGATCCCAATAACAACGATAACGATCAAGAGCTCAACAATCGTAAAACCCCTTCGTAAATGTCGATGCGTGTTACCTATTGCCCGTTTCGTCATGCGATGTCTGACCGTGTCCTGTACTAGTTCCGTTATGTTTATAGCTTGAGGTAGCGACGGGTTGCCATTAATGACGATACAATGCCGATAAATGCCCCGATAAGGATCATTCCAAGAAGGACGAATCCAGCGTAGTATGTGATGATATCAAGCGTCGGCTGGACCGTAATTCCCTGTTGCGTCAGGCCTGGAGCCGCAAAGTACAAGACAGCATACCCCATCGCACTTGCGATCAGGGCAGCAAAGAAGCCATACACGATCGCCTCGACGACGAATGGACCTCGTATAAATGAACGTTCGGCACCAATTAGTTTCATCATCTGAATTTCTTCACGGCGATTAAAGATAGCCATGCGGATCGTGTTAAAGATGATCAGCGTCGAAATCAGCACGAAAATCACACTGGCGCCAATCCCGACTTTCTGAGCAAAATCAATCGCTTGAGCAATTGTCTCGATAGTCGCCTTCTTGGTACCCGCAAATGACGGTGGACGATTTGGGTCGAGCCGTTCTTTTGCGTATTCATTATCGGTTACAAAGGTTGCCAATTCACTCGTATTATTGATATCGGCCACCTTGATATTTAGTGTCCATGGGAATTTATTCGTTGCTTCTTTAATAGCGTCTAGGGCATCATTATCTTCCTTGTTCTGTTGAACAAAGCTGTCACGTGCATCCTGTGGCGATATTGTCGTCACACCAATAACTGACGGCAGATCGTTGAGATCAGCTGCAACTTTCGTCACCTCTTCATTCGTTGTTTCGGTCTTTAGATAAATCGACATACTAATGTTATCTTGGAGGTTTGTTAGGGTATCAACCAAGATATTACGCGCAGATACGCTGGTAAAGACAATAAATAGTGTGATCGTCATGACGGCCGTTGCAGCAATTGTTAGCCAGGCGTTACGGGTGAAATTATTGATACCGTAGCGACACATGCGCATAAATGTCGTCCATTGGCGGTGGTGACGCTTTTGTTGTGCAAAGGTCTTTGAGTCGAGTTTTTTCTTACTTTTTGCCATTATTGTCGATAACTTCCTTCAGCTTGGTCGCCGGTAATTTTACCGCCTTCGATCGTGATCACCCGTCGCTTCAATTTATTAACAATTTCAGCGTTGTGAGTTGTGAGCAGAACGGTAGTGCCGTATTTATTGATCTTTTCAAGCAGTCGAACGATGTCCCAGCTGTGTTTTGGATCGAGGTTTCCGGTTGGCTCATCAGCAATGAGGATCTTTGGTTGTCGAACAACTGCACGCGCAATCGCTACCCGTTGTCGCTCTCCGCCAGAGAGCTGGTGTGGGAATTGCTTTTCCTTACCGGTCAATCCAACCAGGTCGATAACCTTTGGAACTGTATTTTTGATTTCTCGGCCAGTCATACCGGCAATCTCGAGAGCAAAGGCAATATTTTCAAAGACGGTGCGTTGCGGCAAGAGTTTGAAATCTTGAAAGACCACACCAATTTTACGGCGAAGCATCGGGATCTGAGAATCCTTCAAAGTATCATAGTCAATCCCACCGACAACAATCTTGCCACTGGTCGGTTTTTCTTCACGAGTTAAGAGTTTGAGAAGGGTTGATTTTCCGGCACCACTGGCACCAACAATAATCACGAATTCACGTGGCTCAATAAAGACACTCAGACGGCTGAGTGCTGGTGTACTATCTTTACCGTACGTTTTTGTTACCCTATCTAACAGAATCATTACTAGACGTATTATAGCATAAAGGGAATCAAAAAAAGTACCCTAGGACTTCTCTGGCGCTTCCAAAAATGCCTCCATAAACCCATCGAGATCACCATCCAAAACACCTTGAGCATTATTCGTCTCATGCTTCGTCCGTGCATCCTTCACTAAAGTGTACGGATGGAGGACGTAGTTTCGGATCTGACTTCCCCAGTTGGCTGACTCGCCTGCTTGTAGTTCGGTAATCGAACTGACGTGTTGTTCCATTTGAAGTTGCGCGAGTTTTGAGCGCAATAATTTCATGGCAGTTTCTTTATTCTGCAGCTGCGAGCGTTCATTCTGAATCGCCACGACAATGCCGGTCGGAATATGAGTAATGCGAACCGCGCTATCGGTCGTATTGACTGATTGACCACCATGGCCGCCAGCGCGGTACACATCAATCTTGAGATCTTTGTCGTCAATCTTCAGTTCATCCGGCGCATCAATCTGCGGTAGCACCTCCACTAGTGCGAAACTGGTTTGACGAAGATTATCACTGTTGTACGGACTGAGACGAACGAGACGATGTACACCATGCTCACTTCTCAATTTGCCGTAGGCAAAACCACCGATAATCTCAATCACACTCGACTTTATACCTGCCTCCTCACCCTGTGATCGCTCAATCACTGTCGCAGACATTCCTGACCGCTCAGCCCAACGAAGATACATCCGTTCAAGCATTTCTGTCCAATCCTGGGCATCAGTTCCACCAGCTCCAGCACTTAAACGAAGAATCGCATTATGGTCATCAAACTCACCATCAAATAATAGGTCTTTACGAAGTCGTTGGAACTCTTTTTCCAGTGCAATAATCTGACCTTCGAATTCACCGAGCAAGCTATCATCATCGAGATCCATCAGTTCAGTCATATCGCTCACTTGAGCCCGTAGGGTGAGCCAAGGATCGACGACGTTCTTTAGAGCCGCTAGTTGTTTACTTTTTGCCTGAGCAACGGAAGGATTATTCCAAATTTCAGATGTGGCCATTACCTGCTCGAGTGCATCAATCTCGGCCTGTTTATCGGTAATATGGAGTCGTTCTAGGGCTGCTTCAACTTCAGGACGCAGCTCATTCAGTCGTTTTATCAGGGGTTGCATAGTCTCTACTATACAGGAAAGTGCCTTATAGTGCGTTGACCGCGGCGATAAACTGCTCACCTCGATCGACATAATTCTTGAACATACCAAAACTTGCCGCCGCTGGACTCAGCAGTACTGCTGCGCCAGGCTGCGCCAGCTCGTGGGCTCGACGCACGAACGCCTCTGCTCCCCCGTCAATGGTCTCAAAATCTTCGAATTCTACCGCTCGAAGTGCTTCAGCAATACGCGGCGCTTCATCTCCCACCAAGATAGCCTGCACATCATGCAGCTTCATCTCTCTCGCTAATTCACTGAAATCGGATCCTTTTGATGAACCGCCTAGAATAATTATTTTAGGGCGATCAAAAGCTCGCAGTGCAGCGATTGCCGAACCTGGTGTAGTTGCGATGCTGTCATCATAGTAATCAACACCATCTACAGTCCGAACAAAAGACAATCGATGTGCCAAGCCTTTAAAATTAGTAAGCCCTGTCTCAATAACCTGTGGGTCTTTCGTATACTGCCAGATCGCGTCAATCGCTGCTGTAGCATTATCAACGTTATGCGCACCAGCAATCTTTAAAGCATCAACTGAACACAATTCTTGTTCATTATAGAAAAACTTTCCCTCAAAAACATGTGCGCTATTCTGCCCCGGATAGGCGACTTTCTTTGCTGATGACAGATCAGCGATCTGCCGTGAATACTCGTTGTGGGCATTAAATATGAGTAGGTCGTCAGGAGATTGAAAGCGTGCAATATTGCCTTTCGCCTCGATATACTCCGACATATCTGCATGGACATCGAGGTGCTCTTGTTCAATAAAGAGCACAACCGCTGTCTTCGGCGAACGCTCAATATCCCATAGTTGAAAACTCGAAAGTTCATATACTACGATGTCATTCGGTTGAATCTCGCCAAGGATATCCAGTGACGGTTGTCCAATATTCCCGACCAACCACACCTTTCGCCCATCCGCCTCTAGTATTGAGCTAATCAAACTTGAGGTTGTCCCCTTACCCTTAGAGCCAGTGACACCGATAATATCAGCTGGGCATTTTGCAAAGAATTCATTCGTCGCCGACCAAATCTTTCCATCCGTCGTGATCTTGTGCGGAGCAAGCCCGGCGGTACGAATCACCAGATCGAACCCATTCAGCTGCTCAAATGCATCCGGTGCCAATAGTGTTGGCACTCCCTCTGGAAGGGGTCGATCTGGAATATCTTTCTGATCAACAATCGTTATCTGATTGTCAGGATCTTGCGACCAGTAGGCATAGTTGGCCTCACCCTCAACCCCGTACCCAGCAATCGCAATCTTCATATGCTTATTTTACTCGGATTTATCAAATAATGGCGCAATTTTGTCGTTTAGTTCAACCAGCTCTTCCTTGTCGCCACTACTCACCGCGGCAAGTACCCAGGTATTGGCATCGACAAAGCTCTGTGCGGTCGCCATAATCTTCTCGCGGGTGACGCGACGGATCATATCGGGTACCTTGTCATAATCCTTGATAAAGTCATCAGCGAAATAACGATTAGTATAAAACCCGCTGATCTGCGAAACCGTCTGTGCGCCCATCTGATAACGCCCAAGACCGAATGACTTGGCAGCATCAATCTCTTCGTCTGTGAGCTTACCGTCTAGGACGGCCTTGATTTCTTTGGCAATGATGTCAAATAAAGCAGGTGCGGTGTCATGATTCACCTGTCCAGAGATGTCCCAGGCACTATCGTAGAACCCAGCACCAGTGTAAGCACCAACGTGATACGCCAGCCCTTTCGAACGTGCTTGCCCATAGATACGAGAATTAGCCGTCCCCGTCAGAATATGGTTCAAACTATGCATTGCATCGAGCTCTTCATCTGACAACTCACGCGGCAGACTCATCGTCCAGCCGAAGGTGAGGTTCGATGCATCCTTGCGGCGAATCACCGCAGGGCCTGCACTGGCAAGTTCGTCACGTGGCACCTCAAAGCGCTCACCTTCTGGAAGTTCAAACGCCTCCATGAGACGAATAATTTCGCTCTTTCGTCCCCGAAGCTTACCGGCAATCACAAAACGCATATTACGCGTCGTGTGCGTCCGTCGATGATGCTCACGAATGTCCGCCAACGTGACGTTCGAAATCGTACTGAGTGACTGCCGATAGGTCAAAACGTCCTCACCGAGCAATTGTTGAACACGTGGCCACAAAATCCGATGATGATCATTCAAATAGTTAGTCAGCTCACCCCGCACGTTGCCCTTTTCGGCCTCGAGCTCAGTCTCGTTAAACTTCGGCTGACAAATACTCAGCTTTTGGAGTTCCAAAATACGATCCCATTCAAAATCAGCACAGTCTGCTTCATATACCATTGAAAGATCGGAGGTATAAGCATTGTGATAGGCCCCGTTCTTCGTAAATTCTGATTCAAAAGCATGTTCTGATTTGAATCGAGCATTTGCCCCAAAAGCCATATGTTCCATAATATGGGCAACTTGTTCGATATCTTTTGATTTGACGTAGCGATTACCAGCGCGAAATTGGAACTGCATGCTCATCACGGTAGCACCCGGAACATTAATCAGCAGGCCTTTGGCGCCATTTTTCAGCCGTACTTCTTCAACAGTATGATTCATAAATTATCTTCGGCCAGATTTACGGTTTTGGCGCTGTCCCTTTTTCTTTTTACGAGCTTGGTTCTTTTTTTGGTTCGCTTCAGTGTGAGTACTGGCTTTTTTCACCTTAAAGTCATCGTCCCGATTGCTTTCACCGGCTGTGATCTCGTTCACGCCCTTCTCAACCGCCGCTTCAGCCAATCGAGTAAGTTCAGTTTCGTGGTCCTCACGGGCACGCACTGCTGCATCACGTGGAGTAACGTGCATGACGGCTCGAAGCACTTCGTCACGAAGTGTCGCCTGGAGACTATCGAATAGCTTTTGTGATTCGGCGCGGTACTCAACCAACGGGTCGCGCTGTCCTACGCTGCGCCAGTGAATACCGTCACGCAGGTGTTGCATGTTCTCGAGGTGTTGCATCCACAGCGTATCGAGGACCTGCAGGTAGGCTTCACGTTCGACTTTTCGCATCACTTCACTATCGAGTTCTTTCTCTTTGAGCTTGTAGAGCCCCTCTACCTCTTTGAGTGCCAGTTCAAAACGGGCCTTGTCATTCTTTTCGGCACCAATCGCCTCGATTTGCTTGTCGTCTAGCGGGAAAATTGCTTCAAATTCTTGACCAAATAGCCGATTATTTTTAGCTGGAAGAACCGTCAACTCACGTACTTTTGCCTCGATCAGACGATCAATTTCAGACCTGATGTCAGCCCCTTCGAGGATCTTACGACGAATCGTATAGACCACACGACGATGTCGGTTGATGACGTTGTCATACTGGACGACATTTTTACGGTTGTCAAAGTTATAGCCCTCAACTCGCTTTTGCGCAGCTTCCAACGTCTTGCTGACCATTGGGTGCTGCAGTGGCATATCGTCGTTCAAGCCAATCCGCTCCATCAAAGTCGCAATACGATCACCCTGGAAGATACGTAGGAGGTCATCCTCAGTCGATACGTAGAACTGAGTCACGCCAGGGTCACCCTGACGACCACCACGACCACGAAGCTGATTATCAATACGACGAGACTCGTGTCGCTCTGAACCGATCACAACCAATCCACCCAGCTCGACGACACCTTCACCCAACTTAATGTCAGTTCCACGTCCAGCAATGTTAGTTGCTAGCGTGATTGCACCCTTTTCACCTGCTTTTTCAATAATCGCAGCTTCACGTTCGTTATTCTTGGCGTTCAAGATTTCATAAGGAATATGCTCTTTATCGAGCCAGTCAGCAATCAACTCATTCTTGGCAATCGAGGCTGAACCGACCAGTACTGGACGACCCTGCACATGATAGGCTTGAATGGCATCGGCAATCGCCTTTAGTTTTGCCTTTTCGGTTCGGAAAATCAGATCTTCTTTGTCCTCACGGATGGTTGGGCGGTTTGGCGGTACCTGAACAACATCCAGCTTATAGATCTGCTGGAACTCTTCTGCTTCAGTAAAGGCAGTACCGGTCATACCAGACAGTTTTGTGTACAAACGGAAATAGTTTTGGAAAGAAACAGTCGCTAGTGTCATGCTTTCTTGCAAGACGGGTACCGACTCTTTTGCTTCGATCGCTTGGTGGAGGCCTTCATTATAGCGGCGTCCTTGCATCAAACGACCAGTGAATTCATCCACGATAATCACTTCGCCGTCTTTGCTCACGACGTAATCTTTATCACGACGATACAGAGTCTGTGCACGAAGTGCCTGATCCATGTGGTAGACCGAGCGGACGTATTCAGGGCTGTAGAGATTTTTTACACCCAAGAGGCGTTGTACCTTCTCGACTCCATCATCAGTCAAGGCAACCATTTTGCGCTTTTCATCGAGCACATAGTCACCATCGGTCAGTTTTGCGGCGATCTTAGCGAATTGAATATAGCTTTCTGGATTCTCGGCCGCTGGTGCACTAATGATCAATGGCGTTCGCGCTTCGTCAATCAAAATACTGTCTACCTCGTCGACGATCGCGTAGTGCAGGTCGCGTTGGCGAAGCAAATCGACCTCATTTACCATGTTGTCGCGTAGATAGTCGAAACCAAACTCATTGTTTGTTCCATAGGTGATATCGGCTGCATAAGCTTCCTTACGGGTCGAAGGCCGCAAGTGGTGCATACGTGGATCATCGTGCGCTTCGTTGAGGTAGTTTTTGTCATACACAAACGATGCTTCGCTAATAATGACACCTGTTGAAAGTCCGAGGAAATCGAACAGCTCGCCGTTCCAACCGGCATCACGCTGTGCCAAGTAGTCGTTGACGGTCACGATATGGACACCCTTACCTTCCAGCGCGTTCAAATAACTAGGCAGGGTCGCCATCAATGTCTTTCCCTCACCAGTACGTAGTTCGGCAACGTTGCCTTCGTGCAGCACCATGCCACCAATCAGCTGAACATCAAAGTGGCGCATACCCATGATGCGGCTACTCGCCTCACGGACCAACGCAAAGGCATCTGGCAGAATAGTGTCGAGATTCTCACTCTTCTTGGCGAGGCGTTTCTTTAGAACTTCAGTCTGTTTTCGAAGCTCGGCCTTGGTCATCTTTTTGTACTTTTCCTCGAGGTCGTTAATAACGACGACCTTCTTTTGAAGGCGCTTCAGCGTCTTGACCTGCGGATCACCAAAAATCTTAGTGAGTGCGCCTTGCCTACTTATCATGTAACCCCGCCTTTCGGAAAATAGTTCAGTACTTTACTTTAGCTATTATTATACTGTTTAGAGGGGTTTGAAACAAGCTATTTTCGGCGGCCATACAGTAATCGGCGGTTACCGACATGTGCCATTGTCGCCTGTTTGTATTTACGCAATTGAGCAAGCAATTTTGCCTCGACGATATCAATCGCTGCTAACATGTTTACGGTCGAATCTTTTGCGGTTAATGTTTTATCTGGCACATTTAAGATCACTTCGGCTTCATATTTGTTGCCGTGGTCGCGATTGACGAGCTTCAATTTCACATCGGCAGTCACGCTTTTACGTGCGTGGCGCGGCAGATAGCGATCGAGTCTGGCTATCTTGCGAGTGACATACTTTAAGGTTGTTTGGTCAGCGGTATATCTTACCCCTGTGATGTCGACTGATGCTATCATAAGGACCCTCCGTTTCTTAAGCGGCTACTTGTATATCTATTATAGCATTATCAAGATGGACGCTGCAGCCTGATACCTGCCTTTTTTGCCATCGCCACCACCTCACGGTCGATAACCTGAATTTTTGTTTCTAGTGGTAACTTAGCAAATTTCTTATCTGTCAAAGTCACGTTTTGTTGCTTTGTCTGTATAAAGTAAAGTTCTTTTACATCCGCCTCAAGTGCTTCGAGACGTCCATCTATGTCGTCTAGTTGCATGTTAACTTCGCGCATCCCCAGCTTTAAATTGTAAATATCCTCCTTCATAACAAGAATATCTCTATCAATGGCATCGAACCGCGGTACTACCAATTGTTCGATCGCTCGAACAATTGTGCTCTGAATATAGGTTTGATCAGCTGTCGTCAAGGTCATGTAGTCATTATAGCCAAGACTTCTTACCTAATTCTTAACTACGTCAATAAAACTACAAAGTCGTGCGATTACCCAAGTATGGGCGTAGTACCTCAGGCACCCGCAAGGTTCCATCCTCATTTTGGTAGTGCTCAATAATCGCAACCAATGAACGGGCCAATGACACAGCCGTTCCATTCAAAGTATGCACTGTCTCTACTTCACCGCTATCGCGTCGCACCCGAATATTCAAGTTTCGCGCCTGGAAATCAGTACAATTTGAGGCACTCGTCAGCTCACGGTACATACTATCAACTGGCGACCAATATTCGAGGTCGTACTTCTTACTGGCAGGCGCGCCGAGATCACCTGAGGCAATGTTAATAACGTGATAAGGAATACCCAGTGACTGCCAGATTTCTTCTTCAATCGCCAAGATCTGCTCATGCATGTCATTGCTCTGCTCTGGCAGTGAAAAAATATACATTTCAAGCTTGTTAAACTGGTGGACACGGAAAAGTCCGCGGTTGTGCTTGCCGTATGTCCCCGCTTCCTTACGATACGATGGACTATAGCCGACATATTTCAAAGGAAGGTCAGATTCATTCAAGATTTCATCGGCGTGATACCCGGTCAGAGGCGCCTCAGCCGTCCCAATCATCGTCAGGTCATCACCTTCGATGAAATACTCATTACTCTCAATGTCACCACGTGGCGAGAAGCCAGCCCCTTGTGCAATCCGACTATTCACCATATGAGGGACTGTCAAAAATGTGAAATTCTTTTTCATCACAAAGTCGAGGGCATATTGCGTAATGGCATTTTCAAGTAGCGCTAAATCACCTTTGAGGAAATAGAACTTCGCCCCAGCAACCTTCGCGCCGCGTTCAAAATCAACCCAGTCGCGACTGGTCGCAAAATCGAGGTGATCCATCGCACCACTGGTCTGTTCACCCCATTGTTTGATTTCAACACTATCCTCTTCACCACCAACTGGCACACCATCTTGCATCATATTCGGCAAACTATTCAAGAGTTGACCATATACCACGTCGGCTTCGTTGTAAGCCGTTTCAATATCGCCCAGCTTCTCTTTAATCGTCTTTACCTCAGCAATAACTTCATCAGATGGACGCCCGCCTTGCAGCTGACTCGACAGAGCATTACGTTTTTCGCGTAGCTCATCAGCTTGTTGTCCAAGCGTGCGGCGGGTTTCATCAACCTCGAGAAGTTTGGCGACATCAACCTCATAACCCTTGTCCTTGGCATTTTGCTGTACTTTGTCGGCATTCTCCCGAATATAACGGATATCTAACATGCAATTATTGTACCATTACTCTGTTCGTAGTGCTTCAATTGGATCAAGCTTAGCTGCTTTTCTGGCTGGGAAATAGCCGGCTAACATCGCAATTAGCATCAAAACTATGATCAATATAATAATCGGGATTGGCTGGAAGATGAGTAAGTAGTTACCCTCGCCGAGCGTCAGTAGATCGGTAATAACGGGATTCAATGCCAACCCAGCGATAACCGCAATAATTGCCCCAATCACCCCGCCAAGGAAGCCAATCCAAGCCGCTTCAAACTGGAACAACCGACTGACATGACGACCACGCATACCGAGAGCCTTCATTAATCCAATCTCACGAGTTCGCTCCAATACAGAGATGTACTGCGTGTTAATAATGCCAAACACACTAGTAATCAACGCCAAGATTCCAAAACCAATCACCACGCCCTGTAAAGTATTGACGATCGTAAACAACAAGCCTTGAAGGTCTTTGGCTGTTTGCACACCGTACCCTTCGGCCACTAAAGACTCTTTCACCTTGGCTGGATCAATGCCTTCTTTCACACTGGCAGTAGCTATGGTGTACTTTTGGTAGCGTGGCGTGCCGGCTGTACTGAACTCAGACAACTCTTTAGCAGTCGCATCGCTGACCTGCACGTTGGTTGCTGCGGTTAAAGCGGTTGCCGATTTGCCAACAACAGCAACGACTTTCAACTCAGTATTCATTAACTGCGGAGCGCTTAGTTGCGCAATCGCCTCAGGCCCAGCTGCAAGAGCTGCTTGAATCTGCTCTTGCGTCACATTTGGTGACCGTTCAAGGTGTAGGCTCACCGTTTTACCGATCGCATCCTGAGCTGAGGCAAACCCTAGCAAATCAACGTAGGTCTCGGGAATTGCAATCTCATCATCTTGAATAGTTGAACGAAGCGGAGGCAAAGCGCCAGCCGTCACCGTCTGCGTCACCCCAGCATCATACTGCGCAACCTCAACCGTGTACTTTTTAGCGTCTGAACGTGTTATGTACTGAGCGTTGATGACATAGGCAGGATAAATAGTCTGAATGTCGTCACGCGCCGCAATCTTAGCGATATCATCTTGAGTGAGGAGTGCTATAGTCGGACCACCCGAACCCTGACTGACCAATGTAACATCTGGGTTATACTCTTGAGGACCAGTCTGCCCACCTTCGAATAGGCTTTTATCCTTAGCAATGGCCAGAACCTGCGGGTCAATATTTGAAGTCAACAGCGTATCAGCATATTGCCGTGCACCTTCTCCTGCTGCAATCGCAATCGTCAACGTGAAGGCACCCACAGCAATCGCCAAACTCGTTAGAATCGTGCGCGCCTTGGCATTCTTCAAGCTTCGCCCAGCACGGCGAATAATATCGGTTGTTTTCATTATTTCTTACCCCCGGTAATACGTTCAATCCGTCCGTCTTTGATATAAATCCTCATGTCACATTTGGCTGCGAGCTCCTCATCATGTGTCACAATCACCAACGTACTGCCACCCTTCTTATTCAAGCCAAACAGCAACCTCTCGATTGATGCCCCAGTCTGCGTATCCAAGTTACCCGTCGGCTCATCGGCAAAGATAATCCGCGGGTTATTCACAATTGCCCGAGCAATCGCCAATCGCTGCTTCTGTCCACCGGACAGATTGCGGGCCTTTTGTTTCTCTTTGTCATTCAAGCCAACCACCCGCAACGCCTCACGAACACGCTTGCGCCGCGTTCCCGCAGACAAGCTGGCAATTTCTAGTGGCAGCGCGACGTTTTCAAACGATGTCTCATTCGCCTGCACGAAAAACGCCTGGAAAATAAACCCTATCTTTTCAGAACGAAATTTATCAACTGCTTTTGACTTTAATTTAAGAATATCGACACCATCAATCACTACTTGACCAACTTCCGGTCGATCAAGCCCACTCATGGCATGCATTAAGGTAGATTTTCCTGAACCAGATTTTCCGACGATCGCCACACTGGCGCCGTCAGGAATCGTAAAACTCACGCGGTCAAGCGCCCGAAATGCGCTGGCCTTTTTCCCATAGGTCTTGGTAATATTTTTAATCTCAATCATCAGTCCCTACTATAGCAAAAAAGACACCGCTTATGTTAGCGGTGTCTTTTAAATATCACTATGATTTTACTTAGGCCAGTTTCGCAATGTGAGCCGTGAAGGCTGCGATAAACTTTTGGTATAGCTCGGTCGCCTCAGGCGTGAGCTTCCCCTCTTCATCATGGACGCGCAAAACATCAATATACATCTCAGGCTGACCTAATAGATGTGTATTTAAGTACAAAGCAACATTTCGTAGTTGCTGTTGCGCCTGGGTCGTTGCCAATGAATTAGAAGCACCAATAATCGCCGCTGGCTTGCCATCAAACGAGTTTGTTCCCCATGGTCGTGACGCCCAATCAATTGCATTCTTTAAAGCAGCTGGAAAACTTCGATTATGCTCGGGAGTGACGAACAATACACCATCCGCGCTCTCGACCAATTCCTTTAAAGCCTTGGCTTCGGCTGGGTAGTCAGCCTCAAGATCCTGATTATACAACGGTAGATTCAAGTCGGCATACGCAAAGGTTGTCCCTTCTGGAAGAAGTGCCTCCACCTCTTTAGCTAAACGTTGATTGATTGAGTCGGCGCGCAAGCTACCGACCAGTACGGCAATTTTTGTCATACGGTCCTCTCTGTGAATTATTTACTATATTTAGTATAGCAATGTCCATCCACAAGTACAACCATGATTCTAGCTCACACTATTGACTTTTCATCAATAATAGTGTAGATTAGAATAAGAAATAAGCAAAAAACAAACCATGGAAAATTTACAAACCCACACTAACCCTGAATCCACTCCTGCCTCTCGCTCGACCGAACGTTCAGGCCGTAATCGTCGTGCGAAAGACGAGCGGCAGCGTGATATCCAAGACTACCAAGAACGAGAAGACCTGATCGCACGACTTGAAAGAAATCTTAATGGTGAGGCTAACTCCGATACCGACCTCACTCCTCAATCATCACTGATCGAGTCAACACCCCCTATCATCGACAAACGAAAGTTCAGTCGCGAAGACTTAGGTATTCACATTTCGATGAAAGGCCTCACAGAAATCGCTCCTTCCAATGATGACGCAATAGACACTCCAGGCACTCTGACTGAAGCATCGCCTCTCGAATCAACCGAAACCGATTCGAGCGATATAACAGATCCAGAAACTATCACCACCGATCCTGAAGTTGCCGAGACTGAGGTATCTCCAGAAAAAAAGAAAGTTTGGTTCAAACGACTTGGCTACGCTGCTTCGATGCATTACAAGATTATTCGTGGTGTCGGCATTAAAGATTATGCCAAAGACCTTATGGAACGTACCGAAGATGCCTTGATCGACAAAAAAGATGAAGTTAAAGCAGCTATCTATCAAAAAACTGAAGCAAAGCTTTGGAAGTTAGCAGACGAAGTAGCCTCTGCCGTCAAGACAGTAAGCGGCGAATATACTTCTATTGCTACTACTCTTTCTACAGAATACAAGCAATTTAAAGAAGGATTTAGTGCCGATCTAGAAAACGCCATGGGAATGTGGATGGCTCGTCGTGAACGCGCCCGTGCAGAAAAAGCAGCCCGCGCCAAATATGTTAATGACAAAATCGTTGCCTTCGCCCTTCGCCGCGAACGTAAGCACATATTATCCAGCGCCAATGGTGCAAGCCTGTAGAGCTCTCTCATAGCACCTGAAAAGGTGCTATGATTATATACATGGAACCACTCATCACCCCCGCGCTCCTCGCCTCAACAGGCATTAACGTCCCTGACGATCAAGTCGAAGAATATCTTGATCTTATTAATGATCAACTGGCTGAACGTATCGGTGAATCGGTTATCGAGAGTCTCGATGAAGCAACGGTTGAAAAACTAGCCGATATGCAGGAAACGGCTAGTGACGAAGAGCTTAATAACTGGATGCAGGCTAATATTCCTCAACTGAATGACATTATCCGACAGGAGATTGACATCATTTTGGGCGATGCGGCTGAAAATAGCCACGCTTTTAATGGCTTAGAAAAAGACGCTTAGGGCGTCTTTCTTAGTCGAATTTTACTCCAGGATAGATACTTTTTGTCACGTCATCATATTCGTGACGGAGTTGTGGGAATGGCACACCCTCGCGGGCGGTGACACCTTCAAAGATCCAGAACAAGCGTTCACTGTAGCTAAAGCCACAAGTTGGCGGAATACCGTATTCCAGCATCTCGACAAAGTCGATGTCGAGCATCATAGCCTCGTCGTCCCCTGCTTCGCGCATTTTTTGCTGTTCAAGGAAGCGTTCTAATTGATCGATCGGATCGTTTAACTCAGAAAAGTTGTTGCCGAGTTCAGATCCAGCGATAACCGGCTGGAAGCGCTGAGTGGTGCGTGGATCGTCGAGGTTAGTTTTGGCAAGCGGACTCACAAACAGAGGCGTGTTGATGAGCCAAATAGGACCAGCAACGTCCTTGCGGATATTTTTCCAGAGCTTGTCGATGCCACGGGCTTTACTATCGATTTTCTCGACCTCAAGGTTGTTATCTTTGAGGGCTTTTTGAACGTCTTCCAGGCTACACTCATAAATGTCGAGGCCATAGCGCTTCTTGATGGTTTCGGCGTAGTCCCAGTGTTCCCATTCCTTATCGAGATCAATGTCGAACTTGCCCAGCTTAAACTGCAGCGTACCGAATGTTTCCTTGAGGACGTACTTCATCATGTCCTGCATAAAGACGATCCCCTCTTTCCAGCTGGCGTAGGCCCAGTAGAATTCAAGTGCGATGTGTTCAGGCAGGTGCTCATCACTGTAATTTTCATTTCGAAATCGAGGACCGAGGTCGTAGACCTTTTCAAAGCCTGCGCCGATCAGGCGCTTGAGCGGCAACTCGTGGCTAATACGGAGATAAAAGTCTTCGTCGAGCGCATCCATATGTGTCACGAATGGGTTGGCATCAGCGCCACCGGTGGTATGTTCGAGAACGGGAATATTTACTTCGATAAAGCCATGGTCGTCGAGGTATTTGCGGGTGGCTTGCCAGAATTTTGAGCGGCGAACGAAGCGGTCACGCACCTCAGCATTAACATTCATGTCAACATAGCGACGACGCATGCGCTCTTCTTTGTTTGTGAAACCTTCGGTTGCACTCGGCATTGGGCGGAGAGATTTTGTCAGGAGGACAAGTTCTTTGGTAAAGATCGACACTTCACCCGTTTTACTCTTATCAACCGTGCCAGTCGCCTCGACAAAGTCGCCCGTATCAAGCAATGGCAAATCTTCAATGCCCAATTGATTCTTCGTCGTGTCGCGAGGAGAAACCTCGGCTTCATTTAAATAGAGCTGAACTGATCCACTAAAGTCACGAACCACAATAAAGGCCAGTTTGCCGAATTTTCGAATGGCGGTAATACGACCAGCTACTGTTACCGTCTCGCCCTTGAGCTTATCGAAATCAGCCATAACCTCGCCCGCATTATGCGTACGGTGAGAATCGGCCGGGTAAGGATTAAACCCGAGTTTTCTCAGGTCATCTAGTTTGCGAAGTCGCTCGTCGCGGAAGTCTTTTAATGTAGCCATAATTATCTGTTAGTATAGCATATCCACCCCGTAGAATTGTTTACGAGATTGGCTTTAATTAATCTGAGCAATCTTGTAAGTCACACTGCCCTTTGGTGTAGTGATAACAGCGCTGTCCCCGACTTTTTTGCCATAGAGGGCCATACCGATTGGTGATTCGTTGCTGATTTTGCCTTCGAGTGGGTTGGCTTCAACTGGGCCAACGATGGTATAGTTTACGGCTTTGCCGCCGGTTTTGAGCTCAACGCGGCTTCCGAGGTCGATGGTTTGCTTGCGGCTTGCCTTGATAATGTCGGCGTTGTTAATAATTTCTTCGATTTCGGCGATACGAGTCTCGAGGAGGCCTTGCTCTTCGCGGGCAGCGTCATATTCGGCGTTTTCGCTGAGGTCACCAAAATCACGAGCTTCTGAGATTTTCTCAGCCACGTCACCGCGGCGCGCCTTTAATGTAGCGAGCTCTTTTTCAAGCTCTTTTTTACCTTCTATAGTGATCTGGTATTGTTTCTTCATGATGTTCTCTTTTTTCTTAAATAAAATGATTGAAAATCTTTTTTAAAGGCGCCCTACACCATATATAGCGTAGGACACCAACTCGCAGTCTCTAATTAAGCTAGTTTAGCAAGCAGCTCTTCAGGTGTCAATAGCTCAGATTCGCCGCTTGAACGTGGGGTTAATTCGAATTTTCCGCCCTCTAGCAGACGCTCACTGACTGTGACGCGGTATGGGATACCCAGCAGCTCGGCATCGGCGAATTTCGCGCCAGCTCGTTCATCTCGATCATCATAAAGAACCTCGATTCCCGCTTGAGTAAATCGATCATACAGTTCATCAGCTTTATGACTCGCACCTTCACCAATACTAACGAGGTAGACCTTGAAAGGTGCAACCGCTTCTGGCCAAACCAGACCCTTATCATCAGCAAAATGTTCAGCAATGAGTCCCATTAAACGGCTCGGGCCGATACCATAACTTCCCATAATGACTGGTTTTGATTCACCATTTTCGTCAGTAAAATTCAAATCAAGTGGGTCGCTGTATTTAGTACCCAGCGTGAAGATGTTTCCGACTTCAACAGCCTTCACTTCTTCTAGCTCGTCCTTCGATACGCCCAATTCAGCGAGGACTTCGTCGGTGTAGACCTCCTCGTTAATTGCGAGACCTTTTTCTCGGTTGAGATAAATCGTGTCTTCACCAACCGGACTCAAGGTCTGATACTCGTGAGAGAATTTTGAGAAGCTTCCGCCACTGGCAAACGTCTTGTATGTAAGGTCACCCAGGCCAAGACGATCAAACACGCGGAAATACGCCTGGCTAATCGTTTCATAAAACGCATCGTGCTCTTCCTGTGTCCGACTAAAGCTATACAGGTCCTTCATCCAGAATTCGCGGCCACGCATCAGGCCACTTTTTGAACGAATCTCGTTGCGAAATTTGATTTGGAACTGATATGGATAGACAGGAAGATCCTTGTAGCTGTGGATGTAGTTTTTCATCAGCTTGGTAAGTGGTTCCTCATGCGTTGGCGCCAGACCGAGTTCGGTCCCATTGGCAAGTTTTGTTTTGAACCAGACATCGATGACCTCGTCACTCCAGCGTCCAGATGTTTTCCAAACATCGCTCGATTGCAAGGCGGTCAGGCTGATTTCATTGCCGCCAATCCCATTCATTTCTTCACGAATAATCTGAGTTACCTTCTCTAGCACTCGCTTGCCAAGCGGCAGGTACGCATAGACACCGGCCATTTCCTTATAAATAAACCCGGCGCGAATGAGCAGCTGGGCGTTTTTGGCGACCTCATCGGCTGGTGCGTCTTTGAGTGTTTTAGTGAATAGTTGTGTAATTTTCATAATAATTTATCCTCCTAGTGTACCGAGAAGTGTTGGATTAATAAAGAGGAAGTAAAAAGCGACAGCATTTTTTAACATGTGGAGAATGATCGATGGCCACAGGCTCTTTGTCAGCACCCGTAGCAAACACAGCACGATACTGAGGGCAAAGACATCAATACCGACATTCCAAGCACCGTGCACAACGCCGAACAAGATACTTGTAATAAGGATCGCAACCCAGACTGGAACGTGATGACGTAGCTTTCCAAACAAATAGCCGCGGAATAAGATCTCTTCAGCCACAGGAGCAATGATAATCAACATGATAAACGCTAATACAAATTCGTACTGCTGACTGATTTGAGAAAAGCCAGTATCCTGCGCCTGCTCTGGGTTAACGAATGGCAGCATTCCAGCGAGTAATGCCAGCACTGCCGACAAAATCACATAGACAAAGAACCCAGCTGGCGCCAACAATAAATCAAGCCACTCTGGCAAGCGCGTCAATCCTAGCTCTTCACGAGTCGTTTTGTTCTGTTTGATAAGCCACGGCAAGCCAATAGTTAACACCAGGGTAATAATATATATCACGCCACCAGCCACTGTCGTCAGAACGGCTTGATTCACGGCATGAAGATCAACGCCAACCGCCGTTAACAAACTGATCACAACGGTGACGATAGCTTGGGCAAGAATAAAGCTGACACACACCCAGATTGGCAGGACCAATGCCAGCCACATCTTCTTCTCAATAAATTTATGCAAAAAGTTTTGTAACATCACCGATGGTAATGAGGATAATGAGGCCCATCAGCACCATAAAGCCGATCCCCTTCACTCGTTCCTCTATATCCTTGGTTAAGGGTTTCTTCATGATTCTAAACAAAGCCATCAAGTACCAGCTACCACCATCAAGTGCTGGGATAGGCAGGACATTCATCACGGCCAATGTCAGAGAGATGATCGCTGCAAGGAATAGGACCGTTTCAGGACCAGCCTGACCAGCTGCCGGGAAGATTGTTCCAAGGATACCGACAGGACCAGCCACGCCAGCGCTGGCTTCATCTAGATTAGCCTTGCCCTGTTCACGGGCTGCTTGGTCTGGGCTGAGTTGCAAGAATAGTCCACTGAACAAATCGCCGAGTAGATTGCCCAGGCCTTGAACAGTCGCCCAGGTATATTGTGCAGTTGTCACCACACCCACAATCGGTGCTGACCAAGTAGCCCTGATACGTTGCTCTTGAGCCAGTGTCGAGCCAAAGACAGCTGAATCAGTGTCGCGGAGTGTCACTTGCGTTGTTTGATCTTTATCATCGCGCTCAAAGACAACTGGAACCGTTTGCCCGCGATTGGCCTTGCTGACAGAAATGAGTTCTTCAGTCGTTTCAATCGGTTCACCAGCAAATGAGATGATTTTATCGCCTGACTGTAGCCCGGCTTTCTCGGCTGGGTAGTCTTTTGAAACAACACCCAGTTGGACTGGGAGGTTAATTGTCGTCGTATCGCCTGGGACCGAGAACTGGTTTGGAATGATTTTCGGAAGGCCAATAACCGCAAGAATACTGAGGATCACTACTGCTACCAACCAGTTGACGACCACCCCAGCGAACAAGATCTGTGTCTTTTGCCAGAAAGTAGCAGCACCAAAGTCGCCCTTCTTCCGAGCTGAATCACTCTCGCCCTTTAGTTTTACAAAGCCACCGAGTGGCAACCAGTTGAGACTAAACAAAGTGCCATTTTTCAGCTTCTTCGCCCAAGCTCGAGGTGGAAAACCGACACCAAATTCCTCCACAACCACGCCAGCACGTCGGGCAGCAATAGCATGGCCTAGTTCGTGCAGGACAACCAAGACGACAAGAACAACCAGCCCAATCAAAATTCCAACAAATAAGTCCATTTAGCCTCCAAAGCGTCGATGTCGACGCGAATATTCTTTAATTATAGCCGTCACGTCGTCTTTTGTCATTTCTGGCCACATCTTATCGAGAAATATTAACTCGCTATAAGCCGAGCGCCATAGCATAAAGTTGCTGAGTCGTTTCTCGCCACTGGTACGTACAATAACGTCGACCGGCGGTACTTCCGCGCCATAGAGATTGGCAGCGATCAAATCTTCATCTATCTCCTCAGCAGCAACCCCGGATTGAACAATTTTTTTAACTGCATCAACAACCTCACGCTGACCGCCGTAATTTAAACAAATTGCCAATGTTCCGCCCGTATTATCCTTTGTGTCATGTTCGAGCTTATCCATCGCCTTCAGGATCTTATCGTCTAATCCATCCCGAGTCCCCAAGATCTTTAAACGAATATTATTCTCATGAAACAATTTTGCGTCGGTCGTAAAAAGACGCAACACCAGTGACATCAACCCCTTAATTTCTTCCTGGCTCCGCTTCCAGTTTTCGGTTGAGAAAATATAAATACTCATAAACTGGATCTTTGCTTCGAGTGAGGCGAAGGCAATATCTTTTAGGGCATTATACCCAGCCAAGTGGCCTTCATAGGTAGGCAATCCGTGCTTCTTTGCCCAGCGACGATTACCATCAATAATATACCCAACGTGCCGAGGAATGATAAGTTCTGTTTCGGACATTAGAGTGTTAAGATTTCTTTCTCTTTATCTTTAAAGATAGTGTCAATTTGAGCGTTCAATGTACTCATTGAATCATCGATGGCTTTTTCAGCTCGTTTTTGGTCATCTTCGGACATTTCTTTAGCATCCTTAGCACGTTTAAACTCTTTAAAGGCGTCTTGGCGAACGTTACGAAGCGCAATGCGAGCTTCCTCTACCTTTTCGCCGGTCTGCTTAACGAGAAGTTTACGACGCTCCTCGGTGAGTGGAGGGATTGGCACGCGCACTACTCGACCATCGTCGCTTGGATTGAGTCCAAGGGATTGATCGTTACGAATCGCTGTCGAGATGGCGGCGATGTTTGATGGATCAAATGGCGTTAAGGTCAAAAGCTGCGGCTCGGGTGCGGTCACGTTAGCCACCTGATTCAGCGGCATGCGCTGTCCGTAGGCCTCAACACTAATGCTATCGAGCATGTTTGGATGAGCCCGACCGGTACGAACCTTTTTTAGTTCATCTTCAAAATGGGCAACGGCGGCGGCAAATCGATCATCGTAGGGTTTTGTGTCAAACATAATGTCCCTAGTATATCAAAAAACTAGTAATCGACGTCTTCCGTACTTGTACGAATGACCATTTTTTCTAGAGTCTCTTTACCGACTGCAATATCAATCGATGTCGACTGACCATCTCGGGAGGTAATCATAACAAAATCAGTTGAGTCTTGTTTGCCATTACCCAGATCTTCCCTCGTTGCATAAACAACGCCTTCGGCATGACGATCTTTTAGAAAACGAACAATGCGTTCGTTAGTGTCAGCGATTATTTCTCCTTCATTCGGGGTAAATACCAAGGCAATACGAGCCATAAGACTTCGTGCAAAGAAGAGATTCTCGTTTTTATCAAACTTATGTTCCACCCTCGTCATGATGCGCTCACCAATATCAGGCATTGAGTGCCTCCTTTATTCGTTAACGCCGAGCTCAATTCGCTTGAACTGACGGATGATAATATTCTCACCCATCTTGCCGATGTTCTCTTTGAGGAACTGTCCGACGGTCATCGAGTCATCCATAATGTAGGCTTGGTTCAAGAGAACCTTGTCTGCAAAATGTTTCTTCACCTGACCTTCAACAATCTTTTCAGCCATCTCGGCAGGTTTGCCTTCAGCAACTACCTTTTCCATTGCTTCTGAGCGCACTCGTTCAAGCTCCTCAGCTGGAATGTCAGCTTCTGAGACGTAAGTCGGTGCCATTGAGGCAACCTGCAATGCGATTGCGTGAGCAAAGTCTTTAAAGCCTTCGGTGCGAGCAACAAAGTCAGTCTCACAGTTTACTTCCACGAGGACGCCGATGCGGCCACCGTGAACATAGCTGTCGATAATACCTTCACGCGCTTCACGATCGGCTTTCTTTTCAGCTTTTGTGAGGCCTTTTTTGCGCATCGCTTCAAGCGCCTTATCAAAGTCACCATCAGCTTCTACCAGAGCAACCTTTGCGTCGGTTAAACCAACGCCAGTCAGCTCTTTTAGTTTACGAATGTCGTCAATTGATACTGCCATGTTCTTATTTCTCCTCACCCTTCTCTGTTTTCACTTCTGCTTTTACCACTTTACCCTGACCTTCAGCAATTGCAGCGCTGACGTAGTCGAGGATTAATTTCACACCCTTAATTGCATCATCGTTACCAGGAATGACGTAATCGACAATGCTTGGGTCAGCGTTGGTATCAACCAAAGCAACCACTGGGACACCAATTGTCTTGGCTTCGCGAATCGCGTTCAAGTCACCAATGACATCGATCAGGAAAAGTGCGCCTGGTTTGCCACTAAGATTCTTAATACCACCGTACTTCAGTTCGAGGGCGTCGATTTCCTCTTGGAAACGTTGGACTTCAAGCTTGTTGTACTTCTTCTCAAGTTCACCTGAAGCCATACGGCGTTCGAGGTCTTGGAGCTTCTTGATCTGCTTGGTAATAGTTGCGACATTGGTCAGGCTTCCACCCATCCAACGTTCGGTCATGTATGGTTGGCCAAGTGCTTCGGCTGCTGCCTTGACGGCTTCTTTGGTTTGCTTCTTAGTTGCAACAAACAAGATTGGTTTGCCACTAGCGGCAACCTTAGTCAAGAATGGCAATGCCACCTCGAGGCCAGCAACGGTCTTTGTCAGATCGATGATGTGGTTGTCTTGACGTTTACTATGAATGTACGGCGCCATTTTAGGGTGCCAACGGCTCGTTTTGTGTCCAAAGTGGACACCAGCTTCGAGCAGCTGCTTAATATCGACAGATACTGCCATAATGTTGAACTCCTTGTTCCTCACTTTTCGCCCTAAGATCTTAGGAGTTGTGCGAAAAGTTGTGTCATTAAATATTGTTACTCTGTTATTCTACCATTTACCCTTTGACAAATCAATATAAAACAGATACAATAGTCCAGATTATGAAGACAAACCTACACCCAACTGACTACCGTCCTGTCGTATTTAGCGATGACGTTGCTGGTTTTAGCTTTTTGACTCAGTCAACGGCGCAGACCAACGAAACTATTAAATGGGAAGATGGCAACGAATATCCACTGGTTAAAGTGCATATTTCAAGCGCCTCTCACCCTTTCTTTACCGGTGAAGAAAAGATTATCGACACCGAAGGCCGTGTTGATCGCTTTAAGAACCGTGCAGCTGCTGCCGAGGCTCGAAAGACCGAACTCGCTAACAAAGCTAAAAAAACCGCTGCGAACAAAGCTAAAAAATCTGACAAGTAGCTACCATTTAAGAGAGCTTTCAGGATCTGAAGGCTCTTTTTTGTTACAATAAAACTATCAACGCAATAAGGAGTACCCCGATGCAACCAACAACAAAGAAACTGAGTGGACGAACAATTGCCGCATTATGGCTCATGATCGCCCCAACCGCCCTATTTATTCTCGGGTTTATTGGGTTCGCTATCCTCAATTGGATAGGTGATGCGGCAACTCCTGTGCCAAGTTCAGATGGTAGCCTGTTCGCCGAAACCCAGCCAACAACCACCGCTGGGAATATTCTCCTCTTTGCTACTGGTTTAATCGCTTTTCTGACATGGCTGCCTGGCTTGATCATCGGTATCGTTTTACTCGCAACCCAAAAGAAGTGATATGCCTAAAATTACCCTCAACCTTCCCGAATTAACCCAAGAGCGAGAAAAACTCGACGCTTTTTTGGCGCGCCCTGATGCCTATAGCGACCCTAGCTTTAGCGCTAGTAATAAACGCTTCCTCGAACTCCAAACCATCATCGAAAAAGCGACCTTACGCGAATCGTTAGAGTCACAAATCGTTGAGGCAAAGGAATTAGCTACTGGTAATGATGAGTTAGCAGAAATGGCAAAGCTGGAAATTGAGGAAAATACTGCTAAACTTGAGGCGCTTGAAAACGAGCTGTTTGCGATGCTGGCACCAAAAGACGCCAACGACGACAAGAACGTCATTATCGAAATCCGCGCCGGTGCTGGTGGTGATGAGGCGAGTTTATTTGCCGCCGAACTATACCGCATGTATCTTCGCTACTGTGAGATGCATAATTTAAAGACTGAACCTATCAGCGAGAGCATGAACGATAGCGGCGGTTATAAAGAAGTCGTCTTTAGCGTCAAGGGTGAGGCTCCTTATGCACAGCTAAAGTTTGAGTCAGGCGTCCACCGCGTCCAGCGCGTCCCAGCCACCGAATCGCAAGGGCGCATTCACACCAGTACAGTCACGGTTGCAGTCCTTCCCGAAGCAGAAGAAACCGATATCGAGATTGGTCCAAACGATTTGAAAATTGATGTCTACCGTGCTGGTGGCCATGGTGGCCAATCAGTCAACACGACCGATAGTGCCGTCCGTATTACTCACCTGCCGACTGGCCTCGTCGTTACCAACCAGGACGAAAAATCGCAGATCAAGAATAAGGAAAAGGCTATGAGCGTCCTCCGTAGCCGACTTCTACAGCAAAAGATCGATGCTGAGAATGAGCGTTCGGCCAGCGAGCGCCGCAGCCTGATTGGCTCTGGTGACCGTTCTGAAAAGATCCGCACCTATAATTTCCCTCAGGACCGTATCACCGATCATCGTATCGGCTACAGCCGTAGCAACATCCCTGGAGCCATGAACGGTCAGATCGACGATTTAGTGGAGCATTTGCAAGCGTATGAACGCGAACTTGCCGCCAACGCTGTCAGTTAAAGACTGGCTTGACGATGCCACGCGAGAATTGGCTGCTGCTAAGATCCCGAGTGCCCGCCTCGATGCCGAGCTCATCCTGGCACATACGATTCGCCAAAATCGTAGCTTTCTTCACGCCCACCCCGAACATACTCTCAATGAACGGCAGGGAGAGATTGCCACCGCTCGCCTCGCCCTGCGCCTTGATCACGTTCCCGTTGCTTATATCATTGGCCATAAGGAATTCTATGGCCATCGCTTTCGTGTCACGACCGCAACACTTATTCCTCGTCCAGAATCAGAGACATTAATCGAGTTACTTGATCAAGCTATCCCAAAAAACACCGCACTCATCGTTGAACAGCCATTACGCTTGGTTGATGTTGGAACAGGCAGTGGCGCACTCGGCATTACGGCAAAGCTGGCTTATCCGGAACTACAGGTCACTCTCTCCGATGTTAGTCGGCATGCATTAAATATTGCTGAACAGAATGCCGGGGACCTCAAGGTAGAAGTGAGTATTCTACGCAGTAATCTCCTCGAGAGCTATCCGTTTGTGGCCGATATTATCATTGCTAACCTCCCCTACGTTAATCCAGAATGGGAGCGATCACCAGAGACCGAGCACGAACCAGCCGAGGCCCTCTTCGCTGGCAACAATGGTATGTCGCTCATCTTTGATCTTTTAACGCAAACAAAAGACAAGCTCGCGAGTGGCGGTTATATCATCCTCGAAGCTGATCCCGAACAACATGCAGCGATTATCGCCCGAGCAAGAACGCATGGGCTACTACTACTCGAACAAAAAGACTACGGTCTGTTATTCCAAAAGTTACGTTAAATTGTTGTTCCGACGCGGTTGAATACAAATACCAAGACCGCGATAACACTGAGTGTGAACAATAGAGGTAAGATAATGTCATTTGTCCGGATCTTGTCATGGTGATAAAACGAATCATATGCTTTGTAAGCAACAAAACTCACCAAAGTGGTAATAATAGCAGCTTGAGGCAACAATAGTGAACTAACAAATGGGAGGCTGTAAGCGATTGCCCAGTGATACAGTACCCAGCCAATCTCAGCAAACACGAGTCCCCACGCTAAACTGATGAATAGACCGTGTGTCTCATCGTCGTAGGTATTTAATACGTGACGAGCCGCAGCAAAACCAATGATCCACATGCCAATCACCGTAATAGAAGCAGGCCAGTTATATGCAACTGTAAATAATGCCGCAACCCCCAAAAGAATAGCAACACCTGCCTGAGCGGCCACATACCCGCGTTTAGAGCGAGGTTTTAAGAATAAGAGCCAGGCAATATAAAGAGCCGTGAGGATTCCTAGCAGTAGAAGCTTCCGTGAGTCTTCGATATTTCCCATATTAATGGCGTACATATGCAAGACAACGCTAATACTGACGATAAAATCAACTAAGTTGGAACGAAAGTTCGCAAACCAAAATCGAGGACGAACCGCTAGTACACGCCACTTACTGACTAAAACAAGCCCCAGTGCGAGCGGAATCGACTCGGTATACCAAATCACGACGACCAGTGCGATCGCGAGGGCGATATTGAGAATCATGTAGATCAGCTCGCTCAGGAATGTGCGACGACGAACTAGTTTTAAAAACTCCATAAGTGTGTTTATTATACCACGGGATGCGCGGCGTGTTGACTATTCAGCACTGCCAACGATGATCAAAAAGTCCGTATCGCCCACCACGCTCACCGGCGGTGCTGTAGTTTTAAGCGTAACTCCGTAAAGCTCTTTTAATTTTGCGGCAGTTTCCTTCTTTTCACTGTCAATCTGATAAATCTCAATCCGATCATAGGCTCCTTCAGGGGCGTTCTCTACTGCATCAATAAGGAATCCCATCGCTTCAAGCTTGTCGGCTTCAATCTGGGCCACACCAGCCGTACTGCTTCCATTCAGCACACTCACGTGCGGCTCTTCTTTCACAAATGGCTCGGCAGTAACGGTCTTTATGACGTATTGCTGGATTGCACTGTAGTCAAGGAGCCCGGCGATTGGTCGCACGATGCTTTGACCGTTGTACATACCTGTCGTAACCAGTTCATTATCTTCTTCAACCAAACTTAATGAGACAATTGCATTACTATCAATTGATTGGCCAAGATCCATAAGTGTTTGAATCTCTTTGGTTTCAATGTTCGTACGAAGATTATTGCCAAGCGCATCAATCAATCCCGTCACTGCACCGAGATTCGTGAGCGTTCCAGCGCTCAGTGCCTTTTCGCGTAGTGCCTTTACGATCATCTGCTGATTCTTTTCACGATCAAAGTTGCCGCCTGGCAATCCGTAGCCACCCTGGGCGTTACGAGCGCGTGATAATGCCAAGGCATGCTCACCATCGAGATGCGCCACTTCACCCTGTTTGTAGTTGACGTAGTAGCAGGTATAGTTACACTTCCAGTCAAAGTTGCGATCAAGAATTCCCCGTGGGTCACTGGTTTCGATCGTCACATCAACCCCACCAACAGCATCAACTGCTTGGACAACAGCGGTAAAGTTTAAGTGAATGTAATATTGAATATCGAGGCCAGTAATGTTCTTTGCTTGAGCTTGGAGTGCCGCCGCGCCAGCCGCCTCGTCCTCACCATCGTTTGAAGCACAGAAATAGGCAGCGTTGAGTTTACCCTGATTACCAACAGTACAGATTTCTTCATATTGCACCCAAAGGTCGCGCGGCAGACTGAGCATGTAGGCATCTTTTTTATCTTGATCGATACTGAGCACCATAATTGAGTCGGTCAAATCAGCACCGCCATGGCCAGCATCATCCTCTGCCGTTCCAAAGATGACGAAATTACTACGACCATACTCGTCTTCTTTTAGTGGCTGATTCTTGACGATATCAAAAATACTTCCCTGGAAGACGTTATTCGACGCGAGGACTGTTTTCAGGATGATATATCCAGCAACCAAGGCGCCAATCGCCAAAAGGACAATTACTACCCACTTTATGATGCGGACGGATTTGCGTCGGGGACGCTGAATACGATCCTTCCGACCGCGACGTGCCTTCTTATCACGCTTGCCTTTTTTCGGCTCTGGATCATCAATCTGGCGCAGTGATTCGTCAATATCATCACGTCCAATAATCTTACCCTCGCGAGCAACCCCTATAAGTGCAGAGGCCTCATTATCACCAGTGTGAAGCGAACGATCAATTGGTGCGACCGCTTTATCGGGATTCTTCATACTATGCAAATCGCCCAGTTCACTACCGGGACGACGAGGGATAAACCCATCTATGGACGGTTTGTTATTCTTCATAAATACTCATCCTACTATACCTAATTCCGCTCAAGTTTTGAAGTCTTGAATAATTCAGATAATAATCAAAAAGCTGGGGTATAATAAACCAAGTACATGGAAGCATCTTTTTTTACTCGTCATCCACTCGCGAAGGACGCCATTGGCATCGCTGTCTTCGTGATCTGTGTCGTTATTGGCACAATTTTGATCAACACCTTCATTTTCCGTAGTTATCATGTGGTTGGCCCTAGTATGGAAACCACGATGTATACCGGTGACCGCCTGATTGTCGACCGCCTGCCCGTCACCTGGGCCCAGCTCCAGAACAAGACCTACGTCCCAGATCGCGGTGCAATTATTGTATTCAAGAATCCGCTATTCACCAGTGGCACGGAGGACGAATATATCGTTAAACGGGTTATTGGCCTCCCTGGCGAGCGAGTCGTCCTGAAGCAAGGCGTTTTCACTGTTTATAACGATGAGCACCCCGATGGTTTCGATCCCGATAGTTTAAATAAGGGAGAACCTGGCACCCCGACTAGTGGTGAGGTTGATGAAGTTGTTCCTGAAGGCGAAATCTTTGTTTCTGGCGATCACCGCGCTGGCAACTTCTCTCGAGACTCTCGAAATGGACTCGGAACGATTCCACTCTATGACGTGATCGGACCAGTCAGTTTCCGTATCTTCCCATTTGATAAGATCCGCAGCTTTTAATTAGTCGTCGAGTAGCTTTTGCAGGCGGTCAAATTCGTCTTGGTCTTTGAATTTAATGATAATCCGACCAGCACCCTTACCGTTGACGCGAATATCGACATCTGTTTTCAGGCGGTCACGCAAACTGACAATCTGAGCCTCATGCTGTGATTCGGCCGGCTGAGCAGCCTCTTCAACCTTGCCTTTACGGAGGTTCTTAATATTAACCATGTATTGTTCAACTTTGCGAGAACTCCACTCTTCAGCGATGATGCGCGGCAAGATTTCTTCGATAAATGCCTCATCCTGACCTGCTAATGGACGAGCCTGACCTTCGGTTAAAACACCTTCAGCAATGGCCACCTGAGCACTTTTTGGTAACTTGAGCAGGCGCATCGTGTTCGTCACTGCACTTGGAGACTTATTCACTCGCTGGGCAACTTGTTCTTGCGTGAGGTTAAATTGATCACGCAATTTCAAGTAAGCTGTCGCCGTTTCAATTGCATTAAGGTCACGGCGCTGTAGATTCTCGATTAGAGACAGTTCCAATTCATGTTGATCTGCCAATGTTCGGACTAGAGCAGGAATTGTCGGCAGGCCAGCAATGGTCGCCGCACGATAGCGCCTTTCACCAGCAACGATCCGATAACTACCAGCATCGGGTACGACGATAATTGGTTGCAATACACCGTATTCTTTAATCGATTCAGCCAGCTGCTCTAATGCCTCCTTGTCAAACGAACGACGCGGTTGGTCGGGGTTAGCGTGGATCTTACTCAAAGGTAGATGACGAAGCTCGCTCACCTGTTCGTCTTGTTGTGCCGTCGGATCAAAATCGTCATCGAGCAAGTCTGTTGGGATTAATGATTCGAAACCTCGGCCGAGTCCTTTTTTTAATGCGCTCATACTGCCGCTCCTTCAGTTCGGGTGATCACTTCCTTTGCCAGCGCCTTATAGGCCCGTGAGCCCTTTGAGAACTTGTCATAGACACCGATCGGGATACCGTGGCTCGGCGCTTCGGCCAGACGAATATTGCGAGGAATGGTCACCTCGAACACCTTACCTGGGAAGTGGCGTTTAATTTCCTCGTGTACCTGGTTGCTGAGCGTGGTGCGGCTATCGAGCATGGTTGGCAAAACACCAAGCAGTTCGAGACCTGGGTTCATCCCCTTTCGAACCAGTTTCATCGTCTCAAGAAGCTGCCCTAAGCCTTCAAGGGCATAGAACTCTGCCTGAACTGGCAAGAGGACGTATTTGGCGGCGATCAGGCCATTCACAGTGAGAAGGCTAAGACTCGGCGGACTATCGATGATAATAAAATCGTAGGTCTCACCACTACTTTCAATGGCATGCTTTAATCGCGAGAATCGCTTGTCTGCTTGAGACAGCTCAGCCTCGGTATTGGCAAGGATCGAAGTGGTTGGGGCGAGCCATAAATTCTTGTGTTCGGTTTGAATCACGGCAGCTGCCAGCGGGTGAGTTCCGAGGATAACATCGGTCATCGTCGTCGTGAGTGCTTGCTTATCTACTCCGAGGCCACTGCTCGCATTTCCTTGTGGGTCAAAGTCGATCAACAAGGTCTTTTTGTCAGCCTTGGCCAAAAAATAGGCCAAATTAATAGCGGTCGTTGTTTTACCAACGCCCCCCTTTTGATTTGTTACTGCAATGACAGTCGTCACGGATCTACCCTTCTCTTTTCTTCACCTATTGTAGCACGTGGGGTATGAAAAATCCCCGCTTGTTTCAGCGAGGATCGTTCTTATTTGATTGAAGTAATTTCGACTTTCGAGTACTTCTGGCGGTGACCGTTCACCTTGTGAACTCGCTTCTTTGCTTTGTAGCGGATCACTTGGATCTTGTCGCCCTTTACCAAGTCTTCGAGGACCTTGGCAGTGACTTTCACATCTTTTACGATTGGCGTCCCGATGGTTGTTGTTTCACCATCGATCACCAATAGCGCGTCAAGTGTGAGCTCTTTAGTTCCTTCCGGGAGGAGGTCCACCAGGAGGGTCTCTTTTTCGGTGACGAGGAATTGCTTGCCACCGATCTTAACGACTGCTTTTGTCATATGTTTCCTTATAATATTAACGATTCAGTTGTCTATTCTAACAGAGATGATCACATCTGTAAAGCTAGATCTGTCCGCCACCCGTTGCAAAAACAATCAACACTGCCAAGCCTACGACCAACCCGAGCGTATACATCCCGTGATGCTGTTTCCAGCTCTGACGCCAGGCCTTAGGTAACTTGCTTCGGTAGTGGTGAGCGGCAACCGCTACGAGGGCAACAATTGCCAGCATCGCCAGCACACCCAAGGTTGCTGGACTCAATGATTGCAGGGCTGTGCCGAAGTATGTCAAAGGGTTACCGACACTATTAGAGACTGGTGGCGCGAAGACGACACGTTCGGCACTTGAACCCTCTACGGCCGCAGACGCCGGAGTACCATAATATGCCACAACGAGTGTGGTATCACGGCCATCGAGCATACCGTCAACCACCGCAAAGCCGATGTCTTGGTATGCACTATTCATAATGTTTGCGCGGTGCGTCTCGGAATTCATCCACGCCGCCACCGTTGCGTCGGCCGTCGGATAGTTTTTAGCGAGGTTCTCCCCTGCAACATCGTAGTTATAGCCAGCATCCCCCAGCCACTTCCACGGCGTGACGCCGCTCGGAGAGGTGTGCGCCCAGTAATTATTGGCAAACATATCACGGGCTTTTAGGAAGGCCGCCTGACTTAACTCTTCATTAATCTTTAGGGCTGGTAGCTCATCCTTAGCTCGTTCTTCATTCGTATCTGTTAAAAGGTCGCTGACACTGATGTTAGAAACGCGTCCCAATACTTCCAGTCGCCCAGCGGTGAGAAAGCCATACCCTAGTTGGACAAACAAAGCCAACACTAAAACGGCCGTAATACCATGAAGCCGCACGAGGTGCGGACGGTAGTGATTCCCCTTATGTGGGATCAAAGCATGCCGAAGCTGCTTGCGTACGTTAAGAGGAGAGTGTTTTTTATGTGTTTGTTTTGTTTTCACTCTACCTAAAAGTATATCACTTTTCCAAAAATAAAAGCCCCCGAGCGAGGGCTTTTATGCTTTTGCTTATGTATATTAAGCTTCGCTATTGTTTCGGCGACGAATCGCTGCCACAATCCAGCTGATAATCGCAGTGAGCGCTGCAAGGATCAGAAGCCACCAGTACCATGCCAGTCCGAAGATTGAACCGTCGGTCGCGTCAGTATCGACGGCGGCGAAGTTACTGATACCTTCGACACCTGTATTGTCATCGGTAACACCTTGTACACCCTGAGTTTCAGCGATAGCGGCAGGACCAATGATCGGTGGGGCAATTGTTGTCTGCTGACCACCTGCCGGAGCGACAGCAACGGTCACAGATGTCGTTGCTTGCGTACTATTCCCTGCTGCGTCGGTTGCTGTAATTGAGAATGGGTAGGTGCCATTTGGAAGATTTGCCGCAGCGAATGTCCAAGTTCCGTTTATATTAGCGACCGAGCTGGTCGTGCCATTGAAAGTTACTGACAATGCTGCACCAACTTCGGCAGTACCAGTAATATTTGCTGTATTTCCGCTCGTAGTCCCCGAGTTAACAGCTAAAGCTGGGCTAGTGTTATCAACAGTAACAGTAACTTCTTTACTTCCTTCGTTGTTCGCAGCATCCTTGGCAACAAGCTTGATAGTGTAGTTACCGCTCGCAAGACCAGATGTATTCCAATCGTACCCATCGAACGTCGTTCCAATTTCTACAGATATACCGTCAATGAATAATTCGTAGCTTACCGCATCCCCAGTTGCTCCAGTCACAGAAACGAGTGCGTCGTTACCAACAGTCGAAAGATCAACTGGTGTGGTAAGAGAGACTACTGGAGCGACATTATCAACTGTGAAGGTGAATAACGGGAGTACCTTGATATTTCCCGCCAGGTCTTCAATTGAAGTCTTGATTGTGTGAACGCCATCACTCCAGCTTCCAGCTGTCAGCTCGTCAATGCCAACCGTACGGCTTATAGATATAGGAGTTGTTCCATCACCCGCTTGATTAATGTTCCAAACCTTATAAGGTTGACCAGAGCCTTCACCATCGGTAACAAAGCTCATTTTCTTAATACCCAAGTTATCGGTTGCATTAACAGTAATCTCACCGTCGTTATTCATGACAGGACTAGAGCTAGTCACTGTACCGGTCGGCTTTTGTGAATCGAATGTCAGTGTTAGCGCCGTAGTATAAGCTGACCATTCACCTGTTGTCGCATCCTTAGTGCGAACCTCATACCTCCAAGTTCCTTGCTGTGTTCCAAAGTGTCCATGACGAGTCGCGTCATCAAGATCAAAAGTATACCAACCAGTATAACGATTAGCTTGTGAAACACCTGTCGGATCAGTGACACGAACTTGGTAGCGTTCTGCATTAGTAACCGTGTCCCAACTGAGTGTAATGTCAGTAGTCTTGACCGTTGAACCACTCAACAAAATGGCAGACGTACTATCCTTTGTAAATCGCAGATTCACCGGCTTCTCAGTATTGAGCTTACCTGTCTTTAGGTTTGACCATGTTGTTGTGTAGTTATTTCCAGCCTCACCACTGTTATAGTTGTTGAAAATAACATGTGTGAGGGGTTCGTAATCGTAGCTGTCAGAGCTATATATCTCAGCATCATTTAAATAGTAGCTTACGCGATCAGTGATGTGGTTAATGGCGATTTCGAGCTTTACAGTGTCGCCATACTCCACGCCAGTCAAGGCTTCCAAAACTCCGCCACCGAATGTATCCCAAACCTCAACAATCGGCGATCCGCTATCATTTGCAAACTCGAGGGTTGGCCACGCGTCGTCACCAGCACTCGCTGTAGACGCTGGGTCGGTGAGTTGTCCCCACATACCAACAATTACCGGTTCGGCGAGACTCTCCCAGGCTGGATCGACGTACAAATCTGCTTGAACACTTGTTGTACCCGTAGGTAAAGCTGCCTTCAGACCTTCAAAAGAGTAAAATCCACTTGAAGGTACTGTACTACTATTTACATTGAGTGTGAGCGAGTCGCCAGCTTGTGTATAGCCGCCCGTCGGCAGTTTGCGATCTGCTCCCCAAGTCAAACCACCAAATCCAGTAGCCTGATAGGTCGTATTCGGTGCAGCACTCGCCTTCTCAGAAAAAATAAACGGCACACTAGCCGCAACGGTACTGAGCACGAGCATGAGTGCCAACGCAACATTAGTTACTCTTTTGGGTGCTATGCTAGCAAATAAACTCATCTCGCAACTCCTCAATTATTACTTTAGGATTGTCCACGACCTCAATCCCGCTCGATTTAATACAACTCTCAACTTTTGTATTTTTCTTAACTCTATCACCATCACCCTAGTTTGACAATGCTTGGGAAGGGCTTGATGACCGTTTTTCTGATGAGCAAAGCGCCTCCGACGATGATGCCTCCGATCAGCACCCACCAATACCACGACAAGCCCATCAGGCGCCAACCTTGCGGGGTTGCCTCCAAGAATGCCGCTTCTGATGAGCTGGCACCGAGAATGCTTTGATTACCTTGATTAACCCCATAGACTGACAGTAATGCGCTGGATGGATACTGGTAGGTCGGTTGTAATGGGGCATTCCTCGCGATTGTCGGGACGGCTGGCAACTCACTGGCAAGCGAGTCATCAAACTCAAGAGGCGGTGTGGCATCCGTTATCACAGGAGTAGGCGCCGCTTGCTGGGAAGATTGAGGCGATACTGGTGTCTGTGCTGGTAGGTTCGAAGAGCTAGACGGATTAGTTTGCGCCGGGGTAGGTGTCGTATGTTCAACCGGTCCCTCCCTACATACCTTTATCAAAAGATTGCCGACCGTACACGTCACTCTATATAAAAGACCCTCGGCACGAGTCGGCCGAGGGTTTTGAAGGATCACAAGTGAAGATACAAGGCACACCGCTAGCAAAAACGTGGCTGTTTTTGCTCCTCGCAGGATCGGTCGTAGCCTTTGTTCCCTACCTATAGCGTCTCCTCCCCTCATAGTCCCCTATATACAGCGCTTAGGTACCTTTAGTATAGCATGAGCAGGTTGGTCTATGAAATAGTTGGCGGTCTTTTTTCTAAAAAATGTATTCGATCATGATCGAGTCCGTAGTAATGCGCGATCTCGTGCCATAGTGTTCGCTTTATTTGTTCATACAAACTGTGTTCATCATAGGAAACGCGTAAAATCGAATCTTTGAAAAGGGTTATTTTATCCGGTAACACAAAAGTATATCCGGCGCCGCGTTGGGTTAACGGGATACCCTCATAAAGTCCAAGCAAGATATTGCCCTCGCGCAGTCCAGCTTTGTGCGCCTGGTGTTGGTCGGGTGTGTCGGCATAGACGATCGCAACATTATCAAGTCCCTTGATATATTCTTGCGGGAGGTCATCCATCGCCTTTGAAATGAGCCTGTCAAAGGCTTCGTCGCTCAGTTCCATACTATAGTAAGTATAGCTTACTTGTCCGAAAAGTTTAGCTTTTCAGGATCAGATTTAAAGTCCTCTGTAATCCTGTTCCAGGCTTCATCAAGCGTTTGTTCGTCGATATCCTGTGTTAGGTCGATTGTCTCGTCCTGAGCGTACTCATCGAGATCACTGACGGTCCCATCGTCTTGTGGGTCTACTGGTTGAAGCTGGAGGTAATTGTAAATCGACATGTTTGTTTTTAACTATTTATACTTTTATTTAAGCATAAGAATGATTAAATGTCAATCCCTCCTCTATTCTCGTGTCGTTACAACACGTTCAAAATACCTCGAGGCACCCGAGAGATTACTCAGGCCTTCGCTAGTTCGACTGACAGCTCTGTTCCTTCGATCTTGGCCATCGTTTTGTATGGCTCGGGGCCGACTTCTTTCCCAACCGACAGTACCTCGGCTGCAATCTCATCTTCGAACTCCGATAGTGTCTGGATGACATCTGGGTTATCGGTTGCGAGCAAGAGGTTGATCCGATCGTCCACGTTCAAACCGGCCGCTTTACGAGCAGCCTGGACGTGACGAATAACTTCGCGTGACAAACCTTCACGGTAGAGTTCTGGGGTGATTTCAAAGTCGAGTGCTAGCTCGTCGCCCATCTGGACTTCTTTGACGTTTAATTCTTCGGTTAGGACGTCTTCGAAGTTCACGAATTCACCAAGTGTGGGAACGGTGATACTCGCCAGTGGCTGACGAATCTTCACGCCGGCTTTCGCTCGCAGGCTGAGCGCCTGGTTGACGTAGTCACGGACTGTTTCCATATCCTTCACGACCAATTCATTCACATGCCCCACAGCTGGCCAATCGGTTAAGTGGACGCTTTCTTCGCCTGTCAGCTTTTGATAGAGCTCTTCGGCGAGAAAGGGCGTGAACGGTGCGATTACTTGTGACAAGCGTACCAAGACATAGTGTAGCGTCATGTAAGCATTGTTCTTGTCCTCATCGTCTTCACTCTTCCAGAAACGGCGGCGTGAGCGGCGGACGAACCAGTTAGAGGCGTCGTCGATGAATGGCAAGATTGGCTTGGTGGCGCTGACCAGGTCGTAGCCGTCCATGTGCGTGCCGATTTCCTCAATGAGTTGGTGCAAGCGGCTAACGATCCATTGGTCGAGCGGGTTTTTGAGCTTGTCGGACGGATCGCAGATCTCACCGTCGAACTCCCAACCATCAACTTCGGCATACATCGTAAAGAAGTCGTACATGTTCCAGATCATACTGAGCTTGCGGGCGACATCAGCGACTTCCCTGTCTTGGAGTGCAAAGTCTTCGCCAGAAAGCAGCGGGCTTGAAAGCAATAGAAATCGCAGGCTGTCAGCACTGTATTCATCCATCAAGACATTCGGATCGGTGTAGTTACCGTAGGACTTACTCATCTTGCGACCGTCGTTACCAGCCACGTTTCCGGTGACAATGACATTCTTGAATGAGTTTTCACCGAACAAAGCGACGCTCATGGCGTGCATGTAATAGAACCAGGCGCGGACTTGGCCGATGTATTCGACAATGAAATCACCAGGGAAATTGGCTTCGAATTTTTCTTTGTTTTCAAACGGATAATGGAACTGCGCGAATGGCATACTGCCAGCCTCGAACCAACTGTCCATCACTTTATCAATGCGGGTGTATTCTTCGCCGTCGATCGTAAACTTAACGGCGTCGATCCATGGGCGATGATAATCCTCGAGCTCTACCCCACTGAGTTCTTTGAGCTCGGCGTAGCTGCCAACGACTTTTACCTTACCTGATTCAGTTTTCCAAACCGGCATAGCCGTTGCCCAGAAACGGTCACGGGAGATATTCCAATCTGGTGCAGTCTCGACAGTTTTGGCAAAGCGACCATTTTTGACGTGTGGCGGGAACCAGTTGATGTCGCCGTTTTGTTCCAGCATTTGCTCGCGCTGGCTGTCGATATCCATGAACCAGCTCGGGTGGGCGCGGTACATCAGGCGGGTGCCACAGCGGTGACAGTGCGGGTATGGGTGACGGATATACTCAATTTTCCAAACAACGCCACGTTCGTGCAGCGTTTTGGCGATGGTCTTGTTGATCTCCCAAACGTTCTCACCTTTCCATTCGGTTTCGGTATATTCGCCGTTTTCGTCGAGAACATGCACGACAGGGATCTTTACCTCTTGGGCCAGCGCAAAGTCTTCCTCACCATAAGCCGGGGCGATATGAACGACACCAGTTCCCGATTCGGTAGTGACATATTCAGCCGCCCAGATCTTGTGGGCGTTTTCACCGCGGTCTCCAAAGAGTGGTTCGTACTGTTTACCAAGCAGCTCTCTCCCATCGACGTGGCCGACGATCTCGTAGCTGAGAGGTTGGTGCTTTTCATCGGTGAAGACTTTCTCAACCAATTCTTTTGCGAGAATGAACTGCTCGTTTTCGTAATTAACCCTCACATAATCGATAGTTGGATTGATGGCAAGAGCGGTGTTAGCTGGAAGCGTCCACGGTGTGGTTGTCCAGGCGAGCATGAACGCGTCGTCATCAACAAGTTTGAATTTTGTATAGACGCTCGGGTCAGTTACCTCAGTATAAGATCCGGCGTCCATCGTCACCTCAGCCTTGGAAAGCGGTGTCGCATCGAGCGTACAGTACATAAGCACCTTTTCGCCTTCATAGATCTTGCCCTTTTCGTAGAGCGTTTTAAAGGCCCACCAAATACTCTCCATGTAGTCTTTGTCCATGGTTTTATAGGCGCCCTTAAAGTCTACCCAGCGGCCGATACGATCAATTGTATCTTCCCAGGCACTGCTGGTTTCCAGCATATTGGCCCGAGTGGCCTTAATATATTTCTCGATGCCATATTCAATGACTTCCTGACGAGAGTTGATGCCAAGTTTCTTTTCGGTGTAGCGTTCAGCCGGCAAACCGTGCGCGTCCCACCCCCAAACACGCTCAACCCGCTTGCCCTTCATGGTTTGGTAGCGAGGCACGGCGTCTTTGACAATCGAGCTCAGGAGCGTTCCGTGGTGAGGCACACCAGAAATAAACGGAGGGCCGTCATAAAAGACGTATGAATTCTCTTTCGAGCGCATGTCGATCGACTTCTCGAAGGTTTTGTTCTCTTTCCAATACTGGACGAGGGCTTTTTCGTATTCGAGGGCGCGGCGACGGGTGTTTGATTTAAATTTCATGAGATTCTCCTCCTGGTCGAATCATCTTTAATGATGGCATAACGTCTTTGTAAAAATGCTCCGACCCAGGCACAACTGCAAAACCATTTTTCTGATAAAAACGTTGCGCGCGTTCGTTATATGCAATAACTTCAAGAATAATAGGCTGACTCAAGTCAAGATGGGAAAAAGCCTGATCAACAAGGTCTTGCGCAAGACCAGTTCCTCTATAGCGCTTGTCGATATAGAGAGCCTCGAGACGTTGATGTCCATCAATATTTGTTGTGTTAACCATACCGACACACTCGTCTTTTACTTTTGCAACATAGAGAAATTGATTTTTGTTCTCGAGAATTGCCGCGACTCTTTCACGAGAGAGTTCAAGTGCATCGGGAGTAAGCCAGCTTTCAGTTGTCTCTTTGACCCATGCCTCAGAAACCCCAGCCGCTTCATTTGGATATGTATCATTCCAAGCAGCCGCCTGCATACGACGATAACTTTCGACATCCTCGGGTGTGGGGATAATTATCTCTGGTTTTGGCATAGATTCAAATTCCGACATATACTTCCTTTTAAATAATAAAAATCCTTCATCCATCGGAACCCGCAAGGGGTGGTACCATCCGATTTCTGAAAGATTTAATCTTCAGCACTTAGTTGTTCACTTTGTCGCAGCGAATCGCGTTCGGGTCTACTTTCTTTACAGATTTCTTCCGAAGACTTCGTGGGTGATAGCCACTCAAATGTCTTACCTGTTATTTTACTCGTAAACTGATCTTTACGCAAACACTTCCTTTACCAAGCATGAGTAGTATCTCATTCGAGAATTTTTTTGTTATTATGAGCTGATGAAGGAAATATTCGGGATTGCCGCTCTCACACTGTCTATAGGTGCAAATATTCCTTATATTATTGAAATTATTAAGGGGCAGGTAAAACCAGAACGCATTTCTTGGTTTCTTTGGACCTTACTTGGCCTCACCTACTACTTTTCTGCATTATTTTCGGATGGGGCAACACTGTTTACTTTCGGAGAACTGATTGGGCCAGTTATTATTTTGATCCTGGCTTTGAAATTTGGCGTCGGCGGTCGCAGTCGTTTCGACTTGATCTCACTAACTGTAGCACTTGTCGCCTTTGTCCTGCTCTTTGTTGTCGAGGGTGTGCTTATTGGGCTATTGCTCGCATTGATCATCGATGGCATCGGAGCAATGCTCACGATTCGAAAACTGCTAATCGATCCTTCTTCAGAATCGAAATGGTTTTGGGGTATCGGAGCTGTTTCCGGAGTTCTCGCTGTCATCTCGCTTGAAACCTACAACGTCGAAACTTTACTATTTCCGCTATATGTCGTTATCCTATCAACCTTCATATTTATAAAAGCGAAACCTATGAAAACTAAGAGTCCCTCCAAAATCAGGAGGTTATAAACTTCGAATCAAATTTGTCAGATAACCCCGATATTGACGATTTGATTCTCATTTGTTATTCTGAAAGTACAAATTGCCACTAGGCACCCGAGATTCCTCCGCTTCAGCGGAGGTTTCGACTTTCTGGGATTAAGAGTTCCGTGATTTTCGTTTGAATCGCATCAAACTTTTTCTTGCCTATACGTTCTAGTCTTCGCTGTAATCGGCGAGACGAAAGAATACGTAGTTGAGATAATATAATACTCCCAGCCAGACCTCCAACTTCCACAGGATAGTAATACTGACTATTTTTCCGTGTTGTCGTTAAGGGCAGACCGATAAAAATTTCTTTATTGAATTTTCTAAAAACGAGTACAGGTCTTTCAAATAGATGATTCTTGCCATCTTCCTCATACCCAACATTCTCGCCTAAACTACACCACCATATTTCACGTTCATGGTAATTCTGCAAAGGAGGTTGACGATTAATTTGCGTCTTTACTGCATGCCATATTTTATAATCCTTCTGTATACTCACGATCTAGCTCTTCCGATTAGATCATCATAGTACTTTTATGTGGATTAATTTTTAACTATTATGCAAACAGATCAGCACCGAACTTCATAAACACTAGCACGAACATAAGTGCTAGCCAGCCGAGCACGATCATCTGGTGGTAGCCTGCGGCGAGGAATCGTTGGATGCGTTCGTTATGTTTCTTTGCAAACTTGAAGGTGTTTACCTTTAGGTTGTAGTGCAGCATGCTCGAGAAGATGATGGTGGTTGAGGCAGTCACGATTAGGCACCACGGACAAAGTACCTCGATGACATAGACACTGCTAAAGAACAGCCAGTATGAAAAGATCATGCCGAGGAGGAAGCCGATGTTGGCGAGGATCAACCACCAACGTGGGAATTTCACCCCTGCGAGGCCCGCTAGGGCGACAGTAACGACAACCGCGAAGGCCATCAGTCCAATCACCATGTTTGGAAAGCCAAACACAGACGCTTGCCAGGTTTGCATCACCTGGGCACAGTTTAAGACAAGGTTGAAACTACAAGACAATACCGCGTCGGGATTCTTGAATAAATGAAATTCTTCGAGTGTCAGGGTAAATGAGGCAGCCAGAGCAGCGATGCCACCGAGAAGCATGATCGCAAACACGCCATTTGGAGATTTCTTAAAAAATTGTACGACTTTATTTAACATAGTAGCTCACCTCGCTAATCGTTGGTAATGGTGTTCCCTGCCAGATATTCTGTAGTTGACCTTCATCTGAAATCGCTATTAGCGACGGAAATCTCAAGATATCGTATGTGCGACAAAAGTCGACCCCTTCAGGTGATTCTGGGTCTAGTATAGCAAGGTCGTGACCAGTTTGTCGTTTAAAATCTCGTAAATAATCAGTCACTTCACGAGTGTAGTCGGTGTTATCTTTATAAATCACCACTACCTTCATCGTTATTCAGCCTTCTTGGGAAGTTTGCGCTGTTCGAGGATGCGCACAAAGTCGTCGAGTGATTTGAATTCTTGGTAGACGCTTGCGAAGCGCACGTAGGCAACTTCGTTTCGCTTGGCGAGTTCGTCGAGGACGATGTCGCCGATCTGTTTGGACGTGACTTCATTCTCACCAATCAAGTAGACAGCGTCTTCGATCTCATCGATCATCTCTTCGACTTCTACTTCTGAACTAAAGAATTTCCCAACTGATCGCTTGATAGCTGTTGCTAACTTGTCACGGTCGTAGAGCTCGCGTGAGCCGTTCTTTTTAATCACCGCGAGGTTTGGTTTTTCGATACGTTCGTAGGTTGTAAACCGCTTGCCGTCCGGTGTCTCGCGGCGACGGCGAATTGTGACACCATCACTGACTTCGCGTGATTCAACGACTCGGCTATCGCCAATATTAATCTTGGTCATGAGCTATTTACTCCTCAGATTTTTTATTTCGCTTTTTTCGGCGGCGCAGGAACGCAGGCGTATCTGACTCATCTTCCTTTTCAACAGATTGGTTCCACATGTTTTCGCTGTTTTCTTCGTTAAAAATCTCAGCCGCTTCGGTGTGGTCTAGGTTCATATCAACATCATTAACGACGTCTTCTGTGACTTGGTGACGTGGTTCATCTGCTGGCTCTTCGTTGTCGGTTTCTTGGAAATAGGCCGAGTCAAAGCCGGTTGCGATCACGGTGATAATCAATTCATCCTCGAGTTCAGGCTTTAGGGTCGCACCAAAGATGATGTTGGCATCTGGAGAAACGGCACTGGTGATGATCTCGGCTGCTTCCTGGATCTCGCTCATACTCATGTCATAGCCACCGGTCACGTTAAAGAGAACGCCCTTAGCACCATCGATTGATACCTCAATAAGTGGTGATTCAATCGCCTGTTGTGCAGCTTGAGCGGCACGATTGTCGCCGCTAGCACGGCCGATACCCATGAGGGCTGAGCCGGCATTGCTCATAATCGCCTTAACGTCGGCAAAGTCGAGGTTGATCAGTCCGTGTTCGGTGATCAGCTCAGAGATACCTTGGACACCCTGACGGAGGACGTCATCGGCGATTTTAAATGTCTCAAGCAGTGGGGTGCGACGATCGATTGTCTGTAAGAGTCGGTCGTTAGGAATCGTAATCAAGGTATCAACGTGACGACGGAGTTGGCTGATCGCCCATTCGGCGTTAGTACGGCGCTTTTCACCTTCAAAACTGAATGGTTTAGTTGCAACACCAACCACCAGAATGCCTAGTTCGCGGGCAACTTCCGCCACGACATAGCCAGCACCTGAACCTGTTCCACCACCGGCACCGATAGTCACAAAGACCATATCAGCACCAGTGAGGGCCTCTTTAATCTCATCGCGTGATTCATTAGCAGCAGCCTCACCAACCGAAGGGTCGGCACCCGCGCCGAGTCCACCAGTAGTGGAATGACCCAAATGGAGCTTGATGTCTGCCTTGCTGTTATGAAGCGCCTGAGCGTCTGTATTCATGGCAATGAACTGAACACCACTCAAACCGGCCTCTTTCATCCGATTGACGGCTGACCCACCAGCACCACCAACACCAACTACTTTGATGCTTGCAAAAGTCTGTATATCACTTGGTTTCACTTCAGGCATGTCGCTATGTATCTCCCCAGATATGCTTGTTCTTCAGTCACTAGTATATCATTTGTGCGAGAAAGAAAAACCCTAGGCTTTAAAGCGAGCAAATAATTTAGACACAAGTCCACCCGCGCTCTTTAAAGTAACGCTACTTTTTTTGTTCGGACCACCAGTTGCAATCCTCTCCGCATCTATTAACATGAGTCCAATAGCAGTTGCGAACGAAGGCTTCTCTATATCATCAGCTACTCCACCATACCCTGCTGGTTTGCCGATTTTCGCAGCCAAGCCAAGGTACTGTTTCGCATAATCGACGACATTTTTTAACTGTGCGCCGCCACCCGTGAGGACCACCCCACTTGGTAATTTGCCGGCTCGGCCTGCCTTACGTAGTTGCATTTGGACGGCTTCGAAAATTTCTTCGAGGCGGGCTTCAACGATTTCATCGATATCATTGGTTTGGAAGCTGTGAATCTCGCCACCATGCTTGATACTTATTCCAGCGTGGTCTTTTCGCGGCGTTGCCGAGGCGTGCTCCAACTTAATCTTTTCAGCAATCTCTGGGTCGGTTTTGAGACCAATTGCGAGGTCGTTGGTGATGTTTACCCCTCCGATTGGAATAACGCCAGTATATTGCAGATCACCTTCTTCATACACGGCCACACTTGTCGTTGCGCCACCCATTTCAATGACCGCCACGCCGTTTTCAATTTGCTGTTCACCAAGCACTGCTCGGGCAGCTGCCACGGCCGTCACAACAACAGCGTGTGGCATGACCTTAGCAGTCTCGGCAGCTTTTTGAACGTTCACGAGGTACGGAGTAAGCCCAGAGATAACATGTGCGTCGATCTCAAGACGTGTCCCGATCATTCCGAGTGGATCTTTGATGTTATCTTGGCCGTCTAATTTGTAGGCGTGCGGGATAACATCCAAGATCTCGCGGTTCGCGGGGACCTTGCCTAGGGTAGCAACCTCTTCGATGCGCGCCAGATCATCACGGGTAATCTCGTGGTCAGACGCACCTACTGCGACCATACCATCGGCATGTGTACTCAAAATGTGCGCACCGTTGACGCTAATCGTCGCGGCATCGACTTGATAGCCGCTCATCCGCTCAGCTTCACCCAGTGCGTCGTCGATTGCTTGGGCTGGGCCGTTTAAGTTGACGACTACGCCCTTACGCATACCGCTATTCGGCGCGTGACCAACACCGACAATTGTCGGCACGCCAGTCGACGCGTCAATATGAGCAACAACTGCTCTTACGGTGGTGGTGCCGATGTCTATGCCGACGGCGTAGGAAGAAGATCCCTCTTGCATGTTCTTAAGTATAGCGCTTACGTCTTTGGTTGCAAAGCTATTTTGGCTTTATAAGCGTGTTAAAATCTCGGCACCGTCCTCAGTAACGAGGACGGTGTGTTCAAAATGAGCAGCGAGGCTGCCATCACGGGTTGAAATCGTCCAATCATCGTCCTCGACGCGGATTTTTTCGCCGCCTAATGTTGCCATCGGCTCGATTGCGATCGTGTCACCAACTGCGAGTAGTGGACCTGTTCCCTTTCGTCCATAATTCGGCACTTCGGGCGGTTCATGCATTTCATGACCAACACCATGACCGACGAGTTCACGAATAATACTGAGTTTTGCATCAGATAATACTTTTTCAACAGCAGCACTAATATCTCCGATGCGAACTGGCCCTTTTATTGCATCGATCCCAGCATATAAGCTTCGTTCGGTTGCGTTCAATAGATGTTTCTGGACGCCATTTGGCTTGTTGCCAACAACCATCGTGAAGGCGCTGTCTGTTTTCATTCCTTTATAGGTGATAACGAGGTCAAATCCAACCAGATCGCCTTCCTGGAGAACATAGTCGGTTGGAATGCCATGAACGATCTGATCGTTCGTCGAGATACAAATAACGTTTGGAAAATTTACCTCTGAGGTTTTATAGGTCGCAATTGCACCATGCTTGGTAATTTCTTTTTCAACCCAAGCATCGAGTTCTCGTTCACTGACGCCTGGTTTTACCTGTTTCTTTAAACCTTCGAAGATGGTTGCAAGGATTTTGCCACCTTCGCGCATGGCTTCAATTTCAGCTGGTGTCTTTTTGCGCTGCATTATTCAGCAAGTCCTCTATCGGTCAGTTCGGCGACGATGCGGTCGTGCACCTGGCCCACTAGTCCCGTTCCATCAATATGCGCTACGGGGACATTCTGTTCACTAAGGAAGTTAAGAATCGGGTAAATCTCGCGGCGGTAAATACCAAGTCGCTCGTCGATTGCCTCGGGCGTATCGTCGGCTCGCCCACGAATCGCAAGGCGCTTTAACAATTCCTCACGAGGAACCTCAAGGACCACGGCAATATCAACATGACGATCATATTCACCCTGGTGATCCATCAGCCACTGCGCTTGGTGAAGCTCTCGTGGAAAGCCATCGAGAATCAGTTCTTTAATATCACGAGCACTCGCGATACCCTCGCCCATAACCTGCTCGGACTGCTCGACAGGAATCAGTTTTCCTTCACGCATCGCCGCGTGAATCGTTTCATCACGTGTATCACGCAGCAACTGCCCAATACTCAGCCAGCGCCAGCCCATCCGAGCCGCTAACATCTGCCCTTGCACACTTTTTCCAGCTCCGGCTGGTCCGAAAAATACAATCATACCTTTATAATAAACGCTTCCGAGGATTTATGACAGCGCTTCTTTGACGAGGCGGGCAATCGTGCCACCGTCGGCAGCATTGCCGAGCTTGCCCTTAACCGCACCGATCACCTGACCCATAGCTGCGGGGCCACTCACGCCCATGGCGGCAATCGTTTCGTCGATCGTTTTCTTAATATCATCTTCTGATACTTGTTCAGGCAAATACGCTTCTATTACTTTCGATTCGGCACGCTCGGCTTCAACCAGCTCAGGGCGTCCAGCGGCTTCGTATTGCGTCGCGCTATCTTGGCGTTTTTTGACTTCACGAACAATCAGTTTTTCGATCGTTTCATCGTCGAGGCCTTCGTCGCGCTTGCCTTGTTTTACTTCCTCATCAAGGATTGCAGCCTTCAAGCCGCGCAGTACTTCGGCAACAAAACGATCGCCGCTCAAAAGAGCGGCTTTAAGATCGGCTTCGATAGTGCTTTTCAGCGCCATCTATTTGAGTCCTAGGCGAGCCTTATTTAACTTGTCAGCTTTTCGTTCTTTGCGAATAATCGCTTTGATACGTCGCTCTGGCTTGCTAATTGGCTTTGCAAATCGCATTGAAGCCTTCGCTTCAGCGAGTACGCCGCTTTGGAGGACTTTTCGGTTGAAACGACGAATAATATTCTCGTTCGCTTCGCGTTCGTCTTTACGTGTTACTTGTACCATATGGGATATGATTGTAACAGATGTAACTCGCCTTGACAAGTGTATAAGAGCTCACTCCTTTCGGAACGGCCTCTTACTTTTTAAGATGATGTCTCAAGGTGTTTCAAAAACCCTTCGACACTTCGCCGTCCCTGCCACTCATTCACATCAACCGTATACCAGACGGTCACTTTCTCACCAGGCTCGACAAAGAAATGATTAGGCGCACTAAAGGCTAGCATATCAATCGTCTCACCAGTTTGCGTTTGTAACGTTAGCTTCACATGCTGCGAGTTGTCGCCCATTTTACGCTGATTCATTACTAAAAGTTCAGACGATTTAAAAATTGGTTGCGGATTGCCGTTGCCAAATGGTTCGAGCTGTTCAAGTTCTGTGATTAAGGCTTCTGTAAGTTCGGTAACCTCAGCGTCCGCGTCAGCCTGCGGTAATAACAGTGCTGTTTGTTCGCGTAGTTTTTGCCCCTTAAAGAATTGATTGACGCGTTCACGAAAGGCTGGAATATTCGCCGTTGGCAAGGTCACACCAGCCGCGAGTTTGTGACCACCACCCTTAGTGATTAGATCATCGGCTGCACGAATTGCGTCGGCGGCTGAAAAATCACCATAGCTTCGGGCTGAACCTTTCGCTTCCTCGCCCATTTCTTCAATCACGAAGGTTGGTTTTTTATATCTTTCTAATAATTTTGCTGCGACAATCCCCACGATACCGTGATTCCAGTTCTGGCCGCTCACCACAAGAACTGGATCATTTACATATTCCTCAGCTTGAATAATCGCTTCTTTAAAAATCTTATCCTGTTCGGCGCGGCGGGCCTTATTCATCTCGTCAAGCTGGCGCGCGATCGTCAGCGCTGCCATGCCGTCGGTGGCTCGTAGTAGTTCGAGTGAGTATTCTGCCGTTTCAAGTCGGCCTGCGGCGTTCATACGAGGACCTAGGGCAAAGCCGAGGCTACGGGCATTGACCGTTCGCGGTTCAACACCCGCTACCGCCATCAACGCTTTCAAACCAGGCCGCCTGGTCTGCGACAAAACCTTTAATCCCCAGTAGACATTGGTGCGGTTTTCATCGACAAGCGTCACCACGTCACAAACCGTACCGAGTGCAACAAGATCCAGTAGCCATTTCTCTTGCCCGAGCTCGAGGCCGTCGAGTTTGGTTTGCAGAGCTTGGACTAATTTGAAAGCAACGCCAACGCCGGCAAGGTCAATAAACGGATAGTTATGGTCTTTTCGTTTTGGATTGACCGTCGCAATGGCAGGTGGTGGGGTGTCGGAGACGTTATGGTGATCCGTGACGATAACATCGACACCTAGTTCGTTGGCTCGGGCGATTTCTTTATGGCTGAGGCTACCGCAGTCCACCGTGACGATTAGCTGCGCGCCGTCGGCAGCAATTCGCTCGATTGCATCAACCGTCAGGCCATAGCCTTCGACAAAACGATTCGGGATAAACGACTTCACGTTTTCAAATCCAAAGCTGCCAAACGCGTCGAGCAGTAGCGTCGTGGCGGTTAATCCATCAATATCGTAATCACCGTAAATCGTAATTTTTTCTTGCTTTTCACGAGCCGTCACCAGACGCGCAACTGCCTTATCCATATCTGGTAACAAGAGGGGATCGTGGCGGGCGGCGTAATCAGGTGACAAAAAAAGCGCCCGTGTTTCGGGCGTGATTCCTCGTGCTGCTAATATGCGATCAAACAGGCTCATTACGCGACTTCTGAAGAGGTTCGCTTTGGCCGCGCAGCATGCTGCTGTGACTTAATGACAATACTTTGGAGCTCTTTAAAGATTGGGAATTGCTTGTTAGTGGCGTAGATCTTGGTGTTCCCCTGCTTCTCACTGGTCAAGAACCCAACCTTTTCCAAACGCTTGAGCTCGCGCTGAATATTGCCTGGATCCTCTTTGATAAGTTTTGCGAGACCACGAACGTGGGTTCGGAAATCCGGGTATTTGGCATAGACAACAACGATTTTACGCCGCACCCGAGATGTAATAAAAACGTCTAACATGTCTCCCCTTAATTAACTGCACGCCTCATGCTTGTTGATGTTTATTCTACACTTTTTTCTAAGCCTGGGTCAATGCCAATTCAGGACTATTTTATTAATTTTTGCAACGGTTTCCTCATGAGACGGAATGGTATTCTGGTTGTAATAATGGTCTGTACCGAGGTAGTTTTCCTTTACATCGAGGATGTGAAGTTCGTCAGCGATCATGTGCAATTTATCGACGGCCGCAATTGACGCAACAGGCGTCGCGATAACCAGTTTGGTGATTCGGATTGGTTTGAGAAAATCGATGGCCGCATCAAGTGCCGCCCCACTGTCTAGCCCATCAGCCACCAAAATTACCGTGTGATCACGAAGCATATCGTTATCGATCAACCCACCGTCACCGAGCAAACGGTTAATGCGCTGGAAGGCTTCACGCTTTTGTTCTTCGAGATACCCATGATATTCACTGGTATATTCATCGATTTCTCCACTCGAGAATGCGCCATTAAAGGTAAAGTTGCCATTTTGCGAAACGCCGCCAAAGCTCATACTTTCACCAGGAACATCGATGTTTTCGATTAAAAGCATCGTCAGAATCGAGTGCAGCGCCGCCGCGATTTGCTCACCTACAAGTACCGCCCCATCGCTGAGCGCCACGACCGCACAGTTCTCGTAGCGGTACCGCTCGAAAAGGGCTGCAGCGAGCTTTTGTCCTGCTTCGGCGCGACTCTCAAAATACATATGCTTATTTTAGCACGCCTCCAGCGCTATACTAGAGAGTATGCATTACTACGAGGTGGCCCCAACGCGCATCATTCGAGCGGGAAGTTCTACTTTTACGTATAGCTCAGAGGATCCTCTAAAAGTCGGGCAACTCGTCAGTATTGAAGTTGGCAAAAAAGCCTTGCCAGGCCTTATTATGAGCGAAGTTGCAAAGCCTGAGTACGCTACGAAGGCTATTCTGAGCGTCATCGAACCCATGCCGCTTCCGACGCCATTAGTCCAGTTAGCAAGCTGGTTGTCCGACTACTATCACACTCCCCTTGCGACCGTTCTACAAACCATTCTCCCCCGTGGACTCGAGAAAAAACGTCGCGCTCGACCGACCTCTCACCAGAGTTCCGTGCGAGATCGAACAAAAATTGTGTTCAATAAAGATCAGGCTGCGGCCATCGAAAAGATCGCCAAAACAGACGAAGGTACGCTCATTCTCCAGGGCATCACTGGATCGGGCAAAACCGAGGTCTATAAAGAGATTGCGCGTCGCACTGTCGCCGCTGGCAAATCAGTTATTATGCTCGTCCCCGAGATTTCCCTCACTAGTCAGATAATTAGCGAGTTTGCGACTGACTTTCCAGATATGATTGTCACACACTCGCACATGGGCGAGGCTGAACGGCACCTTGCCTGGCAAGAATCTCTCAATTCAACCACTCCTCGCCTGGTTATCGGCCCTCGTTCCGCCTTATTTATGCCCGTCAAGAATATTGGCGCCATCATGATCGATGAGTCGCACGAGCCAAGCTACAAACAAGAGCAAGCGCCGCGTTATTCAGCCCTCCGTGCGGCCAGCGTCCTTGGAAAACTGTCCAAAGCGAAGGTTATTTTCGGCAGCGCGACGCCGTCGGTTGGTGATCGTTACCTGGCAGAAGTCACCAAGAGCCCAATCATTCGTCTCGATAACTCGGCGCGTACCAAAGCCCAGAAAGCCGTTATCACCCTCGTCGATATGACCAAACGCGACAATTTCAAACATCACCGTTTCGTGTCTGATACCCTCATCCAGCACATCGAAAAAAACTTGGCGGCTGAAAAACAAACCCTGATCTTCCATAACCGCCGCGGTAGCGCCAGCACGACACTCTGCGAGAATTGTGGCTGGGCAGCGATGTGCCCGAACTGTTTCGTGCCGCTAATCTTACACGCCGATACCTATAATCTATCCTGTCACATCTGTGGCTACCACGAAAAAGTCCCAACCAATTGCCCCGTCTGCCAGTCTACCGATATCATCCACAAGGGTATCGGCACAAAATTAATCGAGTCTGAACTGCGTAAGCTCTTCCCGAAAGCCCGAATTGCACGATTTGATTCGGATAATAAGACCGACGAAACGGTCAATAGCCTGTACGAGGACTTATACAAAGGCGTCATCGACATTGCGATCGGTACTCAGGTTGTCGCCAAAGGCTTGGATCTTCCAAAACTCCGAACTGTCGGTGTCATCCAGGCTGACAGTGGCCTGTCACTTCCCGATTACGCCGCTAGCGAGCGTAATTTCCAGCTGCTCGCGCAAGTTGTGGGACGCGTTGGTCGTGATGAACATGCCAGCGAGGCAATTATTCAGACCTATCAACCAACACACCCAGTTGTGGGCTATGGCTTAGCCCAGGATTATGAATCTTTTTACGCGTATATCTTAAAGGAACGTGAAAAGGCCTATTTTCCCCCATTCACCTACCTCTTAAAACTCACCACCATCTATAAAACCGAAGCGGCGGCGATTCGCTCTGCTAAAACCTTGGCGCAATCATTAAGAAAAGACATCCATCCCGACGTCCATTTGCTGGGTCCGACACCTGCATTCTATGAACGCGGACGCGATAGCTACCGCTGGCAGTTGATCCTCAAGAGCCCAAAACGTGAATATCTCGTCGATGCACTGCAATTCGTACCACCGACTCATTGGCAATCCGAGCTCGATCCCCCTAGCCTCCTCTAGCGACCCCTGGTATAATGACGGGAATGACAAAAGAAGATATCATCACGCTGCCGAACCCGCACCTTCGCGAAAAATCGGCGCGCGTCAAAGAACTGACTGATCAGGTAAAAGACCTGATCGACCAGATGACCGCGGCTGCCCTCGACTGGGAGGCTTCGAGGCCACACGAGATCAGTGCCGCTCTGGCTGCCGTTCAGCTAGACAAGCTCGAACGGGTCGTGATTGTACGTAGCGACTTTGACGACAAGGCTTCAAATGATTTCACCGCCCTCATTAATCCAGAGATTGTGAAATACGAAGGAACTATCGAAGCTGATTACGAAGGCTGCCTGAGCGTCCGTGGTATATATGGCAAAGTTCCGCGCCACACCAAGATTCGCGTCAAGGCATTGAACGCCGAAGGCCAGGAAGTGCGCTTTAAAGCCGAAGGCTTCCTCGCCCGCGTCATTCAGCATGAAATCGACCACACCAACGGCATCGTTTTTATCGATCACATTAAAGACAAGCGTGACAGCTTTTACACTCTCGACGAGAAAGGCGAGCTCATACCCCTTGATTATGACAAACACATCAAAGACAGTATTATTCTTTGGGACTGATAGCTTTAGCGCCTCGGCGCTACAGGCGTTGATCTACGGTGGCTATAATATTGGCGCCGTTATTACCAAACCTGACAGCAAACAAGGTCGCGGACAGCAACTGACTGCCCCAATCGTAAAGACTATTGCTGAAAAAAACGGCATACCCGTCTGGCAACCGCTCCGATTAGCGGACATAACAGAGGATGTTAAAGCATTCGGGTCGGTCGTCGGCGTACTTTCAAGTTATGGGAAGATTGTTCCTCAATCAATTATCGATCTGTTCGAACCAGGCATTATTAACATTCACCCATCACTATTGCCACGATATCGAGGTCCGTCACCGATTGAAACGGCCATCCTGAATGGCGACAACGAGACTGGTGTGACGATTATGAAGCTCGAGGCAGGTATGGACTCGGGGCCGATCTACGCTCAAGAAACCTATCCCCTCAAGGGCACCGAAACCCAACCTGAACTCTACGACGCACTGTCGCGCTTTGGCGCTGAACTGCTTGTAAAAACCCTGCCCAAGATCTTGAGTGGCGAGATTCGGCCATTAGTACAGGTTGGTGAGGCGGTGTATTGTCACCTGCTACGAAAAGAAGACGCCCTGGTAGACGCTTCTCGATTCACAGCAGCTGAAATTGAGCGCCGCGTACGTGCCTACCTCACTTTTCCGAAGACGAAACTCATTTTAAACGGTCAGACTGTCACTATTACCAAGTCACATGTCTCTACAGAGCGAACTTCACTGCTTGATCAGACCTGCAAAGATGGTCAGTTCCTAGTGATCGACCAATTGGTTGGACCAAGCGGCCGACAGATGTCAGGTAAGGATTTTTTGAACGGTTACGCCGCAGGTTGAGCACTCGATCCGAGGATCGCGTCCTTATTCTTCATAATTTCTTGTTTAATCTCTTCGAGGGTTCGCGCAACCACATCGCGGTAGTCCGGGCGATTTACTTCGAGCCATTTTGTGGCAGCATATTCGGCTTTGAGGCCAAAGTCATCGACAGGTAAATTAGTTGCCTGTGCGAGACGTTGAAATACTTCTTCATTTTTGAAATCAGGTGCATGCTGAGCAATCCAGCCATCAATCACGTCTTGTTTGCGATCGATAATCGATTCGAATTCACTGAGCTGTGCGTCGGTCATACCTTCGCTCAGTCGAACACCGACCTGACGCTCTAATTGTTCGTAGGTATGTTGAAGAAATGGCTTCTTTTGTTCGTCTGGGAGACTGCCTAGGCCAACATCGATGAGAAATTGATCGTCTAGTTGAAACATGCGCTGATTTCCTTGCTTATACGTTTATTGTACCACTCTTGCTATTTAACCGAGGGTACGTTGTTTGAGCTCACGAGTAAAGAATTCGAGGACGTCGCCTTCTTCAAGTTGCAGTTTTCGGGTCGTTTTCAGGTTGATGCCACAGAGGTCACCTTCAAAGACTTCTTTGGCTTCGGTCTTTTCGCGTTGGACACTCGTCACAACCGCTTCACCGAGGACTTCGTCGCCGCGCTTGGCACGGACCAGAAGGTCTTTGGTGACCTTGCCACGGATAACTTCTCCACCAGCAATAACTTGTTCTTTCAAGGTACGGAAAACGCCCTTGATTTTCAGTGCACCGATTTCGGTTTCAACAACTTCAGGTGCGAGGAGAGCTTCCATTGAAGCGCGGGCGTCGTCGAGCAGTTCGTAAATAACTTTGTAGAGTCGGACTTCAGCCCGTTCGCGAGTGGCGACACGTTTGACGGCTGGAGAAAGTTCAACATTGAAACCGTAGATGACGGTCTTGCCATCGGCAGCTTGGCGAACATCGTTTTCGGTGATGTTTCCGACACCGCTACTGACGATATGAAGCGAAACGGCTCCACCAGTTTCGATCAAGCGAAGGCTGTCGATAACAGAGGTTAGTGAACCCTGAACATCGGCTTTAACGATCACATTAAAGTCCTCGGCTTCTTCTTTTTGGGTCATGAGTTTCAACATGTCGGCACTGGTCACATTAGTACTGGCTGCGCTATGAGCCTGTTCGATTTTAGCGGCAGCAATACGAGTGCGGGCTTCTTTTTCAGTTTTATACATTTCAAAACTGTCACCAAATTGTGGCAGTTCCTTAAAACCAGTAATCGTGACTGGCGTTGAGGGGCCAGCTTCCTTGATTGGCTTGCCTGTGAAATCAAGCAGCGTACGAACCTTGCCATAGGCAGTACCAGCAACCAGGTATGAACTTGGTTTCAAGGTTCCCTGTTCGATCAACAGACCGACCACGGCGCCACGGCCAGTTTCCATGTGGGCTTCGATCACGAGACCTTCAGCGGGGATGTCGGCGTCAGCCTTTAATTCCTCTAGATCGGCGACCAATAGGACCATGTCGAGCAACTTGTCGATGTTTTCGCCAGTCTTGGCACTGACTTCCACCATCACCACATCACCGCCCCATTCTTCTGGGTTCAAGTTGTGTTCGGTTGCCAATTGAGTTTTCACCAACTGCGGGTTCGCGGTTTCTTTGTCGATCTTGTTGATCGCCACGACGATTTTGGCATTGGCTGAACGGGCAAAGCGAATTGCTTCGATCGTTTGCGGTTTGACACCATCATCGGCGGCAACCACGATAATAACGACATCGGTCAGAGCCGCACCGTGCTGACGAAGCGCTGCGAAAGCTTCGTGACCAGGAGTGTCGAGCAAGGTAATCGCTCGGCCTTTGCGAATGGTTTGGTAGGCACTAATGTGCTGGGTAATACCACCAGCTTCGCCGTCGGCAACTTTTTGTCCCAGAATTGCATCGAGCAAACTGGTTTTACCATGATCAACATGACCCATGACGGCCACAATCGGTGGTCGTTCGACGGCGTGGTCAGAAAGTTCATGCACACGACGAACAACATCAGCCCCGCCGGTTTCTTTTTTCTTTAGTTCAACATCGAGCCCGAGCTCTTCAACGATAATGGTTGCTGTTTCAAAGTCAATCCGTTGATTGATGGTCGCAGCAATACCGTTTTTGAAGAGCTCACCGACAAGTGTCGTGACAGAGAGGTTGAGCACTTCGGCCAGCTCGCCAACGGTGATCGAATCGCCAATTGTTAAGACTTTTTCGTCCATAGTGAGTGCTCCTTTCCCTTATCATAGGTCGTTACTTATTTAGATTTTTTGGTTGCACCAGGCAAGCCGAGTGATATCTTGCGGCTGTCTTTTTCAACATCAAGGACAACAAATTCTTTGCGTTCGTTCAATGTAAAGACTTTTTCAGGATCCTGAGCGTCGCCTTCACCAAGTTCACTGACGTGAACGAGGGCTTCAACGGCTGGAGAGATCTGTACGAAGGCACCAAATGGTGTAATTCGTGTCACCGTTCCTTCAACCTTGTCGCCAGATTTGAATTGATCAACTTCGCTCATCCATGGGTCCTCAGAGAGTTGCTTCATGCTGAGTGAGAGGCGATCTTTGTCGATAGCGATAATCTTGGCTTCGATAGTTTGACCAACCTTGACGTAGTCGCTCGGGTTGTTGACTCGTTCCCAGCTAATTTCGCTGATGTGAACCAGACCTTCAATACCTTCGACGTTAACAAAGACACCGTAATCGACAACACCAGTTGCAACACCCTTGACGGTGTCACCGATCTTGAGTTGTTCAAAGCGAGCCGCCAGGCCTTCTTTGACCGCTTCTTTTTCAGAGAAGATCAACTTGTTGGCTTTGCGGTCTGCATCAAGGATGCGAACCTTCAAAGTTTGGTTGATCAGTGAGTTGAGGCGTTGGAGAATTTCTTCTTTGTCGCTTGAGCCAACTCGTGGGTAGTGTTCAGCTGAAAGTTGAGAAACAGGCAGGAATCCGCGGACGCCGTCGTATTCAACCAATAGGCCGCCACGGTTTGCGTCGTATGGAGAGACGTCGATGATTTCGCCGCTTTCCATTTTGACAACCAGTTCGTCCCAGCCCTTGTCCTTGGCTGCTTTTCGGAGCGAGAGAAGCACCTGTCCGTTATCCATTTCTGGATCAACAATACTGGCGCTGACTTCGTCACCTTCTTTGAGCGCGTTTGAGTAGCCGACTTCGCGGCGTGGAACCAGTCCGATACCGAAAGCACCGAGGTCGATGAGGATTTCGTGCTTACGAATCGTCAGAACGACGCCATCAATCACCTCTCCTTGAGTTAATTGCTTTGAACCTTCCTCTGTTGCGAGTAGTTCATCCATTGTTATTGCGGCTTTAGTTGCCATAAGTCTTAGTAAGACTCCTTCCTTAGTTTATATTCGCGGGTCACACTAAAAGAGTTTGTGACCTCCTCGATTAGGTCTTATTGTACCTCAGTTAAGGGAATAAGTCTAGAGCTGGGCGCGGGCGCGACGAGAGGTCACGTAGTAGCCAACGCTGAGTGCGAGCAAGGCTATCGCCAGGAGCTGCATGAGTTCAGGGCCAGTCGCAGGCAGTTCGGCTGCGTTCGCGCTGGTTGATGTCGCAGTATTTGTCTGAGTTTCTTCAGCCTGGACCGGTTCGCTGTTCGTTTCGGCCGCAACTTCAGACTGCTCTTGGAGTTGCTGTTCGGCAATCTTGATCGCTTCATCACGGCGAGCCTGCTCACCGCGCTGATTCACCAACCAAATCCCCCCAAACACTAGTCCTGCGAGGATAATAATCCCTGCCACGAACACCACACCTGCCCGTGTTATTCGCCATCCGTTGAATATTGACATAACACGTTCTCCCTTTATGACCTCTATTGTACTGTATTTTTAAGTGGAATAGTAATAGTTGTATTACCCATCTTAATAACAACATCCGAACCCTCAAGGATGGAATAAATATTTTCTATTGTCGCTATTCTCTTCCACCCTTTTAGGCCAATGACAGTAAGGGTATCCTCATAATTACTTTCGATACTAACAGCGGACATTGTATCTTTCCGATAAGACATATCCTTTAGATTTTTCGACAATCGTGCAAAAGCTCCATCTTTCACCATTGAGTTAATCAGTTGTTTTGCGAGGAGTTCGTATCCATCTTCAAGTTCAAGGTGTTTATCAGATGTAAGTAATACGGTATCAAGTCGGTGAGTAGTTTGTCGCTGAAAACTATCACCTGCATCAAACAGGCCAAATGTGTCACAGAATGTGTCGGCGAGATTATCACTAACCGCTTTGTATAATTGCCGTGTTAATGCGATATATTCACGATTTTTAGACGTGGAATCTTTTGCAATAATTGATACAGCTATCTGCTTTGATTTAACAGGGCCTCCGAGCTGGATCGACCCTTCGTTACTATCATGAAACAGTTTAAAATCCAACTGGTCTAACTCCTCAATAGAATACCAAGGTTCTGCATGCAATGTTTTGATTCTTTCGACCAAACTATCCATATTCGAAACATGAAGAGTTTTTTTGATCTCTGCAGAAACTTGGCCCAAGGCAATATCGACTCTTTCCTCGTTAAGTTCTAGGTCTAGTCTAGACATAACTCTTTGATTCAATGAAGTCAACTTGTTATATGAACTCAGCTCAATGTAAACAAATCCACCGTGATAGGTCTTTCCAACTAAATCGTAGTCAATGTACTTATATAGACCCTTGCTCGATAAGTAATCAACAATAGACATATAGAAAAGATGCTCATAAAGATGCGCATTCAGTATAGACGAAGATTTTTTGAGAAAAATATATTGTTTCATAAGAATATCTATATTATAGACTAATACCTAAAAAGAGTAATGCCCCGCCGACCTAGGTCGGCGGGGCGAGGGTAGATCAGCGCGGCTTTCGCCGTTGAGTCACCAGCTGCGGCGACCCTGCGTGTTCTTGCCCTTGGTGTCGTGCACCTTCCTGGAGTCCTGCCCCTTCGACTTCTTGGGGGCGCCGAGGTTCGCGAGGCGGTCGGTGAACGACTGCTGCTTGCCGGACTTCTTCGGGCTGTAGGACCTGAAGTTGGGCTTCTTGTTTCCCACGGTAGTGCATCCTCTCGAGAGGACGATAGAGGTATCGTGACCGAGTTCTGACCAGGATGATCCGAACTTGTGTAATATAATATCATATAGATGCATTAATGTCAAGTAGTATATGTTGTGTTTTTGAGAATCAGCTTACCTACCATTATGCTAAACTAACAACATGATCATAACGGTGGACACTGGGGGAACAAAGACGCTTGTAGCCAGCTTTTTGGAAGATGGCCAGATTGGTGAGCAGTTCCAATTCCCTACCCCAAAAAGTACCACCGAATACACCGAAACGCTTCTCGCGGCACTGCGCGAACACTTCCTCGGCGAGACAGTTGATGCCATCGTCGTCGGCATCCCAGGTATCGTCAAAGACGGCACAGCCATCTGGTGCAAGAACCTGAAGTGGAAGAACTTTAACGTTGGCGCTGCCCTTCATGGTGCGCTTGGCAATGCGCCTGTCTTTATCGAGAACGATGCCAACCTCGCTGGTTTAGCCGAAACGCGCCAGCTGAATATTATTCCTGAACTCTCTTTATATGTCACTGTCAGTACAGGCATTGGCAGCGGCATTATCACCAACGGCGTTATCAACCAGGCACTCCGCTACAGTGAAGCTGGCCATTCGCTCGTCGAATACGATGGTGCCGTACGCGAGTGGGAGAGCTTTGCCTCAGGCAAAGCCATCTACGAGACCTACGGCAAATATGCCCGCGACATCACTAGCAAAAAAATATGGGACGAGATCGCCGACCGTATCAGCCGCGGCTTTTTGGCCGTCATTCCTACCCTCCAGCCATCGGTTATTATCATTGGTGGCAGCATTGGCACCTACTTTGACCGCTTCGGCAAACAACTCGATGTTATCTTGAAAGAAAAACTTCCCGACCACATTCCACTCCCTACTATCGTTCAGGCGCAACACCCAGAACAAGCCGTTATTTATGGATGCTACTACTATGCCCTCGATGCACTCACTACTGTCTAAACTAAACAAGGACTTTCCCGAGATCACCTTCGCCTGGTCGGAACGTTTCGCTTGGTCCCCTGATGAACAAACCGTCTCCTACAACGAACTCGACGACGAAGGCATTGAGCTACTCCTGCACGAACTTTCTCATGGGCTCCTCGGCCACCATGACTACCAACGAGACATCGAATTACTAGCCATGGAAACAGCTGCCTGGGAAAAAGCAGCCGAGCTCGCCAAAAACTATGAACAAAAGATTGACTCAGACATCTCCGAGAAACATCTCGACACCTACCGCGACTGGATGCACGCCCGCAGCACCTGTCCTACCTGTGAAGCGACGGGGTACCAAACAAAAAAAGACACCTATAGTTGTGTGGCCTGTGGCGGATCTTGGCGAGTGAATGAGGCGCGATTGTGCGGGTTGAAGCGCTATTCTACTAAAGCGGCGTGAATAAGCTCGGCAACCTTAGCGTGCTCATCAGCGTTGATGTGAATACCATCAACACCAGGTGTGATTCCATTTAGCGAAATGAAGTCTATTCCTAATTTTGCTGCAAGTCGCTCATAAACACTAACAAGATTCTTTGATTTCTCAGTCGCCCCAAGATACTTATCACCCGTACGACAGTACTCTGTCTCTTCATTAATCACCGGAGGAGAAAGTAATAGAACTTCAGGAGTCGTTCCGCGAAATTGCGAAGGCCGCGTCTGAATAATTGTAAGGAGTTTCTCCATGCTTTCGCCAACCTGCTCAGCAGACATGTTCATTTCATACTTCAGTTCATTTGTTCCAAGTAGCACGATCACTCGATCAAGAGGATCTTGGCTGTCTAATGCCGCCTCGATGTAATCAAGTGCTCGGCGTCCTTCTTTGCCTGGACGTGGATCACCATTCTCAATGCCCCGAGAGTTGAGATTTTCTTCAATAACCTCGTACTCGTCACCCAACAACATCTGGAGACGGCCCGGCCAACGGGTTTGTACGTCAAATCGTTGATGTTTTGAGCCTGGTTGATATCCCCAAGAGAGGGAATCTCCAAAAACCATGATTCGTTTTGCTGAGATACTTGTGTTCATAGGGTGATTATAACAGAGGTAATTTGTTTTTGTGTAGCCGAATAGCATCAAGCTCTTTCGCCTGATCAGACCAAGCTAGTTCAAACTCATCAATAGACACCTGTCGATTTGGGATAGGTGGCAATCCGGGGTCGTGAAACGTAACGTAACTATCAGTGCAACTCGTAATAACGATCGCGTGCCCCACATAGCCCTCTCTCCCGTCAAGCCTTTCGCAATTAACAGTAACTCGAACAAGATACCCTTCATCTAGAAAACGCTTCACATCTGTCAAGGATGGCTCTCGCTGCTCAACTATGTTCGCTTCAAGAAGCTTCTTCATTCTCTCAATTTCAGCGGGTACATTTGTGTGTTCATAACCCCACGTACCTGCCTCTTCGCCACTCAGCTCAATCATATATTCTTTTGGGTGCTTCATGAATTCATTAAAATCGAAGAGTTCGTAGTGCTTGACATCATACCCGTTCTCTCTAAACCACACGAGACCGGCATTTGCCCATGTGCCCTTGCCTTCTTCGTATCCTGTTAATCTTGACCATTCTTCCATGTTAATAGAGAAGTTAGGATCAAAATACATCGCAATGCTCATATAAGCCGCCTGAAGACAGTGGGTATCGTCGGGCGTGTTACTTACGAACGGGACATTACGAAGCTTCATTATTATATTTCACCACCTCTCCGCATAAGATCTATTTTTGATTCGACGACAAGTTTTACGTATTCGTTTAATACCAGCGCAATACGAACGGCTTTACGCGGTGATTCTTTGCGTAAGATATCTAACAATTCGGTCAATGAAGGTAGCTGAGTACCATCCGTTCGCAGCGTATGCATAGTACCTATAATACCAGCTGGGCTTAAATTGTCTCCTTTATGGCCGCAATATACGTATTACTCGAAACATCATGTTTCGCGCCCTTGATAATAACTTTCTTCATCTTGGGTAAAGCTTTTGTTGCCCGATCTCGGTAACTAATATCCGACCAGGTCTTTAGCTCCATATCACCATAGAACAATATCGTATCAACAGAAATCTTTTTCACGAGCTTTGTGAAACTCAATTTCTTAAACGTATCAACCCGACGATGCCCGACCTGTCTCAGCCATGATTGTTTAAATCCCTCACTTTTCAAATCTTCGCTAAAAAACGGTGATAGAGAGAACAGCCATAAAGCCGAGGGATTCTTCTTGATCGCCGAGAGAAACACCGTCATCGCCCCATAAGAAAAGCCCGCAAGGATCGTCTCCTTTGGATCATATTTCTCATATAACCTATCAAACTCCTCTACCCAGTGATCAATCGTTGTGCGAACCCAATTAATGGGGACAAACTTGACCTTGTACCCCTTCTTTTCGATAGCACGAATAGTTGCGCGGTAATCACGCGAGTCGATATCTTCTTGATAGCCAGGGACGAATAGAACGGTTTTCATATCCTCATCATAACAAATATCCCCGAATTAACGGGGATATCTTGTTACTGATTAAACAGATTAAACAGTTGTCTTCTTGGTACGACGAGAGATTCGTCCACCCTTGGCACCTGCAACACGTGCAAGTTCAGGGTTGGCTGCAAATCCACCGGTGTGACCGTTCTTGCCACCCTTGCTACCGATCTTCGCGTAGAAGTCTGGGTCGCGCTGTAGGTTCTTTGCTGCAGCCTTTTGGCCGCCTGCTTTTGTTCCTGCCATATGAGTTCTCCTCTTAGTATCGCTCTAGGAGCGATATCCACTTAATTAAAAAGATTTCCACTAGCATTACGCCGTAGAAACCCTCGTTTATACCTCACACATGGTATGTGTATACGACACATATTACCATAGCTTATGCTTTATGTCAATATATACATAAGGGCTTTTTTATTGTCTTTGTACGGTTGCACATATCCGTGCTATGCGATATCATTATTAAGCACCTGTTTGAATCCCAAATTTAGATTCAACCAACGACCGTCTCTGCGAGAGCGGTCGTTTTAATTATCAAGATTCTGCTACACTAGAGGGCAGATGAAGTGGTTTCAGAGGGTTACGGCAGTTACCGGGGCTATCCTCCTATTAACAGGGGTTATCTCAGCTATTTCATTGCCCCCGGCCACTGCTGAAGCTAACATTCGGGACCAGATTGTGAAAAATCTGACCGACCACGACCACCCTTTAGACGAATTCTCGGCACCCGCCCCTACTATCGACAAGCCGAGCTGGTATTTTAACGTCACCTTCACCTATACAGTATCGAAGAACGGCACCATCAACTCTGATCTGGACGAATTTGCCACCCTTGCCAATGCGACACTTAATGACAGTCGCGGTTGGTCACAACTAAACGTCCGCTTCCAACAGGTTCAAAGCGGGGGCATGTTCAATCTTATCCTTAGTCAAGCCTCGCTTCTCCCGACCTATTCGTCAGGCTGTAGCGCCGATTGGAGTTGTCGAGCAGGCAATAATGTCATTATTAACGATGATCGCTGGGCGGGTGCTACCAGTGCTTGGAATAATGGCGGCGGCTCGCTCCGAGACTATCGGCACATGGTCGTAAATCACGAAGTTGGCCACTGGTTAGGTCATGATCATGAGTACTGTGGTGGCGCTGGCCAACTCGCTCCACTGATGCAGCAACAATCGATCGACCTCCAGGGCTGTAAGTTCAACCCATGGCCACTGGCCAGCGAATTATGGAGTTCACGACTATGATAAAAATCAAAGCACCTCGAATCCGCATTCCCCGTCCACGAAAACGGGTCGTTATCATCACCATAGCCGCCTTATTAGTCGTCACTCTGGGCGTCTACGGCTTTATCAGTTACACGACATGGCGCGACCTGGATCAGGAATCAAAACAGGTCGCCAGTAGCCTTAAAACAGCCGCAAATGAGGCCCTAGGGGCAGAAAAAGACACTATTTCCCCTCTCGCCGAGATGAAAACACTGGTTTCGGACTTCGATACACACTATAGCGATGCTCCCTGCCAGGTCTCACCGCTCATCAACTGGCAAATGATTATCCCGCAAATAAAAACCATTACCAACGAATGCGACCAGCGCTTCCTTAACTCACTCGAGTTTATTGCTTCACTCAAGCTCCTTATCGCCTTTATCGAGGATGAGCAAACGACCAGCACGCTCCTTAGTAACGCAGTTGAAGCGACTAAAGAACCAACCGACTATACCGCCGCGAGCGCCACCTGGAAAAGTGTGGCCGATTCGGCCGATTTAAGCGATACCGGTGCTTTTCAATCTGTTGCCGACAAGACCAAAGAGGTCGCATCAGGTATCAGCACGGCCTATGCTTCCCTCGCCACCGCTGTCAAAGATGAAGACAAAACGGCCTTCGATGATGCCCTTAGAAATCTTGATACTGCCTACAGTTCAACTGCCGAGATAGGGACACTCGCCGCCGGCAAACGACAAGCACTCGTGACAAACATTGCCGCTGCCTACGACGCACTCTAAGATCGGGCCATCGCCCAGAGCGCTGCCTTGTTTCGACCAAACTCCGAACTATGGGTCGCAAGTTCGATCAAAACACTCTGGCGGCCTAGTTTTTCACATATCCAATCATCATATGTCCCGGTAATCTCATAAGAAAATGCCCCGCCTACCCCTGTCATATTGGCATAGCCAGACAGAGACGAGTACGTTGCCGCGAGGCCAGCCGAACCACCGCAGCCATTGGCAATCGCGTAGCCTGCCGTGCTGTGATAGGACAGTGTTAGATGTGGGGCGAGGCTTGAAGTGAAGGCCGCCAAGGCCTGCGTCTCGGGCTCGGACATTGGCGCGCTACCACCGCCACCTGGCCACGGCTGATTACCCGGCGTCACAATATCCTGTTTCCAGTCACTGACATTAAAGTTACGGTTCAGATCAACATTGTTGGCATTGGCACGAGTGTTGGTGGCTACCCCGTCGGGGTTGATCGAGGGAACAACCACGATTTGCACCCCAGCTGGAATGCTGCGGGCATTGACCTCGAGTTCATTGATCCAGGCGTTCATCAGCGAGCGTGTCACCTGTTCGTTACCATGGATCGCCCCTGTATATAAAATTGTCTTGCTACCAGAGCCAAATACCCAAGCATTCAGCGCCCTGCCTTTAGCAGAATAACCGAAAGTTTGGGTGTAATAGCAGATAGTCCTGCCACTAAAGTTCCAATCTTCCTCTTGAATAATACCGTGCTGACTCTCCAGTCCCTTCTTTACGGAGATTTTAAAGTCACCACAGCGAGGTGCGTTGGCGTAGTTAATCACAATACTGCTACCATTCTTAAATATATGCGCACCGATACCTGTAATTGTCACTAACTTGGCAATCTGATCGATATTAGCGATTTCTTGATCAAATGTCAGGACAATTGAGCCACTTTGCGGCGCACTGATTGACCCGACATTTATACCCGTCACCTTCGGACCACCTGACATAGTAAAGTTCACGACGTGTGGATCAGGAATAGCACTGCCGTCTTTGGCTTCGACCTTTTTCAGCGTTAACTGGAACTGGGCGTTCCGTTTCAAAGCTTCCTTTGGCGTCACGATTGCCTTTTTATCATCTGTTGAAGTGGTGATCGCGACTGGTTCATACGCCTCACCATTCTTCACCTTCAGTTCAGCCTCGACCAGATCGAGAGGCTTGTCATATTCAAAACTGAGCTCGGTCGGCTTGTCATAAATTGTCTGGCCTTCGCTGGCCGAAGCCGCACCGAGCACTAAAGCACGCAGTGTCGTAAAAGTACCACTTCCCAGTTCTGTAATTTTAGTATCGTTGAAATAGCGTGCCAGCGTGCCTTCGTATTTCTCACCTTGCGCCAGTTCAAGTTCCTCTATATCACACAGAATCGTATGGTCTTTCGGGGCACAGGCCGCCGTCTTGTCTGCGACTGTGAATTTGTAGTCAAAAACAGTATCGGTACCACTGAGGGCAATCGTAATCGGTCGAGTCGTCGGAAGGGTTTTGCCGACAAAATCGCCCAGCGTTGCGGCACGCATTGGCTCAACCTTCAATGCGTAACGTTTCATAAACAGAGGCCCGAATGGCGATACATTGACCATATTTGTGCCTTCGGTCGGTGGTTTGAGCGCCGTGAAACATGCTTTTAGAGACAGGATTGGTTGCCCCATAAGCAAAACTGTATCTGTAAATTCCACTTGAAAGTTTGAATCGGTCACCTGTTTCATGGTTTGCGGGAACAATGTGAGCTGCCGAGTACAATCGGCACCGCTATAACTAAAAGCGACCTGCTTTGGCAGGCCGAAGATAATTCCATAACTGATAAGAAGAAACAACGAAACTCCGCCAATGACTTTCGTGCGCGTCGAGAGCTTCCCAACGATACGGAGCATTTTAGAGAGTGTTTGTCTTATAGTCACCCCTCTATTTTAACATGAGCGGGATGAGTGTGCGGGTTTACTCCCTATTTTAAGAAAGACAAAACCCCTGGTATTACCAGGGGTTATTGTATAATTCGGCACCGTGCTAGTTTCCCACTTGTGGCAGTATAATCGCCGCTGCTGAGCTTGACTTCTGTGTTCGGAATGGGAACAGGTATTTCCTCAGCGCCATGGGCACCGAAGTAAGGTTTTTGGTCACTTTGCGCTGATATAAAGAGATCAGTGGGACAAAAACCTTGCTTCGATGTCCTTAACAAACATTATGCACGGTAAACTTGAATGTAAGCTTAAAATTTTTACTTTGATTGACGTTTTTATCGATGATAATCATGAATGATTACCACCTCATATAATGTATTGGTTAGCACCAAATACTCGTTAAGTCTACCTTATCACCTCAGTTAATCCGAAGATTACCAGTCAGTGAAAAGGACATAAAAAGGCGATGGGACTATTAGTATGCTTTAGCTACACGCATTGCTGCGCTTCTACCTTGCACCTATCAAACAGATATTCTTTCTGTGTCCTCGTAGGGAAATCTAATCTTGAAGTTAGTTTCGCGCTTAATATGCTTTCAGCGCTTATCTATTCCGAATTTAGCTACTCGACAATGCAGCAGGTGGCCACAATCGATACACCAGAGATTCGTCCACCCCGGTCCTCTCGTACTAAGGGCAGATCTCCTCAAATTTCCTATCGTCCGTACCGGATATAAACCGAACTGTCTCACGACGTTCTGAACCCAGCTCGCGTACCACTTTAATCGGCGAACAGCCGAACCCTTGGAAGGTGCTCCCCCTCCAGGATGTGATGAGCCGACATCGAGGTGCCAAACAGCGCCGTCTATGTGAACTATTGGGCGCTATAAGCCTGTTATCCCCAGGGTAACTTTTATCCGTGTTCGCTGTCATTCCCACATATACGTACAATAAATTGTACTTACAGCGGTTCACTTGCTCCGACTTTCGTCTCTGCTTGGGATGTACCCCTCACAGTCAAGCTGGCTTTTGCGCATACACTATCACAACGATTTCCATCCGTTGCTAGCCAACCTTTGAACGCCTCCGCTACTCTTTAGGAGGCAACCGCCCCAGTTAAACTACCCATCATACACGGTCCCGACACCAGATAATGGTGTCGGTTAGATCAAAGTCACAATAAGGGTGGTATTTCACATTTCGCCTCCACAAATACTAGCGTATCTGCTTCAAAGGCTCCCACCTATGCTACACATATTGCGACCCGGAACAATGTAAAACTGTAGTAAAGCTCCATGGGGTCTTCTCGTCCTGGTACGGACAGACGGCATCTTTACCGCCAATGCACTTTCACCGAGTCCTTCGCTGAGACAGTGCCCACATGATTACTCCATTCGTGCGGGTCAGAACTTACCTGACAAGGAATTTCGCTACCTTAGGACGGTTATAGTTACCGCCGCCGTTCACTGGGGCTTCAGTTCAGACCGTGAAGCCTTCGCCTTAACCTTCCAGCACTGGGCAGGAGTCAGCCCCTATACATCCACTTTCGTGTTAGCAGAGACCTGTGTTTTTGATAAACAGTTCCGTGGGCTCTTTTGCTGCGGCCCCCTCATCGTTAAATACGAAGGATGGGAATTCGCGTACAAAAGAACATTATTTTTTGCATACTTGCGCATGCGAATCATTTTGCTCTATCTCAGTAAAAAATTTTGGTCATTAAAAAAGGATTTTTCGCCCATATTGTTTCAAGAGATAAATCTCATGAAACGAGCGTACTCACTAATGCGCTGCTCTTCTCAATTGTTGCCAATTGAGTGGACAACGCACGTTTTTTTAACCACCTATCACTAATGATCTACTGATCAATGTACGCGGCAATTCCACTTCATATTCAATGAAGAGGGGGCGGACCTTATCCCGAAGTTACGGTCGCTGTATTGCCGAGTTCCTTAGCGAAGGTTCTCTCGTAAGCCTGAGTCTACTCGACTCGAGCACCTGTGTTGGTTTGCGGTACGGGCGGCTATAATCACGCGTACATCTGCTTTTCTTGCCAGAGCTTTTGCCAAAATCGTCAGTCCGAAGACTAACTTTCACTCCCCTCACATTCCTGCTGGGTTGGACGGATACATACCATGAATCCGCTTCGACTACTTCTCCGTGAACAGTGTACAAATTATAACCGGTTCAGGAATATTAACCTGATGTCCATCGCCTACGCTATGCGCCTCGGCTTAGGCCCGACTAACCCTGAGATGATTACCATGGCTCAGGAAACCTTGCTCTTACGGCCGACGGGATTCTCACCCGTCTTATGGTTACTCATTCCAGCATTCTCACTTCCTCACGCTCCACCGGTACTTTCCAGTCCGGCTTCACTGCAGAGAGGAACGCTCCTCTACCACGCATAATAAATTATGCATCCATGTCTTCGGTAATATACTTGAGCCCCGTTACATTTTCCACGCAAGATCTCTTGACTAGTGAGCTGTTACGCACTCTTTAAATGAATGGCTGCTTCTAAGCCAACATCCTAGCTGTTTAAGAAATCTCACCTTGTTTCCCACTGAGTATATATTTAGGGACCTTAGACGATGGTCTGGGCTGTTTCCCTTTCGAGCGCCGAGCTTAGCCCCGACGTTCTAACTGCCAATGTACCACAGGCGGTATTCGTAGTTTGTTAAGGGTGAGTAGGGTTGCCCCCCTCAGTCCTTTACAGAGCTCTACCCCCGCCTGCTAATTAATTGACGCTAGCCCTAAAGCTATTTCGAGGAGAACCAGCTATCTCCGAGTTCGATTGGCATTTCACCTCTAACCACAAGTCATCCGAGCACTTTGCTGCGTACGACGGTTCGGTCCTTCACTACCTATTACAGTAGCTTCAACCTGCTCATGGTTAGGTCACCCGGTTTCGGGTCTAATCCCTTAGACTATGTTCGCCCTATTCAGGCTCGCTTTCACTGTGGCTCCGTCACTTGACTTAACCTTGCCTAAGAAATTAACTCGCTGGATCGTTCTACAAAAAGCACGCCGTCACCCCGTAGGGCTCCGACTCCTTGTAGGCACTAAGTTTCAGGATCTATTTCACTCCCCTCCCGGGGTTCTTTTCACCTTTCCATCACTGTACTAGTTCACTATCGATCGTATATTATATTTAGCCTTGGGAGGTGGTCCTCCCGGATTCAGACAGGGTTTCTCGTGCCCCGCCCTACTCGATAAAACATGTATAAGGTCAAAGTTGTTTTCGCGTACGCGGCTTTCACGTCCTATGGCTAGTCATTCAAACTATTCCGCTAACAACTCCGATTTCTTACCTTATCCAGTCGATGATAGTCGCTGGTCGCAAATCAGATACCTAAACCCGAAAGTTTAGTTCTCTGACTTGGTCGCATGTAATATCACAACCCCATTTAAGTATTCGCCTATCAGCTTATCTAGATAAATCTAGAAACTTAAAAGGTTTGGGCTGATCCCGTTTCGCTCGCCACTACTCCGAGAATCATTATTTATTTTCTCTTCCTCAACCTACTAAGATGTTTCAGTTCAGTTGGTTCCCTACAAATTCCCTATATATTCAGGAACAGTTAACACGACATGACTCGTGCTGGGTTTCCCCATTCGGATATTCCCGGATCAAAGCTTGTTGACAGCTCCCCGAGACTTTTCGCAGTCTTCCACGTCCTTCATCGGTAATATACGTCTAGGCATCCACTTATGTGCCCTTGAGTACCTTTTTATGCATTGACTTAACGAGTAATTGGTAATAACCATTATTACAATTACTTGCCGTCAATCTTAATTAAAAAATTTTCTTACATTCAAATTGTTAATGTCCTGCGTTCTCACAACTTGAGGGCGCATTTCAACTCATCAGATTTGATGGGTCCCGTCCGCACTCAAGCTTACTGATCCTACCACGCGGCCTCGCACGCCGTAAAGTAGCTTTTTGTTGTATATTTTGCAATAAAGAGAACTATCTATTTCTTAATGGGACAATCTCTTTACTGTATGATCGCCAGAGGTTCTTTGTGAACATGCGCTAATTAGGACTAATTGTACTCTTTGTTATCTGTTTTTGCAAGAGGTTTTATTAAGTTGATACGCCTATTTTTTCGGCGATCTTTTGAACGATTACCGTAAGGCTAGCCAGACTCCTCTCAACCTTATATAGATCCTGTTTTGTTGCCATATCTCTCCGAAGGGCGCGCACATCTTCCTTTGTTGCCACTTCATTGTTTACAAACTCAAAATGGGTGTTCGCGTGCGCTCTAAACGCTTCGCTCTCACGTCGCATAATATCGAGTTGGTGCTGAATGTTGTCGATCTTCTTATCGAATTCCGTCTTTGGCATTATCGTTGTCATTCCCCACCTCCCTGTTCGCTTTTTCGTTTGAGATCCAAGTTTACGAAGTGCAGAGAGTCTTTGGCACCGCGTATATCTTCGTAGCATTCATCTATGATTTTGTTCATTCTCGCTATCTCGACTGGGTCATCCGTTTCTAAATCGTACTTCTGTAGTTCTAATCGAATACGCTTGTTATAATCCGTAAATGACTCGAGACGTGCTTCAGCTTCTTGCCTTAACTCATCAAGCTTTATGTCGATATCAGCAACCTTTTCTCGGAGTAGTAGCTTTGTGATCATGCTCTTATTAAACACTTCGATTCTTAAATAGCTTTAAACTATTGCCAATTTACAACGTAAAAACACAACGTGGGAGCCTTTCAGCGAGAAAACAAAAAACACCACGTAGTGGTGGGCGATGAGGGACTCGAACCTCCGACCTCGTCATTATCAGTGACGCGCTCTAACCAGCTGAGCTAATCGCCCACGAATACGTGGTGTTTTTGTTGTAAATCAGTTCTTGGTGGAGTGACTCTGACTTTCGCCAGATTCACCCCTCGTGGTGGAGCATCAGGGACTCGAACCCTGGACCCCCTGCTTGCAAAGCAGGTGCTCTAGCCAACTGAGCTAATGCCCCACGCCTATAGAACTCTGACCATTCTAGCGCAAAATACCCTTTTGAGCAAGAGGAGGATCTCGCTTTGCCAGAGGATAAAAAAAGACCTCCGGGTCAACCGAAGGTCTCTTCTCTTTTTAACAACTTAGTAGTGCAAATCGATTATCATCCTCAGTCTAGTATCTGAGAATTTTTTTGAACTTAGTCTTGTTCCAATATATCTGGCACTAATAAATTAGTGACAATTGGAACTATATTGTTATGTAAGCTCAACACAACAAAAAGACCGACCTAGCTTCAGCGAACGATTACTCGATTCACTGGCGTAATCTCCTCTAGAAAGGAGGTAATCCATCCGCACCTTCCGGTACGGATACCTTGTTACGACTTAACCCCAATCATGCCCCCCACCTTAGGCCGACGAATCGGACTTCGGGTGTTGGTCACTTTCATGGTTTGACGGGCGGTGTGTACAAGACCCGGGAACGTATTCACCGCAGCTTGCTGATCTGCGATTACTAGCGATTCCGACTTCAAAGAGGCGAGTTTCAGCCTCTTATCCGAACTGGGACCGGTTTTGATACGATTTGCTTCACCTCGCGGCTTCGCTGCGTATTGTACCGGCCATTGTATTGCGTTTCTAGCCCAGGATGTAAGCGTAATACTGACCTGACATCATCCCCTCCTTCCTCCCCGTTGCCGGGGCAGTCTGATTAGAAAAATACAACTAATCACAAGGGTTGCGCTCGTTGATGGACTTAACCAAACATCTCACGACACGAGCTGACGACGGCCATGCAACAGCTGTCACCAAGTTCAATAAAGCACTCTCGCCTTTCGGCAAAATTCTTGGGATGTCAAACCCTGGTAAGGTTCTCCGTTTATCATCGAATTAAAGAACACAATCCACCGCTTGTGCGGGTCCCCGTCAATTCCTTTATGTTTTAGTCTTGCGACCGTACTCCACAGGCGGGATACTTAACGCGTTAGCTTCGCTACTGGGGGGGTCGATACCCCCAACAGCTAGTATCCATCGTTTACGGCGTGGACTACCCGGGTATCTAATCCGGTTCGCTCCCCACGCTTTCGTGCCTCAGTGTCAGAAATGGTCCAGTAACCTGCCTACGCCATTGGTGTTCCTTCTTATATCTACGGATTTCACTCCTACACAAGAAATTCCAGTTACCTCTACCATTCTCGAGTTTGCCAGTTTGAATAATAGTCCGTACGGTTGAGCCGTCGGATTTCACTATTCACTTAACAAACCACCTACGCAACTCTTTACGCCCAGTCACTCCGGATAATGCTTGCACCCTACGTATGACCGCGGCTGCTGGCACGTAGTTAGCCGGTGCTTATTCATAAGTTACCGTCATATTCTTCACTTATAAAAGCAGTTTACGACCCGAAGGCCTTCATCCTGCACGCGGCGTTGCTCCATCAGGCTTTCGCCCATTGTGGAATATTCCTCACTGCTGCCTCCCGTAGGAGTCTGGACCGTGTCTCAGTTCCAGTCTGGCTGGTCATCCTCTCAGACCAGCTAACGATCGTCGGCTTGGTGAGCCATTACCTCACCAACTACCTAATCGTACGCAGGCCACTCCCAAAGCGGATAAATCCTTTAATCCGAAGATCATATGCGGCATTAGACTCCATTTCTGGAGCTTATTCCTCACTTTGGGGCATGTTCCCACGCGTTACTCAGCCGTCCGCCGCTCGTGTACCCCCGAAGGGGCCTTACCGCTCGACTTGCATGTGTTAAGCACGCCGCCAGCATTCATCCTGAGCCAGGATCAAACTCTCCATAAAAATCTCTATTTCAAGATTCATGACTCAAATACATAATTAACTGACGATGATTGATATCTATCTAATAAAAGATAGATTTCTCGATTTGCACTACTAAATTGTTAAAGATCTCGTCTTTATTTGCTTACAACTCCACAGTTGAAACTTACGGCCTTGCGACCAGACTCTACCAATCTTACGCCATATCTGTTAATCAGTCAATAATGAAATTGAGGCAATTTGCACTTAAATAGTCAGAAAGCTGACAGCGATCCCAACCAGCACCCCAACCACAACGCCAGCCAGGACTTCGAACGGCGTGTGACCCTTTGCGACCCTCGGTAAACGGACCTTACTCTTCTGCTCTTTTATCAGCGCCGTCAAGGATGCGCCTTGTTCGCCAGACGAACGACGAACCATCATGGCGTCGTAGGTAACAATTAAAACAACCAGGAATGCGAGACCGAATACTGCCGAACCGAAACCGTCTTTGAATCCGATCACAGTCGTGACAGCTAGAACCGTCGCACTGTGGGCGCTTGGCATACCGCCAGAAAGGTAGAGTTGTCGGAGGTTATTAATATTCCTCCCCTTAATACTCTGGATGATGGCCTTCAAACCCTGCGCGACAACCCACCCCACAACCGCGGCGATGATATAGGGAGAGAAGACCTCCATCATTAAGCTTCTTCCGTTTCAGCTTCTTCGACGGCCTGTTCAGGAACAAATCCGAATGAGCTGACCTTGTCACCTTCACCGGTTCGCATAATACGAACACCTTGAGTGGTTCGTCCAAGCTGTGGAATATCCTTTAGCCCAACACGGATTGCCTGACCCTTGCTGGAGATCAACAAGATCTCGCTAGTGTCAGCCTCGAGTGAACGGACAGCGACAATTGGACCGGTCTTTGCGGTTACGATGGCTGCCTTGATACCAACACCACCACGCTTGTGCGATGGGAAGTGAGACGCTTTGGTCACCTTACCGAAGCCGTTTTCACTAATGACGAAGAGATTTCCTTCATCATTGGCAACAATATCCATACCAACCACACTATCGTTTGGTCGCAGGCGAACACCACGAACACCACGGGCGGCACGACCCATTGGACGGGCATCGGCTTCACCAAATCGAATCGCCTGACCAGCAGATGTTGAGATGATTACATCATTCTCGCCTGTGGTTTTCTTGATCCAGCGCAGTTCATCACCATCATCAAGCTTGATCGCAATCAGCCCATTGGTGCGGATATTTGTGTAGTCCTTAAATGGTGTTTTCTTGACTGTTCCCTTCAATGTCGCCATAAAGAGGTAGCCTTCTTCGCCAGAATCTTTCTCATTTCGAATGATCGAAGTGATGCGTTCTTCTGGTTGCAGTGCCAACAAGTTTACTGCCGCGACACCCTTCGCCGCCAGAGAGGCAGCTGGTACTTCGTAGGCTTTCAGGCGGAAGATACGACCCTTATTCGTAAAGAATAATAGGTAATCATGGGTACTCGCTGGGATGAGTTGGTCAATGACGTCCTCTTCCTTCGTGGTCATCCCCCGCTTGCCCTTACCACCGCGGTGTTGGCGACGATATTCACTGACTAATGTACGCTTGATGTAGTTCTCTGTTGTAAGTAATATAACAGAATCCTCTTCAGGGATGAGCTCTTCGTCGCTAAACTTACCGAGCTCGGAAGCAATGATTTTCGAACGTCGGTCATCACCAAACTTGTCGTTCATCTCACGCAGCTCTTCTTTAATAATGCGCAGAATCTCATTTTCGTCGCTCAGGATCTTCTCGAGTTCAGCAATCAGCAGCAACAACTGTGCCAATTCTTCTTCGATCTTGTCGCGTTCCAGTCCAGTGAGGCGGCGAAGCTGCATCGCCAGGATGGCTTGGGCTTGGATTTCAGAAAGTTTGAACTTTTCCATCAATCCCGCTTGGGCTTCTTCGCTCGTCTTGCTGGCACGAATCAATTTAATAACTTCATCGATGTGATCGAGCGCAATCTTGTAGCCTTCGAGGATGTGTGCTCGGGCCTTGGCAGCCTTGAGTTCAAACTCGGTGCGGCGGCGAATCACCACTTGGCGGTGTTTGATGAACTCTTGCAAGATCTCAACCAGACTCAGTGTTCGAGGCTGAATACCATCAACCAAAGCCAGCATATTGTAGTGGAAACTCGTCTGCATGGCAGTCATCTTAAACAATTGGTTAAGAATCTTTTTAGGATATGAGTCTTTACGAAGCTCAATCACCACGCGAACCTTACCACGGGCGCTCTCGTCGCGGAGGTCACTGATGATAATCTTCTTGTCTTTGTGTAATTCAGCAATCTTTTCGATAAGTGTTGCTTTATTTACACCATATGGCATCTCTGTAATTACGATCTGGCTGCGACCTTTTTTGGTTTCTTCGATGTCAGTCACTGCACGGATGACAACACTGCCACGACCGGTCTGGTAGGCCTGCTTCATCGGCGTACCGCCATAAACAATGGCACCTGTTGGGAAGTCAGGACCCTTCACAAATTCCATAAGATCCTCGACGGTTGCCTCAGGGTTGTCGATCAAATGAATCGTTGCATCAACCAACTCACCGAGGTTGTGCGGCGGAATACTCGTCGCCATACCTACCGCAATACCGAGCTGACCATTCAATAGTAAGTTTGGTAATTTAGCTGGCAAGACACTTGGTTCTTGCTCTGAACCATCATAGTTATCACGGAAGTCAACCGTGTCCTTCTCGAGGTCATCGAGCAGCTCATTACCAACGCGGCCCAGACGTGCCTCAGTATAACGGTTAGCCGCTGGTGGATCTCCGTCCATTGAACCGAAGTTACCCTGTCCATTAACGAGCGGGTAACGCATCACCCAATCCTGCGCCAAACGGACCATTGCAAGATAAATCGAAGAGTCACCGTGCGGGTGGTATTTACCCATCACGTCACCGACGATACGGGCACTCTTTAAGAAACGGCCGCCCGGGCGAAGGTTTTGCTCACCCATCGAGTACAAAATACGACGATGGACTGGTTTTAACCCATCACGAACATCTGGCAGTGCTCGGTCGATAATGACACTCATTGAATAACGCAGGAAACTATCTTCCATCACGTTCTCAACCGTCAGGTTCTCGACAATACGCGAGTGTGTTTGTGGTGCTGCGATGATTTCGTCAGCTTCAATTGGTTGGTCGTTGGTATCCATTATTTCGTCATCCATGATTAAACATCCAGATCGGCCATCTTGAGTGATTTGGCGCGGCTTTGGATAAAGCTTTTACGCAGATCAACTTGATCGCCCATTAACTTTGTAAAAATTGCATCACTTTTCTCGGCGTCTTCGACTTTGACCTGAACCAGCACTCGGTTCTCGGGATTCATGGTCGTATCCCATAGCTGTTCAGCGTCCATTTCACCCAGACCCTTGTAACGTTGCATCAGCGTCACACCAGCCTGCTTGTTAATATCATCAGCCGGATCGACTTTTACGCCCTTTTCTCGGCGTTCAGTAATCATTCGTTGCAAAATTGCGTCGCGCTCTTCATCGCTATAGGCGTACTCTTTTTTGGTACCCTGACGAAGCAAGAAAAGTGGTGGTTTTGCTAAATATACGTATCCGCCATCAATTACTTCTGGCATGTAACGGAACAAGAAGGTCAAAAGAAGCGTCGAAATGTGGCTTCCGTCAACGTCGGCGTCGGTCATGATAACAATCCGATGGTATCGGAGACCACTAATATCAAACTGGTCACTGATGCCAACACCGAGTGCCTTAATAAGGTTCACGATTTCATTATTACCGAGCATGCGGTCGAGACGAGCTCGCTCGACGTTGAGCACCTTACCACGCAGTGGCAAGATCGCCTGGGTTCGACTATCGCGACCAGACTTGGCTGAACCACCTGCCGAATCACCCTCTACGATATAGAGTTCTGACTCTGAAGGGTCCTTGCTTGAACAGTCGGCCAGTTTGCCTGGTAGGCTCATTCCATCGAGCGCACCCTTACGAATCACATTATCGCGGGCCGCACGAGCCGCTTTACGGGCGCGGGCCGCCAGCAGCGCCTTGCCAACGATTGTTTTTGCAACGGCTGGATTTTCATCAAGATAATACGAGAAGTATTCATTCATGACCTGCTCAACGTAACGACGCACCTCTGGGTTACCAAGCTTGTTCTTGGTCTGACCTTCGAATTGAGGGTCAGGAAGTTTGACGAGGATAATAGCAGTCAAACCTTCACGAATATCATCACCCGTCAGGTTTTCATCCTTTTCTTTCAACAGTCCGCTCTTGCGAGCATATTCATTAATAACACGGGTCAAGGCTGAACGGAATCCTACTAAGTGCGTCCCGCCATCAGGGGTCAAGACGTTGTTAGCGAACGGCTTCACTAACTCTACAAACGTATCGTTATATTGAACCGCAATCTCTACCATTGAATCTTCAATCTGTTTTTCAACATAGAAGATACTATCGCTGGCGACATCTTTGCCGATATTGAGGTGTTTAACGTAGCTTTGAATACCACCTTCAAAATAGAATGCAGCCCGTTCATTCGTGCGCTTGTCAACAACAGAAACGTACACACCCTTGGTGAGGTAGGCTTGGTGGCGAATGTAATCAACCACCCACTTGTAATCAAACTCGATACCTTCCTTAAAGATGGTTGGATCAGGCCAGAATGTAATTGTCGTTCCCTGTGGACGATCGGTTTTGCCCACTTTCTTGAATGGGACCTTTGTGCCACCTCGTTCGAACTCAATACTGTAGAGTTCACCCTTATGCACAACCTCAGCGATCAAGGTGGTAGAGAGCGCATTAACAACGCTCGACCCGACACCGTGCAGTCCAGAGGATACTTTATATCCACCACCACCGAACTTTCCTCCGGCGTGCAGAACGGTCAGGACGGTTTCAAGCGTGCTGAGACCTGTTTTTGGATGCTTGTCGACAGGAATACCACGTCCATCATCTGATATCTGGATACCACCATCCTCAAGAATGACAATATCAACCCTACTGGCATAGCCAGCAATCGCTTCGTCAATCGAGTTATCGGCGATTTCCTTAATTAAATGGTGCACCCCATCGTAACCGGTGCTTCCAATATACATTCCTGGGCGTTTTCGGACAGGCTCGAGCCCTTCAAGAACTTGAATTTGTGAGCCATCGTAAGAGTTGTCAGTTTTTTGTTTAACCATCAGTAATCCCGTATTTCCCTATCTTCCCCTAATTTCGGCCTTTTCGGCATGTGTCTGCTTCTATTATAGCGAAAAAATTTTGTTCACTCAAGCTATTGCGTTGAACATATTTCTTATGCTAATCTGATGTACAAGAGGTCCATTAAAACAAAAAATGAAAAAAATCTATCATGTTTAGAAAAATAGTCTCGAATCTCTCCTTCAGCCCCGCTCTCGTCGGGCAGCTTGGCTTTTATGCCAAACGTCTTCGCAAAGAAGAGACGACTCGCCGACTTGGCTTGATATTTGTGGCCCTTGCGCTCGTCGTCCAAGGTCTGGTTGTCTTTCAACCACCAGAATCAGCCAACGCCTCTAACCCTGGCGACTTTATACCTGGCGGCATGGGTATGGGCTCAAACAAGTCATTAAATAACTTCCTCGCCCCTTATGACGCTAACTCGCGTAACCTCCAAGACGTTATGAATCAATTTGGCATCACCCGAGCTGAGATTGCGAGCGCCCAATTCGGTTCATTCTGGACCGGATCAAAGCTAGGTTGGGGGTATGAACCTCGCCCAGGCACCTCTGCCGTAACGGTGAATAATAGTGCTGGAACCCCTGTAAACACAGTCTACGGGCGACCTCTCAGTATCGTGAACGGACAAACCGACATTTACGGATGGATCGGACACTCCGCAAAGATGGGCTGGTTCGCCATTATGCAGTCTTGTGGCAACTTGGTGACTGACGGGCTACCACCAGCTCCAACACCAGCAAATATCGTACTTTCAAAGACGGCTACGAACGTTTCGCAAGGAAACGTCGTCGCTAATAAGGTTACCGCCCAGTCAGGTGACAAGATCAGCTATACTATCACCGTTGAAAATAAGGGTGGCACCCCAAAAGCAACCGCACTCCAAGATAACCTCGGTGATGCCCTCGAGTACTCACGCCTCATCGATAAGGGTGGCGGTGTGTATGATGAAACCAAACGAACTTTGACATGGCCTGATGTCACACTCCAACCAGGTGAAAAACAGGTCCGCACCTTTGCAGTTCAGGTACTCGATACGATTCCTGCGACGCCCCAAGGTATCAGTGACCCTAGCTCATATAACTGTCTGATGGAGAACAAATTCGGCGATGACGTTGTTATCCCGGTCTATTGTGCTCCACCGAAGGTGATTGAACAGGTCACCACCGAGCTGCCAAAGACCGGTCCAACTGAAAACATGATCTTTGCTGGTGCAGTCCTAGCGGTAGTCACCTACTTCTTCTTCCGATCGAAACAAATGAATAAAGAGGTCCGACTCATCCGTCGCGATCTTAACGCAGGAAATATCTAATATGAGCAATAGTCCCGAACAAGCACCCCAAGGTAACGAACGTGGCGAAGTGTCCAATGCTTCAGCCGAACGCCTTGAAGAACTCAAAAACAAACTAGAAACCGGTGGTGAGCTAGGTGCTGAGAATCTCGAGAGTAATGAGAAGAAGGCCGAGAAAGCCAAGGCTGAAGCCCTAAACGAAGCTGTCAGCGTTGAGGCTGGTGGTGCCGAGAAGGGCGCCACTAAACCAAAGGAAGGTCCCGCTCGTCGCCGCGGTGGTATTAGCAAAAAAGAGAAAGAAGCCAGCTTCAAAAAAGAAATGGCCCGTATCCAGGCAGAGATGTCCCCTCCAGCACGTGCCTTTAGTAAGGTTATCCATTCAAAGGCCGTTGAAAAGACTAGTGAAGTCGTGGGTGCAACCATCGCTCGACCAAATGCTATTCTTTCTGGTGCAATTGTCGCCTTCGTCTTGGTGCTGGCCGTCTACTTGGTTGCCAAGAATCTTGGCTATGTCCTATCTGGCTTTGAAACCATTGGCGCCTTTATTGTTGGATGGATTATCGGAGTACTCTATGATTACTTCCGTATCATGATCACTGGCAAGAAGTAACTCCCTTACCGTAATTTAATCGACACACCGTCCGCGTTACCCTCACCAGGTTCGCGGATATGTAATTTGTGGTTGTCTTCGGGGTTGACCTGAGGAGCTTCTTGAGGCGGCACAGGAACGGTTGGACCAAAGGCTGGGTTTGGAGGCGTTACTGGAGTCGCAGCAGGCTTAGCAGCGAGCTGCTGGCGCTTAGCGAGCCATTCATCGAGGAAAGATGGCTCACCCGCCGCTGGCGCCGCCTGAGCACCGGGCGCCCGTGGAGCGCCTTGATTCTGCAAGGCTGCCATTCTCTCTTGTTGTGCTTGTTTCAAGGCCTCCATCTTTGCCTTGCGTGCCGCGTCACCCGCTCCGAGGCGGGCAAAGATCTCGCGCTCGACCTCGGCCCGTGGACGTCCATACTTGGCACTGGAAAGTTTTTTAATTGCATCTCGCAGTTGCGGGTTTGACTGCCCAAGCGGTGGAATCAACGACATACTAAAGGCCGCTGACGGGACATTATTGATCATGACTGAGGCAATCGTCTGGAAGTTCGGCAGCTTGGTGAGATCCTCGGCATCAAAGGTCGGCGCGAATTTTTTCACCAATATCTCGGCGTCAGTAATACCGATACGACCACTAATAACCGTTCCGATATTACCAAGGACCGCTTCACGAATCTGATCGGTCAGCTGGGTCATGAACTGGTTGGCAAGAATCAAACTCAGGCGATACTTTCGGGCCTCGGACAGGATTGTCGCAAAGCTCTCGGTGGCGAAGTTCTGGAACTCATCAACGTAGAGTGAAAAGTCTTCACGTTCATTCTCAGGTACGTCGGCGCGGCCCATGGCTGCCGCCTGAAACTTCATCACAAAGATCATACCGAGCAGTTGCGAGTTCAGCTCACCTAGCTTTCCTTTGGATAGATTCACCAACAAGATTTTCTTGTTATCCATAATATCGCGCAGGTTAAAGCCACTCTTAGTCTGGCCCATGATGTTGCGCATCATTTCATTCGACAAGAAAGCACCGAACTTCGACACGAACCAACCGAGCACCTCTGACTTGTTCGCCTCACTGGTTTGCGCCATTTCCTTATTCCAGAAATCAAGGACGGTACGGTCAGTGACGTGCTTTAGTTTCTCATCAGTAAATGACTGGTCATTAAAGACTTGCGGAACATCAATGAAGGTCGAACCAGCTGGATCACTCATGATTGTGAGGGCAGCGTTACGGAACCAATGCTCGTAGCGTGGACCGATGATACCGGTGTGACCTGGGTCATAGAGCTTATAGAGCATAGCAATCGACTCTTGAATGAGGAAGTCGCGCTGGTCTTGATTTTCAAACTCGAACAAGTTGAGTCCGATCGGCATCTCCATATCACCTGGGCTAAAGTAAATCACGTCCTCTACCCGTTCTTTTGGCACCATGCCTAATAATTCCTCGGCAGAATCACCATGCGGATCAATAAAGGCGAAGCCACGACCGTCCATCATGTCTTGATAGGCAAGATTTTCGAGTAATTTAGACTTACCAGTTCCGGTCTGTCCAATAACATAAGTGTGACGTCGGCGATCGTTTGTGGACAGCCGAATCGGCTTCTTGACACCTCTAAACTCGTTATAGCCCAGCAGGAAGCCTTCCTCTAAAATTTGGGTTGGACCATCAACCTGCTTGGCTGCTTGGCGCTGAACCTGTGAGGTTGGGATCGAACCCTGATCTGGCAAGTGGAAGATAGTCGCCAGCTCGACCGTGTTGAGGATATTCTGATTGACCTCCTGCGGGAAAAACCTAAATATATAAGCAGTGACAAATTCTTCAATGTTTTTGGTAATCGTAAACTTAAAGCCATTATTTGAAGTTGAATCAAACAATGAAAAGGCCGAAACGACGCTGTTCATCAGCGCCTGCGATTTTCCAGATGTATTCGAAGAGGCCACTACTCGAACCAAAACTTCATAGCCTGGATAACGAGTTTTATTCTCGATACCTTCAACAATCCCTTGTTCTAAACTACTGAGTTGCTTGTCTTCTGGTTTAGCTTCTTTGGTCTCGGGTGGTTTCCAGAGCGCTTCCATGAGGCCTTTCATATTCACCGCTCCACCCAGTCCGCCTGATTTCACCCCTTTATCTTTGCGGATATTCTCTGCAATAGTAATCGCACTCTTATCCCAGCCTTGATGTGCCGGACGGATCAGGATCTGCACCCCGAGACCATCTTCGCGACCAGCACTTGATAAGGCGTTGAGAAGGGCCCGAGCGGCATCACGCTTGGTCTCCTGAAAGGTTGCGATCGGGTAGGCATAGTTTTTCTTGAGCGTAAATTCACCACCAATCGTGCCACTCATACGACCAGCTGGGTTAAAGATATTGCGCTCCTCGACCTCTTCGAGTCGAGCCGCTGGATAGGCCGCCGCCACTGCCTGAGTAATGGTATCAATCATCGCGATTGGAACGACAACGTAATAGTGAACCAGCCCTTCGTGGGCCACAACCTCGAATGAGACGTGACGTTGCCCGTAGACACGACTCTTGAAACCTTTGGTCGCCGTACTCGCGATAATGTTGTACATCACCTGAGCCTGAGACAATACCTCTTCGGTTAAGTCTCGCTCATCGCGGCCGCCACCTTCAATATCATCACTGGCTGGTGGGATATGAATATAAAGTGGCACCATCTTGAGGCCGCGTTCATAGTTCTTGGCTTCACGCAGTACCCGACGGTACTGCATCAAGACAAAAGCTACCACACCCGCGACGAGCAGGACGATCACTATGACTGTTATAACAAACCCGATCACCCCTCTATAAGTCTTGGTGGCACCTTACTGCGCCGCACCAAGTTCCTTCCCGTATCGTTTTCTTAAATAATCTTTCTGTAATTGGTTCACCTTTTGCGTGCGGCTGTGTGGATCATCTTTTGTTTCATCAATGATCTTCTTTGCCTTGTCCACCCACTCCTTCTCGATCACATCCTCGTCGGCTGCAACAGCAGGGCTTCCTATGGATGCATCCTGAACGATCGGAGAAGACGGAACTACTGGCGTGACGACCGGTGCACCTGTCGCGGCAGCATCAGCCGCAGCCGCCTGAGCTTCAGCTGTTTGTTCAAACCGCTCTGCCCCCTGCTCGATCCCCGTTTCGGGTGTCGGCAACACAGGAACGCGCTCACCGTTATTCACTGGTGGCATAGGTAGTTTTTCTGGTCCTCCCAGGGGTTGTGAACTCTCGGGCTGCATATCTGTCATTATAGCATAACGAAGTGAGTGAAACGTAAGCTTGATTACGTTTCCGAACGAGGCAGTTTTTTAGTAAATTCTTTTCGAAATATAAACACAGCCAATGACCACGAATATAACCACCAGAATAAATTCATAGATACCGACCGACCCTACCGACTGAAGCCCAATCAGCATGACAGGTGCCGCCGCCAGGATAGTGGAAAAATAGTACGACCGACGAAATGATAGTGGTTGGAATGGCTTCTTTACCGTAAAACTCGCAGCCGTGTAGCCAACCAGACGACTGGCGCCATACAAAAAAAAGCTTATCAAACCGAGAGCGGTCAGATAAGCTGATATGAATATGACTAAAAGGCCAAATGGCCCCGCTGAGGCGGGTGTTGTGAGGACCAGCATCAGGATCAACAAGCAGAGGCTTGTAATGGTTATAATTGCGATAATTCGTTGTAGCATTTCATGGTTACTATATACGAAGCATAAGAGATTTAAAATATGGAGCCCGAGCGGAACACTTTAAGTTCAGGTTGCAGCAGACGCCGCTAAAAATATATTTTGGCGTGTGAACCAGTGAACAGTGAACCGCTACGAGGCTATCTGACCGCTCCTTTCGGAGCAACCGTGTGCTCTATTACCTTCTTTCCGCATACGCCAAGTAGTCACTTTGCTCCTCAACATGAGTAAGGATTTTACTTGGCGTATGGTACTCGAGGAGTAACATACGTCTTAGACGGAGCATTGGTACGTCGGCCCGAACTAACAATTCGTGAACTGTGAACTTTTTGGAAGGTGCAACCCATAGGGGTTTTTAATATGTTTGTTTTTTCGTGGTGGCGTAGTACCAACCTTTCCGTCTAAGAAAGGTCAGTTATTTTAAGGTCTAATTGTTAAGGTGTTTTCGCTTTTTTGTTTTGGTGTTCGATCAAAGCTTGTTCTTAATCTAGCATAAACACTATGCTTGGTCAATGATCTAGGAGGATGTTTTGTATGTAATATATACATCAATGGTCTCGCTTTCATATTGTAGACGGTGTTATATGGTTATCGTTGCTTTTATGACATCGTTGTATTTAACATTATTTCCTATTTGCATTCGTAGTATATATTTATGACAACGGGCATATTTTCCTCTGTTTCATGCCAGTATTGGCACTCACCGCCTTTGATTGCTAGCAGTCCTTAGGGTGGTCGTTTTTATCACTCCGTGCCTGGATCATGCGGCGTGGATAATGACCCAATCGCTGACACATCAAGAATCATACTGACTGTCCGCGTTCCGCACTTTTGGCAAATATGAACCGCGAGCCTTGCACTTGGACAATTTTTTAATGAACGCCGAATTGTTATGAATATACCCATTTCTTAAAAGTCTGTCTGAATGTGGGATGAAGAATTGCCGTATGTATTACGTCTGTGCGATTGCTACAAAGCTTTTCTGACAAAGCCCTCCATGCCCTACAGCTTCATTGCTATGCCATTATTCACAGGGTTTCTTGGCCATAACGACGCCCCATCAACATTAAAGTACTGCCATATTCTCAGCAAATGGCGGTCACACCCTCGAGCTTATCCTTGCCCTAGCGTCGTGTCGGTTTCATGACACGCTATGGGGCTGAAAATAGTCGCGAATTTCGTCTAAAAATGTATGAAAAAGTTATTGACACAAGCGCTTTGCTAGCATATTATAGGGGTAGTCCTGAATAAATAAATTATGCAGGGACCAAAAACAAAAAGCTATCAAAAAACTCCACATAAAACGATCGTTCCTCGCAGGCGATCGTTTTAATTTGCTCTCACTGCCCTATTCGACACAATAAAGCCGCCCCATAAGGGCGGTTATTTCAATTATCGTGGTGGAGCTGCCGGGTACTGCCCCCGGGTCCGAAAGGTAACCTGCTATTCGTCTTCAAGCATAGTCTGAATTAGTTTTTAACGACTCACCCGTCTGAGATTCAAACAAAAACGGTGGGATTGTCGCGCTGATAAATGTCCCCGCCTACTTACAGCTGCCTAAGTAAGGGGTAATTAGCATACTTATAACACCGTTTTTCTCTATGCTACCTCGAGAAAAGCGATGGCATTACGGGTTTAGGCGTAAGCTGGCGCAAAAACAGGAGCCTTGAACGCTTGCGCGAACTCAGCAACCTTAGTTTTTACTGTTGCAAGAATGTTTGCAATTAAAAAATGCACATTACGTGTGCGATCGGCTTGCAGAATAACCTGTTAAAGTCCTCTCGTCGAAGCTATGTCAGCCCCACGACCTCTGTATTATAACAAATTAAGACCGATTTTACCATTAGGGAGTAGTCTGGACCTTGGAATGATAGCAAAGGTACACTCTGTAGCACTGACGGGTTTTGACGGAGCCCTTATCGAGGTCGAGACAGATCTCAAACAAGGACTGCCAGGAATTCAAATCGTTGGCATGGGCAACAAGGCAATTGACGAGGCCAGAGAGCGCGTCAGAAGCGCTATACCCCATTCCCTTCTCGAGTTTCCACCCCGTAAGTTTACGATCAACCTGGCCCCTGCAGAGCTGCCAAAAGACGGTACTCATTTTGATCTGCCAATTGCCCTATCACTCCTGGTCGCCTCCGGACAGCTTCGTCAAACAGAGGTAGATGGTGCTCTCTTCGCGGGCGAGTTATCACTAGACGGGCAGCTGCGGCCGATCCGTGGCGCCATTGCCATCACCGAGGTGGCCCTGACGGCAAATATGACACAGGTTTACTTACCTCTCGAAAACACACCCCAGGCAACCCTGGTCGAAGGTGTCACAATCATCGGTATCAAGAATTTAAAAGAGCTCTATCTCCACCTCAAAGGTGAAGTGATTATCCCGCCCTTCTCCGACACACCACCCACCCCTGTTATACCTCCTCCCGCTATCACTCTGGACGACATCCACGGGCAGGCTATCGCCAAGCGTGCCCTTGAGATAGCCGTCGCCGGAAGACACAACATTCTCCTGTTTGGGCCGCCAGGAACTGGAAAGACCATGCTGGCCCGTGCGCTTCACAGTCTCCTTCCACCTCTGTCATCAGTCGAGATGCGGACCGTCACCAAGATCCACAGCCTCGCGCGGCAGGTCGATACCGAGATTATTACTACTCGCCCTTTCCAATCACCTCACCACACCACGAGCGCTTCGGCAATTATCGGGGGTGGGAACAGGCCTCGTCCAGGCGAAATCAGTCTTGCCCACCTGGGTGTACTGTTTCTTGATGAACTACCTGAATTCCCCCGTGCAACCCTAGAGGCACTAAGACAACCGCTGGAAGAAAGGCAGATCACAATTGCTCGACTCGGTGGCCACATCACCTACCCGGCGAACTTCATGTTAGTCGCCACAATGAATCCATGTCCCTGCGGCTATTATGGTGACCCGACCCATGAATGTACGTGTTCACATGCCCAAATAAGCACCTACCAAAAGCGCATTTCTGGTCCTTTGCTCGATCGGATCGATCTTATTTTATCGGTTTCGAAACAATCGCCTGAAGCATTTTTGTATTCAGAATCGATGCATAAAACTCAACAGTCTAAGGTGTTAAAGTCAATAAGTGGTGCATATAAGCAACAAAAACAACGTTATAATAGTAGTTATGCTTACAACGCTTATTTGTCTCCAGCGGACATAAAATCGTTACTCACCCTCTCCCCAGCAGCCAAGAACCTACTTGATACTGCCACGACGCGCCTAGGTCTCAGCTCACGCAGCTATTTTAGGCTTATAAAAGTTGCTCAGACCATCGCCGATCTAGCGAGACATCCACGTATCGAAGCAGTGCATATTGCCGAAGCCCTCCAACTCCGTGGCTCCTTGCCCCACTAAAACCGCCCCACCCCTTGTATTACCTTGGTATCTTTGATAGAATAGTGGCTGAGTTAACAGCAAGAAAGCGGCGCCAGAGGCCCGCGAAGGAGAGTATATCAACCAATCAATTCGAATTAACGAGCAAATTAAGGCAACTGAACTGCGCGTTATCGGAAATGAAGGCGAACAACTCGGTATCATGAGTCGCAGCGATGCACTCGGGGCCGCGAAGGAAGCTGGATTGGACTTGGTTGAAATTTCTCCAAACGCGGATCCACCCGTTGCAAAAATCGTCGACTGGGGTAAATACCAGTACCAAAAGATGAAAGAGGCGCAGAAAAACCGCCGCAGCAACAAGGCAAACGAACTCAAGCAAATGCGTTTCGGGATGAAGATCGGTCAGGGTGACCTCGACATCAAGCTGCGCAAGATACGAGAGTTCCTCGCCGAGGGCCACAAGGTCCGTATCCAAGTCTTCTTCCGCGGTCGTGAAAACGCCCACCGAGAACTAGGATACGACATGATCAATCGGATCGCTGGCCTACTGGAAAATGAAGCCGTTCTCGAGCATGCGCCAACAATGGCCGGACGCAATTTAAGCGTCGTTATAAGGAGTAAACAATAATGCCAAAGATGAAGACCCACAAGGGTACCGCCAAGCGGATCAAGATTACCAGCACTGGTAAGCTTACCCGTCGCCGCGCATTCGGCGCTCACCTTCTCGCAAAGAAGAGCAAGAGCCGCAAGCGAGCGATCAACACGACAGCTACTGTCACCGGCCACACGGCCCGTAATATTAAACGAGCACTAGGAATTTAATTATGCGAGTTAAACGAAGCGTCACCGCACGCGCCCGACACAGTAAAATTCTCAAGCAAGCCAAGGGCATGCAACACAACCGTACCCGTAGTTTCCGCCTTGCCAAGCAAGCGGTCACTCGTGCACTTGAATACGCCTACCGCGACCGACGTAACCGTCGCCGCGACCTCCGTGGTCTTTGGATCACCCGTATTAACGCTGCTGCACGTGCCGAAGGCACTACCTACGGTAAGTTCATCGCTGCCCTCAAGGGTGCAAACATCGACCTCGACCGCAAGGTCTTGGCTGAAATCGCTGTCAATGAGCCAGCTGCTTTCAAGGCTATTGTTGCAAAATCTGTTAAGTAATACACTTCTTAACTCCTTATAACTAAAAACGCTCCCTCTCCAGGGAGTGTTTTTAGTACGGCGCTAAACGGCCAATGGTACTAAAAAACCGCCTCCGTAGAAGGGCGGTTTTTTAGTGGACAGATCATCTGTAAGCCGGGTTTTGTCGTGGACGACCATCTATCTAGTCTTGCCATTACTGGCACGATCAAGCGGGTGTCGACCGGCGAACGGATCGCTCTTTATGCCGATCTCCTTGCAGCAGGCAGGGTTTACCTTCTCCATGTGTCACCACATGACGCTGTGGGCTCTTACCCCACTCATTTCACCTTTTCCCGCCGTAACGGGTAGTTTTGTTTCTGTGGCACTTTCCCTAGGGTTACCCCCGGTCGCCGTTAGCGACTGCCATTATCCTGTGCTGCCCGGACTTTCCTCTTGCCTTTTAAGGGGCAAGCGGCCGTCTAATGAACTGTCCGAAACATATTATACACTAGCATCTTGCTTTTCGCGAGCATGGGCGTCGAGAGTTTTGTTCACCATGCCGTCTGCTAACTGATTAAATTCCCTCGCGACATGACTAAAGGTGACCTTGTCGAACTTTTTCATGAGTTCACGGATACGCTCGTGGATCGGCCACAGTTCACGATTCTTAATTTTATAGAAGCCCTTCATTTGATTGACGACCAACATGCTATCAATTTTGAAATCAACGCGGCGATATTTCAACTCTAACGCTTTTTCAAGTCCGATACGAACGCCGTGATATTCTGCTTGGTTGTTGGTTGTGATACCGAGATACTCCCCGCCCTCAGCGATCACTTCCTGACGAGGATTAAGGATGACATAGCCAGCCGCAGACGGTCCTGGGTTACCGCGTGAACCCCCATCAGTATAGATGGTTATGCTTCCATCTGATGTTTCCTTGACATCAGAAGACTTACTCACCTTTAAGCTTTCATCTGTTATTTCCTCTTGTTGTATAATACCCAACAATAGTTGCGTTAGATCGGTGATATCAGACTGTTGAATTTGTGACATCGGATGCCATTTGTATTTGCTATAGTTTCCGCTGAGGCGAATCGGATGATTATCTTCCGTCGGAGTCACCAAGTACACGATAACTGCATACTGAATTCCCCTATCATCGTGATCAATATACGTCACCGCATCAAACAAATGAGCAGATTTAATATGGATCCCAGCATCGTCATGGAGGTAGCGACGAAGGGCATCCTCTGGCTGTTCACTATAGGCAAGCTTCCCGCCTGGTAGTTCGTACTGCCCCAAAATACTTGGGCGGCCGTTTGCTCGCTTTAGGAGCAATGCTTTACCGCCCTGATTGATAATTGCTCGAACTGATAATCTTTGTTTCATGTTTGTCTTTGGTCTTGTTTATGCTTTTATTGTAGCATACGGGGAAACGGCAACAAAAAAGAGCCCCATATGGAGTCTCTACGTGCCCAAAGGAAGCCTAGGCGTTATGATGTTCCCCGCGTATTTGCAAGGTGGTTGGCCGCAGCTTATCTCCACGGAGACAAGCCATTTGGCGTCCCAAACATATGATATCGGAAAATCATATGCACCTAGGTTTGTATCCCCTGGACGCTTCTTATTATACGCCCTAGATCCTGAAGATTCCCTTAAATACGTTCAAGAAAAACTCGATTGCGCCGCCCATCAGTGGACCGATAAATGCGCCGCCTAGTAGTACGAGGATAAAGACCACCATAATACCGTAGCGCTCAATATACATCATCCCCTTGCGGACAAAGTCGGGTGCCAGTGCAAAGATAACCCGCGAGCCATCAAGCGGCGGAATCGGTAACAGATTGAAGATAAAGAACCCAAGGTTAATCTGGACTGCGAGACTAATCAGGACTGCTCCAAAGTTATCGGCCGGTAGATTCAGGACCACACCGAGACCAAAGAAAATAAAGGCGAGGACAAAGTTCGTGAGCGGCCCAGCCAGGGCAATCAGTGCCGCACCCCACTCATCCCACCTTACTCGATCAGGGTTGAATGGGACTGGTTTGGCTGCGCCAAACGGAGGTAGGCCGACCACAACAAGCACCAACGGGAGGAGAACGGTCAAGAACGGATCGATATGTTTAATCGGATTTAAGGTTAGTCGCCCCTGTAATTTGGCAGTATCGTCCCCTAACCAGTAGCTGACGAAGGCGTGCATCGCCTCGTGAAGCGTCATCGAAATCAGAATAATGCCGACGATGGCAACAATGTAAATAACAATATCCATACCAACCTAGTATAACAGCTTGACTCTCGGGGTTAAAAGAGGTAAAATGAGTAACATTGTCTACAGGAAATTAAGGAAAAGGAAATAAAGTTATGGTCGCACGAGATGAACTCACCGGAAAAGGAAAGCAATTTGGCAACAATGTTAGCTTCTCTTTGCGTCGCACCAACCGCGTTTTCAAGCCTAACCTCCAAAAGAAAACTTTCACCGTTGATGGTGAGAAAGTAACCCTTGTGATTAGTGCTAACACTATCCGTACACTAAAGAAAAAAGGCATCTTGCCTAAGAAGGGTGATAAGATCGCTGCATAAGTTGATCTTGCACAAATAAATAACCTCCCATGTTCGGGAGGTTATTTATTTTCGTCAAATGCTTCTTGTGCTGCAACGAGTCGATGTAGCTCAAGTAGGTCGTCTACAGAGCGGTCTCTTTTTGGACCGCCTGCTAACTTATACGCAATAATCTCTGGATGTCCAGGAATACTAACTCAAACACCGTGAGTATCTGCAAGCGGAGCATTAGAATAGTCACTGCCTATTGACGCCATTGCGGCTTCACCTATATCCATCGGCCGAGGACGCCTATTTGTAGATTCTAACGCTTCTTGAGATTGTCGTGAGAGAGACTCCATAAACCTAAGATCTTGTTACGTTCACAACCGTCAAAACAGTCGGCAACCCCGCCGCGCTCTTCACCTTATACTTCGCCGTCTCTTCAATCGGAGCCCCGAGTTCCTTCACAAAAACATCGAGCGATTCTTGTGGAACTTCGTATTTCAAAGCTGGGTCAGCGTAATGCACTGGGATAACTGCCTTTGGATCGATCTTTCGGACCAAGCCAGCCGCACCTGTTGCATCAAGTGTATATCCATTTCCACCAACCGGGATGATCACGATATCAACGACGCCGATTTCTTCGAGCTGTTCATCAGAGAGTTTTTCGTAAATGTTACCGATGACCGCAATGCGAACGTCGCCGACTTCCACGCGGTAAATGGTTGAAATCTTTGGATCGCTCTCACTGTCGAGATGACGTTGCGCTGCAATACCGCGAATATCAAAGTTGGCGACACCGTACTCACCTGGACCCTCAATTGACAGTCGGGCATCAGGTGAATTCAACGCAAAGCGAGCTTCGGTCGCGAGTTCAACGTCGTCTTTCAATGTGAGATCTTTCAACCCTACCAACGAAAGCTTTGGATCGGTGATGATCGTCCCCTTCTTGCTGCTGATGACGACACAGTTGGCACCTTTATATTCAATATCAAACATTTCTTTTTCTCCTTTGGACTAGCCCAGAATATTATCTTTATCAATGGCGACGGTATGCTTGCTGCCGAGAATCTCACTAATGAATTTATCACGGACGCTCAGTCGGTAGTAGAAGTCATCGTTGCTCATAACCGTGTAGTTAATCTCACGACCCTCTAACTTTTCGATGATAGCCATCGCAGCTTTCGCCTTGGCAGCTGGAATGTTACCAACCAGCAACACATCAACCGAACTGGTTGAGCCGCGCACCAACATGCCCGCAATAATTGCAACGCGTAAGGATGCGAGACCTGCGATAGCGCTCAGATATTGATCACTCACCGCTTTGGTGTCTTCAGCCAGCGATGGTTTGGTGGCGTCAATTTGTTCGCCAGCAAAGATCGCTCGGAGCGCTGTATAGAACTCGTAGCGCTGGTTTACTTGGTAGTAGAGCTTGTTGTCGGCAGTATCACTAGTAATAACCCCTACCTCGAGCATGTTCGATAATTCGCGACGGACGGAATTAATTTGCTCATCGATGACACGAGTGATCTCACGGACATAAAAAGATTGTCCGGGGTGATTCAAAAACAGGTGCAACAGTTTCACCCTTGTCTTTGAGCCGAACAATTTATCGATCATATCCCTATTTCCCTCGTATAACTTTCGTGTTCTATAATATCACGCCTTGGTGGATTCGGCGAGTCTGCGAACTAAATATTTCTCGGCGTAATCAAGCTCGAGCCACTTAATAAATGGGTTACGTTTCAGCCATGTCAGCTGGCGCTTAGCGAGTTGCCAGTCGGCAGTCTCGTTCAACTGCTTGAGTTCATCTTTTGTTATTATTCCACGTTCAAAATCATGAGCAAAGCGGTAGATATTCCCAGTCATTGCTTCATTATCCCAACCAAATTTTGCTCCTATTGCTATTGCCTCTTCGATCATTCCGCTGTCAAATAAGTGTTCACTCCGTTCGTGAATTCGCTGTCGCAATACATTTGTTTCTGTAGTAATTCCAACAATGATTGTATTGTGTTGAGGTTCTAACAACCTTGCTCCAGGGTCATTTTTGCGCTCTATTTCCCGGATGACGTATCGTCTGTTTTTTTCATTTTCTGGAAGTTTTACGTTGTTTTCCTTACAATACTCGTGAAGCTCCTCTAGAGATAAGGCCTCTAATTTGGCACGTAATTCAGGGTCTGCTTGACCAAACTGATAATCAAAAATAACCGCGTCAACATACAAACCCGTACCCCCAACCAAGAACGGAATATGGCCACGCGCCCGAATCTCGGCAATCTTTTCCACGGCATAGTTCTTGAAATCAACCGCCGAAAAGCGCTCGCCAGGTTCGACCAAATCAAGCCCCCAATGCGGAATCTTGGCTTGATCTTCGGCTGATGGTTTGGCGGTCCCGATGTCCATATATCTATAGACAGTTCGTGAGTCTGCACAAATAATTTCGCCGCCGAATTGCTCAGCCAGCTTCATCGCGAGGCTCGATTTGCCGCTGGCCGTTGGACCAACAATAACTACGAGAGGGGCTTCCATCGCCGCTCCTTAAAATCATCCACGATAAAATCTGTGCAGGTAATGCCTTCAGCTGCGAGATGCTCAGCCTGGGTTTCGCGGCCGCCATAATAGCCACTCGCTAGACCGCCAAAACGATTTACCAGTCGATGCCATGGTAATTCGGTATCACCGTAGTGCGCCATGCCACCAACAATTCTGGCAGCATAAGGATGCCCTGCCAAAGCAGCCAAGTCCCCATAGGTTGTCACCTTTCCAACAGGGACTTGAGCCATCAGCTCTTCAACTTTAGATCGGAATGCACTATCGACCATCAGGCTATAGCCCTTTTAGATAATCCGCCAACTCATCGAGCGAAACTTTCTCCTCACTACCCTGCATCCGCACGCTCACCTGTCGTGCCTCTTTGTCTTGAGGACCAACGATCAATTGAACTGGTATCTTCATTAGCGAAGCTTGCCCGATCTTCTTACCTAATGATTCATTTCGATCATCAACCGTATAGCGGAGTTCGTTATACTTCACCGGCTTCATCAAAACGATTTCATTTAATATTGATTTAATCTCATCAACGTAATCTAAGACAGTGTCATTGATCGTCAGGATACGAATCTGCTCTGGGGCAACCCAGAATGGGAACCAGCCACCAGTGTGCTCGATAAAGATACTCATAAAGCGCTCAATTGATCCCAACAGCGCACAGTGAATCATGACCGGGCGCTTCTTGCTGCCGTCTTCGGCGGTGTACTCAAGGTTGAATCGCTCAGGCTGTGCGTAGTCGAGCTGGACTGTTGCCAGCTGCGTCTTGCGACCCAGGGCATCGGTCGCCATAAAGTCCATCTTTGGACCATAAATCGCTGCTTCGCCAATACCGATTTCGTAGTCGAGTTCGAACTTTTCAGCCAGCGATTTAATTGAGCCTTCGGCCTTGTCCCAGGTTTCTTTACTGCCAAGGTAGTTATCTGCCTCATCCCTAAATGACAAACGAAGCGAAAGTTTCAGGCCCAACAGCTCGTACATTTGCTTGGCGCTATCAAGAAGCTCAGAGAATACTTCTTCAACCTGATCTTCGGTCGCAAAGACGTGCGAGTCATCCTGAGTGATCGCCCGGACCCGGGTCAATCCACCTAGCTCACCGCTCTTTTCATCGCGGTAAACCGTGGTAGTCTCGAGGTATTTAATCGGCAGTTCGCGGTAGCTGTGCGGTCGCCCGGCATACAACTGTGCGTGGTGCGGACAGTTGACTGGTTTCAACGCCAGTTCGTCGCCAGATTCTGTCGAGGTAAAGCGAAGGAGTTCTGGGAACTTTTCAAAGTGACCAGAGGTCTTGTAGGTATCAAGTTTCGCGATATGCGGAATCCATACCTTTTGGTAGCCCCTATCGAGACGATACGATTGCGCTAGTTCGTTCAACTTGTCACGAAGCACCGTCCCACGAGGGGTAAACAGCGGCAATCCTGCCCCAATCAGCTGAGATCCCGTAAATAAGTCCAGTTCTTCGCCTAAACGACGGTGGTCACGCTGTTTAGCGAGCTCAAGATTCTCGAGATATTGATCTAATTCCTCCTGTGTCGCGAATGCCACCCCATAGAGACGCTGCATCTGCGGATTCGTCTCTTTGCCGCGCCAGTAGGCTCCGGCAACTCGTAGGAGCTTAAAGGCGCCCACATCCTTGGTGTTGGCAACATGCGGTCCCCGACAAAGATCAACGAAGTTTCCATTCTTGTAGAAAGAAACTGTCGTGACGGCTGAATCACCATCACTGGCAATACCCAACTCTTCAGCATCAATATCCTTGGCAGCGGTGGTGCCAGAACGCTTCAAATCATTCAATAATTCTTCTTTATACGGCTGGTTATTTTGGTGCGCCCAGTCCAAAGCCTGCTCAATTGGCATCTCAAAACGCTCGAAGTCATCACCATACTCAATAATACCGCGCATTTCCTTCTCGATCTTGGCAAAATTATCTTCAGAAATCTTACGCTCACCGAGGTCGATGTCGTAATAAAAGCCATTCTCCACCACTGGACCAACACCAAACTTGGCGTCTGGCCACAGACGTTGGACCGCTGCGGCGGTAATGTGAGCAAGGCTGTGGCGCATTGCATGTAGTTGTTCGTCGTTCATATTGCTCTCCTCTTAACATTAAAATAAGACACACAGCGATCGGGTATATCTCAATACATCCATTCGTTGTATGTCTCGGGTCCAGCTTGTGCTAGACGGTTCCACCGGACTTTTACTTATGAGAGGCGTTACGTACACCTACACACCCACGGAACTCCAGAGGTGGTTAGACTCTATCATCGTTCTCTTATATCATACCATATCTTGCTTCCCCACCCCTATTTTGCTATGATTGTACAGATCGCGGATCCTTAGCTCATTTGGCTAGAGCGCCTCATTGACGTTGAGGAGGTGAGAGGTTCGAATCCTCTAGGATCCACCATAGCGCTTATCAAACCACCCCATAACAGGGGTGGTTTTTGTTTCCCCACAGCTTTCGATAGTTTTCCACCTGGGGGTTATCTCAAATCAAGCCTTATATATATCATAGACGGTATCACACGTGAAACCCTGTTCCATTGACAATATATACCCTTTATGCTAATATGAGTGCATGGTTAAGAAACAACAGATGACAAGCCATCCACAAACTACTGCCCTTGATCGTTTTGCGCTTGCCTTTGAGTACGACAAAACTATCCAAGAGATCAAACGAGACGTTCGTAACCGAACTATCTAATACTTGTCACCTATCCAAAGAGCCTCCCCAAAAGGGAGGCTCTTCTTCATTCTGGATTAAAAGGTTAGGCGGCTTTGACTGCCTTTACCTTATCTTTCACCTGGGCCTTTGTCGTGACGTCAAAGCGCACCAGGTACTTCCCGAGCGCCAAACGGGCCTGTGAGTACAGGGCGGCCGCTGAGAGGTACCCTATAGCCGTCAGGGGCATCAACACCCACTGAAGGACCATCCAGATGGTACGGTGGCGCTTGTAGCGTGCTGGACGCGGCGGTAACAGCTTAAAAGCCTGAAAGATCATGACAACGATTCCGATGAGGGCAATCCTTTGAATCAAACTAATCACGTCCGGAAGCTGGTGCGCCACAACATCACTATAGGCGTGCTGATTAATCAGTAGTGGCACCCATCCCCCAACGGCGACAATAATCGACACGCTCGCAGCGGTCACGTAGCCATCCAACGCCCGTACAAACCAGAGAAAGCCAGAGGCGAACGGTACATTACGTTTTGAGCTAAACAGATGGACCGCAATATAAGGGATATCAGAGGCCCCATACATCCAGCGACGTAGCTGGATAAACTGCGCCTTCAGGGTTTTTCTATAGGTTACGTCGAGCACTGCGTCCTGGTAGATCGGAATATACACGGGGTGCACCGAATAATTACCGTTGAAATAGAAATAGCTGCGCCAGAACTGGTGTCCGTCCTCGACGATTGTGCGGGTGCTCCAAAAGCCCATCTCCACCAAAGCTTCCATTGGCTGCGAGTGCGAAGCAAAGTTACGCAGGATATGCGGACGCATCGAGGTAATAATGTTCCAAAAGGTGTTACCAGTCGCCAGAACACGCATTGGAGCCGGTACATCCCAGATATTGTTCATAAATAGGGCGATCGGCTGATATGAGAGGTGTTTACGCTCTTCATTGACGACGAACTCATAGGTCACATAGTCAAAATATGAGGCATGCGGCTTGTTATCAGAGTCCAGGGTCGTGACCATAATATTTTTGTAGGCAATCCCCTTGTCAGCAAACCAACCTTGCATATATTTGCCTGCAAAAGTGATGTTCCCACCCTTTCCGACAACTTCGTTTGGTAGATCACGGGGATGCTTGATAATAAGGACTTCGAGAAACTTCGACCCGTATTTCCTTTGAATACGCTGGGCAGTCTTTTCCATATCAGGACCCCCACGCTCTTCATAGGCTAGTACAACAACCATTTTCTTGTGGTCATAGGTCGTGTCGACGAGTGATTGAAAAGTTGGATCAATCACTTCAAATGACTCATTATAGGCAGCCACGATAACTAAATTATAGAGGTCGGACGGTTTAGGAAATGCGTCACGATCAGCCGCAGCCAGTCTCAGATTATCAACATGCGCCATCATGCCATAGGCGTGAGAACGACTATTCTTGTGTAGCTCGTATGACGAAACAGGGTCATTGAAATCTTCCAACCGCTCTTTCCAGTCAATCTTTTGCGCCCGAATCAAACGATTATGACCCCTGATCGAGTGATACAAAATCCCGACCGCCTTCACCAGCACGGTGATAATAATGAGCATCAGGTAAATTGCCGCCAGTAGCGGTGATACAAGGGATAAAACAATCAGCAAAACAAAAGCGCCGTAGCTCAGCGCTGCCGGCAACATTTCAAACAGTCGGTATTTAAGCGTTCGCTTCCCTAGGGGCAGTTCGAGATCAATCATCTTATACTGGTGACCAGACGTTGATGATTGAAAAACTCGTTACCCAGGCGAGAATAATAATCCCAATGCCCAGCCATGCAAACATGATCGCTAGCGGATGACCCTTGGTGATGTACATCTTGATAGCAATAGCCAGGTGCAGCAGCGCAACGATCAAGCCGAAGGCAGCGAACGACAACAGGTAAAACCATTGGTCCCGATAGAGGTGTGTCACTCCATACGCAGTGTAATGTGTCACGAGTTGTAACTCTGAGGGACGAACAGTGATAAATATATACGCCATATACGCCACCATAAGAACCACGGTGACGATAGCCAAGACCGTTAAGTAGCGGTTAGTGATAAGTTCTTTGAAAGACTGTTTAATAGTATCTAGCATATATGTGATCTGGAGCCGCTGTCCGGGTTTGAACCGGAGACCTACGCTTTACGAAAGCGCCGCTCTACCAACTGAGCTACAGCGGCAGGCTCGCTTCTCTGAAGTATTATAGCATTGGCGCGGTTGAAAACAAACGCCTGCAACAGAGGTTGATTAAGAGACGAAAAACTGCTATCATCTATTGAGCTTAGGCAAAAGCACATACGAGGGCTCGTAGTGAAGCTGGCCTATCACGCCTCCCTGTCACGGAGGAGATCGCCGGTTCGAATCCGGTCGGGCCCGCCAAGAAATTTATTTAAAAGACTCCATGGGGGGTCTTTTTCTATTGTTTGTAACGACTCTCGACAAAAGGCCAATTCACCACATCCCACCAAGCGCTGACATAGTCGTCGCGCTTGTTTTTATAATCAAGATAATAGGCGTGTTCCCAGACATCGAGACCGAGAAGTGGCTCCGATCCCCCAGCCATCAGTGGTGAATCCTGATTCGGGGTGGTCACAATCGACAGATCGGGCATCAACCAGGCCCAACCACTCCCGAAAACACCTAAGGCTTTGGCAGTAAACTCATCTTTGAATGCCTGATACGACCCGTATTTCTGAATAAGTATTGTACCCAGCTCACCAGTTGGCTCACCGCCTCCGTTTGGAGACATAGCCTTCCAAAAAAGACTGTGGTTATAATGACCACCCCCATGATTTCGGACTGCCGTTCGAACGGCTTCGGGGACAGCGTCGAGATTACTGATAAGTTCGACGACCGTTTTACCAGCGAGTTCTGGCTGGCTTTCGACTGCCGCATTTAACTTATCGACATACGTCTGATGGTGCTTCTGATGATGCAGCTCCATGATATCTTTGCTGATATTAGGTCCGAGTGCATCGTAGTCGTAATCGAGTGCAGGGAGTGTGAACATGTGACCTCCTCTATTGGTTAGTAGCTTCTACGTCTGGGATCGAGATATATTCTGTGACCTTACCGTTGTCTTTAATCCCAGCGATCTGTTTTGCAAAGACTGTTAGAGGAATATGAACGTATTCAAAGTTTACCTGAGAATCGTTTATATCAATGAGCTTGACGTAGTAGTAGCCATCGCCTGTTGTCGATTTAATAACAGGAGAGATGCCACCTTTTTGGAGTAAGGCTGCAGCAGTGGCTAGTCCACCATCCTGGTTGTTGCGAGGCACCCAACCGAGAGCACCGTAGACTGCTTGACCATCACCACTCTGGCTATATGTCTCGGCAACACTCTTGAGGTCAGTATTACCATTTGCGATGAGTTGACCAACAGCCAGTGATGCTTTTTCAGCGGTTGTGTCAACGGCATAGGCTGCTTTTTGACGAAGGAGTTTTGTTTTCATCGCGTGACGATACTCCTCTGGTGACCAACCGTAGTAATCAAGGATAACAGCGTCATAGGTTGTTTCCGATACAGCACCGTCACTCGAGTTTCGTTGTGATTTTAAGAACGCTTCCAATTCTACATCAGAGACAGACAGGTCTTTTTCCTTGGCAATCTTGAGAGCATAGGCATCGGCAATCGCATCTTCCATAGCCTGTTGTTTTACAAAATCAGATTGGCGGCGACCGTCCTCAGTATTCAAATTGACCTGCTCTTTTTCTTGCAAGTAATGAATCGAGCTGCGGTATTTCATCAGGTAATCACTGTAACGAACCTCTTGATTCTCTACTCTAGCGACTGGCACCGGGATAACCTTTGTCACGCGGTACATAAAGTCACTCGTGTTCTGCACGAAATAGAGCTGCCAGCCAACAAAGCCGACGAGCAAAATAATCACACCAACAGAGATAAGAATGGCGTTAATCACCAAGCGATGACGCGCGTACTGTACAGGGTATTTAAAGCGACGCCCACCAGCCAGCATACGCTCGCGGTGCTCGACAATAGTTTCGGTCGTAATTCGTCCTGGTTCTTCGGGCTGGCCCTTGCGACGAATCTTATTCAGCAACTTCTTCATGATCTCCCTGGGTTTCGATAGCTGTATTTACAGCATTTTGTAATTTATTATAGGTCTTCTCTGGATGCTCAACATATCGGATCACCAAGTCACCCACAAAGGTCTGAATGACGATGGTTCCAAAGCCGAAAATCTCTCCACTGAATCCTGGTATATTATAGCTTATGTTTTGGATCTTGGACAGTCGCAGCTCGACAACGTCCTTGCCGAATATCCCCTTTTGGGTCACCTGGCGGATACGCTGATTCGTCACGATATAGATTGTAAAGTACCACATTATCAGGTGGTAGAAAAAGAGAATCAGCCCGAGCGCAAAACCGCCAAGTGGCAATAGAAATAGCTCTAGGTTCGATTGCCAGATAAGCGGCGGGATCGCCGTAATAACCAGTGGGATCAGTAAGAGATAAAACCCTTTTCGCATGGCTATAATATGACGACGAAAGACAAATTCAACCTTCTCGCCTGGTCGCTGCCCCTCAAAATCGAGATGTGCAGTTTCTTTTTCTTTAGTGGCCATAGCCCTATTCTACTCGTTATTGTCGTCGAGGTTAACTTTTATAGTAACGTTTGATGGACCAGCATTACCATCGATCTCATAGGTCGTGTTCAAATCCTTATTCATCCAGTGCGCATTAAAGAATGCATCATCGCGAAGCTTGCTTGAGACAGACAGGCGGATATACTCCCCCTTATCTGACTTATAGTGATACTGAATTTGCATGCTACCTGGGTATGGTTCATCAAAGAAGACAAATCCAGCATCCTTGATCTTTTGATCCAAGTCCTTGGCCGTCACGTCCACATTCGCACCCCGAGTATAGTATTTGGCCGAAGAGAAACTACGACTGTTGTCCCAGTCATAAAGGCGCTTTTCACCAAAAACCTCGGAATCCTTCAGCAAATAGGTCTGATCGTCAATCTTGAGACTGGCATAAATCTCGTTAATCCGCGCGTAGCGAGCCTGATTTTGCATCTTGGGAATAATGTATGTCAGCGTAACTGCGACAACCAGGGCGACAACGAGAAGAATCGCCCCCAGGAGGATAAATTTACTTTTTTTTGAAACTTGGGACTTGGCCGTTTTCTTTGTTTTTTTCATAGTGTCTTTATTTTAGCATAAGTGCAATATTGGTACCCCGAGCAGGAGTTGAACCTACAACCTTATCCTTAGGACGGATCTGCTCTATCCAGTTGAGCTACCGGGGCACGCGTATCTCTCTAGCGAGATACTCACCTATTATACCCCGAGAGGTGTTATTTCCTCTTGTTTTGGGGGTGAGGCTGCGTAAAGTATTCGTGGACGATCTGGTAATCGGTAAAGATTTCATCGTCTTTAAACCAATGAGCGATTTCAAGCTTTGCTTCATCAGCATCACCTGAGGCATGAACGATCGTTGGCAGTGCCACATTGTGTGCATTGACGTGGTCGAGACTGGCGTGCGCAAAGTCGCCACGAATCGTGCCTGGATCAGCGTCGCGCGTGCTGGTTGCACCAACCATTTTTCGTACTTGAGGGACTGCTTCAACACCTTGAAGTACCATGGCAATAACCGGTCCTTCCTGCATGGCACCGAGTTGCACGCGGAACTGGGCTTCGCCACGGCGAGACACCATCTTGCCAATCGTTTCATAGTGATGGTAATAATGCGCTTCGTCTGGGTTCACCATCTTCATCGCAACGATCTTGAGACCTACCTTTTCAAAACGAGTGAGGACTTCGCCCATAATGCCTCGTTGAATAGCGTCCGGTTTAAATACAACTAATGTCTGTTCCATACGGTCTCCTTTAAAAGTCTTTGTCTATTGTACCAAAAGAATCACCGCTAGCACCGCTGCCAAACCGATTCGATACCAGCCAAACACTGCAAGTGAGTGCTTTGCGAGGTAGCGCATCAAGAATCCGACCGCCAGTAAGCCTGCTCCGAAGGCGAAAACGTTAGATACCAAAAGTGTCCCGAAGTGGTCTGACAGATAGATGTGATCGCTCACTAACACCTTCAACGTCACCCCAGCCATAATTGGGAGCGATGCCAAAAAGCTATACTCAGCCGCTTCAGCCGGTTTCAGCCCCGCCAGGCGTCCTGCGATAATCGTCGCACCTGATCGAGAAACTCCAGGGATCAGGGCCAACATTTGGGCACCACCAACAAATAATGCACGCCACGGGCTCAACTTTGCTCCGTCAGCCACCGCAGAGGCCTTTGGGAGCTTCTCCAGCACTACCATCACAATACCAATGATCGCTAACGTAAAGACGACCACCACCGCACTCCCAAAGAAGGCGGACGAGCCGATAAAGTCTGACAAAACGAACCCGACAACCCCGGCTGGGATGGAGGTGATGAGGATATTGCGTGCCAGGCGATAGTTGCGATGAACAAAGACGTCCTTGATAATATCCCAGATACGCACACGGAAGAATACGAGAAGCGCTAGCATCGTCCCAATATTTATAAACTCCAAGAACAGATGATCCGATGCACCACTAAAGAGGGTTTGAGCAATCACCAAATGCCCCGAACTACTGATCGGAATAAACTCCGTCAGTCCTTGAATCAATCCTAGAATAATCGCCTCGAGCCATTGCATGCGTTCTATTGTATCGTCCCTCACGGTTTTAGGCTATGCTTAGAGTATGTATATGTCCGAATTAATCCTCGATTTTATCGAACACCTCGAGGTCGAAGGCGGGCGTTCAGCCAAAACGGCTGAAAACTACCGCCTCTACCTCGAGCGTTTTGTTGAATTTACGGGTGATATTGAAGTGGACAAGATTAATAGTGAGCTGGTACGCAAGTACCGCCTGTGGCTCAACCGTTACAAGAATAACAACGACGACGAACTGGCAACAATTACTCAGGCCTACCACCTCATCGCCCTGCGCGGCTTCCTCGGCTACCTCCACAAGCGCGATATGGACGTGATGGCACCAAGTAAGATTGAGCTTCCGAAGGTCAGTCGCAAGCAAGTCACCTTCCTCCACTACGATGAAATCCAACGCCTGATCGACGGCATGGACATCACTAGTGAATCGGGCCTACGCGACCGCGCTATTATCGAGCTTCTCTTTTCGAGTGGACTGCGTGTTTCAGAACTCGTCAATCTTAACCGAGATCATATTAATACCAAGCGTCGTGAATTCATGGTCCGCGGTAAGGGTCAAAAAGACCGCCCAATCTTTATTAGTGAATCAGCGGCTGGATGGGTAGATCGCTATCTTGATGCTCGTCAGGATACACTGGCTCCCCTGTTCATCAGTTACAGCAAAAATGTCGAGGCCAATACCAGCGGTGATTTCCGTCGCCTGACAGCGCGCAGTATTCAACGTATGGTCAATAAGTATGCTCGCCTCGCTGGCATCACGAAACACGTCAGTCCACACACCATGCGCCATAGCTTTGCGACCGACCTTCTAATGAATGGCGCTGACTTACGAAGCGTCCAGAGCATGCTAGGTCATAGCAACATCAGTACGACTCAGATCTACACACACGTCACCGATGAACACCTCCGCGAGGTTTACGAAAAATTCCACAGTGAATCTGACAACCGTTAAGGAGTACAGGCGCCACTAGCAGGTGCAACATATGTCGTGTCGGTGACACTAAAGTCCTTACATAGGTTGCCTGTCAGATCAACGGCGGCATCAGGATACGGGAAACTGGTATCGATGAGGTCAACACGGCTCGACACACGGCGGAACAGATCGTTCGCCCGACCAGTCGAGTCAATAATCGGCTGAACGCTATCAAATCGCACCGAGGCACCACCGTTAGAGAGTGTCGCGCGAAAATGCGTCGCATTATAAAACGGTGTTAAACGAAGGAAGGCAGTGCGGTCACCGCCATTAATAGGCTCTGGCAAGATGAGTGTTTGCGTACAAGCATAGCCACCAGCCGAAACGGCTGCTTCACAACGAACTGGTAGTGGCGTGTCATTCCGTTGTTTTTGTGGAATATCGCCATTAGCATCTTTGGTACGTTGATCGTGGAGAGTAAACGCTTCAGTATTGCCGGCGACCGCTGAGGTTGGGTACATAAAGACCGTATTAGCGTTACTCTGCCCTGTCGCCGTCGTCGCATCAAAGCTCCCCAAAGTAAACCCATTACCAAATTGCATGAGCTGAGTTCTGAGGACTGATGGTCGATTTATTGGCCAACTGGTTTGCCCTAGAAGAGGCTGCGGCTGGGCGACGCCGGTTAAGTTGACTGCGTTAGCGCCAGTTGACGACGTACCAACATCGTCGGCGCTAAACCACTGAATAGTCACCCTATCAAAACTGCTCTCACCGATCAACGGCACGAGCTTTGATTCACCGGGCGACAGACTTCCCAAATAGTCGTCAGTGATTAGTTCAATCGTCACACAGGTATATGCCTGATCAAGCGTCACGTCACCTGAACTGCTGGTTTGCTGTATCTTGATCTCGCCCGTCTGTGATCCTCCGCCACCAGATACATCACCGCTCCCAATGACATCACCGACTCGCAAAGCTTCATTACAGGCAACATCGTTAATCTGACTGGCAACCAAATCACAGGCAGCCTGGCCGCCCTCGTTACAAATCTTTTGGTATCGTAGCAATACCCGCTTCCCATCCTCGACACCTGCCTGAGCTGAGTCGTAAGCACTCTGTGATAGATCATTGTTACTGGCACGATTTTGATCACCAATCATTAAACGCAGAAAACTCACTGTGACGACTGTGATAAGAAGGGTCGCGAAGACGACCACAAAGAGTGAGACGGCGCCGGCTTGTCGATGACTGCTTATGCTTTTCATTACTTCTAGTTAACCCTATCCCCTGCCCTTACGACAAGCTTGAATTGTTGAACGGTACAATAGGCAAAGTCAGAATTCGGGTCATTCGGCGGCAAGCATGACGTCTGATCAGAGGTCAAAGCGGATACATTGCCCGTTCCGATCGTAAACGACAGATTATATAATTGCTGGCCAGTAATCGGATCTTTAGCATTTGTTCCTGATGTAATTGCAAATTGATGAATACTGAGCGTGCGATCACCGGCCTTGAGTAACTCAACGGCCTTGGTCGTATCGGCGGCTTGTATATCCAAGTATTTGCCGTTGGTCTGCAACACGCAATAGGCGCCGGACGCATCAGGAACTTTCACGAACCTGATTGGGCCTTTGGCATTCTGTGCGCTATCGACGTACTGAGCACGGTTTGAATCTTGAAATGACTTTGAATAGTTCCATATATATGAATACTGCCCTAAACATAGACGGCCACCGGTTGGCAAAGCAATGTACTTGCTACTCAACATGAATGCTTCGCTAGAAGATAGGCTGCGAGTCAGATCATCACTGATCGTACGTGCCGTCTGATTTACCTCTTTGAGCGTCATACCTCGGTTGTAGATCGTCCCCACCTGAATGATCGTTAGGGCAATCGCTAACAAAAGCACAGAGATGAAGGACATCGCTAGCACCAGTTCAATCAGCGTAAAGCCGCGTTGTTTATCCACGTGGTTCATATAACCTCACAATCGTTCCTTGTGTAGACGGAATTGACGATCCAGCACTATCCCAACATGACAAAATATGAAAATCGATATAGCCCGTATTCGCTTGATTGCCGCCGTCAGCGGTGTTAGTACGCGAACGCACCGCTTCAATCCATAAACCATTCGCATTATTAAAAGAATTATCACTGTTATAAAAGATCTGGGCGAACGTGTTGCCCGGAAGGGCCTTATCGGCAGAGGCCACAAAACGAACATTCAAGGGGTCAACGATAAAGCTGCCAGTCGGTGTCGTCGCTGGACAATCACTGACACCAGAGGCTGACGTCTTCCCAGTCGCGACAATTGAATTTAACATTTTGTACCACTCCTCAGCTGGTGAAGTTGTTGCATCAGTAGTGTCAAAGGTCATACCGGATTGATACACAGCAACGTAGGAGTCATGCATAAAGCGGAGTGTCTCGGCCTGGGCATCAATTTGCTGACGTACCAATGTAATCTCGAGTGAACGCTGCGAGGCAGCCGTACCTTGATTCATAATGGCAAGTGACCCAACCACCACGAAGCTAAACACGCTGATTGCAAACAGCACTTCAATCAAGGTGTCACCGCGTTCTTTTATCCTAAGCATCGTAATGATTTGTCCGTTGAATTTGAATTTGGATCAGCCCAAAACGCATCCGATCTCGTCTCGATTGAGCTGGGCCCATTGGCATAGGGATAGATAAAAATCGAAGAATCACCCGCAGTCAGGACGCCACCCGAATCAATACATAGTGTACGCGAAGCCTGACCTGGGAGGGTCTCGCCCGTCACCAACATAGCCCTGAGTGTCGCGGGTGTCGGTGTGCTTGGAACTGAATCACTTGAAAAAGTATAAATCTGACCACTGTCAGGCGACCTAATGAATAACAAGGCGATTGAACGTGGCGTCGTCGGTGACTGCGTTCCGATACCTTGGCTAGGCCAAGCAATTTGCGTCCCCCATTCAAGTATCGACTCTTCTTTCGTGACAGTTGAGAGATTTAAAGTATAGTTTGCCCGTAATTTTTCGATGTCGTTGCCAGTGGTCGACAAAGTCGTCGCTGGATAGCCCACTACACTTTGAATGGTAACTGCCGAAGCCTCGATCGTCATGTACCGCCCTAGCAACACGCAGCGACTCTGTCCCCTGACTTCACTGCCACCTTCAACTGTTTGAGCCTGATTATCACAGGTCCATGTATTATCACGTTCATTCTTCACACTCGCTAGCTCACTGTACTGATCTTGGAGTTGTGTTTTAAACGTCTCAACTGCATCGCGGTAGCGCTGTATCTGGATCGTCACCCCAACACCAGCGACCATTGCCACAATCAATACACCACTAATTGCCAGGAAAAGCATGGTTTCAATGATCGTAAATCCGCTCGTTTTTTGAGTGCCCATTTGAGGCCCATTATACCATAAGCACTACTGTGCTTTTATGGCATCAGGCCAAAGGTATAAAATTCCACCAAGGACGGTCCAATGAAAAATGCAATGACTGTCCCAGCAATAAGCAATGGACCAAATGGAACGTGTGAGCTTCTTTTCAACTTGCCTGTTATCATAAGTGGGATCACAACGAGACAGCCAATAAAGTTCGCAAGGAACAGAGCGACAATAGCGAGCTGCCAGTCAGCAAGCAAGAGAGCTAATCCGACACCAAGCTTTACATCACCAAAGCCAACCCAGCGCCCATTAGACACTCGATACAAAATGAGATAGAGTCCGCTAAGAATGCCTACAGCGCCGAGCGCACTCAGAACTGTTTCTACAGGGTTGATTGACTGAATCGCCGCCAGTATGACATTAACCGCTCCTACGCCCGCCAAAATAGCCGTCAACTTGTCTGGCAAGAGATACCACTTGGAATCATAAGCAAACAACATAGCAAGAATGACTCCAGATATAAGCCAAACAATAAAACGAGCAATCTCAAATGGAGATTCGAGACCGAACGGCCAAAACATATAAGACACAACAAAGAAGCCCGCCATACCAATCTCAATCAGCGGTTCAAAATAGCCAATCGGCTTGTGGCAATGACGACACTTCCCTCGTAAGGCTACCCAGCTCACAATCGGGATCAAATCGTACCACTTCAGCTCGTATCCGCAGTGCAGACACTGCGAACGATCCTTTGACAGCTTGCGCTTGGTCAGTTTTTCAAGTCGAGCATATTCTTTTTCATCAACCGGCTCTTTATGTTTTTTGTCGTATTTGAGTTGACGAGCACGAAGCCGCCAGACGGTCGCCCCCGCAAAACTTCCCAGACAGACACCCAGCAAAATAAGGGCCAAGTAAATCACATATTCCATAAGCACTATGATATCAGATTATGGCTAGTTATTCTGACAATAAATACTACCGCTCGATGGACCACTCTCGAGAGCGACCACGACCGATGCTTGCTTGGTTGTTCCCTTTACGAGAATCGGCAGACCGGTTGAGCTGCTCGTGCCGCACTTATAGCCAAACCATACTTTAATTTGATCCTGGTACAATGTATTGTTGCCTGTCGTAGCATTCCCCAAGAGATCAGCAGTTAACGGATCGACGTTAGCAGTGTAAGCAGTTGAGCGACGGGTAATCGTCGTCCCGCTCTCGAGCGTTGTCGCGCTGGTTGAGCCAGTGACATATTGAGTAATCTGCGCTTCAGTTGGGATCGTATTACGGTTGTTGCTCATGTAGCTCTGGATAGCCGAAACGACCGTACCGACTTCGCTTTTACGCGCAGAGTCACGCTGGCTTCGTTGCAATGCAGGAAGCGCAATAAATACCATCAAGAAGATAAGACCAGCAATGGCGAGCACCAAGACGACCTCGATGATTGTGAATCCTTTTGTTTTTTGTTGAACGTTCATAGGAACTTTTTCCACCTTTCGTATGAACAGATTTACTGCTTATGCCTATAGTAGCCCACTGCGAGGCGATTGTCTAGATGTTCATGCCGTTTACGAGTCCGTAGATTGGTAACAAGATTGCCCCAACCATACCGCCTGCGACAACCGCCAAGACAACCATCAGGATAGGCTCGATAGCCGTTGAAATTGTCCGGATCTCTTCATCGAGTTCATCCTCGTACACCTGCGCCACCTTCCCCATCATTTCGTCGATCCGACCAGACTGTTCACCAATCTTGATCATTTGAGGCACAAGTGGCAAAATAACCGTTTCTGGTTCGAGAGCGGTCGAAAGTGCCTTACCACCCTGCACTTTGTCGGTTGCACGATTAATACTGGTAGAGACAAGAGTGTTATTGATAGCCCGACTCGTTACTTTGAGCATATCAAGCATACTGACACCGGTACTAAGCAGTGTCTGTCCAGTACGAGCAAAGCGCGCCATATACAATTTTTGGAACATTTTTCCGAATACTGGCACTTTTAATTTGAAAGTGTCGACAAAGCGAATACCCGCTTCGGTCTTGAGGTACTGTATCAAGAAATAAATGCCAACACCCACGGCGATGACAACAATCCACCAGAAACTTGCCAGGAAACTCGCCGTACTCACCATCACCTGTGTCAACAATGGGAGTTGTTTGTCGAGGTCGGCGTAGAGTTTCTCAACTTGTGGTACTACTGTAAAGAGCATGAAGGCGAGAACACCAAAGATAACGACCAGCACGATAATTGGATAGGTCAAAGCACCACGAATTTTGCTAATTGTGGCCGCATCCTTCTCCTGTTGATTGGCAACACGCATCAAAGCCTCATCAAGCGTTCCTGACAGCTCTCCGGCAGCGATCAATGAGATGAACACCTCATCGAACACCTTTGGGTGCTTGGAAAATGAGTCAGATAATGACTTTCCACCTTCAACGGCTGAGGAAATCTCTTGGATAACCGACTGGAGCTGCTTGTTCTGAGTCTGTTCTTGCACAGTATGCAAACTTTGGCTCAGTGGTAATCCAGCGCCAATCAGAGTTGCCAGCTGACGAGTAAAGACGACTCGGTCCTTGGTCGTAATACGTCCCGTCAGACGCGACAAAAAGCTCCCGTCACCCATTTGCTCACGAATCGACAGCGGCACAAAGCCCTGCTTGATCAGCAAGCGAGCGGCGGCATTCTCAGAATCAGCCTGTAAAGTGGCCTTGGTGATTTTGTTCGTCGCCTGGTCACGGGCTTCATAAGCAAATTTCTTCACGAACTATCCTCGCATCAGCCTTTCAAATTCGGTTAAGTCAACGGCAAACTCACGGGCACTGTCATACGTAATGGTACCGGCCTGTACAAGGCTGACAAGGGTACGGTCCATTGTCTGCATACCTTGGTCAGCGCCAGTTTGAATAATGGCGTCGAGTTGATGCGCCTTACCTTCACGAATAATATTACGAACCGCTGGGTTGGCGACCAGGATTTCAGCCGCGGCAACTCGTCCCCCACCGATTGATGGAATCAAACGCTGTGACACAATCGCCATGAGGATGTTTGAAAGTTGTGCCCGAATCTGTGGCTGTTGGTGTGGCGGGAAGACGTCAATCATACGGTCAATCGATTGTGCCGCTGAGTTGGTGTGAAGCGTTGCAAACACCAAGTGTCCCGTTTCAGCGATCGTAATTGCTGCCGAGATAGTCTCGAGGTCACGCATCTCACCGATGAGCACAACATCTGGATCCTGACGAAGGCTGGAACGAAGCGCCGCCGAGAAGCTATAGGTGTCATAGTGGACTTCACGCTGGACGACGACTGATTTCTTTGATTTGTGCGTAAATTCAATTGGGTCTTCGATGGTAATAATGTGGTTTGAACGCTCGGTGTTGATTTTATCGACAAGCGCCGCCAAAGTTGTCGACTTACCACTTCCTGTTGGGCCAGTAATCAACACAAGCCCACGTGGATAATCAGCAAAATTCAATACTACATTTGGCAATCCCAGCTCGGTGATCGACTTGATTTCATTAGGGATCAAACGGAGCGCCGCTGCCAAATTGCCACGTTCATGAAAAGCGTTCACACGGAAACGTCCAAGTGTTCCAAAAGCAAAGCTAAAGTCGAACTCCTTGTCCTTCAAAAGAATCTGGCGTTGATCCTGGTCGAGAATGGCGAAAATAAGCGTCTCAATCCCCGCTTCATCAAGCGGGTTAAAGCCAGCGATTGGTACCAAAGCACCGTCGATACGGAGCATCGGTGGCAAACCCACCTGTAAGTGAAGGTCAGAAGCCTTACGCTTGACGACTTCTTCTAGTAATACTTCGATTCTTAGTTCTTGGTTCTGCATATGTTCTCCACCTTTTATGCCGTATCAGACGTGACGCGATTAACTTCCTCAAGGGTCGTCAGTCCTGTGAGTGCTTTGAGATAGCCATCCTGACGCATCGTGATCATCCCCTGCGAGACAGCCAAGCGTTGAATCTCGGAACTGGTGGCGTGAGAGATAATCAATTTTTGAATATCACTGTTTACATCCATCACTTCGTAGATCCCAGCACGACCACTGTAGCCATGCGGCGTCTGAGGACTATCAATACCTCTTACCAAAGTATAAGCGCTTTGGCCCGCCAAAGGAAGGTCTTTGTAGCCTAAATCAGCAGAAACTTTGGCGACATCGGCCTGGGTTTTCGGCAATAGATGCCCGACCGTCGCCATAATGTTCTGCGTTTCTATTGGCGATGACTGATAGGTTTCGTGTTTTGGACTGACTCGACGCACCAATCGCTGACCAATAATTGTGTTCACGGTACTCGCAATCAAAAATGGTTCGACGTTCATATCAAGGAGACGCGGCAACACCCCCGCAGCAGAGTTTGTGTGAAGCGTACTAAAGACTAGGTGGCCCGTCAGGGCTGCCTGCACCGCCAAGGCGGCCGTTTCGGCATCACGAATCTCCCCCACCATCACGACGTCAGGATCCTGACGCAAGATGGATCGCAGACCGTTAGCAAAGGTCAAACCAACATCAGCATTAACCTGGATCTGGTTTACGCCCTCCATCTTGTACTCGACAGGGTCTTCAAGCGTCACAATATTGACCGTATCGTTCTTAATTTCTTTAATCAAAGCATAAAGACTAGTCGACTTACCTGATCCAGTTGGCCCAGAGGTCAGCACCATACCGTTCGGACGTTTCACTCCACGGCGAATCACCCGTAGCGCCCGTCCAGCATAGCCCATTTCTTCAATATCGAACGAATTTCCTGTTTTGTCGAGCAATCGAATCACGATCTGCTCACCCCATACCACTGGGCTAATAGCAATACGAAGGTCTACCTCTTTTCCAGCAATCTTCACCGTGAACTGACCGTCTTGTGGCACGCGATGTTCGTCAATCTTTAGGTTGGCAAGAATCTTCACGCGACTAACAAGCGCTGGTTCAATGCTCTTTGGTAGCTGCATGACCTCGCGTAACACACCATCAACACGACAACGAATCTTGAGGGCATTCTCGAGCGGTTCGACATGAATATCACTGGCACGAGACTTAATAGCATATTCCAGGATCTTACTGAGCGCCTGCGAAATCGGTGAATCTTGAACGATCGTCTTTACATCACTGGCTTCGTCGGCCTTAGCCTCTTCTTGTGACACCTCGGCAGCCTTGTCGACACTCGAGAGGTCGGTACGATATTGGTCGAGGACGTGACGCACACCGGCTTCTGAGGCCATAAATACCTTCAATGGCCGTTGGATACGATTCGCCAAGTAGTCCACTGCCTGGACGTTATTGGCATCGATCATGGCAACGGCCAGACGATTTTGAACCTCTGCCAGAGGAACAGCCATGAAACGTTCGGCAATGTCTTCGGGCAGCAACGCCAAGATATTCTGATCAATAATTGTGTTCGTCAGATTGACATAAGGGACACCAGACACCTGGGCAATCGCATGGGTTAATAATTCATCATCAACTATGTTCTGATCGGTCAACAGGCTGAACAGTGGCTTGTTAGTCTTAACAGCTGTATCTTCCGCCAATTTTAAGACGTCGCTTGCCACCAAACCTTCATCGACCAGTAGTTTGACTAATTTTCCCTGGATATCATCGGTCAAGAGTGCCATTGCGAGAAGCCCCTTACTGACTGCCCGAGCCGACTTGTACTTCGACTGCTGGGTTAATCGCATTTTCATTAAAGATGGCTGGGTCAGGCTCGACAATGTCGGCATTAATCTTCTCAACGGTTTTCACCTTTACACTTTCACTCTCAGCCCCACCAAAAATTGCTTGGGTGGCAAAGAATGAAACAAGGATGCTCACCGAGGCGATAAGGACAATCATTGCTATATCGGTCTTTTTCATCACTGCACCACCTTATCAGTTAACTCAATCGTTTTGGCCGGCTCATAAAAGGCCCGAGCCTGAACCGACATAAGTTGCTTGTTACCCTGACTCTCAATTCTGAGCGACAGAATATCAATCGCACGAATCGAACGCTCGAGATTAGTCAGTACTTGCTTCAAGGCCTCTGGACTGCCGTTGACTGAGAATTGGAAAGTAATCTGATTGCCAGACACACCAGCTGAAGCATCCTGCTCGTTCGCATTGATGTCAGACAAGGATTCAACCCCAACGACAGGGTCAACTTGCAATGATTCAATCGTAAGCCCTGGGATACCTGCTAATAGTTTGTTCTGGAGTGATGCACCGAGTGCCAGCGAGTTCGCATCAGCCGGTAAAGCATCGAGGATTACCTGAATGGTCTGATCGTCATCACTCGCGAGGACCGATTTAAGGGCAGTGTTCGTGTCGAGAACGCGAACCTGAGTCTCTAGCTCGGGAATAACCTCGTTGTTGCTCTTGAGAATTGCGACAGTTTTTTCTTTTTCGGCTAATACTCGTTCGTTATAGATCAATTTTTGACCGAGGAAATAAGCGACGACCAAAGCACAGCCAACAATCACCGAACCAGCCGCAATCCACAGGAACATAGTACGATTTGCCTTGGCAATTTGAGTACGCTTGCGAAGTGCTGCATTATTAGTTGGTTGCATTACTGCGTTCCTCCTGTCTGTTCGGTATCAACCGCTCGCGGTGCAAAGATACTTTTTGGAATCCCTAGGTATGAGTCGGTGACGTTACCCTCATTAATCAACTTGATCACAATTGCTGGGACAGTTGGAGAAAAGAGCTCTTGAGCGTAATTAAATCGCAAGGTAAAACGCAATACCTTTGCGCCCGTCGTATCCTCGCCATAGCTAATATCAGAAGTACTGATGTTTGAAGCAAGTTTTACTTCCTTACTCTCATCATCCTCTGTATAGGTAATGACAGCACCATCGACAGTCTTCTTAAACACCTCGAGTACGTCGTATGCACGGGTCTGACCTTCGAGCGATATTTGTGACAACTCAGCATCGATTAACAGATTTGATATCTGAACATCATTCGGTGCCGGCGGAATAACTGCCGATAATACATCAAAGATGCGTGAATCAATTTTTTTCTGATCATTCAATTCAGAGATCATCGATAACTGGTTCTGAATCGTCAGCACCTTAGAAAGATCCTCGACACTTGCCAGCTGTTCGCTCCCTTTTTTGATATTATCATCAGCCAAGGCACTGCGTACCGTTTGAACACCAAAGACATAAGCAGCCAAAAGCGCGACAACCGCCAGTGCAATAATACCTGTGAGGATCGAGAAAGAAATCACGACTGAACGAACCCGCTCAGCTTTGATCAGCTCTTGCTTGACGTCAGGGATAAGGTTGATTTCAATCATAGCTTGTTCCTTCGCTCGGCCAAACCAATCACAGTCGCAAACTCAGAAGCGATTGTCATCAATTGCTGCTGGTCAGTCTGCGAGACGCTCACCTTTTGCCATGGATTAGCAATTGAAGACGGAATACCGGTCTTTGCGGTCACGTAGTCACCGAACTGTGGGACGATTGCACTGTAGCCAGACAACAGAATGCCTCCAACTGGCGTATTCGGGTAGCGCGTCTGGAAGAACTTGATCGACTTTGTCAGCTCGACCGCAAAGTTATCAAGCGTTGATTCAATCGCGCGGTAAACTTGACCTTCCAAACGATCTGGTGCGAGACCAAATTTCAAAATGAACTGTCGGGCCTGGTCTTCTTGAACGTTTAAGTTCTGGACCGCTGCTTTAATCAGTGAGCGAATACCGGTTGGAATCGTACGAACTAAGCGCGGCGTGTCGCCAAAGGTAATTGCCAGATCAGTCGACATTTCACCGACATCGATAATCAAACGTGCATCAGGAATACCCGATGGAAGCAACGAGCGAATCATAGCCAGTGGATCAGGTTCAGACGCAATCACATTCAAGCCCAGACCTTCGATGAACTCCAGTCGCTCTTCGGCGTAGCTATTGGCTGTACTGGCAATCAAGACCTCCTGCATCTTTGGATCATGCAAAGAAGTGCCAAGTAGTGCCCAATCTACCTTGGCTTCATTGACTGCCATCGGAATGTATTGATCAACCTGATACTTGATAGTGCTCTTTAGTTCGGTCTCTGGCATGATTGGCACCTCAATCACTGTCGTAAACGTCTTACTCGAAGGCAGCCCAATCACAACGTTTCTTGTTTTAATGCCACTCTGCCCTACTGCAGTCATGATCACCTCGCCGAGACGGCGAAGACTTTCAGGCGAAGAACTGTTAGCAGTCTTCTCGTCTAGAGGGGCGTACCCAAAGTGTTCCAGGCTCCAACTGTCAGGACCCGTTGAAGAAAGCTGTACCACTCGCACAGCATTCGTTCCTATATCTAGAGCAAAGAAGTCGCCCACGCCACGTAATGCCATATTGCCTATCATTATACCGAAAGCATAAGCGTAAAAGCAAGGTGATTTACTACTTAAAAACGAGGAGGAAGCTCGGTGGTCATAATCGTCTGTAAACGTCCTGCCGTCGCCGAGTAAGCTGTTGCCCACAAATAAGCGTCAGGGCGAAGGTTGAATACCTCGGCTGGCGCGCCGCTACTTGCCCCTGTACCCGAGCCAGCCGTGCGGTACAGATAAAGATGCCGTGCCATAACTGGGCCATTAACGGTCAATCGATTACTACAGTTGCCCGCATTCAATTGCGTGACATTCGCAACATCAGTACAAGTGACGATATTTCCCGTCGTTCCTGAAGCAATCAGCCAAGCATCGACTTGGGTGACATCGCCTTCAATCCGTATCTGATCAGCAATAATCACCACCTGAGGAATATTATCAATAGTTGTCAGCGTCTCACCGGTGTAGACGATATTGTCACGAATGATCACCGTTGCAGTTGGTGCATTAATAATCACCCACTTACCCTTACCAATAGGGCCGCTACTCGTCAAGGACACTGTTCCGGTAGCCGAATACACATCACTCTGAGCCGCCGCGACATTCCATGTAGGATTTGCTCCTAGAGGAGTGCGAGCAATCAGTCGCGAGCTGATGTCTGGAAGCTGTTGCTGTGTTCTATAGCCACCTTTTGGTGTACTCGCATTACAGGTCGTATTAGTGCCCGTATTCGTGAAGCTCAAGAAGCTCACATCACAAAAAGCACTAGTTGCAGTCGAGCCGCCACTGTAGCCTGCTCCAGACGCCATGCCTGCGATCGAACCTGAAACAACCAGCCCATACTCACCCCAGCTTCCAAAAATGCGACTTTCACTGCTAATTGTTTTTGTAGAAGTCGAGGTTTGGACATTCGACACTCCACCCTTGCCAACCCACAGGTCACCACCCAGGACCTGAACCTTTGGTTTTTTGGCGATGGTCACACAGAACGGCGTACTATGTCGCCAATTCCCATTGCTCTGCGTGGCGGGCTGCACCGAAAGCGCATAACATATCCTCGTGCCGACAGGGTAGTCACCCAGCGTCTGAGGCCCAACCGGCAACGGCGGACTCACCCCTCTCTGGAAAACTCCCGTGCCGTTAGCAATAGAGGTTGCGCCGTTGCCATAATGTGCTTGTGGCGTACTGCCATTCTCGCCAGCACCTGGAACAGGTAGCCCAGGGTTGACGCGGAAGGTATTCACCTGCCACTGAGCGTTGGTACTAGCGGTTGCACCAGTGTTATTGACTGTTGGGGTTAGGTTGACCGTACTACCACCACCTTCGCTAATCGAAGAACTGTTACTGGTAATTGATGGGTTGAGGTTGAAATCAACCGATGGTGGACCTGAATAATCACCGACAGGATTCATACAACGGGTATCGACGATATAGACGATACTGCCATTTACCCTAAAGACAACAGCCGTATACGTATTGTTGCAATTTGGCTCAAAATACTGATTTACGTCTTCTCGATTAAAACTTATCGCCGAGCCCAGACAACCGTTTGCATTGTATTGCCTTGCTTCAACACTCATTGTAGTAGTTCTGACGCGTCGATCGAACTCAGCCCAATCGGCCGCTGAAATACGTTCCCATTTCTTACCAGCATTATACTGCACACCACGCCCTAGCATGGTATGAACAACGTAGCGAGCACCGATAGCATCAAGTCCGTAACAGTTATATGCATTGTAAGGTCGGCTCTCGGCTTCACGTACTGCGTTAATAAAGTTGTTATGGCTCGCACCACCATGATAGCCATCGCTTTTAATGTTACATTCGTTGTAACCTAGGTACCGCGGACTTGCTCCTGAAAAATAATCGGTACCACGGTGGAAAATCGCTGCGGCTTCCTGATCGTTCAATAGAGGCCCAACAATAGTCGCCAATAACAAAATAAGAATAATGGCAATACGGCGAGAGACCAGAATAAAACGTTGGTGCACCTTACCCATTCTGTAATGCCTCGATCTTACTCGTATAATATGCGCCATCACCCAGACCCTCGCGTGTCACGTCCGGATTTTCACTCAAGAATTGGGCGGTTTCTTGTGCATCCCTATCGCGGGCTAGCTCATAGTAACGAATCGCATTGGCAATATCACCCTTTGTCTCGTAAAGATAGGCGACAAAGGCGGCCGTGCTCGCAGTCGGTGCTGCCTGATCGGCTTGTAGTGCATATTCGAGTGCAGTGTCGGTTCCCGCATTTGGATCAGACGAAGCTATCACTGCTTTGGTACTATAAAGTTCCGATTTTACTTCTCCACTTGTAGTATTCTCAATTTCTTTGTTGAGCAAACTATATGCCTCTTTGGTATTACCTTCAGCGGCTAGTGTTTGAGCCTTTTGTGATGTTGCATTTATGACCGGTGCCTCTGTTTCCGGCTGAGTTTGACTCGCCTGTTCGACAGTGTCCTTCGGACGAAGCAAAACATAAGCCGTCACCGTACCAGCCGCGATTAATATAATGGCAATGATCACTATCAATATAGTCTTCTTCGATCGCAGTCCAGCCACCCTTACTTATCCCTTCTGCTATTTTCAATCATAAGCGTCATACAGCCAGTATATTCTAGGGATAGAGGTCTGGCAACTGATCTGATACAATTACTAGAGGTATGTCACTTTCTATTGGAATTATCGGCCTTCCAAACGTCGGGAAATCGACGCTTTTTAATGCACTCACCGATAATAATATCCTAGCCGCTAACTACCCCTTCGCGACGATTGAGCCGAATACTGGTATTATTGCCGTTCCTGATGAGCGCTTAGATGTATTACAAAAAATGTACGGCGCGCAGAAAGTTATTCCTGCCACTGTCACCTTTGTTGATATCGCCGGGCTGGTCGCTGGTGCCAGTAAGGGCGAAGGCTTGGGCAATAAATTCCTCGCCAATATTCGCGAGTGTGATGCGATTGTCCATGTAGTGCGTGCCTTTGAGGATAGCGACGTTATTCACGTCTCTGATCAAATCAATCCCAAAAAAGATATTGAAACGATTAATACCGAATTAATCTTGGCTGACCTGCAAAGCATTGAACGCGCGCTGCCAAAGCTTGAAAAAGAACTAAAAAGCAACCCGGCCGCAGTTCGCGGTACGATCGAGGAATTAAAGAAATTACAGACCGCCCTCGAGTCTGGCAAGCTCGCTTCAGAGGTCTACGATGTGAACACAGAAGTTATTCAAGAACTTCAACTCCTCAGTGCCAAGCCCGTTATCTATGTCTTTAACGTTGATGAGATTACCCTCGGTGATGAGGACAAAAAGAAGTCTCTGGCCGAGCTTGTCTCCCCTGCCCAGAGCATCTTTATCTGCGCCAAGCTCGAAGAGGAATTACGAGGCCTTGCCGACGCTGATGCCCAGGAGTTATTGTCTGCCTATAACGTCGAAGAGTCTGGTCTATCCCAGCTGGCACGCGTCGCCTACAAGACGCTTGGCCTCCAAAGCTACCTCACTGCTGGTCCAAAGGAGATCCGCGCCTGGACGATTCGTGCAGGTTCGACTGCTCCCCAAGCCGCTGGGGTGATTCACACCGATTTTGAAAAAGGCTTTATCGCCGCCGCCATTGTTGATTTTGACGACTTAGTCGAGACTGGCAGCGAAGCGGGAGCAAAGGCCGCCGGCAAGCTACGCACCGAAGGCCGTGACTACGTGATGCGACCTGGAGATGTGGTTGAATTTCGCTTTAATGTCAGTAAATAAAACCGTTCTTGATTCCCCTTGGCACCGCTGACATCACTATCTCGCTTGTCTACCGTAAAGAAGTAGTCCTTCGTCCACTCCTCAAAATCTTTGAGGATCTGACGACGGACTGCATCATTCTTGATAACGCCCTTGTGTGTCTGATCGCGGCCAGCTTCAAACTGTGGTTTCACCATGGCGACGATTTGAGTATCTTCGTCAGCCAGTTCTCGCGCGATATGCGGCAAAATCTCACGTAAGCTAACAAACGATACATCGATAACAACGATCTGCGGCTTTTCATTCATATGAAAGTCCCGGATGTCGGTTTTTTCGTGTAATTCAATCTGTGGGTGGTCATGAAGGCTCGGGTGGAGCTGGTCAGTTCCCACATCTATCGCATAGACTTTTTTGGCACCATTTTGCAGTGCGTAGTCCGTAAAACCGCCAGTACTACTGCCAACATCAAGGACGATTTTGTCGCGAAAATCGAGTTTCAGGATTTGCGCGACGCTGGCAAGTTTGAGGCCTGCACGACTAACGTATTGATCGCGGACATTTAGTTTGATATCTGAGTTCGGGCGCACAAAATAACCAGGCTTTGTAATCACCTGGTTATCGACCGTTACTTTGCCTAGTTTGATCCAACTCTCAGCCTGAGATCTCGTTGGGGTGAGACCCAATCGAGTCAATTCAGCGTCGAGACGCTTCTTTTCCACGACTAGTCTTTCTTTCGTTCGCGGTACTCGCCAGTGCTCGTATCGACAGAGATAACGTCACCTGTTTTGATAAAGGCGGGAACTTTTACTACCATGCCTGTTTCAAGTGTTGCATCTTTCAGAACACTACTGGTAGTGTCGCCTTTCACAACGTCTTCTGAATACGTTACCTCGAGGTATACATTCTTTGGAAGTTCAACGTTAATCACGCGGTTATCAAAAAATTGTAGACTCAGGTTGTCACCTTCTTTGAGGTAGCCCTTAGCTTCTTCGACAACGTCAGCGGGAAGCTGGAATTGCTCGAAACTGTTTGGATCCATGAAATGGTAGCTTGCACCGTCGTTGTAGAGGTACTGGACCGCTTGGTTGGTGACTTCAGCTGTTTCAATCTTATCCTGACCCTTAAAGGTCTTTGGAATCACACTGCCATCGATGACGTTCTTGAGTTTGACGTTGACGATACTGCCACCGCGACCCATAACCTTTTGGTTGTAGTCGATAACCTTAAAAGGCTTGCCGTCAATCTGGACGACTGTGCCTTTTTTAAGATCAGTTGGTTGGTAAAACCCCATACTCTCTTATCCTTGTGAGACGAATGGTAGTAATGCAAGGTGACGAGCACGCTTGATCGCAACAGCTAGTTGGCGCTGTTGTTTTGCACTCAGGCCAGTCTTGCCGATTGGTTCGATCTGTCCGTAAATATTGATGAATCGCTGCAGCGTTTTGACGTCTTTATAGTCAAAATAAGCGGGCGTATCTTTTTTCTGTCGTTTCATTATCATATTCTCCTAGAATGGAATTTCACTTAAATCAATTGGTTTGTCTTCGATGTCTTCAATGACAACATCATCAGATTTTTTGCTAGGGGCAGCAGCGCGAGGAGCGCTTGCTTGACCAGAGTTGCCAGCGCCGTCACTCGGACCATCAAGGAAGGTCACATCAGTCGCGGTTACTTCAACGCGTGAGCGCTTTTTGCCAGTCTCTTTGTCGTCCCAGCTATCTTGGCGGAGACGGCCCTGAACCAGGACGCGGCGACCTTTTCCAAGGTACTGCATCACAAGTTCGCCGAGTTTTTCCCAAGCAGTGATTTCAAAGAAATCAGCAGCATCGTCTTGTCCACCACGATCAACCGCAATGCTAAAGTTTGCGATTACCTTACCAGTACTGGTAGTGCGCTGTTCTGGGTCGCGGGTGAGGCGCCCCATCAAAATGACTTGGTTAATACTCTTGGCCATATCCCTACTCCTCTTCTTTACTGTCCTCTGAAGGTTTGACTCGCTTTGCCTCTTCTTCAAGTGCACGGCGAGCTTTTTCGTCCACGGTTACCAGAAGGTAACGCAAGACTTCGTCAGTAATGTTAAATGTATTGCTAATCTTGAGCGGTGCTTCGCTTGGCAATTCTAGGTCCATGTAGACGTAGACAGCGAAATCTTCGCGCTTGATTGGGTATGCAAGCTTTTTCTTGCCCCAGTTGTCTTCACGCACGATGGTACCACCGGCGTTTTTGATGATGTCACGGACCTTTGTCAGTGGCGTCTCGAGATCTGCTTCCAGATCAGGGTGAATCAGAACGGTAAGTTCATATTCTTTCACGTTTTCTCCTTTTGGAATCCGAAGTGTTCGGATGCTTATACTTATTCCATACAAGCTTGAGTTAGTATCTCTGTTATTATACCCTACCTCCTCTGTTAGCGCAAGGCGCGCTCACCTGAAGCTCAGTATAAACAGGTCCTATTAATTTGAGATTAACTTAACCGAGTTCTTCATCATCAGGATTGCCAGCAGTCCCACTACTAAACACGTCGTCAAAGCTACTCACAAGGACGTCACGAGGTCGTGCACCGTCGGCAGCGCCGATAATCCCCTGCTCTTCCATTTGTTCAATCAAGCGAGCTGCACGAGCGTAGCCAACGCGCAGACGACGCTGTAAGAGACTGGCGCTTGCTTTGCCGGCATCAATCACACAGCGGACGGCGTCGCGGTACATATCATCGTCACCGCCGCCGTCAAAGTCCATCACGACTCCGCCTTTACCATTCAAGGTTACTGGTTGACTGACCACTTCATCGTTGTACTGTGGAGGCGACTGCATACGGAGGTGATCAGTGATTTTCACGACTTCTTCATCGGTCACCCACGCACCCTGGATACGCTTTGGTTTGCTCATGCTTGGTGTCAGGAGTAGCATGTCACCTTGACCCAGGAGCTTTTCAGCACCAACCTGGTCAAGAATGGTTCGTGAGTCAATTTGTGAAGCAACGGTAAAGGCAATACGCGCCGGCACGTTAGCCTTAATCAGACCGGTAATAACATCGACAGATGGGCGCTGAGTCGCGAGCACCAGGTGCACACCAACAGCACGAGCCTTTTGGGCCAAACGGACAATCAAGGCTTCGACATCGCGAGCTGCTGCCATCATCAGGTCGGCCAACTCATCAATCACAATCACGACATACGGCATAGCGCCTTCTTGGTGTTGCTGATCGTGACCCTCTTCGTCTTTAACGACGACCTTTTTACTGCCTGAGCGGATCATGGCGTTGTAGGTGGCGATGTCACGAACCTTGTGCTCGGCGAGGAGCTTGTAGCGACGCTCCATCTCGTTAACGGCCCATTTGAGGGCGCTAATCGTCTTTTCAGGCTCGGTGATGACAGGGGTCAAAAGGTGTGGAATATCTTCATACGGCGCCATTTCAACCTGTTTTGGGTCCACCAAGATCAGTTTCATTTCACTCGGGCTGTTGTGATACAAGAGGCTTGTTAACAGCGTATTAATCATGACCGACTTACCCGACCCAGTCTGACCAGCAATCAAAAGGTGGGGCATCTTGTTTAGTTCACCTAACGTGGCCTGGCCAGCGATATCCTTACCAATTGCAAACGCCAACGGTTCAGAACTGCCGCTCCACTGTGGACTCGTCAAGATTGAGTGCAAGCGAACATCGGCCGCTTTACGGTTCGGTACTTCGATACCAACGGCTTTTTGGCCAGGAATTGGCGCTTCCATACGAAGTGATTGCGCCGCAAGGTTGAGGGCGATATTTGTTTCAAGCGCAGTAATACGGCCCAACTTGACGCCACTTGGTGGTCGCAGGGTATATTGAGTGACCTTTGGCCCAATGTTGGCGCCCTCCATATCGACATCAATACCGAATTCACCAAGGGTATCCTTGATGATCTGGGCATTCTGCTGCACGTCACCAGCATCGGCTGGCGACTGTTTCTTTTCAAGCAGATCGACGCTTGGCGCTTTCCAGTTAGGGTCACTGACCGTGACCAGTGCGGCCTGCGCCTCGGCAGCTTTGTCATGTGGTGTCGCATTCTTGAAGCTTGAGGTACGTGAAGTCTTGTCATTCCCATCCATCGTTGGGACACCGGCATTCAATTTAAAGTCAGCGATAGTAGATTTCGGCGCATCTAGAGCAGCGGCGCTACGCATGACGTTCACATTTGCCTCCTGTTCGCTGGTATCGCGACGCGCCAGTTCCCAGATTTTCTTGATAATCGTAAATGGTGAGACACGGATGATGAATAAGGCCGTAATGATGATCAGCATAATGTAGATGAAGGCCGCGACCCCCCCATTCACAAGCATCAACAGGCCACTATTAGCGAGGTCACCGATAAAGCCGCCCGTCGTCTTACCATCGGCATTCTTTAGTAGACCAAACAAGCCCGCAAACCACACAAGTGAGACGCCAGTGGCGATCTTCATAGCCAGTGGAAGGCGGTTCTCTTCGGCGCGGAAGACCTCAACCGCGACATAGATAAATAAGAGAGGTACTACATAGACGGCGTAACCAATGCTGTTGAGAGCAGCCTGATACAACCAATCAAGAATCGGCCCACCGATGTGGAACCAACCGAGGACAAGTAAAAATGAGAACGCTATTAAAACAAGCGCACCAACCTGTGCCCAGAACCCTACTGGTAAGTGATGCTGTGCGGCAACCTGTTTTGATGCCTTCTTGTATGTTCGTCTTTTTCTTTTTGCCATAATCTTTATCATTATAATCTGTTTAGGCGGTATTTGATACCAATATTATAGCAAAATTTACTACATTTTGCAAGCCGCTTATGGTCAGAGGTACATAGATATGAAAAAGTCCGCCGAAGCGGACTATTCATTCAGCGGTTGAGACTAATACCCGCGGTTCTCAGTCTCTGGAACCAACTTTGGTTCAACCGTCTCAATATCTGGGACGACTGGTGCTGGAAACTTTTTTGGAGCCGGGCGCTCAGGAGCTTCTGGGGCTGGTCCTTCAGCCTGGACACCTTGTTGTGGACGGTTATTAAACCGCTGTGGACGCTGGCCCTGGTGTTCACCGCGCTGGCCACCGTCTTGCTTGCCGCCACCGCCACCACCGATTTCATTGATCACAGGGATCACGATTGGAGTGCGGCGAGTCTGATCATACAGAACGTGAGTAATCTCATCCTTGATTTCCTTCTTCATCACATCGAGGTCGACGCGTCGGCCGTTGAATGAGCGAGCAATTTTTTGCTTCAAGTATTGACGGATGATACCCATCAACTCTTCGCTATCACGCAGGTAAATGAAGCCGCGAGAGATGATATCAGGGCTGGTGAGCAATCGCCCACTTCCCTTTGACACCGTCAGAACGACCACAAACATACCTTCGCTGGCCATGTGGATGCGGTCTTTGAGGACAACTTCGGATACAATCGCACCTGAATCGTCGTACATAATACCGCCCACAGGAACGCGGCCGGCACGCTTGGCAGCACCGTCGTGTGTAAATTCAATCACATCACCAGCGTCACAGACAAAGATGTTATCGCGGCTAATGCCACATTCTTTTTCAGCCAACTCAGCGTTGTGAACCAACATGTGGAATTCACCGTGGATCGGCATGTAGTACTTTGGGTTAATCGCATTGATCAGTTTGACGTGGTCATCGTAGTAGCCGTGACCTGAAAGGTGAATACGACCAACGCCGTAGAGGTGGGTCTTGCGGTCTTGCACGACATCACTTCCCTCTCGCATCAGACCATCAATGGTCCGAACGATATACTTTTCGTTTCCTGGAATACTACTTGAACTAAAGACAATAACGTCTGTGTTTTTCACTTTCAAGAAACGGTGTGAACCGCTGGCCATTCGGTTAAGAACGGCGTTAAACTCACCCTGTGAACCGGTACAAAGGACGATCACTTTACTATCAGGTAGTTTGACGACATCTTCCATCTTCACAATAGTGTCTTTTGGTACCTTGATGGTACCCGTGCGAAGCGCTACTTCGACGTTCTGGATCATGCTGTAGCCAGCAATCGCGACCTTACGGCCGTGTGCGGCAGCTTCTTCCATGATGATCTGGAGACGGTGCAGCTGAGACGAGAAGGTCGAGATGATGATGCGCTTTTCTGGATTCTTGTCCATAATCTGGCCCATACTCTCTTTGACATCGAACTCACCATGCTGGTGGGTTCCTTCGTCTTCACAGTTAGTGCTTTCGTTCATCATCAGAAGGAAGCCTTCTTTGGTAGCGATTTCAGTCAAACGTTCGAGGTCAAACTTTACACCATCAACTGGATTATCTTCAAAACGCCAGTCACCGGTATCAAGCAAGTTTCCTACTGGCGTACGGACAACCACTGCCGAAGCGTCGGGAATCGAGTGACAGACACGAACCAATTCGACTTCAAAGCTGTCGCCGAGTTTCACAGTTTCGTGCTTTTCAGGATCGATTTCATTGTATTCAGGGGTAAAGCCGTCGGTTGACTCTTCCATGGTTCTTTGCACCATGGCAAGCGTAAATTTACTCGCGTAAACAGGTGCTTCAAGCTGCGCCAATAGGTGGCGAGCTGCACCAATGTGGTCGAGGTGTCCATGGGTGAAGATAACACCACGAATCTTGTGTTTGTTCTCGAGCAGATACGAGATATCTGGCACGATGTAGTTAATGCCTGGGTAATCGGCACCTGGGAACAGGAATCCCATGTCGATGACAATAATGTCATTATCATATTCGATCGCCATCATGTTCTTGCCGATACCCATTTCGCCCAGTCCACCAATAGGAATGACGCGAAGCTTTGGACCAGCCGTTTTTGGCTGCTTCTTTTGTTCAACCAGGCTAAACTGACGTCCGCCAAGACCGTTAAAGACAGACTTGTTTACAGGGACATTAATGATGTGCTGCGAAGCGCGGAGATTGACATCTTCGCTGGTGCGACGCTGTGCACGGAACACCTCACCACGACGCGTTTGCGTGTTGGCAAGTACCGTGTTATTTGGTTTTGGACGCGGATTGTTCCGCGGGTTTTTTGATTGGTCATCACCTTTAGGCGATGAGAGTCTTTGTTGACCCATATAGTTATATTTTCTCCTTAATTTTTGAAAATAATGTTTATAACAAATTCGAGATGGAGAAGATTTATTCGAGAGTTACCGAGTACCCTCTCCGTTCAAGTGGTCTTAGTGTAGCAGATCACCTCTTATTTGGCAAGGTATCGAGTTGCTCTATGACTTTTGGAACCTTTAGGAAGTCATCAATCAAAGTCTGGCGTAAGCTGCCGTTATACAGCGCAGCCGCCGGGTGAAATAAAGGCATAATCACAATTTTATGATCACCAAACTGAATGCGCTTGGCTTCTCCATGAACTTCCCCTATTTTCATGCCAGGCAAGAAATATTCCATACTGTGACGGCCCAAGGTGATCACAACTTTCGGGTTAATAATCTGTAGTTGTTTGAGTAAATATGGCCAAAAAGCAGCTTTTTCCTCTGGTGATGGGTCACGGTTATTCGGTGGGCGGTACTTTACGATGTTCGTGATGTACACATCTTTTCGTTCCATCCCAGCCGCAGCTAACATTTCATTAAGAAATTTTCCAGCCGCACCGACGAACGGAAGACCTTGCAGGTCCTCATTCTTGCCTGGTGCTTCACCAATAAAAACGATGTCAGCATCAAGATTGCCATCACCCATCACAAGATTCGTCGCTTGCTCGGCCAAATCTGGACAGATATTCTTACTACGAATATCTGCCGCGATTTGATCAAGTTGAGATTGCTTGTTTTGTATAGCCATCTTGTACTAAAAGAAAGAAATGAAGACAAACACACCAAGTGCGATTGCCAGGACAACTGCCAGAGCGACGAGGATAATCATTCGCTTTTTTGAGCTTCCAGTAGCAGCTGGAGTCGGCGCTGGTGATGATGGAGCAGTTATTGAAGGTGTGGGAGTACCGAGTGGAGCAACTGGTTGCGCATCAACAGCCGGCATATTTGGCTCAACCACAGGAGTACTCTCAGGTGGAGTCTGTGGAGGTGTCATAGGTGGCGTTGTTGGATTCGATTCAGGGGTCTGGTTTGTGTCCGGGTTCATAAGTTTTCTCCTTACTATTCTATATACGTACAGTATACAGGTCAGTGAGGAGCCTGGCCATACTGCTTGTGTTACTGAGCGTCTTTGAGGCTCAGGCTCAGACGACCACGATCATCGATACCGATCAGTTTCACTTTGACAATCTGGCCTTCTTTAAGAACATCTTCTACCTTCTCGACACGTTCGTTTGAAAGCTGAGAGATATGCACCATACCGTCAGTGCCAGGCATGATATTAACGAATGCGCCGAACTCTTTAATACTGACGACCTTACCTTCGTAAATCTTGCCAACTTCTGGCTCTTCAGTCAGGGCACGGATCCATTCGAGCGCTTTTTCGATAGCGGCAGTATCAGTCGCGGCAACGGTAATCAAACCGTCGTCCTTGATGTCAATTTCAGCACCAGTTTCAGCGGTAATCTTGTTAATCACTTCCCCGCCCTTGCCGATCACTGCGCCGATCTTCTCTGGGTTGATCTTGATCTTCTCAATGCGTGGTGCATATGGACTGAGTTTTTCGCGCGGCTGCGCAAGTGTCGTCAACATGTGCTCGAGAATGTGTGCACGACCCTTTTTAGCGGTCAGAAGTGCTTCTCGTAGAATTTCAACTGGCAAACCGTGAACCTTCATGTCCATTTGGAGAGCCGTGATACCATCGGCGGTACCAGCAGACTTGAAGTCCATGTCGCCAGCGAAGTCTTCGGCATCAGCGATGTCAGACAGAATGTGTGCAGTGTCGCCGTCCATAATGAGGCCCATAGCGATACCAGATACTGGTGCCTTGATTGGCACACCGGCATCCATCAGTGCCAAGATCGAGCTACAAGTTGCTGCCATCGAGGTTGAACCGTTCTGGCTCATGATCTCGGTGACACTACGAATGGCGTATGGGAAATCCTCTTCGGCTGGCAGGACTGGGATAACGGCACGCTCTGCGAGGTAGCCGTGACCAATTTCGCGGCGGCCTGGGCCACCGAGTCGCTGCACTTCACCGACAGTGTAGCCTGGCGCGTTGTAGTGGTGCATGTAACGACGCTCACCATCACTGACTTCCATCGTATCGACGATCTGTGCGTAGCTGAGTGGTGCAAGCGTGATAATGTTCATGCCTTGAGTCATGCCGCGTGTGAATAGTGATGAACCGTGAGTACGAGGTAGGATACCGACCTCACTTGACAGTGGACGGATTTCATCGAACTGGCGACCATCTGGACGCACCTTGTGTTCAACAATGCCATTTCGGACATCTTTATGAACGGCAACGGTAAAGGCTTCATCATACTTATCACGAGAATATTCATCACCGATTTTTTCACCCATTTCTTCGTGGAAAGCCCAACGAAGTTGGTTGATTAGTTCATTGCGTTCTGGGTATGGCTTGCGAACCGCTTCGCCGAGCTTGCCATGCACCCATGCGTCGACTGCCTTTTGAATGTCCTCATCTGGAAGAACAAGGGTGTACTCCTGTGCAACTGGTGCAACTTTCTCGGCCAATTCCTTTTGAAGCTTAATAGCTGGTTGGTAGTGTTCGAATGCCCAGGCAAGTGCATCGGCAACGACTTCTTCATCGACTTCATTAGCACCAGCCTCAACCATGGTAATGCCCGATTCAATACCGGCAACCACAAGGTCAAGATCGCTCGCTTCACGTTCTTCAGGGGTTAAGAAAGCCTTAAACTCACCATTAACACGGCCGATACGGAGGCCTGAAACAGGGCCATCGAAAGGTGTTCCGGTTAGCATAAGCGCAGAGCTGGCTGCGATCATAGCGATCATATCAGGACGGAATGATGGGTCCATCGAAAGGACACTTGCGACTACTTGAACCTCTTGGCGATAGCCTTTTGGAAATAGCGGGCGGATTGGGCGGTCGATAATACGACCGATCAGGATTGCTTCGTCGCTTGGACGGCCTTCCCTCTTAATGAAACGACTGCCGCTGATCTTGCCAGCCGCATACATTTTTTCTTCATAGTCGATTGAGAGCGGGAAATAATCGAGAACAACTGGTCGGGTACCGACCTGGGCAGTCCCGAGAATAACGGTATCGCCGTAAGTAACCATGACTGAGCCAGTGCTACGGAACCCGACGCGGTTTACTTCAAGTGTCAAAGGACGACCTTCGAACTCAGTGGTAACTTTAATAATATCCTTGCCGTAAGGGTTGATAGTTGCCATATAGGACCTCTTTTCTAATCACTCGTATTAATCTTGAGCGAATAAGTAACGGGTACAGGGACTCTTTTTAGGAATGAGTCGCTCTATCCAGCACTTACCTCGCGTGAGTGAATAACTCTATTATACCCTATTCACCCCTCAGAATAAAAAAGAACTCCGCTTACTTGCGGAGTCCGAGTGCTGCGACTGTTGCCTTGTAGGCGTCGAAGTCTTTTGCCTCAAGGTATTTCAGAAGTCGTTTACGACGAGACACCATCTGAACCAGGCCGCGACGAGCCATGTGGTCGTGCTTGTTGGTCTTTAGGTGCTCGGTAATTTCCTTAATACGAGTCGTGAGGACTGACGCCTGTGCCTGTGGGCTACCAACGTCGTCTTTGTGAGTCTGTGTCAGGGCAAATGCCTGAGCTTTGTTTTCTGCTGTAATCATTGGATATGTATTGTAGCAGAATCTCTCCCCTGTTGCAAGGGTTCAGGACAGCTATTTGTTTTGCAGCGTAAGCATTGACTTTTCATCTGTTAAATGCTATTATTGCAACGATATGGAACTTGCGAGGTCCACTTCGCGCGGAGGGCTATCCGTACGAAGCGTTTTTACTTTTGCCCTGGCCGCGATCTTTGCGGCGATCTTATGGGTAACCTTTGCCAGCCCGGCAACCCACGCAGCTGATGCCAGCTGGAGTGGATCTGCTATTTTGTACGAAGGAAATAAGTACCTTGCGACAAACGATAAAGAAATCCTCAAAGATGTCGGGCTTGAGTCAGCCAGTAAGGTATATGTCTTTGTCGATCCCGCACAAGCAGATGGGAACCCCAGTTCAAGCAATGGCACATCGCCGCCCACCGCTCGCAAGATACGCTTGATCTACTTTGACGCAAATACTGATTCTTCTACCGCCACAGAGGCCACGTACAAGGATCTTACTTACGTTGGTCAGGGAAATTATACGAACCCTTCGGCAATAAAGCCGATTACCTTCTCACAAACTGGCGCAGAGGGCACAACTTCCTGTGATGTCGATACAGGACTTGGCTGGATTATCTGTCCCGTCACCACTACCCTCGCAACCGCCATGGATGCGATATATGACATTCTCACCGGATTTCTTGAAGTCCGCCCAGTGGAAACTGGCCAGGACAATGCATTGTACCGAGCCTGGAAAATTATGCAGGGATTTGCGAATATCGCGTTCGTCATTGTCTTCTTGATTATTATTTACTCGCAGCTGACAGGTGCAGGTATTAGCAGCTACGGTCTCAAAAAACTACTGCCACGTTTGATCATTGCCGCACTGCTTGTCAATTTGTCTTACTTTATCAGTTCGATTGCGATCGATATCTCGAACATTCTGGGGTATTCTTTGCAAGATATATTTATTTCGATGCGCAATAGCCTGGTCGGCACCGAAGGAAACAGTTGGGACGAAGCTGGGATAACCAGCTGGGAGAGCCTCGCAGAATTTGGACTTTCTGGAGGCACTTTACTTGCAGCGGGTGGTACCGCCGCCTTTATCGCTGTGGCTGACTTTGGTCCTACGGTGATCTTCCTTATCCTACCCGCACTAGTAGTTGCCCTCATTGCAGTACTCGTCGCACTAGTCGTCCTGGCAGCACGTCAAGCAATTATCATCATTCTCGTCATTCTGTCGCCACTAGCATTTGTCGCTTATTTGCTCCCAAATACTGAGAAGTGGTTCGGTAAATGGCGCGATACTTTCTTCACCATGCTCTTCCTTTTCCCGGCTTTCTCAGTTGTCTTTGGTGGATCGCAACTTGCCGCAACAGCCATTATCCAGACAGCCGACTCGATTAACCTCGTTATTTTAGGAATGCTGGTGCAGGTTGCGCCGCTGTTTATCACTCCCCTGCTAATTAAGCTTGGTGGCGGATTATTGGGACGGATTGCCGGGCTGGTTAATGACCCTAATAAGGGTATTATTGATCGTACGCGGAAATTTGCAGAAGATCGAACGCAGAATGCGAGGGCACGCCGTATCGCAGATCCTAAGGGTTGGCAGTTAATGCGAAGAAATGCTAGATGGCGCTATGATCGCCAAAAAGACCGCGAACAATGGCGTGCGAAGCACACTGAACGTGCTGATGCCAACTGGGCAGGTCGTCCACGAGCTACCCGTATAGACAATTACGGTCGCGAATCAGGAGATATAAAGACCCTGGCCGAGACAAATTCCGAAACACGATACAATAATGCAAAACTTGTTCAAAATTCCCGACTTCAATTATTAGACGTTGATCTTCAAAATGCCAAAGGCACACTTGCAAATGCTCATCACGATGTAGAATTACAATATAAGAATCTCAAATCGAGAGATACTGGTAATGGATTCAATATTATCCCAGCTCATCTTGCCTCTCGAGCGATGATTGCCCGCCACAATGCACAACATTCAAGCGCTATCACTCGTGCAATTCACGAAGCCGAAAACATGCAACAACAGGAATACGCGAAGGACTTACAACAATCTGAAGCACTCCGTCGTTTTGCTGGAGGTATTAACCCACACGGTGCCGACTCAGCACTGGCTGCAGCTATTAACACTGTCCGTGAAGCGTACGGTAAGTCCGTCACTGAAGCCCGAGCGATTAATAAGCACTTCGAACTATCTTCAGGTGAACGACAGCGACACGGTCGTGGAGAAACTATTAGGAAGATCAAGGATGGTGCAGTGCGTATATTTACCCCCGAAAGTACATTCACCCGTGAAGCTGCGATCGAAGATCAAATAACTACCGGAACCGTTGAAGAGGTGGAAGAGTTCGTTCGGCTATCAGGTACTCCAGAATTCGCTGACTTCCGATCGACTATCGCTGAAACACTTGCTAAGAATGGTGGAATGACTGCAAAAGCTCTCCATATGGGGGGCCAGTCAATCGACGATATCGCACAGGGTCGAGTTGTTGGCGAAGAGGGTCTCGACTGGATTACGGCACGAGCAATTGCTAAAGGTAAACTGTCTGAAAAGGATGTTGCAGGGCTTGATGCCAAGGCAGTTGAACGATTCCGAGCAATCGTCACTTCTAACCGTGGGCGCGCAAACCTCTCTGCCACCGAACGGGCAATTATGGACCAACGTATTGGTGAACTATCTAAGGTTGTCCGAGAGGCTATGACTGGTGATGAAAAGACTAATATTAAGCCGAGTGCTGTCGATGATCTGCTGGCAATTGCACGCCTCACCGATGAGAACTTTGACCCTGACGCATAGTTATGACTGAAGGTTGATAGCGTCCCTCACCGACCACTCCGCCACCTTCGTCCGTCGCAACTCCACACAATACCCTCCCGTCCCTAAAACTTTCCCGATACCCTCGGCAAGCGTTCGGATATAAGTTCCACTACTGACATGGACGCGAATCTTAAGTTCTGGATAACTATATTCAATGATATCGAGGCTAAAGACAGTTACCTGGCGTTCTGGCATTTCAACCACCTCACCTTTCCGAGCAAGCTTGTAGGCACGCTGGCCGTTGATCTTGATGGCGCTGTATATCGGTGGACGCTGGGTAATTTCGCCAACAAACTGGCCAAGAGCCTTCTGAACCTCCTCGAGCGATGGCTGGACAGCCGAAACATCGGTAATCTCTCCTTCTGGATCCCCTGTCGTACTGGTCTGCCCTAAACGGATTGTCGCCTCATACACTTTATCGAGTTTCGAATAATTTCCGGCATTACGACACTCCTTACCCGTCACAATAATCATAAGGCCAGTCGCGAATGGATCAAGCGTCCCTGTATGTCCGACCTTTGCTTTCTTACCCAACTGCTCTGAAAGCTGGCGTCGAACTCGGGCCACAACACCAAAACTGGTGATCCCAGCGGGCTTATCGATCAATAGAACACTATCCTCTTGCATGTCCCGTATTATACCCCGAAATTAAGACTGTCCAGGAATCTTGAACTGCGTCGGGTCACTGGGACCTGCCGCTGGCGGACTAGTCGGTGGGGTTGGAGCAGGTGGCGCTACCGGAGGCTCTGGTGCAAGAATATCCCCAAGGCGCTCAGGTTGCTGAGCCGTCGCATCCGGCATATACGCAGCAGAAGCATCTCCAACAGGTGTTTGAGAAAAGTCAGGTAATGGCGGTGGCATCGGCAATCCGAGGTCGGCTGGTGCTGGCGGAGTTGGTGGGATCGGTGTTGGCGCTACTCCCCCGTCCATCGCATAGGCCGAATGAACAGGCTCATCTGTTGCTGGAGGTGTCGTCGCGACACTATCTTGATCAGAGGTAGTACCAATCAGTCCAATGCCTGAATCAGCGTTTGAAGCACCATTCATCGGTGTCTCATAGGCCGGACCCGAACTGAGGTAAGAATGAGTTAAGATCGTCTTATTTTTATCGTCCTCAGCTTCTCGTCGGGCATCTTCGGCTGCTTTTTCTGTTGTTGCATTCAGCGTGCCGCCCATTGATGGTTCTGAGGCAATATCAGACGGCTCTGGCGCGTAAGCGTCCTGAACTTTGATATCTTGAGTGTCGAGTGCTGTTGTTGCCGCCTCGACCGCCTCAGCTTGTTCGGCCGCCTTGACTCGCTTGTCGAGCTGTTCGAGAGTTTCGTTAGGATCATGACTGATATTGAGACTTGTCTTTGATTCTGTCGGTGGCTCAGTCGCGACCAAGTCAGAGCTTGGCGTTGATTCACTAATATCGTGCGTTTCTTCGAGTTTTGAAGCGATCAGTTGCTGGTCCGCCCCAGCAGCCATCAGCTGCGCAGCCGTCGTCATGACTCGTGAAGTAGTGTGCGTATTGCTAAAGCGGTCAGTTTCGGCAACAATACCGGTGAGAAGCGCTGTCGCAATTGAAGCATCGAGCAATGATTTCGTTTTATCAGACTTGAGCGCTTCAGCCAGCCCTGCCACCATTTCAGTGAGGCTGCTCGATTGAGCATCATGCCAATCAATACCACCAAGCGTACTCGTCTGTTCACCCGCAGTGACCGTAATGATAGTCGCGTCGTGTAGAATTTGTCCGTGATTTTCGAGGGCCGCATCAAGGTGGTCTTGATTATCTACCCCAAGCGCTATCACTAATTCAACATTAAAATCACCCTGGCTAAACTGAAGATCATCACTGGTAATGGTTGTTTTGTAAGGCGTAATGAAGATCTTGACCACATCACCTTCTAGCTTGTAGCGAAGATGATCAGCCTTCTCTTTATCAAGCGCAATGATGAAGTCACGGAGACTATCGGTCGTATCATCAAAAGTCTTCTCAGGTTCAAGGAATGAAATGGCTGGCGGAATTGTTCCACTAAACACCGCAGTTGGGTGTTTTTCAAGCTTATCAAGAATCAATGTCATACCGAGAGCGGCCGACAACGCATCAACAGATGGGTCGTTAGAGACCGTTACGAGGATGTTTGTCGAGGCTTTTATCTTTTCGACAATCTGTTGTTTGGCTTTGATGTCGTCCATGGTGGTTTTTGTTTATTAGGCTCGCTAGCTTTTAGTTCACTATACCATAAGGGTTTTCCCTCCGTCAATAAAACCCTTTCCAACCCTTTACATTTTGTCGGTTTTCCTCTATAATCACCCCTTGACTAGGTACACTATTTAAGAGAAAAGGAAATTCATGCCGATTATCAAATCCGCTATCAAGCGAGCAAAACAAACTATAGGACGCCGCGACCGCAACGTTGCTACTAAGCGTGATGTCAAAGAAGCCCTCAAAGCTTTCACTGCAAAGCCTTCAGCCACTACCCTTTCAAAGCTTCAGAGCGAGATCGACACCGCGGTAAAAAAGAATGTTCTCAACAAGAACACTGCTGCCCGTCGTAAAGCCGGCTATGCAAAGATTGCTAAAGAAGCAGGTGTGAAGCTTGGCGCTGCCAAGAAGGCCGCTCCAAAAGCTACTGCTGTGAAACCAGCTGCAAAGCCTTCTGCAGCTAAAAAGCCTGCAACAAAAGCAACAACCGCGAAAAAAGCTCCTGCAAAGAAGCCAGCAGCCAAGAAATAAGTTTCGACTTATATAAATAAAATAGACCGCATCTCGCGGTCTATTTTATTTATTCATAGAAAGTAGCGTCTTCTCGATCAACAACCACGGCTCCCCTCGCGATACCTTCATATCGCCATCAGTTTTTGCAAAAGCTTTCAGAATCTTCATTGTTCCTGACTTTCCCAATCTCTCGCCGTGACGTGCCAACTTAGATGCAACATAGGGATGAATCGCGAAATCCTTCGAGGGATTGTCGCTAGCCGCCGCATTGGCCACCGCTGCCAGTTGGAATGCCTGGGATGTCAGGAGTGCAAATAACTTATATGGTTCTTCAGTCAGCTCGAGCGTACGAATCATTTCGTGCACTTCTTTTACTCGCCCATCAAGTGCCGTTTCAAACAATTGAAAGACATTCTCGGATGGACTGGCATCGATTGTTACTACCACCGCCTCGTGGGTTATCTCATCCAAAAGAGACAGCTTTTCCAATGCCTGTGCCAGTTGCCATTGATCAAGTCCGACTCGTTCCACAATCAGGTGTGCTAGTTTTTTATCCAAAGTAATTCCTAGTGATGCACCTCGCTTCTCTACCCAGTTTTCGGCCAGTGACCGATCTCGGTCAGTCCAGGCAGCAAATTCTTTCACTTCGGCAAACTTCTTTAATTCTTTATAAGCTGTTGTTCGTTTGTCAGGCTTCTCATCGACAAGAACAAGTTGGATATCATCTGATAGTCGCGGCAGCCATTCGGAAAGCTTTTCCCAGACAGCTGAATTTTGAGAGAGCCCCTTAATAATCACTAAGCGCTTGTCGGCAAACAGCGTACTTCCCATTAAAAGATCGGGTAGATTTTTTAGTTCAAGCATCGAGCCATCGATTTTCTCAGCCCGACCATCAAAATCAGCAACTAATGAGCTGAGTGCCTCATTAATCTCAAAACTATTGTCTCCTGTTAGCAATGTAATCATTACTCTCAGTATAGCTTAAAGTGTCTGACAGAAGGGGCAGATATGCGTTCCCCGCCCAGCGACCCGCAGCTTCTCGATCGTCGTCCCACAGCGCGGACACGGCAGACCCTCACGTCGAAAGGCACGCGCAAAATCCATATAACTTCCCTTTTTACCCTCAGCGTTAACGTAGGTGTGGTTAGACGAGCCACCCTTTTCAATTGCCAGATTCATGACAGTACGCAGCTCTTCATAGAGTGCCTTGAACTCCCCTGCGGTAATCGACGATACTAATCGTTGTGGATGGATCTTTGCACCCCACAGGGCTTCATCGGCATAAATATTCCCCACACCGGCGATCACCGACTGGTCAAGCAACGCTGCTTTTATAGTGGTCCTAGCGCGGCGCGTAAAATGTTCGGCAAATTGCTCGGCTGTAAAATCAGCCTCTAACGGCTCTGGTCCGACCTTTTTCATAAAATCGATGTTTGGAATTTCTATTGTGGGTAATAATTTTACCCAGCCAAACTTCCTTTGATCATTAAAGAATAATTTAGAACCGTCTTTAAACGTCAGCGTCACGCGCGTTGATTTGTCGGGTAACTCATTAATGAGGCTATCATTCGGATGACCCGCACCAAATCGACTATCACCCACAAATACAAGCTGCCCCGTCATCTTGAGATGAATCAAGAGCGAATATCCTGTTGAGAGATCAATGATCAGCACTTTCGCGCGGCGGCGAACCTCTTTGATGGACGCGCCTAATAGAAACTCGCCGACATCAGCGACAGCATTTGGGAATCCTTTCAGAGTGTCGTGTTCTTCGGCTACGACCACTCGGCCAATAATCAGCTCTGAGAGTCCGCGGCGAACGGTTTCAACTTCGGGTAATTCAGGCATAATTTCCTACAATGAAACTTTTTTGATCAATTTGTCAGAACCGGGAATTTGATTCGTAAACAATTCGGTAAGTTGGGTCGCGCTCGCTTTGAGAGACCCGCTAGAACCCTGACAGGTCGAGGTCCATAGCGTTTTAACCGAGTTACCGTTTTCAAGGACGCTAAATTGATAGACCCGACCAGTCGCACAGATGCCACGAATGTCATTCTTGTCACCGGCAAGCTCAGTCCCCTTCACGAGGTTCGCCTTGTCGAGCGCATAGACAAACTCTTCATAAGCGGCGACGCTATTACCCAACGTCGTCCTATCAACCACTGTATCAAGATAGCCTGTAAAAGTACTTAACTGACGACTACTTGCTGAAATATCAATCTTGTACGAATGGAACTCTTCGTCAGCCACAATCGGGCCGCGAACCGTCATACTAACGCTATGGCTCGCACTCGTATTGAGCAAAGCCTCTTTACTCACGTCAGCGACAGCAGCTGGTGCGGTTGAAGTGCCAGAAAAGAAAACGACTCGAGCAAGCGAGACCAAGGCAGCGACAGCAATAATGATAATAACGATAACGAGAATGATTGGAAGGATTCGTGAAGTTCTGTAATTAACCATACCTTAACCTTAGTCCGTTTGGGTTGCTCTGTCAATCTGTTGAAGCGCGCGTAAGTCTTTGATGAATTCCGCTGTTGTCGTAAACAGTATTGGCCGCATACCCACCTTCTCGGCACCTTCACAAAATTCCGGAACATCATCAGTAAAAATACATTCCTCAGGCTTTACGCCGAGTTTCTCGATAACTATTTCGTAAGCTTCCTTATTTGGTTTGGACACTCCCATGTCATATGACAAACAGATCACATCAAATAGTTGTAATTGTTCTGGAGTAAGAAGCTGGTCGAGACGATTACCACTGACATTCGATAGCATCCCGATTTTGTAATCATTTAATTCATCTTTTATAAAATCAAGCAGTTCCTCATTCGGAGGATTATTCTCAACATGGCGTCGTGTATCCTCAAATGACATACCGACAAGTTCAGCCAAACCTTCGATGAAATCCTGGTGACTTATAAACCCATTGCCTGAGGCTTTTAGTAGGTCTCGCGCCTGTTGGAGTTTGGCAGGATCCGACGCTAAATACTTGTCGCGAAACGGATGCCAACCCTCCTGTGCGAGCACACCAAAACAATCAAAGACGATTGCCTTAATCACTAAAGTTCACCCCAGTTTTTTCCGACACTGACATCAACTTTCAATTTAATGCCTAGCTCTGGAGCAATGTTTTCCATGGTCGTTTTAAGAATCTCGGAAACTTTTTCAGCATTTTCGATTGGACATTCTACTAAAATACTATCGTGGATCTGCAGTACCTGATCACCCAAGTCCCCTAGCTTTTCATCAACCTGGAGCATGGCGAGTTTCATAAGATCCGCCTCGGTTCCCTGAATCGGCATATTAGCCGCAGCCCGCTCAGCGCCAGCACGGACCATATAGTTTGAACTATTGAGGTCAGGAGTCGGACGACGGCGACCAAAATAGGTTTCGACGTAGCCTTCGGTGCGACCTTTGTTCAGTGTCTGATCAATAAATTTACGGATTGGAGCACGGAGTTCAAAATACTGGTCAATAAAATCCTTGGCTTGCCCAAATGACATACCAGTATTGGCCGCCAGACCGTGTGGGCTCATGCCGTAGAGAACGCCAAAGTTAATCACCTTTGCAGCACGCCGTTGGCTTTTGGTGACTTCGTCCATCGGAACACCATACACCTCGCTTGCGGTCTTAGTGTGAATATCAACATCACCATTAAAATCATTGATCAGTTTGTCATCCCCTGCCAAGACCGCCGCCAAGCGCAACTCGAATTGCGAATAGTCGGCGCTGACCAGTACCTTATCGCCATCTGCAATAAAGGCTTCCCGAATCTCACGTCCTAATTCGGTACGAATCGGAATATTTTGCAGATTTGGATTCGTACTACTTAGTCGTCCTGTCGCAGCGACGTCTTGGTTGAAAGTAGTATGTAGCCGATTATGCTCATCAACCAAAAGTGGCAATGAATCAGTATACGTATTTTTTAGCTTTGCCAGCTCACGGGTCTGCTCGATCAACTCAATGATTGGATGCTGGCCCTTGAGCTTATCGAGTTCGGACTGTCCGGTACTGTAGCCCGTCTTCCCCTTCTTGATACCAGCTGTCGGGAGTTGTAACTTTGTGAATAACACTTCCGAAAGCTGCGCTGGGCTACCAATATTAAATTCGTGGCCCGCCATTGTATACATTTCTTGTTCGAGTCGAGCATGCTCGGCCCCTAATTCATCACTCATCTTCTTGAGCTTTTTAGGATCGATCAGGACACCGCGGCGTTCCATCTCAAATAGCGTATACGTGAGCGGGAAATCAAGCTCATAGGCGATCTTTGCCAACTTTGGTTCCTTATCGAAGTAATCTTTTTGTTGGTCATAGACTTCCCATAGGCCGCCTAGCAGTACTGCTGGTTCGGGTATCTCATCCTGACCAATCAAGGCCGCGGCTGAACGATCCCGACGCAGTGGATCAATCAGAAAAGCGCCCTGGCGAATATCATGGACATCAGTGAAATGGACCGAAACACCACGAGCCGACAATGCATGATACACCGCCTTGACGTCATAGCTCACTACCCTTGTCATCTCAATAGCTCGCCAGATACCTTTATCGATCTTTTCAATTAGAGCACTTGCGACCGTTTCTTGATCGGTCGACAGCCAAACAGTCTCACCAACCACCTCAAGTAGCACTGGTCCATCAATCGTCAGCGTTTTTGGCCACTCAACTTTCTCGAGTTCGAGAAACTCTTTCATCTCTTCATCAATATCAACAACCTTGTCGCCAATCTTCATATGTTCGGGGAGTCGAGCGATGAGTGATCGAAACTCATATTTATGGAGTACTTCGAGGATCTTATCGACATCGGTATGAGCAATGTCTGTCTCTTTCCAATCAATCTTGATCGGTGCATCAGTAAAGATGCGTGCTAACTTCTGACTCATATAGGCATTATCCTTGCCTTCTATCAGATACTTCTGACGTGACGGTGTAATCTCATCAATATGCTCATAGATACCGTCGAGCGTATCAAACTCATTGAGAAGCGCCTGGGCGGCCTTGTCGCCAATCATACGGACACCAGGAATATTATCGCTCTTATCCCCTACCAGAGCTTTGTAATCAACAAATTGATCAACCCGAATACCATACTTATTTTTAAATGCCTCGGCATCATAGAGTGTCAGGTCGCTCCCGCCTGTCTTGGTGATGTAGACAGAGGTTTTTGGAGTAATCAGCTGCAGCAGGTCGTAGTCACCTGTCACAACGCACATCTCCACATCGGCCGCATTTGCTTCGAGCGCAAAGGTGCCAATAATGTCATCAGCTTCGTAATTCTCAAGTTCGTAAAGTGGCCAGTCGAAAGCCTGAAGTACTTCACGCAGGATAGGTAATTGCGCATAGAAGTCTTCGGGCGGCTTTACCCTACCTGCCTTGTATTCAGGATAGATCTCTAAGCGCTTGGCGGTACTCGTCCCACGAATGTCCCAAGCAATCGCAATATAGTCAGGTTGGATTTTCTTGATAATTTCGATGGCAATCGACGCAAAGCCCATCACACCACCCGTCGGCGTCCCATCAGATGTCGCCAAACTCGGCATCGCATAATACCCACGGTAAAATACGGACATTCCATCGATTACAGCCAGCCGTTTCATGCTACTAGTATAACAGCTACGCTAAGCGGCTACGTCCTCTTCGCCGACTTCCTCAATCTCAATACCGAGTTCTTTTAATAATGCTCTTAGTGGCATCGGTCCATAGCCTGCCCTAAACCCATAATGGACGTCTCTACGATTGAGCCTGTCAGCAAGGCACTCTGGCCTTACCTCACAGTTATCGCAAATTGCTTGCGCGTCACTGTATGAGTATCCTTTTTCTGCAAAAAACAGTTCTGGGTCTGTCTGAGCACAGAGACTAAGAGCCTGCCATGCTAATGTTTCACCCTGATTATTCAATACCTCTGTTGGATGAAAGGCTTCAAACTGACCGTTTGTGATTCTTAGAATCTCACGACTCACGTCTACATCGACCCCTTTGCGTTTTGTTGTCTCTATAATAAGATCATCTTTAACTTCAAGTTGGTCTTTTCGCAGTCTCATCAAGCACATCCTCCCGAATTTTCTTTATCATAAATCAAACTTGTCGTCTCGGCAAGAAATATACAGTGTATTTGTTACAATGGTCGTATGCCCCATCAAAATAACCTCAAAATTCTCGTCTTTATAGGTGAAGGCTCTGAGCATATTATCGAATACCTGACAAAAAAAGGCTTTCCAAAAGTATCACTCGAGAACATGCCCTCCCAAATTGAACATCTTTCCGAGGCGGGACAACATCGAATTATAACAAATGAGGTTCCCGACCTTAGTTTGTACGAAATGCTCCAAAACCAGTTCCCAGGTGAGATACAGCTTGTCGCAGTTGCATCAGAAAATAAGATGCATGAAGATGAGTTTATAAAACACGCCGATTACTTTGTTGACAATGATCCAACAAAGATTGATGAGCTTCTCCAAAAGCTCGATTTCACTCTCTAGACGAGTTCAAATTCTTGTTTCAAGAATGCTTCGTACGCTTCAACCGTATCGTAGTCATTGACGATCTTTATATCAGCAATATCCCGAACACCGCCCATATTCAAACTAGCAGCATTTCCAGCGATCGGCTGCATTTCAGAATTCTCTTCAGCAACAAACTGCTCAAATGTTTTTTGATCTTCTGGTCGATCAGCATTTCTTTTTTGTATCCGTTCGTAACGGACATGTGGATCGGCATCAACCCAAATCACAATGCCACCCAGGGCTTGAATTGCTTCAGCTTCTTTGGGATGCCGGATACTCGTTAAAGTTAAGCCTCTATAATTCTTCTCGGTTTTTTCTTCGTTATACAGTTCAACAGATTTATCAACCAGGACACCGGCACCACTTTCGGCGCGCCATCTATTACCAAGTGCACCGAGATTCTCGCGTTCGTGTGGCAATCCTTGACGATCCAATTCGTGACGCATAATATCACTCAGACTGACAAATTTAGCATTCTGAAGGGACTGACGCAAAGCGCCGAGCGTATCTTTACCCGATGCATTCGTTCCAGCGACTCCCACGATTTCTGGCAATTTCATAAGGAAACCCTAATTAAGATATTCGTGAAGTTTCTTTGAATCCTTGTGCTTTCGAAGCTTCGCCAAGGCCTTGGCTTCGATCTGACGAATGCGCTCACGAGTGACGGCGAATTCCTGTCCGACTTCTTCCAAAGTGTGACTCTTGCCGTTCTCTAGGCCAAAGCGCATCTTGATGATCTTTTGCTCACGGTCAGATAACGTCGAGAGGATTGATTGAACTTGCTCTTTCAATAGTTGAGAGGCAGCCGACTCTTCCGGTGTCGCACTATCTTCATCTTCAATAAAGTCACGCAGCACTGAATCTTCGTCATCGCCATCACGGCCAACACCAGCGTCGAGTGACGTAATGTCCTGCTTGATTTTCATAACATATTCAACTTTTTCAGGTTCCATCTCGAGTTCTTTACCGAGCTCTTCAATGGTCGGTTCACGGTTCAACTCTTGAGTCATACGACGCTGTGTACGGAGTAATTTGTTAATCGTTTCCACCATGTGAACTGGAATACGAATGGTACGCGCCTGGTCAGCGATTGCACGAGTAATTGCCTGACGGATCCACCAGGTAGCATAGGTCGAGAACTTGAATCCTTTTTCAGGATCAAACTTTTCAACTGCACGAAGCAAGCCAGTGTTACCTTCTTGAATAAGGTCAAGAAAATCGAGACCGCGACCACTGTAACGCTTGGCAATCGAGACAACCAGACGCATGTTGGCCTCCGCCATTTTGTCTTTGGAACGCTTGTCGCCTTCGACGACCTTCTTAGCAAGGGCAAGTTCCTCTTCTGCGTTTAGCAAAGGAATTTTACCTATTTCGCGCAAATACAAACGGACGCTGTCGTCGCTGGCATCGTCGAAATACTGGTCCTGGCTGAGAAGATCGACGTCTTCCGCCTCTTCTTCTTCGAGGTCTTCAATTGCTGGCTCATCGATATCGATAGCCGACACACCAGCCACCGCAGTTGTATCATCCGCTGCGTCATCAATCATTGCATCATCTTCGACGATGGGATCATCGTTCTTTTTACTTCTGGGCACGAGGCATCTCCTTTATTAGTTCATTGAGTTGTTGTCTGATCTTCATAGCTGTTTCGCTGTCGCCACTCTCCTCGGCGGTTCGCAGCCGTGCGGTCAGGTCGTCTTTGTTGATTTTCTTGTGTTCGGTTATCAGTTGGCGGACGAGGCGGGCAGTTTCGAAGTAACGATCTTCATCACTCCACTCCCCGTACCGTGCATCGGCCTTTAATAGTAATATTTTAACATAGGTGTCGTAATCCTTCAAATCCCTCGGGGTATTCTGCCAGAGTTCTGTGCTTTGGAGTAGCTGAGCAAGCACTGCTCGACGTTCGTCGTTAGACAGCATTGTCGGCGAGAGGTCTTTGAGGAGTTCTCGCACTGCAGGATCGATAACCGCAACCGCCAAAACATTATCCTGATACCCTGACGGGTCAGGACGCACTTCTTCAATTGGATGTACGACTTTTTTGAGTACTTTCTGGGTTGGCTCTTCAGTCCCCGCCAGCTTTTCCTTTAGGGTTTCGAGGGATGAATCAGTATAGGTCGCAATTTTTTGCAGATAATGCTCTTGTTCGACCGCATCATTCAACACGCGGACCACTCTCAGGGCAGCGGTCGTAAAGTTTCGCTTGCCGATAGCTGTCGTCAGATCTTCGCGCAATGAATATTGTTTCAAGACCCAATCGATCACTACCTCAGCCTCATCGATCGCCTTCTGCCACAGTGCTGGATCTTGTTGGATAAGTTCATCAGGATCTTTCACGTTATCAGGCAAACTAATAATCGTCAGGTCAACACCTACTGCTTGGGCAATTGGGATGGCACGTTCGGTCGCCGCTAGTCCTGCCGCATCTCCATCAAAGGCTAACTTAGCGTTCGGGCTTAGCCGTACCAAGGCCTTAAGGTGCGATTCGGTCATTGCTGTACCAGCCGTCGCCACTACCTGGGTAATACCCGCTTGGTGACTACTGACGACGTCAAGATTACCCTCAACAATCACCGCATAATCATTCGCGCGGATGGCCTCTTTTGCTTGGCTGAGTCCAAAGACATGCCGACCTTTGTTGTAAAGAAGTGTTTCGGGAGTATTGAGATACTTTGGAGCATTTGGCTCGTCAGTGAGAATGCGACCAGTAAAGCCAATCACCTGTCCCGAACCGTCCATCAAAGGCACGGTCATACGTCCACGGAAAAGATCACCGCCATAACGGTTTGTCAGGCCAGCAGCATCAGCCTCTTTGCGCGTAAAACCTTTCTTTGCCAAAAATTGCACCAAGGCATCCCCTGTGTCCGGAGCGTAGCCGATCCGAAACTGCTGCACAATATCCTTACTCAGGCCACGTTTTTTAAAAACGTATTCGAGTGCATGCTGATTCTTGACGAGACTCTGTTGGAAATAGTTGGTGGCCAGTTCGAGAATTTCTAATAATCGCTTTTTACGCTTCGCGATCTCTTGTGCACCTTTTGAATCATAGATCGAGAGATCAACTCCGACCCGCCGCGCGAGTAGCTCTAAGGCACCTCGAAAATCGACACCCTCCACTTCCATCACAAAACTAAAGACATCGCCACCTTTATTCGAAGAAAAATCGTGCCAGATATTTTTGTCTGGACTCACATAAAAACTCGGTGTCTTTTCACCACTAAATGGGCTGAGACCCTTGAAGTTTCGCCCAGCTCGCTTGAGCTGTACGTACTCCCCAATGACGTCCTCAATATTCAGACGTGCTCGGACTTCTTCCTTAGCGTCTTGCATATCCTGATTATAGCACCCTTTACCTCTGTTATTGATTATGGTTAAATGGGGTCATGTATCCCAACCAGACCCCGACGCCCCCAGTGCCGCCACCAGATTATCTTAATCAGATCGCCCCACAGGCGCCAAAAGTATTACCTTTCAAGGCAGGACCGAGATTATTTCTTATCATTGGCGCCGTCCTTGTTGTTCTGGTGAGCGGTATTGCCATCACTCTGAACATTATAAGGTCTGCCCAACAAGCGCCACTTGAAACGCTGTCTGCTCGCCTCACTACAACACAAACGATCGTCAATGACGCCCAGGCAAATCTCAAAAGCAGCCAACTGCGCAGTTTGAATAGCAACTTAGCTATCTACCTCACTAACACGACGCGTGACATCGGCGAACCCCTTCTCGCTAATGGCATCAACACTGCAAAACTACCAGACTCGGTGACGAAAGCTGAATCAGGCGATGCGATTGCCGCCCGCTTGGAGGATGCTCGGCTGAATGCTGTCTTTGATCGAACCTACGCCCGCGAAATGACCTACCAGCTCAGCACTACCCTCACGCTCATGAAGCAGATTCGCGACTCAACAGGAAGCGCCAGTCTCAAGACTTTCCTCGACACAGCTATTACTAACCTCGAGCCGACTCAAGCATCATTTGCGAGCTTTGATGCAGCTAGTAGCTAATCAGTAACTAATTGATAACTTAATCGCACAAGATCTTTAATCTCGTCGTCGTTCAGTTGGCCTGAACAAATAATAGTGTTCCAGTGTTTCTTGTTCAAATGGTAGCCGGCAACAACAGTCTCATAACGCTCACGGAGTGTCTCAGCGAGCACTGGGTCACATTTCAGACTCACTCGAAGTGGCTTTGAGCCATCGGCAATCAAAGCAAACATCTTACCTTCCCCAGTCTCTTTGTGGCCAACCTTATAGACCGACGTTCCTTCACCAAAAGGAAAATCGAGCCACGTATTAGGAAAGCTGAGTATATATTCTTCAAGTTCTTTGTGGGTCATTGTCCCTATTTTACAGACTCGAGTAGGGAGATTGCAACTGACTCATCGAAGTTGCCCAATTCAAACGGGTCAGAATACTCGACTGCTGCTCTGGAGTGGCCGGTTTGACGATCTTTCCGGAGTCGTTTGTCCCAACGACGCCGAATTGGTACGTAAACGGCAATTTAGCGAGCTTTTCACTCTCAACCTTGCTCAAACAATCATCGTGGAAGGCTTTGCAGGTGTCACCCAAGGCGAGCCATTTTGTCAGTTCAGTTGAATCAACCTCATTCACGTTCATCACCACTCGTATGCCCGCCGAACGCACGACCTCGGCAGTATCTTGCTGATCGAAAATAAAGTTGCCCATCGAGTACACTATCAGGTGGCCTTTATAGACCTCGGTGGTTTGAATCCAGTGCGGATGATCGCCAATTACCATGTCAGCACCGTGATCAATCAGCGAGCGATAGGTTGTCGTCTTGATCTCGTCAGGAGCGGGTTTATACTCAACGCCCATGTGTGGCATGGCGATGACGGGCATAACTCTGCTATATGCCTCCATCACCGCCAATGATTCTTGTGAGGGGATTTTAAATACCCCGTGATAGCCACACATCGCGACAGGCATAGATTCTTTTTTAGTCGAACCGTCATCATAAGTGACGGTCATGGGCATTGCAATCACATCACAGACATCATCTACTTCATCTGGGTCGTAATGTCCAAAATACTGAATACCATTTTCTTCTAAATGTCGTTTCGTTTCAGCAAAGCCCTCTACTTCCCTATTGTCCGTGTGGTTATTGGCGAGCGTAAAAGCAGTAAACCATTTGGCAGCTTCAGGAAGGTAGTCTGGTGAACAATTAAAAGAGAGGGTCAAATCTTCCTCGGCTGAAGTCTGTGAGAAGTTGGCAACCGTCGGACATTCCAACCCAGCAATCCAAGCATCGTAGGATTCGCGGTTAAACTCATTCAAGCGAGAAAACGGATAGGCGGTTTTGAGAGGACTCGCCATCGACCAGTCATTAATATAACGACCCCAGAAAACATTTCCAAAGAACAACGTATTGGCAGATACGCTCACTGGTTGTGGAGTAGGCGCAGGCAGATCAACTGTCTGCTCGGGTGTTTGAGCCGTAGGGCTAAAGATAAGAAGTGCTGCAACCGTCCCCGCGGCAATCAATAAGATACTGCCAACAACCACCAACCATGATCGTAGTCGCCTCTTCCAACCCGACACTCGTTTCATGAGCTTATTGTAGCACTATTAAGAAGGCTTGATTTTACCGAGGTAATACTTGAGCTCGGTAATGCTACCACGGATATCTTCGAGTGCCCTATGCGCCTCTGGCTTGGCAAACTTTTTCTTAAATTTATTCTCGAACACCACTTTCCAAGCAGTCACATCGAGCATGCGATAGTTTAATCGTGCGTTCAAGCGGTGCCATTCGTTCTCAATAAATTTACGGTCCATGTGGATTGAGTTACCGCCAAGCAAGACAGGAAGATCTTTATCAAAATGCTTATCAACAAATTCGAGCAACTCATTTTCAATGGTTCGAGCCGATCGGCCGCTCTCTAGATTCTGTTTGATAAGCGCATCACGGACCTCAGGAACCGATTCCCAAAAGCTCGCTGCTGGGCCTTTTTTCATTCGCTTTTCAACCAATCGTGGACCGACCAATACTGCCGCCTCGTACGTCGCAATCTCATTAAATTCCCAATCGGTCACAATCGCGCCAATCTCTAAGATACGATCATTGATCGGATCAAGCCCTGTCATCTCTAGGTCAATCCACAAGATGCGCTCGACGCGTTTGTTTGTCAGTTTTCCAGACATACTATTCCTTCTTCTTATCGAGCTTGGTCAGTCCAAGCATGTGGAACACGAGGTAGACAACCAGAGCAATAATAATAAAGTTCACAAAGTCATTTAAGAAAGTCCCGTAGTAGATTATAGCTGGGTCACCACCGTGGCCTTTGCCGATCGTCCAAGTCAGACCTTTCAGGCCATCACCCGAACCAAGCAAGAGCCCAATTGGCGGCAGGATGACATTATCAACCAGTGATTTAACAAGAATCGTGACGGCGCCACCAAGTATTAAACCGACTGCCAGGCCGATGACGCCTTGGGTACGAATAAAGTCCAAAAAGCCCTTCACGCCAGTTTCACCGACGACGACGATTCTATTTAACGGATTCTTCAAAGCTTCTTTGGCAAGTTGTTTCTTGGTTGGTTTTTCGGCCATACTCACTCTCCTATTTATCTCGTTACTACTATAGACCAATTACATGCTACTCGGAACTTCAATACCGAGCAGGTCAAGCCCAGCCGTAAAGACTTGGCTTACTTTCGCAAGCACACCGAGTCGAGCTGACTTTTGCTCGTCACTTACGTCACCAGTCGCAATAGGCGTCGTTTCGTAGTAGCGGTTAAGGTCACGAGCAAGCTCATAGAGATAAGCTGCGACGCGGTGTGGTTCGAGATCGCGCGCACTCAGTGCAACGACCCCGGGATATTCAAGCAGTTTGGCTATAATTGCCTTTTCTGCCTCGTAATCATAGCCCTCGATATCTGGGGCGCCGAGGCCATATTCATTCAAGATCTTATTTACCCGAACAGCCGCGTACTGAACATATGGACCACTAAATCCGCTGAGAGCAAAGATATTCTTCCAGTCAAATAAGATATTTGTACGACGGTCGGAAACAAAATCACTAAACTTGATCGCACCAAGAGCAATCTTCTTGATATCTTCCTCACTGACAGCACGCTCAGCCACGACTTCACGCGCCTTTGCTTCTGCTTGATCGAGTAGTTCCTCCATCAGGACAACGCCTTTTCGGCTACTCATCTTTTCACGCGTACCGTCTTCACTGACTTGATCAATTGTTCCGAACCAAAGATGGGAGAGATCGGTTGTAATACCAAGTTTTTTTGCCATAGCAAACAGCTGCGCAAAATAAAATTGTTGTTCAGCACCAACGGCGTAGATGACTTTGTCAGGATGCCATTCATGCTCTCGGTATAAAATTGTTGCGAGATCGCTGGTCGCATACAAAGCAGCACCATTACTCTTTTGTACTAACAAAGGAACGTCATAGCCATAGTCATCCAAAGGAACAATAATCGAGCCATCTTCGTTCTGAATCGCGACACCAGTCTCGAGTAATTTCTGTACGGCCTCTTTTCCACGCGGCGCAAAAAAGGCTTCACCCAGCTCATACTCCGTCGAAATCTTGAGACGGCGCATGACATTGTGAATATGTTCAAGCGAGATCTTGTTAAAACGATCGCTATAGGCCTTGGCTTGCTCATCACCTGACTCAAACTTCAAGAGCCAGTCCTGCACTTCATCGGCCAACGTCGATTCACCACGCTCTTTTTCTTCTTTGAGCGCCTTCTTCATTTCAATGTAGACGCGGCCTAGCTCGTAGACACCATCTTTTTCCAAAGCTTCCTCGCTGCTGAACTTCAAAAAACCAGTAATCCAGATGCCAAGAGGCGCACCGTAATCACCGAGATGATTGTCAGTAATCACCTTCCAGCCGGTCGCTTCCATTAGTTGTTTGGCAGCCCAGCCCTGATTGCCAGGACGAAGGTGACCAACACTGTACGGCTTTGCCATGTTCGGACTCGGATACTCGACGACGACTGTTTTGCCAGCACCATCTTGATTTCGTCCGTAAGTCTCGCTCCAGTTCTGATTCAAGAGGTCGGCCAGCGAGCGAGCTTTGACACGCAGGTTGATAAACCCAGGGCCAGCGATAGTTACTTCACTAAAATCACTCGATTCGCGTAACTTCCCTGCTACCGCTTCCGCTACTTCGCGCGGATTCTTACCAAGAGGCTTCGCGATCTGTAATGCCACATTGGTTGCATAGTCGCCAAAGTCTGGCTCGGGACGAGTCAGTTTTACTTCTGCTTCTACCTCGAACAGTTCGCGGACAATCTGAGAAATTTTTTGTTCCATTGGCAATTATTATAACAGAGGTTAGTTTTTCGCCGCTTTGATCAGGCCAACAAACAATGGATGCGCCCGAAAAGGTCGACTCTTGAACTCTGGGTGAGCTTGAGTCGCCACAAAATAAGGATTATCGCTAGCTTCAATATATTCCACTAGTTTTCCATCAGGAGACAGCCCGCTAATCATCAAGCCACCCTTTGTAATATCATCGAGAAAGGCTTGATTTACCTCATAGCGGTGGCGGTGGCGTTCCACGATTTCCGTCTCACCATAAGCCTCGGCAACCTTCGATCCTGGTGTGAGTTTTGCAGTGTAATCACCAAGTCGCAATGTTCCACCCGTCGACTCCTTGCCCTGTTGACCATCCATAATGTAGACAACATTGTTTTTTGTATCAGGGTCAAATTCAGTACTATTTGCATCCGCTAGTCCAGCCCGACGAGCAGCTGCAATAACTGCAATCTGCAAACCTAAACAAAGGCCAAGGTACGGTTTTTTGTTTTCAAGTGCGTAGTCAGCCGCACAGATCTTGCCTTCGATTCCACGCTTACCGAAGCCTCCTGGAACAAGGATTCCATCCATTTCAGCCAGCTGTGCAGTATCGCAATCCTCGGCGTTGATCCAGACAACTTCCAACCCAACCTCTTCTTGCCAGGCAGCCGCCTTCAAGGCTTCTAAAACAGAAATATAGGTATCTTCGTTATCGAGATACTTCGCAACCATGCCAATCTTCACCGTCTTGTCATAGGATACTTCCTGGGCGGTAGCCAGTTTGCGCCATTTTGAAAGATCAGCCTTGGTCTTGTTGCCCGTAAAACGTTCTAGTACAGCATTAATGCCACTCGCATCGATCGTCAGAGGTACCTCATACACCGTTTTAGCATTTGAAAGTAAAATCACGGCATCCTTGCTGACGCCGCTAAATTGCGCAATCTTATCAGCAATCGCTACTGGCGCTGGTTCATCGGTACGAACCACGACGCAGTCTGGCACAATACCAAACCCACGTAGGTCGTTCAAGGCATTTTGAGCGGGTTTCGATTTAAATTCTTTACTCGTATGAATAAATGGCACGTATACCACGTGGACATACATACAGTTCTCGCGTCCAACACGTGAAGCAAATTCACGAATTGCCTCAACATAGCTCAAGCCTTCATAGTCCCCAACCGTTCCACCGATTTCAACGATATGAACATCTGAACCGTTAGCCGCTAATTGGATCGCATCCTGAATTGCACTAGTCAGATGCGGGACAAGCTGAATCGTTTGCCCATTAAACTTTCCGGCACGCTCATCAGCAATCAGCTGACTTAATAATTTCCCCGATAGTGTCGCGTTCTTCTGTGTTAATTCCAAATCCAAAAAACGCTCGTAGTGACCAAGGTCAAGATCCGTTTCTGCACCATCTTTAGTGACAAAACATTCACCATGTTCTTTTGGATTTAAAAGTCCCGCATCTACATTAAGATACGGGTCACATTTTTGAATTGAAACCTTTACACCCTTTGCCTGCAAAATCGCACCAATGCTTGCCGCAGTGATGCCTTTGCCTACCCCTGAAAGCACGCCCCCAGTTACAAAGATATATTTTTGTTTTTGCCCCATGTTAGTTTTTTGCACCTCCATGGAGCCTCATTGTAGCAGGCTATAATATAAAAGCGCTAGCCCTGGGACGTTGTAGTATTGTCACTACGCTAGATGTAGCGGTGGACTAGATAAGTTCGTCGAGCGATGAACCTGGAGTATAAAGATGAAGTGGCTGATTATCCATCTCCCACGCCTGCTGAACAGGTGCCACAATTTCCCAAGATCGCAGAACCTCGGGGCCGGTCGTAAAGATCATCTTACGACCCTCAATTGCCTCAATCAGTACGTGCTCATAGGCATCAGGAATATGTTCCTTGTGCAGCATCTTACCCTCTTCAAAAACATCCTCCGTCCCATCGTGATGGGTGAGCTTAATATAGGTTCGCTTCACATCGAGAGCTTTGCCTGTCGAGAGCCGTAGTGACACACCTTGCCAGTGCTCATCATTGCTTACCAGTTGCAAACTGGCGAATGTTTCCGTTAGACTACCCATATTTCCTACCTCAGTCTGATAGCCCTCGTACTGCGCCCTCACGGCCTTAACTGGATCTGCTGGTTCAATCGCCTCCAAGGCCTGTAAACGATACTGAGACAGCTTCTCGAGCGTGAAATCTTGAGGAATCTCCATTATCACCAACGATAATAGCTGCATGAGGTGCCCTTGGATAAAGTCGCGAAGCGCGCCAGTCTGCTCATAAAAAACCGCCCGATCCTCAACGCCGATCATTTCGCTGGCAACAACATCGATGGCCGCAACTGAATGCTTATTCCAGCTATGGTGGTGCGTCTCGATGTCCGAACGACGCCTAATAATTTCTTGGGCAATTTCCTTTGCCATGTAGTGATCGATTCGATAAATCTGCGACTCATTAAAGTAGCGCCCCGTTCGAGCGATAAAATCCTGAGCCGAGGCAAGATCATAGCCAAATGGTTTTTCGAACAAAATCTTTACATTACGTGAACTGACCCCGGCTTGCCCGAGGAAGTCGACGATATCAGCGGCCGCGTTGGGTGGGACGGACAGATAAAAGAGGGCCTGTTCATCTTTTCCAAGTCGTAGATAGTCGGAGAGCTTGTCATAGTCACCTTTTTCAGCGAGATCCATGGTAAAGATTTCCGTTCGATCTATCAGGTTAGGCTGGTCTTCTAATAGTTCCTTGACATCGACTTCACGACGAGACACACCAACAACCGAAAGATCGTCGTAGTTACCCGACGCAACTATGTCACTTAAGACCGGCAGGAGTTTGCGCCGACTGAGGTCGCCAGTGATACCGAAGATAATGAGTTTTGTCTTCATACTACTATTCTATCGCTCTTCATCATCATGCGGTTTAAAAATGTCAGGCAGTGGAGCACCGAATTTTGCTTCTGGAAGGTCAATCAATCCGCGAGGATTACGCGCATTGGGATATTGGATCTGGAAAGCTTCTGTAACCGAACCGAATACTGCATCATCCCACGAGAATCCTAGCTTTGTAGCCATATCTTTTACTAGCTCTTCACTATGAGCTTCGATTTCAATATAGGGACTAAGCCAGGGCCACTCATCAAGAACGACTTCAACACCGTCACCAACCCGCCAGGTCTCACGTTTTGACTCCTGAAGAGACTGGTGTTTCAAACCACCCTCTTCAAGGATGGCAAGCGTTGTTTCAAAATCACTCACAACAACTTCATGCTCAGATGCGCCCGTTAAAGAATTTTCTTTAAACTCTTTAAATGTCAAAGTCACCTTGTCGCCCTCATCTCGAAGACGCATAAACGAGTGTCTTCCATTCTTTATCATCGCGTCAGTTTGAATAAGCGCACGTCGCATTAACCGCATTGGTTGCTCACACACCCCACTCAACTCCTCCAACCTGGCACGTACATCATTGAAGTCAACATCTAAAAATTTAACTTCAATTTCCATCTTCATAAATACACTCGCTTTCAGAACTTATGTTTATTCAGATTTTGACGTCCCAGCATTCACTTCATAACTAGTGTTCGTCGTTTCAAAGAAGTTCACCAACTGCAACGTGTCGTTAGCCGCAGCCATCCACTTCGCAGGGTTTGATACCTTATAGTGAGGCTCAAATCCGAGTTCTTCCAGACGACGATCGGCCAAGTACTTCACGTACTGGTTGATGTAATCGCTGTTCAGACCGAGAATACCATTTGGCAATAAGTCCTTGTTGTAGGCTTCTTCCATTTCAACACCATCAAGGATCATTTGCTTGATCTCGGCCGCAAACTCCTCAGTTTGTAGGTCTTCGTTCTCTTCAAGTACCGTTAGAATCAAGTTGATACCAAACTTAAGGTGAAGTGATTCATCACGGACTACCCAGTCGATCAGGCTAGCAAAGTTACGAAGTAGGTTTCGTTGTCGGAAAGACAACGCTACCATAAAGCCGCTATAGAACCAGATGCCTTCAAGAATAATGTTGTAGGCGATCAGGTTCCGAATGAAGTCCTTCTTACCATCGGTCGTTGTGATGTCGAGAGTTTCTTCGGTCATACGCTTGATAAACTTGGTTTCAAACTCCTCTTTACGCGCCATCGAAGGGGTTTCAACGTGAGCTGCATAGGCAACATCGCGATCAATTGGGAAGGTTTCGAGGACATATTCAAAACTCATACAGTGATTGGCTTCTTCCCACATTTGCTTCGCAAGATACAGGTGGCACTCGGCTGCATTGACGTAAGGGTACACACCAAAAGCCAGCGCTTTATTCACCAATAGTTCGTTCGGGTTGAAGTAACTCATGAGGAAGGTCACCGCATGACGCTCTTCTTCACTCATTTCCTTCCAGTCGGCCAAATCCTGACCTAGTTGGATTTCGTTGGGAAACCACGTATTTGCCACAGCTTGGTTATAGAGGTCCATTGCCCACTTGTATTTTACGGGTTTGAGCAGTAGCCCGTCTTGGATTCCGGTTCCTAAAATTCCTGGCATTGTTGTTCTCCTAGTAGTTTATTGGCAACTATCGCACATGGTGAGATCAGCTGGATCAAGTGGTGCAGCCATGCTGAGGCCGTTAGCAGCAGCATCTTCTTGAGCTTGTTGTTGTGCATTGGCCATTGCGGCATCAATTGCAGCGAGCTTCTCGTCGAGTGTCATAGTGTCGTTAATGATTGTTGTTGCGTTCATTGTCTTTTATCCCCTTATTCTGATGCTTTATTGATCGTGTTTATGTTTCGTTCAGTTAATGCTTATCATACGCCGACCTCTTGCTTTTTAGCAAATCCAAATCCTGTTTTTCGAGCTGATCCATCTGAACTTTCGGCTTTGTTTACCTTGACGGTACTTTGTTCGGCAGTGTGTCGTGGTTTAACGTGTAGGTAGTAAGTCGTCTTTAGGCCTCGTTGCCATGCAGCTGAGTAAATCTTTACCATTTCGTCGATGTCGCGAGTTTCGAGGTACATGTTACGGCTGATTGCTTGATCGACCCACTTCTGTGCCCGAGCCGCTACTTCGATAAAGCTGTATGGACTGAGCTGGAAGCTGGTCTTGTAAATGTCTTTGAGACGTTGCGGGATCGCTTCGATCTGTTGAACATCGCCCTGAGTGCGAAGAATTTCCTCTTTTACCTCATCCCACAAGCCTAGCTCTTTCAGGTCGTGAACAAGGTTTTTGTTCACTTCGAGGAACTTGCCGTTCAAGGTTGCACGAGAGAAAATCTGTGCGAACTGCGGGTCGAGTCCAGGTGTCGTGCCGGCAATGTGAGCGATATTTGCTGTCGGTGCAATTGCCATAAGAGTCGCGTTACGCATTCCCTTTTTAACCTTCGCGCGGAGCTTATCCCAGTCGAGGCGAGTCTTGCGGTTCACTTCAACTTTTACCTTACGATCAGCGGCCAGTAGGTCAACAGTATCAATAGGAAGGATTCCCTTGCTCCAGCCGCTTCCCTTGAAAGTTGGGTATGAGCCAAACTTCTTGGCGAGATCTGCTGATTCGTCGATCGCGTGATAGCTAATGAACTCAGCTAGTTGATCAACCAGGTCATAGGCCTCTTCAGATTCGTAGCTAAAACCAAGCTTCTCACTGACGTCGGTGAAGCCCATGAAGCCGAGGCCGAGGGCGCGGTTCTGCGTGTTCGAGCGCATCGCTTCTGGAACTGGCGTATTAGTGATATCAACCAGGTTATCGAGCTGGCGAATCGCACTTCGGGAACTCGCAGCCAACGCATCCCAGTCCCAAGTCTTGTCTTCGCGTAGGTGAGCTGACAAGTTAATACTGACTAGGTTACACACGGCAGTATTGTTCTCGTCCTGCGGCAAGGTGATTTCAGTACAAAGGTTACTGAGGTGGATTGTCGAGGTGTTATTGTTGAGCGCTCGAACGTTAATGGTATCCTTCCAGGTCAGCCATGGGTGGCTCGTTGCCTGCAGAGTGATGAGGATCTGGCGATACTGTTGTAATGCCTTGATCTTTTTGAAGTTACGCATTTGTCCTGCCTCAGCCTTTTTGATATACCCATTGTAGGCAGCCGAGAATTCAGCACCATAGAGTTCGTTCAAGTCAGCTACTTCGGCTGGGTCAAACAGATACCAGTCCTGATCCTTAGCAACGCGCTTCATGAATTCGTCGCTAATAAAGACGGCGGTGTTCATGATACGTGCACGCATGTATGGGTCACCCGAGTTCTGCTTGAGGTCGAGGAATTCTGGGAAATCGATGTGCCAGTTTTCCATGTACATGGCAGCGGCGCCCATCTTTTTACCCTTACGACTGACGGCGAAGAGTGCTGAGTCGATCATCTTCATGAATGGAATCGGACCCGTAGAAGTGGTGTTAGTGGTTTTGACTGGGCTCCCAGAGGCACGAAGCTTGTTCATGCTGATACCGATACCACCAGTCCCCTTCGCAATCCACATCACATCGCGGATACCCTTAGCGATTGATTCCATGTCGTCTTGGACTTCTAAAAGGAAACAGTTCGATAGTTGCGGGAATGCTCCACCGGCGTTTACTCGAGTTGAGCCACCAGGAACATATTCTAGCTTGCTCATGTGCTCGTAGAAATCGAGTGCGCTTTCAGTTGGGTCCTCGGCATTAAAGCTGAGCCCCATGGCAATACGCATGTGCGTGTATTGAGGTACTTCGATCGCAATGCCACCGTTACGACGCAGTGCGTAGCGGTTATTGTTGGTTAGCACACCGAGATAGTGGCTGAGCTGGTCGCGAGATGGGTCGATTGCCTTAGCAAGCTTTTTGAGATCGAATAGCTTGCTATTCATGCGCTTGTCGAGCAAACCTTCAGCAACGCCTTCTTTGAGGTATTCGAGGAATTTATCTTCGTGGAGCTTTTTGAGCTCAGCCGGTGTCTTGTATTCGCCCAAGATACCCTTATATGTATTCTTCAAAAGAAGCCGAGTCGCAATGACGTCGAAGTCTGGATCGTCTTTGACGTTCTGCAAAGCAACCTGGATCACTGCTTCATCGAGCTGTGTAGTCGTAATGCCGTCAAATAATGTCAATGAAAGTTCTGATGCAACTTGAACTACCTTGCTGATTTGGTCTGGAAGGCCCTCACTTGCCTCGACCAATGCCAGGTTGATCATATTCGCGTCAAATGGTTCGCGTGTGCCGTCGCGTTTTACCACTGTGATTGCGCTCATGTAATTCCCCTATGCTACGTTCTTATATTAGTAATTGAGTCTGTCATACACTTTAACCTCCCCGGAAACCCCTATTTTAGGGGCGCAAGAATAACATCGGTGTAGCAGCCGTCTGTTAGTCTTGCTAAATGTGTATTTTGATGTCAGTACTACATATGTAGTGCTTATGTAAGACTATATGCCCCCACATATGGTTTTTCAAGCGTTTTTATGTGTTTTTTTCACCACATGAGCGCTTATGCTTATTTAACACCTTATAGTGTGGTGTTTGTTATTTACAACGCTATATGTGGTGTGTTGAGTACTTAGCCGTTTTCTCTATTCGACAAATTAATTTCGAGCGAGCACTCTTAATCTTGTACGGCGTCACGCACTTGATCTATTGATATATTGCTTCTAAGTGTTGCGGGGTCACCATAGTGCCTTGAACGTTTTATCTTTCCATTTTCAATTTGACACACTAAAACATAGGGCCAAACTCGTTTAGAATCCTTAGTTGGTTCGACTTCAGCAAGTTCAACGAATACAGTTTGCGTCCTTTCATTGGCAGCGACATTCCAGACATGAAATTCACGGCCTTCAAGTGCATATGCATCCTCAAGACCAACCGAAATATCTCCTCCGGCGAAAACCGGGAAAACTTTGTCTTCAGAGATAATCATACCTCTTTGCTTAAAGTCATCAGTAATTAGACGCTTGCCCTTCTTTACATTATTAGTTCGCTCGGCTTCGAATGAGTCGGTAACAATTTTGATGAGGTCATCTTGCGAGTAGTAGTGCATGCCACTAGTATACCAAATCCTACACACACTACTTGACAAGTATTATATAGGTCTGTTTAATAGTACTAAACTAAGCCCTAGGTTAATAAGGACTCCGCATGCGAGAACGAACAACTGATCAGATCATTCGACAAAGCGCCGACCCAGAAGCACTTCTTGATGCTCTAAAAGAGGCTGATGATACAGACCTCATCGACACCCTCAAGCCTGAAATACGACGAGAGGTAGAAGAATCTGTTCGCGTCCGTTCAATGGGAAGTCGTGGCCTCGGCGGCTTTTCTCTCTAATCTATTGATTATGTTCTGTGTAGGTATAGTATGATTCGTTTGCTTTCATGGCAAGGCGAGCTAAACTTGCCGTACGACCAGAAACAAATTGATGAGCGTATACCCAAGCGACATATCCATCTGGGAATTGGTCGACCTCGAGGTGAGTTGATGGCGCGGACGCCACTATCACCTGTCTTAGGCCTCCGATCACAGGCGCCTGTTCAATGAGTAAAAGACGCCGACGAAGCTCAGCAATGTCCCACAAGCCTAATTTTTGTCCTTGTTCCTTTTCCCACACACTTGCAGCCCACGACTGGGTGGATTCAACGAAAGCTTTTTCAGCAGCCACCCCTTTGTCTTCGTGAAAGGATGCACCGAGTACTATATACGGGTACGTTTGGGCATTTTCCAAAATAGAAACAGCTGCATACCCATCGCGCATCACCGTTTCGACAAACCCAATTGCAAAATGATAATCAGATGGTACATCATATTTCTCATGCATTGCTGCGATGTCCGCATCGGAAGCCTTCCCCAATATCGGGCGGTCAAACGCCCACCAAGCAGCTACAGATATTCGCTCGTTAGCCTCTCTTTCGGCATTTTCGATGGCCGCATCTCTCTCGACATGCGCCGCCGATGAAACAAAGCCCGATTCTCGATCAACTGAGGCTTGAATCTCTAACGCTTCCATTAGAGTTTTGAGTCTTATTTGATCTTCATTGTCACCCGTAGCAGCGGGGCGAAAGGTATCACTCTCGGCAAGCTTCACTGTCTTTAGTGAAGGAAACGGTGTTTTAATTTCGATAAATGTATTCATAGTGATGTGCCACCACGGGGGGTCTACATGCGACCCCCCGCGGTGGTGGTGCGGCTGTCTTGCTAGACGGCCACGGCGACGCGCGACTTGGCGAACGACGACTGCCAGGCCATGGTGGCCATGACGGCCTCCGTGGCGGCGACGAAGTTGTCCGTCAGCGCCGACTGCTCCCAGAGCTTGTCCTGGACGCTGCCGTCCTCGCCGAGGAGCTCGAGCTCCATGCGCGCCGTGCTGACCGACGTGGCCGCGGCGGCGAGGTTCTCGAGCTGGGCGCCGAAGTCGACGTCGGTGCCGCCGAGCTGCTCGTAGAGCGAGGCGACGGAGCCGATCTTGGACTTGGCGTCCTCGAAGTAGTCCTCGCCACGCTTCAGAAGCGCGATGGCGTCGTCGAGGCTGCCCTCAGCGAGAACCGCCATCTCGATCTTGGCGTGAGCACCGAAGTAGCACTCCGTGCCGGTGAACATGACCTGACAGAACTCCGCCAGGTCGGTGACGTACGCCTCACGGACGCCCGGCATCGGCCGATCAGTGAGAGGCGGGGGGCAGTTCTTTCCACCCATGATGGTGACCTCCAAAGGTCTCGCGTGTTTTTTTAACAGGACGAAGTCCGCCCTGTTAAGTTTTATAGTAATATATATGGGTGTTTTGTCAATGATATTATATGTTGATCTCGTGCGTAATACCCAGCGCTTCTAAGAACTCGCGATCATGAGATACCACCACAACTCCCCCCTCGTATGAAGCAATCGCACTCTCAAGAGCCTCAACGGTCGCAAGATCGAGATTATTTGTCGGTTCGTCGAGTAGCAAAAGGTTCGCCTTGTTTGCGGCAATGGAAGCCAACAACACCTTTGCTCGTTCACCACCACTAAGGTCCCGACCTCTAGTAGTAGAAATAATGTCTTTCTTTAGGTTAAAACGTATCAATAGATTAATAGCTTCATGAACCTCGAGATGAGGTGCCATGTGCTTGATATTATCAAAGGCCGTACCATCCATTAATGGGAGGCTTTGTTCTTGGTCGATATAGATCGGATGAGCTTCCTTATTAATGGCGATTCCTCCTAATATCTCTCCGGCGCTCTTGCCAACAATCGCCCGGAGCAATGAAGACTTCCCTATACCATTCGGTCCGTTGAGTGCATACCGCTCACCCGATCGAATACTTAGCGATAGAGGGCCAGCTGTGAAGCCGTCTAGATACGTCACTGTAAGTTCATTGACGGTGAGTAGGTTTAGCTTCTTTGCATCAGCTTCTTTAAACAAGAATTTGAGTGAAACTTCTTCCTCGGGGCGTTCTGGCTCCTCAAGTTGTCCCGCGCGACTCTCGATACTCTGCGCAGCACGAGCAAGGCCGCTCGCCGCCTTTTCTGCCCGAAAGTTCGCTGTTGACTTGTCATTATCTGGTGCTTTTCGCCTACCCGAAGAGGCTCCGTTGGCACGAATGCTGGCGTCACGAGCAACTTTCTTTAAGCGCTTCTTTTCAGTCTCGTATTGATCATATCGTTTTACGACCGCAGCGCGATCCGCCTGACGGCTCTCCATATATTCGTCGTAGCCTAGCCCATACTGCTCAACACCCCTATCTTCACCCAGTAACTCGACAATGCGGTTAGTAGCGTTGCGCAGGAAACGACGATCGTGAGAAACCATCACAAATGCGCCCTTAGCTGTATCGATGAACCCTTCGAGAGCCTCAATACCCTTGCTGTCTAGATTATTCGTCGGTTCATCGAGCAAGACAACATCTTGTTGCGAGGCGAAGATTCCCGCTAGGGCAATTCGAGTTCGCTGACCTCCCGAGAAGTGCTTGAGAGGACTAGTAACATCAATACCCTCCATATCAGCCGCTGCGAGAGCCTTCTCTATTTTGCTTTCAAATCCTGGCACATCGTACTTCTCGTATTTTTCGAGGGCGTCAGCATAAAAGGCGAGCACTGTATCGCTCGTACTGTCTTGGAGCATTCGACAAGCCTCGTCAAAATCTTCACGGGCCTGTTGGACCCCAGTCACTGATTCAAGGAAATCGTAGACAGGTTTGTCGAGCCAGCCCCCAAGATCTTGAGGCATAAGTCCCACTTCGGTATCATTCCCGACTATCTCTCCCTGAGTAGGCTCAAGATCACCTGAAAGCAAATGGAGCAAGGTTGTCTTTCCGACGCCGTTTTTGCCTACCAACCCTAGCCGATCGCCCTTGTTAATGGCAAAAGAAACGTTACGAAAGACCTCATGGCCCGCAGTTTCATATCCAATATTTTTTACGCTCAACATCTATATCTCTCAAATTTATTAACAAATTAACACTTTTTACAATTATAACATAAAAGAAGAATCTTGCTATTCACCAGACCTCTACCAAATGTATGCAGTGGTCTCAATAGAAAATTCTCAATCAACAACTCAAATCTTGGCGGAGAGAACGAGATTCGAACTCGTGGTAACATTGCTGCCACACACGCTTTCCAAGCGTGCGCCTTCAACCACTCGGCCACCTCTCCGTACAGGCACTTAGTATACTATTGTCATTTCCACGCCACAAATACAGTTGCCCCGGCGCGTACAGACTCGCATAATAAAGACAATGCCAAAGACAAAAACCCCACCAGTTATTGTTCTCGCCGATCTTAAAAAGCGGTTCGGCATCGGTGACGCCGAGCACTTCGCTATAGACGGTATCAACCTCACTATTAAGAGGGGTGAATTCATCGCCATTATGGGTCCCAGTGGTTGTGGTAAAACAACCTTACTTAATATCTTGGGGCTCCTCGATAATGATGTCGAGGGTGAATACGAACTCGATGGCCGCCGCGTCTCGACGCTCAGTTCACGCAAACAAGCACGTATTCGCAGTCAGCAAATTGGCTTTGTCTTTCAGAGCTTTAATCTTGTGAATCGACTCAACGTTATCGAGAACGTCGCCCTACCACTCACCTACAAAGGACTTCCTCGTCTCGCCCGACTCAAGCAGGCTAGTAACATACTTCAGAATTTCCACCTCAGTGAACGTGAGTATTACATGCCCCACCAACTGTCCGGTGGACAAACCCAACGCGTGGCCATTGCGCGAGCACTCGTCAATGAACCGTCAATTATTCTCGCTGATGAGCCGACCGGCAACCTCGACTCGCACGCTAGTCATATTATTATGGAGGAATTATCTGACCTCCATAAACGCGGCAACACTATCATTATGGTGACGCACAATCCCCGACTGACTACCTATGCCAGTCGCGTCATCACTATGCTTGATGGACAAATCGATACCGATACCCAGACACCGACACCAAAATCCAAACAACCCTCAAAGCGGGCTCTCGGCGCCAAACGTAAAAAAGCAAAGGCCAAACCATAATGCGCCTTCTCGTTATTAATCATCTCCAAAATGCCCGCCAATCGCTGCGAAGTAATCGAATGCGCAGCGGTCTGACCATGCTCGGCATTACGATTGGTGTTGCGAGCATTACAACAATCTTAGCCCTCAGCGGTGGTGCCAGCAAAATCGTCAGTGATCAGGTCGACGCCCTCGGCGGTAATATTGCCGTTATTCGTCCCGGCCTGATATCAGACAGTCCATTCGAGGATCTGTCTCAACTCCCCGCTCAGCAAAACTTTTCAGCCAGTACAATTACCGAAACTGACCTGGCCTACATTCAGCAAGTTCCTCACGTCGCGGCGGCAGCACCACTCATGATTCTGACCGGTGCAATCAAAGCCGCCAATACTGCACCCGCCAACTCAACCATTATTGCAACCACGCCCGAACTTGCGACGATTAATAATCTCGAGATTCGTACTGGTCAATTCCTCGACCCGAGGCTCAATCCAAATACTGCCGTCATAGGTCCACAGCTCTCCGTCGATATCTTTGGTACCGAAGAATCGATCGGCAAGACCATGAACATCCGCGGCCAGCAATTCACCGTCATTGGCATCCTAAAACGCACCAACAACCCGATCAACTACAATGGCGTCGATTTCGATAAGTCGGTCATCATTAATATCGACAGTGGCCGCGTCATGAACCAGGGCATCCTCCAAATCCAACAAATCAACATTCAAAGTGATTCAGTCGCGAGTCTTGACCAGGTCATTATCGATATTAACAAAACTCTTTTAAAAACTCATTTAGGCGAAGTGGATTTCACCGTTCTTTCAGGCGAACAGATCGCTCAACCGACTAATCGTCTTTTCTACGCCATTGCTGGCGCCACTGCAGCTATTGCGGCAATCTCACTATTCGTTGGTGGGATTGGGATTATGAATATCATGCTCGTCAGCGTCGCTGAACGAACTCGCGAGATCGGCATTCGTAAAGCCCTGGGAGCTAGCAACGGTGACATTGTCGCTCAGTTCCTGATAGAGTCGCTCGCTCTCAGTATCGGTGGTGGTATTGTCGGCTACGTCCTCGGGTATCTGTTAGCCTTCGGGATCAGCACCTTCCTGACGTTCGACCCGATCTTTACTTGGGAAATCGCCGCTATATCGATGGGGGTCTCACTCATTATAGGAACCCTGTTCGGACTCTATCCTGCAATTCGCGCAGCCAGGAAAGACCCTATCTCTGCACTTCGCCAATACGATTAAATGAGTTCGCGCTTCAACTTTTCAACCAGATCAACTGGTGTTGGGTCGACACCATTCAAAATAGCAACATAGATACTGACAAAATCCGCCAGGATCGTCCCCCACAATAATTGCGCCAATACTGTGTCACCTTTCAGATGTACCGTCGTTGCCTTTGGTCGTTTACCGCTTAATAATTTATCCGAAATCTTAAATCGCTTTAAAATCTGTGGATGCTCGAATGAACTGACGAGATCAAAGATAACAAACGGTTTCTCGATCGGGTGTGAGGTCCAGCCAATAAATTCATTGTGATTAAATTCGGGATATTCATTCCAAAACGCTACATTCTTGGCATTTTCATTCCAACTAATCTTCCACTTATATGCCAACGGAGCGGTCAGCGCACCACCATAGATGACAGGGATCTTACCAACTGCTCGTTCGGCCAGTTGTTTAGCATAATTCTCACGAATTGGCACATCTGCTTGCCAGTGAGTACTCTCGCGCCCGAGCCACCCAGACAGTTCGGCGATTTCTCGCTGTTTACCATGGATCACTCCAAAGTTCTCGAGTAGTGCCACCAACGCTTGTAGGTTATAGATTACCGTCATCCTCGGTTGGATACCCGTCGGTAGCGCAACGTGGGCAACATCATAGCCGGTCGCAATATCGATCAACTTTCCACCCGAAGCAATAATGGCCAATTGTGCTTCGCAGTGTTCAGCCTGCTCTAATGCACTTAAAGTTTCTTCAGTATTACCCGAGTAGCTCGTCGCGATCACCAACGTATGACGACCAACCCACGAAGGTAGTTCGTACCCGCGAATAATCTCAAAAGGAATCTTGATGACGTCCTTGAGCCATACCTTTGCCAGCAACGCTGCCAGCGGTGATCCTCCCATGCCTGTTACGACAATTCCGGTAATCTCACGGTCATCATGCTCTTTGTTCCATACGGTCGTCTCAAATACTGCCTGTTCAAACTGCTCGGCAGCCACAGTCAAGGCCCCTTCCGGATCCTTCTGCGCCAACACGTTAGCATTGTCTAATACGTCGCTCACAAGCCTTGCCCACTCATATAAATCTATGATACAGTATTTTTAAACGAAGCATAAGTAGTATTGAAGAGGTGGGCATGGATATAACTCCGCAAGCAACGACGCAACAACCGATTAGTGATGACCAAGAGCTCGCAAAAGCCCTCGCTGGCGTCATGCCCGATGCGCCCGAAGAACCTACTCCAGCTCCAGTGCAAACTCCAACACCAGAACCAGTTTCGACAGTTCCACCAATGCAGTTCGAAGAGACCCCAGTTGCCCCTGCAGTTATACCGACACCGACAAACCAGGCCGCTCCTGTTTCTTCTGACCTCGACACTATCAAGAAAGATGCTCTCGGCGAGCTTCGTCCACTCATCGACAAAGTTGAACTCCCTGCAGAAGAAAAGTTTGATACATACCTCATGTTAATCCGTAGCACAGATGACAGCTCTCTCATTGGCCCAGCCCACGCTGCCGCCCAAGGTATTGCCGACGAAAAGCGCCGCGCTGAAGCGCTGCTCGATATCATTAAAGAGATCGACTACCTCTCGCACGGTAATCAACCGACTGCGACAAAATAACACATCTCCCCGACTCCTCGCAGTCGGGTATTTTTTACGTTACAATAAAAGCCATGTCTGTACGCTTTGCTACCCCAGCTGAAATCGCCCGTTGGAACGAACTGATTCTTTCCAATCCAGACGGCGGTAATGTTTTTTCGAGCTACGAATACGCTCAACAAAAACTTCTCGGCGGCTACAAAGTACACTTTCTCATCGTCGATAAGTTGGCTGTGACCGTTTTGGAAAAGTCGACTCCACCACTCGGAAAACTCTGGTATCTCCCAAAAGGCCCAAATGTGACCAGTTCAAAAGCACTGCTTGATACCTTGAAGCATTTAAAATCCTTTGCAGCGGAGCGCGGTGTCTTTGTTGTCCGCATTGAATCCGAACTCGACCGCTCCGACCGGCCAACACTCGCACGACACGGCTTGAAAAAGGCCGCGCCAATTATCCCCAACCCTTCAACCATTACTCTCGATATCTCACCCAAGCTCGACGACCTTCTGATGAGCCTCCCCCAAAAGGGTCGCCACGCTATTCGGCGAGCCGAACGTGACGGTGTCACAGTCGCCAAGGTCGAAGCATCCGACAAGAATTGTCGCACTATGTACAAGCTCCTCAGCGAAACAGCCGAGGGTCAGTTTGGTATCCGTAGTTATAATTACTACAAAACATTTTGGCAGCGCTTTGAAAAAAGCGGCCTCGGACAGCTTTTCTTTGCCTCGTACGAAGGTAAGGTTGTGGCTGGAGCTTACGCAATGGTCTACGGCAAAAAAAGCACCTACAAAGACGGTGCGTCTGTTCGCAAACGAACTGCCTACGGTGCTAGCCATCTTCTCCAATGGCACGTTATCGAGTGGGCAAAATCTGAGGGCGCACTCATCCATGACTTTTGTGGCTCACCTCCAAGCGACGAAATCGATGACCCAAAACATCCTCACCACGGTGTTGGTCTATTCAAGATGGCTTTTAGTAAACACGTAGTCGATTTTATTGGCTGCTATGACTATGTCCTCAGTCCTATTCGTTACGCGATGTGGACAAAATTAGGCGAACGCGTCCATCGCCACTACTACTACAAACGTACCAAAGACTACTACTACTAGGGCGTTACTAACGCTGCTGTTTCATCGCTTGCAAGGCAGCCCTGGCAACTTCGGCCTCATTCCATGGATAAATGCCGTCTGCGCGCTCAATCGTCAACTCATGACCCTTACCTAACAGCACCACGACATCGTCAGGACTCTTCGCCTGCGCCATCGCAAAGCCAATCGCCTCTTCGCGATTCAGTATCAAGAACAAGTCCTTGCCTTCTTTCTTCCCAGCCTTTTTGGCACCACTAGCGATCTGTTGTAGGATTTCATTGCCATCGACGTCGCGGTCATCTTCCTCGGTCACGATAACAATGTCTGCATTCTTTGCTGCAATCCGTCCTTGGATTGCTCGCTTGGACTCATCGCGACGACCAGCCGAACCAAACACAGCAATCAGCTTACCTTTCGTTAGTGGGCGAACACTCTCAAAGAACTTCTCAAACCCATCAGGCGTACTGGCGAAGTCAACAATCACCGTAAACTTTTGGCCCTCGTCGATTGCATTCATGCGCCCTTCGACACCACCTAATGCAGCGATGCCTTGCTCAATCTGTACCTTCGTAAGCCCCAATTTTCTTCCTACTGCGATAGCTGCCAGGCTATTACTGACGTTGAATTCACCGGGTATATTAACGCGAATATCGTAACTGTCGTTATCAATAGTTGCTCGATAGGTAGAGTGGTCACTCTCCAGTTGCACCTTCTCTGCCGATAATTCACCCGTCCCTATTCCATACGTTGTTGAATGCGCAACAGTCTTGACGAACTTTTTAGCACTCGGGTCTTGGGCATTTACTACTCCAAAACGTAACCCATGTTTATTTGCAATCTTGAACAAACGTCGCTTGGCTTCGACATATCTTTTGAATGTCCCGTGATAATCAAGGTGTTCATGAGTGATATTTGTCATCACCGCTACCTCGTAGGGTAGTCCCCACACTCGATGTTGCGCTAACGCGTGACTCGAAGTTTCTACCACTACCCATTCAACACCTACTCGTTCGAAATCTCTGAGTCGTCGCTGCAAAATACCCGACTGAGCAGTCGTAATATGTTCAGACTGAGGAATAATGTCACCGCCGACTCCGTTTGCCACCGTCGTCATCAGTCCAACCTTAATACCTGCCTCGTGAAGCATCCGCTGAATCATAAAAGAAGTCGTCGTCTTACCATTAGTCCCTGTAACGCCGATAATGCGCATCTTGCGAGCCGGGAACCCGTATCGAACATTGGCCAGAACCGCCTCAGCAAGATGACCGATCGGTTCAATCTTTTTAAATAATTGCGTCGGTACCAACTTCTTAACCACTTTTCGTATATTCGCCATATAGCCATTATACCTAGTGACAGCCGCGACGCACCTAAATCAATCTCTAAGGTGGGTGGCGTGAACGTCGGTATCTTAAAATCAACCAGCTACAGCCACCAATCCCAAGTACGCCACCCGCAATAATATAAAGAGGATAAAAAGTTTGGCTATCTGTTAATACTCCCTCGCTAGTATCACCGAGCACCGCCTGACTACTTTTAACGTTATTACCTTGAGGCTCTACCACTCCCCGCGGAACATCACCTGCTCCTTGCACCTCTTCTACTCTTACCTCATCATCGCGCAGTAGCAAGCCTTCATCTCTTACCTCTTTGCCAATCGATAGTTCTTGATATAGATCTACCCTTTCGTTCATATAAGAAGTAAAGGCTAGGTGGATCGTATAAAATCCTTCTGCCAGATCCGTGGGCAATACCAGAGTGTCTTTTACTGCCCCATGGCCGTCGGCTGCAACAGTTTTTAGATGACGCTGCACCGAACCACCCAGTCGTATATCAATATTTGAGGAGGGTGTGACAGTATTATCGGGGAGTACTATCTCAATAGGTGTACTGTTATGAGCAACATGTATCGTGCTCAAAAACGACCCTTCCGCCAAACTCTCTTCGGCGTGCTCGGAGCCCCAATAGCCAGACATCGTCGCGCCCAGACTATTGCCCTCCATGTACACCTGCTGAATAGTCCGAGCAATCAACTCATGTCCAAACGGCGTCGGATGAAAAGTCTCACTCCCAATAAGCCGCCACGGCCCGATAATCGGCATGTCGTCTCCCAGACGCAGTCCATTCATTGCGGGCGTTCGACTGCCGCTACATAGCTGATTCCCCTCAAGGCTTTGCTCGGTATCCACAAACTGTATAGTCTCCGACTCTGCAGCAGCCCGCACAGTATGATTGAGCAGCTGCAGTGTTTCATCAATAAACTCACGCTCACGACGTTCAAATAGCACACCTGTTATAACGTCACACATACCGTCTGGCTGAATAATCCGCGGATAGCCTATCGCCAGAAAAGCAGTGCTAGGTGACAACTGTTTAAGGCGACGATACATACCCGCCAGTTGATCAAACAGACCTAAAATCTCGTCCCGCACCTTAGTACGATTCTCAATTGACACCCATTCGCACAGGCCAGGCATCGCACATGTCCGCAGCTTTGTCATGACCCCAGCACTATTGCCGCCAATCCCGATCGTAGCCACACGTGGCTCATAACGCTCAACAAACTCTTCTTGTAGCACTCTGCCAGGTTGAAACCCTTGAAGAGCCCGTGCTTGTGCATACCCCCGAGCTGATATGCTCAAACCCAACCCTCCCGCACCCAGTCTCTCGCCCTGCCCCTCATATACACTTCCTACTCCAACCACGTCACTAATCTTTGCACCCGAGCACGCCACGTTCTTTGTCGATAAAAAGCTGAGTAGCCGACCTAATAAGAACGGATACGACCGATTGCTGGTATGACACTTTTCGTACGTCTCATTAGTACCTGTCAGATAGCGACTGTCTTCAGCCTCCCCTTCACCGCTACTAAACGAGTCGCCCATGCCTAAATATTCCAATGAAACGGTTTCAAATCCTGGCAACCGAAGTCGTATATACCGTGTCGTTTCGTCCCCCAACCTTACAATGAACGACAACTGTGTACCAGTCTGATTGAATTCAGGATCGTACATCGTCCGATAGTTAGGCGCAACAAGATTCATGTTAATCGGTGCCAAAGGACACCTCACCACCTCATCGGCAAATAATCGGCCCATTTCCATCCGAACAGCATCGCCACACCCTGGCGTAATCTGTATCACGGTAAATCCAGTTCGCTCACCCATAACCGCCAAGGTGCGTCCGTCATTTGATAATGCCATTTCGACGGACGGATCAAATCCAAAGCCGTACTTCATACCCTGCGCTAACACTCTTCGCGTCTCAAATGTCTCAAGATTCACGACAATAATGCCAAACTCTCGATACTCAATCGCCGCCCATTTCCCATTCTCGGAACTTGCAATCCCCTCGACCGCCAAAGGTGTCCCATTGTCATATGACAAAGTAAAATCAGGCTGAGAACTATCGAAAACAAAGCGAACCGCAGATGTAACAGGGTCGGCTATTCTTTGGATTCTTTGCGACACGTTTTTATAGACCCTTACTCCAAGGTGTGGCGATGCCGTATAAAATCGCGCAATCAAGGTGTCGCTGTTTGGCATGTATATACAGCTAATTGTCGAGCAAGCTCCCTCTAGACCATGGAATTCACGACCCGAGGGATAGCGAACCACCGCTCTTGGTGTGCCATGACTCCCTGTGGTGACTGCAATACTCAGTTTCTCTCCTTCATACACACAAGCCGGTACCTGAACCCCTACGCCCTTTACATTCACTGATTGGTAATAGGTTGGACAGTACGGCGACCAATTAAACAGGACTGGCTGCGAGTAATGAACATATGGAGCCACACTCGACCAATCGCCAGCTATGACCGGCGCGGCCGACAAAAACGCATAAGAAAGAATGCATCCGACGATGCTTAAAACAGCCCTCACGTGATTATTCGCCTCCCAATTACCTTCTCTATCTACTCTAAGCCTATTCTCAGGAACCAGCAACGCCAATCGAAAAAAGTTAAGAGCATGTTAAAATGTAACAGATGAGAGTCTTGGGAATCGAAAGTAGTTGCGACGAAACAGCCGCCTCAATTGTTGAGGATGGTCACCTATTGCTCAGTAATGTCGTTAACTCTCAAATCGATATCCATAAAATCTATGGCGGAGTCGTACCAGAAGTTGCGGCCCGCAGTCACCTCGAAGTTATTAACCCTGTCATTGAACAGGCGCTGACCGATGCACATCTTACTTGGGACGATATTGATGCCATCGCCGTGACGTATGCCCCAGGCCTAATCGGGTCGCTTTTAGTCGGAACCCTTGCGGCACGGACCTTAGCAGTCACTAAAAATAAACCCCTCTACCCTATCCATCACGTCGAGGCTCACGTTTACGCCAACTTTATTACCGACCAAAAAAACGGCCTCGAACTAACATTGCCACCAGAACAGCCAGACTTCCCTATGCTTGCCCTTATTGTCAGCGGTGGCCATTCGCAGCTCGTGCTATTTAAAGATCATGGCAATTACGAGCTTCTCGGCCAAACCCAAGACGATGCCGTTGGTGAAGCCTTTGATAAAGTTGCCAAAATTCTCGGCCTCCCCTACCCTGGTGGTCCGTCAATTGCCCAAGCTGCCCTCGAAGGCGACCCTCGCGCCTACCCACTCCCAAAAGCAAGGATGCAAGGGGCCTATGATTTCAGTTTCTCTGGCCTCAAAACAGCCGTTCTCAGAGCCGTACAGCGCGAAGTGGGCGTTGAGACATCTTTTCCATCCAGCGAGCTTGCAGCGCGCCTAGACGACGTCCAGAAGGCAAACTTCGCCGCCAGCTTCCAACGAGTGGCAATCGAGACGCTAGTTGATAAGGCAGAAGCGGCATTTAACGATTACTCCCCCGCTTCCGTCGTCATCGCCGGCGGTGTCGCTGCCAATCAAGAACTTCGCCGACAATTATCAGAGCGCTTGCCTCTCTCTATCGAGTACGCCCCAATGAGTCTCTGTACAGATAATGCTGCGATGATCGCAACTCTTGGCTATTTCTACGCTCAAAAGAAAAGGCCAATCTCCCCACTCGATCTCGAGGTTATCCCTAGCCTTTCGATGACAAAGACAGCCTGGGCTTGAGCTTAGCCCACCTCTTGACATTTGATCGTGGTTATGCTATATTTAAGGCAGAACCTACACTAAACAAACAGGATCATAAACAGTGGTAGAAGCACCTCACATGGCACCCGAACAGCATGAATTGAGCAGTCGTAAAAAAGCTATCAATCAAATTATTTATGATGTTGAGACCGAGAACGCAAACCTCCCCTGGAATGAACAACTTCCCGTCTCTGACCGACGCATTGAGACCAAGCGACGTCTCATTAATCAGTTTGGTGAGCTTATTATCGAACAATTCCGTGTTGGAGAAGGGACCGATCCTGAACTTGACGATGCAATCAAACATGTCAGTAAACTTCTCGATAAATACGAACTAGTAGACGAATCTACTCAGACAAAGCAAGAAGTCACATCAGCACTAGATGACTTAGCACTAAAAGAACAATCAGAGATCGCTCAGCGTATGATTGCCGATTTCAAAAACAAGAACCACACAGAGACAACCGACGCCTAACGTCGTAACTTCTGCAAAATAGCCTTAGCCGTTGGTAGCCCTTTACTCCAAAGAGAATAAGTAGGGGACAGCGGCTTATCAAATGTGCCCGCAAAGACAGTTTCTTCTTCGCTCCACCCCTGTTTAAAGACTGAAACACCGCCAACCACGAGGCCACCAAAGTCATACTGCGTAATACCCCATTCTTTCACCTTACGGATCGCAAACCACTTGAGGGCGTAGTTAGCTCGCAGACGCTGACCATCCTCATTCATACCCCCGTAGAGTTCGTATGCCGTGTCGGCACTGATCGCTAACCACAGGAATGCAATCGGCTTGCCCTCTAGGTAGGCGGCAAAAATAGGGGAGTGATCGCCCATCAGATTAAAGACATCGAGGTAGTACTGATTCTGATGTAAATTAAAGCCCGCCCGCTGCGCTGTTTGATGATAAATGTGCAAACACGCCTCCAGATCCTCCTTAGAGCGCACCTGGCGGATCGTGATGCCCTCAGCGGCCGATTTACGGATATATTGACGAGTTTTCTTTGCCATTACCGCCAGGAGGTCACTTTCGCTCTTTTGAAGGTCCAGTAGTATCGTTTCAGCAGACAATACCTTGTTATTCGAGCGCTGCCACCCCTCAGGCTTTTCAAACTCAAAACTATTCGGCTCAATCGAGAGAGCGACCGAACGATAGTCGCGTTTTACCATCGCAGCAATTGCATTTAAGAATTCATCCTTATGGCTGTTCTCAACGAGAGGTCCCCGAGGAATATAGGCAAACGAGCGAAAGGGAAGTGGTAGCTTACGGATTAATACCTGAGCGGCTCCAACAATCTTGTCATCGTCATAAGCAAAGACACGTTCTGCCGTCCAGCCATGCCCAGCCTTTACCTGACCCCAGCCCCAAAGCTGAAGTGGATGTCCACCGTTCTCTAGTACATACTCATCCCACTGCTCTTTGTCGCTGCACTTTTGAATCTCAATCATACCCCCATTATACAACGGGGGTTATGCTATAATACAAAACAAGAATAAAAGCGTGAATTATTACAAAATTATTAAATATTTCACGTGCATTAACGCAGAGACTTTCGTGTGAAACTAGCTAAAGCTTACGATCCTAATCAGTACGAACCAAACATCTACGCTCTATGGGAACAGAGTGGCGCTTTCAAGCCATCTGGAGAGGGCGAGCCTTTCAGTACGGTTATGCCACCGCCAAATGCAAATGGAAATCTCCATATTGGCCATGGGCTTGATGCTGCAATTAAAGACATCGTTGTACGTTACAAGCGAATGAAAAGTTTCGATACCATCTATATCCCCGGTGCTGACCACGCCGGCTTTGAGACCTGGGTCGTCTACGAAAAAGAGTTACAGAAAAAAGGCCTCAATCGCTTCGATTTCAGCCGAGAGCAGCTCTACACTCAGGTCTGGGATTTTGTTGAAAAGCAACGCGGCAACATGGAGCTTCAGCTCAGAGCACTGGGTGTCAGCGCCGACTGGGAACATCTCGTCTTTACCCTTGATCAAAAGGTGGTTAAGACCGTCTATCAAACCTTCAAAAAGCTTTGGGACGAAGGCCTCATTTACAGAGGTGAGCGTATCGTTAACTACAGCACAAAGTATCAAACAAGTTACGCAGATATCGAAGTTGACCACCGACTCGAAAAAGGAACTTTGTGGCACATTGCCTACCCATTGCTCGATAAGATTGGCGAGATTGTCATCGCGACCTCACGACCCGAAACACTCTTCGGTGATGTCGCTGTCGCCGTTCATCCAGACGATCCTCGTTACAAAGACCTTATCGGTTCACGCGTCCAACTTCCCCTAACCGACAGAGAAATCACCATCATCGCCGATGACTATGTTGATCCAACCTTCGGAACCGGCGCCGTCAAGATTACGCCTGCGCACGATCCAAACGATTTCGAAGTGGGGAAGCGTCACAATCTTACCCCTATCCAGGTGATCGACTTTGATGGCACGATGATAAACGTCCCCTCACAATTTATGGGACTTGAGGTAGATACCGCTCGTAAACGAACATTAGCCGCCCTCCAAGCCGAAGAGCTCATCCGCAAAGAAGAGCCCTACGAACACACTGTCGGCTATGACTACAAGAGTGGCCTGCCAATTCAACCCCTCATCAAAGACCAGTGGTTCCTCAAGATTGAGCCGCTCGCCAAGAAAGCTCTAGAAGCAATCGAAAACGATGAGATTACTTTCTATCCGGCTAGCAAAAAGAATATTCTTATCCAGTATCTGAAATCTGTCCATGATTGGAACCTCTCACGTCAGATCCCATGGGGTATTCCGATCCCAGCCTTTCAAAATGTGAGTGATCCGAGCGATTGGATCTTCGACGAAAGAGTAGACGAGAAGAGTATTGTTGTAAATGGTGCAACATATACACGCGAGGAAGACACCTTTGATACCTGGTTTAGTAGTGGTCAGTGGCCATTCATTACGACCGACGCGCTCGAAGGTGGTGACCTGTCACGCTTTTATCCAACCAGTCTCATGGAAACAGGGACCGACCTTCTCGACCGATGGATCGCCCGTATGATCATGCTCGGCCTCTACACAACGGGGAAGATTCCTTTCAAGGACGTCTACCTACACGGTATGGTCCTTGATGAGCACAGCCAAAAAATGAGCAAGAGCAAAGGCAACGTTATCAACCCTATGGACTCAATCGCCGAATATGGCTCTGACGCGCTTCGTCTCGGCTTGATTACTAGTCGCAGTCCAGGCCAAAACCAAGCCTTCAGCACCGATCGAATCGTGGCTGGGCGCAACTTCTGCAATAAACTCTGGAACATCGCCCGCTTTGCCGAGCACAAACTAGGGGACAACTTCCAGCCGCAAGCACCTGTTGCTACCTCATTAGCCGATCACTGGATTATCAGTGAACTCTCTACCGCAAAGGACACAATAGCTAAAGCTATCGAAGGCTACCGCTTGTCCGAGGCCAATGAAACCCTCTACCACGCCATCTGGGACAGCGTCGCCGACTGGTATATCGAGGCATCAAAGGACCAAGATAACCCCGACCTCCTTGCTTGGGTGCTCGACACCAGCTTAAAGCTGGCCCATCCTTTCGCCCCATTCGTCACCGAGACGATCTGGCAGACACTACCATGGCATGACGGGCTCCTGATTAACGAACAGTGGCCAGAGATGATCGCCTTTGACGAGATCGCCGCCGGTGAGTTCTCGCGCGTCCAGCAATTGGTGAATGAGGCCCGCTTTGTTATCACCGCTTTGCCTGGAAATGAAAAATACAGCCTCCTCTACCGTGCTGATGCCCTGATTGAGGACAACAAAAGCCTCATCAAGCGTCTCGCCAAACTCAAAGATATTACGCTCATCGATCAAGCCAAGGGTCTCAAACTTGCCACCAGTGGTCGTGAAGCCTGGCTTGATGTCTCCGAGGAAACGCTCAGTGAACACCAATCGAACCTCGAAGCCCGACTAGCAATTGCTCACGCTGATATCAAAGCCCTCGAAGCCCGTCTAGCTAACAAGAGCTACGTCGAAAAAGCGCCAGCTGTCCTCGTCGAAGAGACTCAAAAACAACTGGTAGAAAAACAAGCCCTGGCGACAAGGCTTGTCTCAGAACTCGAAATTTTACACTAAACCGACGGCCACAAATAGCTCGAACCAGCCGTTCCTAAATACACCTTCTTTGACTGAATATAACGACGATCATCATCACGTGGTTGCACACGAGGAACAGTCGATCGCAAGGTCGCCAGTGTATTTGGCCCATGCACACGCTCAACGTGGACGTGGCTTTCGCCAGACTTAAGAACTGAGTCAATCGCGGCAAAACTAGCAAAAGACACCGGAACAACCGCAGCCAAAGCGGCGCGGTCTAACTGGGTATCATGCACCAAGACACCAAAGGTGGTGGTGACAGTGAATAGTAGGGCGAGGGGGTTAATAATAATTGGAAACATGTTTGTTTTATTCGCTTACAGATTGAATTGTAGCATAAGCTTGATGTTTTGTCAATTACTATTCGTGGTGGTAAGAGCCGCCAACCGCGATCTGCTGAACCCTGTATAGCTGCTCGATTAAGATAAGCCTTACCAACTGATGTGGGAATACGAGAGGCGACAAAGACCAAACCAGATCAGCCCTGGTTCGTAACTCATCCGTTACTCCATACGCACCCCCGATAACGATGGCTATCTTCTCGGACCGATCCAGCCGACCTTTCAATAACTCCGAAAGGGTAGGTGAATCAAAGCTTTTCCCTCGTTCATCCAGTAAGATAATGTAATCATAAGCATCAAGCCGTGAAAGGAGCCGTTCTGACTCTTCCTGGCGCGCTCTGACGCCCTCGAGGCTCGAATGTGCCATCAATACCCATTCGGTGAGAAATGGGCTTTTCAGGCGCTTCTGGTAGCGTTCGATTCCCCCAGCGACCCAGTCTTCGTGTTTTTTACCAATTGCAAAGACGGTGAGTGACATCAGAACTTCAGTTTCTCGGCCATAGCTGCCAGTGCCGCGTGATCTGGTTCGGCTTCTGCATCCTTTGGGCCGCGATTATATTCTCCTGACCTATTAAACGGAATGAGATGGATATGAGCATGGGGCACATCGGTACCGACCACCTTCTCGCCAACATACGAAACTGGAAGTACCTCACGTAGATGAAGGGCAATCTTTCGAACGGCCATGGTCAGCTTTTGATAATCTTCGGCCTCCAGGTCCCAGATAAATTCAACCTGCTTTTTCGGAACAACAAGGGTGTGCCCGGGGACGATTGGGTGAATGTCGAGAAAGGCGAGAACATCCTCATCTTCATAAATCTTATGAGCCGGGATCTCCCCTTTAATAATCTTTGTAAAAATCGAATCTTCCATGCCCTCTATTGTAACGTACCAAAGCAATGCTATACTGGCCTCAAGAATTTAATAAGGAGTTACCATGGCTCAAACCCAACCAACCCCCGCACCAACTGATAGTCAAGCCTTCGGCGTGACATCACTCGTCACCGGTATTCTCAGCCTAGTACTAGTCTGGGTTCCTGTTATCAACTTTATTCTCAGTGTCGTTGCAGTTATCTTCGGCATCTTAGGCATTCGCAAGCCAGCTAGCAAGGGTATGTCAATCGCTGGACTCGCCACAGGTGGTGTCGCACTCATTATCACCTTTGTTATGGGTCTCTTTTGGATTATTGTCTTCCTCAGCGCTGCAAGCACCTCGACCTACTAGTATCTGAATAAAAAATAAACACCGCTCCAAAGGGGCGGTATTTATTTTGGCGGAGAGGGAGGGATTCGAACCCTCGGAACCTTGCGGCTCACCGCTTTTCGAGAGCGGCCAGTTCAACCACTCCTGCACCTCTCCAATTATCCTATTGTAACAGATGAGAAGAAGATAAAGATTGGGCTAGAAATAACCAAAAGGAGTATACTCAAAATATCAAAATAGGAGGAAGTTCTATGGCCGAAACAAAGCCAACCACAAAGAAGCCAGTTACAGCGGCACCACAACAACCAAATGGACTAGCGATTGCCGCGCTCGTCGTGGGTATCATTGCAATTTTAAGTGGCTGGGTGCCGTTCTGGGGATTCCTTGCGGGAGCAGCAGCTGTTGTCTTAGGAATTATTGCGCTCAAGAAATCCGCGAATATGAAAGGGATGTCGATTGCCGGTATCATTACCGGTGGAGTCGGTGCCCTGTGGAGCCTAGTTATCACCATCTTCTTCTTCCTCGCATTCTTGACAATAGGTATTGGGGGGAGTGCCCTCAACGAAGCGGTGAATGAAGCCAATAGCTCGCTCGCTCAATACAACGAAGAAACCAAGGCCTTAATCAATGCCAAGAAGACCTTTTCAAAGGGTGAAACAGCCGTATTTGGCAAGTTTGAAGTAAAGATCAACTCAGTACAACGTAACTACACCCCGGAGGAAAGCTACTTAACCCCTGAAGACGGCAAGGAGTACATCGTGCTAAATATTACTGTCACAAATAAGGGTTCGGAATCTGAGTACATCAGTAGTTACGACTACAAGATTAACGATGATGGACTCGCTAGCTCTGCATCATTCTTTGACGTCGCACCAGCCTTCGAATCAGGCGACCTGTCACCAGGCGCCTCTCAGACCGGAAACATCATGTATGAAGTAACGAAGGGTTCAGACAAGCTCAAACTACAGTATGAGACTAGCGCATACGATTTGAACAATTCTGACTTTAAGGAATTGACGTTTACACTCGATATTTAGGTTTGATAATTTTGTACAGCGTAGTAGAGGAAGTCAGAACAATACTAACCCAATAAAAGCAAACGAGCTCCACGATTCAACGCAGAGCTCGTTTGCTCGATGCGTTTCGTGGAGCATGAGGCTCAGATCGCACGCGGCTGGCCCGCAGTCTCCATGAGGAGCTGGATGGACTCGCCGGTGTTCAGATCACGAACCATAATGACGTCTCCTGCGGCCTGACGGTCCGACAGGTACTTCATCAGCAGTACCGCTCGACGAATGGTCTCTGCGCGGGTGATCCGACGACGACGCGCGAGTCCGTTGAGGATGCGCTTCATCTGACGACTCACCCACAGATGCATGATGATCATATTAAGCCCTTCACACCTCGGGAGGATAGGTATTATCCAGACAGCCAAGGCCATAGACTTATTAAACAAATAATTGCCCGTTAGAGCAAGCACAAGAGGTAATTGTCCAAATCCCATCAACCCTCAATCAAAAACAAAAACGACCTCCTATCACAGAGGTCGCTTCGACATAATTTCTTGGTACAGCGTAGTGCAGGAAGTCAGAACAATTTTAGTCGAGTAGGAGTAGTCCGTATTGACTTTTATGCACATATATGATAATGTTTCCCTATACTTATAAACATTGCATAGAAGCATAAATGACACAAAAAAATCCTATATTCAAAATCAATCCGACTAATCAGTCCCCGGGTGATCACGAAGAGAGCGCTTTCTATCAGAAGACTCTAAAAGCCTTTGAAGACTTAGATTATTTTAAATCTCGACTTATCGGTCAAAGTCGTTTTTTACGTATAAACCCGGATCTGAAAAACGACATCTCTAAAGCGCTTGAATCAGACAATGATCAGGATATTGAGAACGTTCTTGAGCTTATTAATATTTCTCGCCATATTGACTCACCACAAAATGAAACTCCCTTTAATAAAATTCTGGCGGCAATGAACCTCCAAGGTGAAATACTTTCCTTGTCACAAGAGGTGAAAGGAGTCGATGGTGATACAATGACGGTGGTTACGCTGGCAGACTCCCTTTTTGAACGTATGAGTACCGAGCCAGATACAGAAGAACTTGAGAACTATTTTGATTCAGCGGTATTTATTTACAATCAGGTAAGACGAGTATCCGAAGATCTTAAGCAGACTGGTCGAGCGGGTGCAGATCAGATGACAAAATATGACTATATGAATAATCGTCTTATGGTTTACCTCACGGCGCTCAAGGAGCGTTTAGACATGAACGATTATCTTGGCTCTCTGCCAGAGAAAGACCCAGAGCCTATCACTCCTGAACAGGTTGCGTCTGATGACTTAGAGATTAAAGAGCTTTTTCAACAGGCTCGTGCAGCACAATCATATGGTGTAAAGCTGGGATACAAAGAGCAACTTTTCCGCCAAGGAAGCCTCTTATTCTTTCCTCCAAACATAGGTATTGAAATGCTACAAAGCGCGACCGGTGAAATAATCGACGAATCTAACTCGCACAATCGTCGCATACATAAGGCAGCAAATCGCAGTCTCGCTGCTGTCATCGACTCGCCTAAGAAGTCCTATCACAAAGGAATTACTATGAAGGCGACGGTAAGTGACGATAACGATCTTAGCCTACAAACCAACGTCATTGAACGCGCATCTTTCGAAATTCAGTCCGACGGTACATTAGCATCGGCGTATGGCGGACGCAATCTTGCTTTTGACGCGGCCAAACAAGGGAGCTATGGCTCTTTTCGAAAACTCCAGGCAGAAATACTCGCTAATTATATCGACCTTGTTTCGCCTCTAGAAATAACTAACACTCTCAATGGGGTCGAAGGCGCACCCGTATTGAATGGGGCACAAAGCGTAGAGACCAAAGACCCTGTAGACATTGTTCGTCAAATGCTAATTCGACGTATTAAGACGGCGAAAGAAATACCTTCAACAGACGAAAGTAGTGACGCCATACGAGAGGTGCGTCTTCACGGTGTAGTATGGCATATTCGCCAATTACCAAACGGCTGGAGTGCGTCACCTGATGCGCAAACTCTTGCCTATCAGGCGGGTATAGTGCTTCAACCAGGGGAAACGTTTGTCAGACCCCATAAGCGTGGATCGAAAAGGCTCGGTGAAGTAGTGGGTCATCAGCTAATTAGTCGTTAAAAGCAGAAGGCTTGTGGCACCACCGAGCTTTTGCTCGACGAAGGACATGAGGCAAATAACTCCTCAGATCTGAATTGTCCCTGCACCACAGTCATTGCATCCGCCCATGGCATCTGAGTATAGGCTCGCGAACCACACTCGTAACAGCGACCCGTCCTTCGTCTGTCTAGTTCTTTGACAGTTCTGTCGCTCGGAAAATAGGTACGATTTGCCATTTTGTGGGGTTAACGCACATGATCACTCTTAGTATGCGTTCTTGCAGGCACAAGGGATAACCGTTCGAATCCCGCCAACCCCCCAATCAAGAAACAACCTCCTGTTACAGAGGTCGTTTTGACATAATTTCTTGGTACACCTGGCAGGATTCGAACCTACGACCTTCGGCTCCGCAAGCCGACGCTCTATCCAGCTGAGCTACAGGTGCATACGATATAACCCGTTGTCTTAAGAACAACGGGCGATATCTTTGTAACTAGAAGGTGCTTTCATCTGTTTTGCAGACGAACAAAGGTCATTTTACCACAAGAGAGGCAGGAGTACCACTCCTAGAGGCGAAGCTTACGTACCACCACGTCAATGACATCAAGTTTGAGATCTTCCATCGGAAGGCGCTGACCAAGGATATCAACAATCTGCTCGCCGACTTCAGCAGGGAAGTAGACCGACACACCAGGTGCAAATCGTTTTACAGGGATCAGCATGATCGAGTTATGATCGCCGTCTTTAATCAAACCAAAGGCCTTAAAATCATCAAAATGATAGAGTCTCTCACCAACATAAAGCCCTTGCTGACCACTCAGTGCATAGGTGAGGGTGCGAGGCGGGCGACGCGTATAGATGATCACCGCAACTGCCATCACAACAACCAATGCCGAGAAGGTCCATGATTGCAGGAAAAATACATCTACCGATATCAACCCCAGTACGACAATCGCAAAAAGGACAAACCAGATCGGGCTTTTATCGAGATGGACGTATTCTTGGGCCGTCCAAGTAACCGGCTTATCCGCATTTTTTGCTGCAGACATATCAATAGCAGGAGCCGTATCATCTAACTCCTCGTGTTGATCTTGCCATTTATTCTGCTGCTGCTCGGGGTTCATAGGTAATTTCAGTATAGCATGAGCACGACGAACATAAACTCGAGGAAACAAAATACGCGACCCTGTTAGAGAGTCGCGAACTTTACTTGGCGGAGGAGGAGAGATTCGAACTCTCGCTCCAGGTTTCCCCAGACTAATGATTTAGCAAACCATCCCCTTCAGCCACTTGGGTACTCCTCCGTGTATTTTTTGCTCTTTACGGGCAAACGGCTTTGGCAATTGTAGCATAAAACAGATACAGCGACTAGCTTCTGGGTCATAAATTTGCTACAATAGTCATATAATTATCTAATACTTTTGGAGAAGGTATGAGAGAGGTAATCAAGCGCATACAACCAGCACTTTTCGCACTTCTAGTCATCGTGCTTGCTTCGGTTGCTTTAAGTGTTGATGCTTCAGCCTTCAGTATTCAAGAGGGTGTCAACGCTGCTCGTGGCACCAACCAGCCCGCTGACTTGTTTGGCGCGGGCGGGGTCATCACCATCCTTACCAATACGTTGCTATTTATTGTCGGTGCCCTTAGCGTTGTTATGATCATCATTGGTGGGTTACGGTACGTCGTATCCGGCGGCAACTCAACAGCGGTTACAGCAGCTAAGAATACAATCCTCTATGCCGTCGTTGGTCTCGTGATTGCCTTCCTCGCTTTTGCTGCCATTAACTTCGTTATGAACACTATCGCCCCTGGAACCGGGGGTGCGGGCTACACCAACGTATAACAAAACCCCTCAGAACGAGGGGTTTTATAATTTCTATGGCGGAGGGGGAGAGATTCGAACTCTCGGTGAGTTGCCCCACTCCGGTTTTCAAGACCGGTGCACTAAACCACTATGCGACCCCTCCAAGGGATGTGGCTTGGGCTATTTTAACAGATGTAAGGCATTCAGTCGAGAGGCTGACGCGCTAAAGCGGCTACCAAAATACGTTTTGCACCCGCCCGGGAAAGAAGCTGCGCAACCGCTTCAATCGTCGAACCCGTCGTCACAACGTCATCAACAATCAAATAGATAGCCGTCGGATTAATACTCCCTTCGAGCCGAAAGGCAGATACTGCCTGTGCGAGCCGAACCGTACGTGTTGCCGAATGCTGGGTTTTGCTATGGCGACGCTCCACTAAATGATGATCTACCCGAAGACGACGTCTATACCCAAGATGCTGCGCAATCAAGAGCGTATGATCATAGCCTCGCTCGCGTATATGCGACGGTGAGGTGGGTACTGGAATGATAATAATTCGGTCCGAGAGGGGAGGCAGGCGCGCATCGAGCAACTCTGCCAAGATGGACGCGGAAGCCTTCATATTCTGGAACTTGTATCCTCCGATTAAACGTTGTAATACACCTTGACGTAAACCCACTATCCAGGTCTGAATATAGGCCGTCTGGTGACCAGGACAAATCCCTGCCTCTGAGGCCCTTTTGCACAGCAAACAACCATAAAATGGCTGGCTAATGATGTTGTATTTACAATCATCGCACAAAAGGCTACCAATTTTACCGCATCCTGAACAGAGGTGTGGAGCTACCACCGCTAGTACTGTGTCTATTATTGTGTTTTTTACGTTTCGCATGGTGAATCAGTTGCGCATACTGCATATGCCCGTTATAATACGAAAGACTATTTGTCAAATGAGCCTAGAGAAAGTGGAGGATATCATGGCCCGCAAACAAAACGAAGATCTACTAATTGAAGATGAGTTAGCTGCCGCTTTTTTGAGCGACGACGACCTATCAACGACTGACGCTCCGGCGCCAGCTGCGAATGACGACAACTGGGACGACAGTGAAGAAGAATTCCCTGGCCAACTAGCCGTTGATGTCTACGAAACTGACGACAAGTTAGTGGTGAAGGCACGTACAGCAGGCGTGAACAAGGAAGAACTAGACGTTAGCATCAGCGACGGCATTCTTACTATCAGCGGTACCCTAAACAGCGGTGACGATACTGCTGCGACCAACTGGCACATCCAAGAATGTTATTGGGGTGAATTTAGCCGAACCCTCGCGTTGCCTGTCAGCGTGAAAGAGGATGAGGTTGAAGCCGTTCTAAAAGATGGCGTTCTAACCGTTACCTTCAACAAGATCAAACAAGAGCAAGCAAAGAAGATCCAAGTTCAATAATAGAACTTCTTTCTTATATAAAGATTACCTCCCGAAAGGGAGGTTTTTCTTAGCCAGTATATTTACGCATTAAAAAATCCCGGCACGATGTCCGGGATTTTTTATATAGAATTGTCTTATCAGGCAGGAGTGATCGCGCCAAGTACCCAGTTGACGATCGCAAAGGCCAAGAAGGCAACCACGAGACCGATCAAGGCATACATAATTGTGTTCTTTGCCGCAGTCACGTTACCACTGTCACCAGCAGACGTCGTGTAGCGAATACCGCCGATGATCAACATGATCACGCTAATCGCACCGATGACGAACAGGAGCACGTTCACGATAGTGGTAAAGATTGAACCTTCACCAAACAATGTCTGTGGTGTGTTCCCTGTATTACTACAGTCAATACCGCCCTGGACACCAGCACTTGGGTCACATGTTTGGGCAGAAACGCTCGACGCAACAAGCGGACTAAAGACAGCCGCAAGCGCAAAAACAGATCCGAGAATCACATTTTTGAGCGCACTTTTTGTTAATTTATTCATTTATTATTTCCTTTCTTAGAATCTACCGTTAGTTATAGCAGATTAGCTGATATTTGTTAAGAGGTTATTCGCTTTACAAGAGGGTACCAACCACCCAGTTGACGATCGCAAAGGCCAAGAAGGCAACCACCAAGCCAATCACCGCATACAGAATTGTATTCTTTGCTTTCGTAACCGCCCCAGAATCTCCTGCTGACGTAGCGTACATGATGCCGCCGATAATAATCATGACGACCGAGATGATACCAACGACGAATAATAAGACGTTGATAACATTGGTAATGAGGCTATCGACCGTTTCGTTCTGGTTCTGACAGATCGTTGAGTCTTGGTTTTGACACGACTCCTCAATAGGGTTAACTGCACCCACAGATGCCACGGGTACCAATAGAACACCCACGCCCACAACGAGCGCGAGTGACATAATAATTTGCTTTAATCGTTTCATTGTTTAAAACCTCCCAATGACAAAATTCGTAATAACAAAGGCCGAGAAAATAACTACTAAACCGACAATAGAGTAGAGGATCATGTTTTTTGCCTTCGTCACAGCACCGCTCTCTCCGCTCGATGTTGCGTACATGATACCTGCCACGATAATCACAATTACCGCAATGATGCCTGCGACGAAGTAGGCGAGATTGAGACCATTTTGGAGAAGCTCATCGCCAGTAAGGGTGGGGATGTTAACGTCCGTTCCGGGCGTTAGCTTTTGTGCAAACTGTAAAAGGTAATACATCATAGCTCTATCCTAATACCCTAAAGATCAAATTCAAAATCCCAATCGAGCCAAGCGCAATCGCAAGTCCGATGGTCGAGTTAATGATAGTTGTCCGTGCCTTCTCGATAACACTTGGGTTACTGCCATTTGTTAGGAAGAGAAAACCACCATACAAGATAAAGAACAGCGCCACATATCCCGCAATAATCATGCCCATTTCGATCACATTGAGGGCGATTTTCCAGATGAAGGCCGCCAGGCCACCCTCAACGTCCGCAGGAGATACAACCGCACAATTACCCGCACCATCCTTAATGGCGAGACCACGAAACCAGACAGGCAGACCAAGAAGGGCGCGACTCTCACAATCAGGGGCAGGGGTGAATGCCGCATAAGTCGAGGCTGGTGTCGCAATAACAGTAATAGGCGCGGCGGCAAAAACAGCAAAGGCGAGTGCGGTGAATAAAGTCTTTAATCGTTTCATATCATTCCTTAGTTAAAGAGGCCACCCGGGACCAAAAAGTTAAGTAGCGCATACATCCCGGCATAAGCGATGATACCGATGACGATATTCATGATAATACCCATGGCCTTCTTGACTTGCTCTGGGCTACCCCCAGCCGAGATATACATAATAGATGCATAGACAATGCCACCGAGGGCGACAACCCCAATACCAGCGGTAAGGATATTGATCGCGAGAAGAAGGATGCCCCAAGCGCCAGTGTTTTCTACACCGCCGCCTTCGCCTGTCTGATCACAACTAATGATACTCGTTGTCACGCCACCACATTCAGCAGCAGAGGTAGAAGGAGCGACAAAGCCTATCAGTCCGACAACAAGCAATAGTCCGACGAAAAATAATTTTACTGTTTGTTTTAATCGCATAGTTATCTATAAGATACGACAAAGTGGACGGTTGAGCAAGTTTTTCTGCATGGATAAGCACGAGGGTATTGACTTTTAACGCTTCATAGTGTATAAATAAGCGTAAGTTAAAGATTCACGTAATTATCCACATAAGTATAAGGAAACAGAATCACATATGAGTACTATCGATCGAGATCCAAAGGCAAATCAACCTCCAATCCAGGAAAGCCAGCTGCCTGATATCAACAACGTCTTACCGGAAGCCCCTGAAACACTCCAGACAACTCGTCGTGAAGTGAAAGAAGCTGGATCTAAAGAGAAGAAGAAATTTCCTTTAGGCGCTAAGATAACTGCTGGTATTGCAGGCCTCGCACTCATTGGTGGTGGTGTTGCATTAGTAGCCAATCAAGCACCTAAACAAGAACCAGTGGCAGAAGCGCCTGCAGACCCATCAAATCCAGATACGCCAGGCACTGGTGAACAAGGCGAGCTACTTCCAAATGAGATGGAGCTTGAGATTCCTGTCGGCTTAAGTGCCGAGCAGTTAGGTGAGACCTTTATTGATCGAGAGAATGCCTGGCTAAATGCGGGAACAGACAACCAAAAAATTCTTGATGATAGAACCGAAGCTGGATTAAACAATGTTTCTATGGGCGAGTTTGTAACTGACCTGGCAACAGAGTTTGCGCCATCATTCGCTAACGCCCTCTACGTTGACGATTGGCAGTCTCGATCTGATATCGTTGATCATCACTATAAGCCATTCATCGAACTTAATGCTGCTACCCTCGAACGCAACCTAAAGACTGGAGACTCAGCTTTTAGCGACGGCAAGGAGGCCTACCACTATACACGCACCGTAGATGCTGTGCGTGAGATCTCGGCAGATGGTACCACCCGTGTTATTGAGATCGACCTAACTGACTCGAATGGTGTATCTGGAGTCTACACACTGACTTTCGTAAATATAGATGGAACCGAACGTATCGCAGCACTGAGTGTTACGATTGAATCACAGTGACTATAGGTGATCCGTTGATATATAGCACCTTTGAGTAGTTTTGTGCACATCACTCGAAATCGAGACATACGCTCAAGAGGCGATTACTCTTCTAAATCCATGTCGCTTGTGCTTCAATGGAAGCAGGCATGCAGTATCGCCATAATTTCAAACCAAAGCTTTCGAAAGTGTTATTGATATCACTAAAGGCACGTCTGTTCAGGACCTGCTTTTCCCTGTTTCGCAAGCCAATTAAGCTAGTCGCACTCCTAGCACTAGTCGTGTCACTGGTTATTAGCCTTACTCCATTAGCCGTAAGTGCTCAGAAGGCAGTAGGTGGTGGCACAAAGGGAGCTATAAAGACTTCATCATTACAACCGTCCGAACAAGCATCGGCGTTTGCTTATTTTAAAGCTCTTCGTTCTTGCATGACGCGCGAGTTCTCATACCAGAACGCTGGTGGCCTGGCGGCGCAAAACTCGATGAGCCAGCAGAACGCCATTAATTTTGAATGGTTTGATGGACTATGGTGGCAGGTAGGAGGCCAAATACCGACCACCCCAAATGCTGTTAATATCGGTGCTTTCAACGACCCACGAGGGCTAAACGGTGACGGCTCACAAAACTGCGGTGACAGCGAGGGTAAGGCCTGGATTGCGAAGGCGGCGGGCCTGTGGGGGTATGATGGCGTTACACTACTATGTGCTTTAGGGTTCACTCGTCAGAGTACCAGCACACCCTGTACGGATACAACCGCAGGGGTTACTAATGATTTCTATGCACCGCCTGGACGAGCAGCTGCATTAGACGCACTATGGCAAAGTCCCTCCGGATTTGATAATTCTTCGCTGGGTATCGCAAGCATTACAGATACTGGGGGAGCTTACCGATTATACTTAGGTAATTTCATGACACAGTGTCGCCCATCCATAGGTGGTAATGCTTATACGATTCGTGAATATGACCAGACAAAAAAGGAGTGGTCAGATGTAAGGTATGGTGCGCCCGATCGTGATCGTGGAACAGGCTATAGCGTAACGGTCTGGGATCAACAGCAGATGACTTGTGCCGAACTCGCAGCGGCTATTGACAAAAATGATGATCCAGCGGTTCAAGGATACCAAGCATGGCTAGATAATAACAATGGTGAAGAAACGGGCACTCCTGAATTTTGCGCCCAAAACCCGAGCGCTTGTCCAGACGACAACAACACAACCACGTGTGGCGTTGAGGGTATCGGCTGGATCATTTGCCCCGTCTTTAATTTCCTGTCAGGCGTGGCCGATGGGACTTATGGTCTCATTGAGGGCTTTTTAGTTACCGACATTAGGGTCGTAGACACAAGTAGCGGCACCTACACTGCTTGGCAAGCTATGCGAAACTTTGCAAACGTTGGCTTTGTCATTATTTTCTTGATTATTGTATTCTCACAGCTAACAGGGGCGGGTATAACAAATTACGGGGTCAAAAAAATGCTTCCTCGACTAGTTGTCGCCGCAATTCTCGTCAATGTTTCATTCTTTATTACTCAGCTTGCAGTTGATTTGTCTAACATCCTCGGGGGTAGTTTGAGAGATGCACTTGATTTGCCAGTGTTCGATACATTTGATGGTGGATTGGGCCAGGTGCTAGGACAGGGCAATACGTTCACTGATGTTGCGAATGGTGTATTAGCAGCTCAGTTGGGGGCCGGGGCGGTCGCTGGAGCAGCTGTAGCGATCTACTTTGGTGGGATTGGATTACTTATACCAGTTATCTTAGCGGCTGTTGTTGCGGTTATTATGACACTGTTAATCCTTATTGCACGCCAAGCAATAGTTATTTTATTAATAGTCGTATCGCCACTCGCATTCCTAGCAATGTTACTACCAAACACCGAAAATCTCTTCAAACAGTGGCGCAAGATTCTTGTTTCTATGCTCATACTGTATCCAGCTGTCGCACTTCTGTTTGCCGGTTCACAGCTTGCAGCGGCAATTCTCATACAGTCACTCGCTGATGATAACGTGGTTGGTAAGCTCTCTGCACTTGCGGTGATGATACTTCCTCTTTTTGCGCTTCCTGCGATACTAAAGGGCTCTCTTAATGCAGTTCCAGCAATCGGTGGACTTGCTCAAAAATTGGCAAATGGCGCTATATCTGGTACTCGCAAGGGAAGCGCACAGGCAACGAAAGCACTTGGTCAAAGAGCAGCAGCGGGTAATAGCAAGTTTGCACAATTTGCATCGCGCAGCTTATATGGTCGTAGTCGCGAGGGTCGAAACCGACAATCATCAGCACGACGCGCTTACGAAGAACCGAGGATTAAGGATATTCAAGATCGCTGGGCAGATCAGAAAATTCTCAATGACGCAGACGCGTTGATGGGAGTGGTGCAGGCAAAAGGTGCCAGCTCTATTGAAGGTAAGGCAGCCATTGGCCGACTTGCACAAATGGGCAGCACCGACCAACTTGTCAAGATTAGACGAAGTCATTTGAAAAACGCTACCGATGAAGCTTCTTACGATCGTGCAACTCGTGATTACTTCTCAACCCTAAAAGCAAAAGATATGCGCGCAGTATACCCATCATCAGCTCTATTCAGTAAAGACCCTGTTACAGGAAAAGAAAAGGGTAAGTGGTCTGAGGTTAAAGGAGTTGACCTGCACAATATGAGCGACGCAGCAATTGATGAAGGCTGGGCATCTGGAAGTAATAATTTCCGTTCAACACTGATGGAGGTTTTAACGGATCCTGAGCAATCAAAAAATATCAACAAGTCAATTCGAGAAAAATACGCACAGTACATGACGGTTGTAGGTGAACAGGCTCAATCCTCTTCTACCCAAGGAGGTAGTGCTACGCCGAATTCACCAGCATCTCCATTAGTACCCCCACCCGGAGCCGGTTCTGGCCCTGGTGGCCTTGTCGTTCCACACGACGATCCTAATAACCCTTTCTTTAGTGGAAGTCGTAAACCTTAAACTGATATACTATAACCACAATGGCAACCTATAAAGTACCCCAAGACGTCGAGGCGGATGACAAGCTCATTGGTCCGTTTAGCTTTCGGCAATTCATTTATTTGATTATTGTTGCTTTGGCGGGGGCGTTAGCTTGGGGGTTGGCACAGGTGTTTATTGGGCTGGCGATTATTCCTTTGCCAATCATCCTTTTGTTTGGGGCGTTGGCATTGCCACTGCGCAAGGATCAGCCGATGGAGATTTACTTGGCGGCGATTGTGTCGTTTTACCTTAAGCCGCGTAAGCGCCTTTGGGATTCAGATGGTATCGAATCACTTATTGAAATTACTGTGCCGAAAACCGTTGAGGTGAAGCGGACGAAGGACATTACTCAGGCGGATGCCGAGCAGCGCTTTAGTTACCTGGCAAATATTGTCGATAGTCAAGGGTGGGCGATTCGCGGAGCAGGCATGCAGAGTCCTAATATTGCTATGAATAGTGATGTTATTTTAGAAGCGCAAAGCGCACAGGATGTTCTGGATACTAGTAGTTCAGTCGGGCAAACATTCAATGCCATGATCGACAAAGAGGCCGAGCGGATGCGCCAGCAGGCGATTGATCGCATGCGCCAACCAGCTCCAACTCCTGCGCCAGCACCAATGGCAGCACCGGTCACACCTGATCCTGCCAATCCGTATAGCGCCTTTTCTTCGACACCATCGTACAACCCATATCCGACAGATATTCAGCAGGCGATGGTGCAACCAGTTAACGATCCGTCTCACCAATTTACTCCGCCCGCACAAACAGCGCCAACCACTAGCGATAAACCGCTGTCAGCTGATATAATGAACCTTGCAAACAATGCTGATTTGTCTATTGAGACAATTGCCCATGAAGCTCATCGTCTTCAAGATAAAGAAGACATGAACGAAGAAGTGGTAATATCACTGCGATAATCAGCAATAACCAGGAGTGGGAAGTAGGGTATGCCGCCAAATAATTCATTCTTCAGTCCACCCACACCTAGTGGGTCTCCCGTCCCTGCACCGGTCGCCCCGAATCCAGGGCTTACTCCTGTTGCCCCTACACCAGCGGCAGCGCCAACTATAGGATCAGGAAATGCACCAGCTCGGCCGACACCAAAAAATCCAAACTCTACTCAGAGTACTCTTCAGCTATCTGAAGTTCGCGACAATATGGTGATTATGATCGATGGTTCGTTCCGTGCGGTGATTTCATGTAAATCAATTAACTTCGACCTGATGAGCGACCGTGAGAGGGAAGGAGTTGAGTATAGCTACCAGAACTTCCTCAACTCCCTTAACTTCCCTGTGCAGATCCTGGTACGTTCTCAGCGGGTTGATATTGGCCCGTATATCGACAAGCTTCTCGATCTGCGTCGGTCACAGGACAATATGCTCTTGGGGGTTCTCATGGATGATTACATCAACTTCATCGACTCGCTGTCCCAAGAGGCGAATATTATGGAGAAGTCTTTCTATATCGTCGTACCGTTCTTCCCACAAGGGGATGGTGCCAGTTTAGTTGAGCAGGGTAAAGGCTTCTTTGGCAAGCTATTTGCTCGGCCAAAAAATACGATTACACGTATCGACACCGCCGCATACCAAAAAGCGAAAGAAGAAATTAAGAATCGAGTTGATGCAGTGATGGCGGGTATGTTCCAGATCGGTGTGCAGAGTGTCCAGCTCGACACAAAATCATTAGGTGAGCTGTATTACAACTTCTATAACCCAGACACAGCCGTCCGCCAGCCGCTCGGTGATTTTGAGAATACGACTGGTACATATGTAAAAAAGGCGCCAGCTGGAACGCAAGCGCCTGGAGGAGTGCTGTAATGGCTCGTCAATCTGCCGTTGATGTCGCCGCTCAGCAACGAGCGCGCGAACAGGCTGAGGTTGAACAGGCCTTCTTAAAGGGCGTTTCGACACTTCGTGATCTGATTGCACCGAGTAGCATCGAGATTCATTCATCATATTTCCGTCTAGGTACAAAGTATGGTCGCACCCTCTACGTTTATGGGTATCCTCGTCAGATTTACACTGGTTGGCTCAGCTCACTGATTAATATTGATGAGGTGCTCGACGTCAGTATGTATGTCTACCCAGTCGATAGCCAGGTTGTCCTGACGAACTTGCGCAAAAAAGTGACTCAGCTCGAAGCGAGCACGTCGATCAATAACGAAAAGGGGAAGACGCGTGACCCAGCACTCGAGGCGGCGATTAATGACGCTGAGGAACTGCGCGACCAACTACAACTCGGGGCTGAGCGATTCTTCCGTTTTGGTTTGTACGTGACTTTGTATGCGGACAGCCTCGATGAGCTCAACTTTGTGCAACACAAGATTGAAACGCTGTTTGGTCAGCAGTTGATTTTCAGCAAGGTAGCTTCATCCCAACAGGAACAGGGACTGAATAGTTCAATTCCTCAAATGACCGACCAATTGCAGATTCGTCGTAATATGAACACCGGCGCAATTAGCACCAGCTTCCCGTTCACTAGCGCTGACCTGACAGATAACTCCGGAATTCTCTATGGCATCAACATGCATAATAATGGTCTGGTTATTTTTGACCGTTTCAAACTTGAAAATGCCAACTTGGTTGTCTTTGCAAAATCAGGAGCAGGTAAGTCGTTTACAGTGAAGCTCGAGGCACTCCGTTCAATGATGCTGGGAAGTGAGATTATTATTATCGACCCAGAGAACGAGTATCAAAAGCTATCTGATGCGGTCGGTGGAAGTTATATTCGTCTCAGCCTCAACTCGAGTACCCGTATTAATCCGTTTGATTTGCCGCGGGTGATTGATAGCGACGAGGCTGAGGATGCTCTGCGGGCAAACCTTGTGACATTACATGGTCTTTTCCGCCTGATGCTCGGCGGTACCCAGGTGGGTACAAATGGCGTCCCGATCTCTGCTTTAACTCCTGTTGAAGAGGCCGATCTCGACCAGGCGCTGATCGATACCTACGCCCGTGTTGGTATTACCAGTGACCCACTGACACACAACTCGCCACCGCCAACGATTAGTGACCTGTACGACACACTACTTCACATGGGTAATACTGGGCCACAGTTGGCACAGCGTCTGCGCAAGTACACAACGGGTACTTTCGCTGGCATCTTTAGTCAGCAATCGAATATCGATATTAATAACCCGATGGTGGTGTTTAATATTCGTGACCTCGAAGATGAGCTTCGTCCAGTGGCGATGTATATTGTCCTGTCGCACATTTGGAATATCACAAGGTCACAACAAAAGAAGCGTATGTTAATTGTTGATGAGGCCTGGCAATTGATGAAATACGATGACTCAGCTAACTTCTTGTTTAGCCTGGCCAAGCGGGCCCGTAAGTACGCCCTTGGATTGACGACTATCACTCAAGACGTCGAAGACTTTATGAGTAGCAAGATGGGCCGCGCGATTGTTGCCAACAGTTCGATGCAATTGCTTTTGAAGCAATCTGCTAGTGCGGTTGACGTTCTGTCAGACGTCTTCAAGCTCACCGAAGAAGAGAAAAAGCGTCTCGCTAATTTCCCAATTGGGCAGGGTCTCTTCTTTGCTGGGCAAAGTCACGTTCATATTCAGATTCAAGCCAGCCCAACTGAACAGCAACTTATTACAACCAACCCGCAGTCGGCGATTCAGGCCGCACAGGCCGCCGAGCAGGCAGGCAACCCTCTTAATGGGGTATAATAGGGGTAATTATGCCGACAAGTACTCTTCCTGATAGCGACCAGGACAAAGACAAGCTGATTAGCAAGAATGAATCAGACGAGCTATTCAACCGTGTCTATGGAGACGATGTTGCACGTGGACTTAAGCAGGCGGAAGAGACAGGCTCTGCTCCAACAACAGACGAATCGGCCCGAGACGCCGAGAATAGCGGAGAGGGAATCCCCTCGACCTACGCCAATAAAGTAACTGGTAACCCAAGCAGATCAAACAATTCAAAGCTAGAAAGAGCTCTCTCGTTTGCTCGGAAGCGCGGCGGCATTATTGGATTGATTGGATTACTTAGTGTTGGTGGCGGATTAATGGCAGCTTTGTTTGCACCCACAGGCATGCTGATTAACCTTATGGAAAATTTTTCGCTGTCGAATGATACCTCTTCGACCGCACTCGAACGACGATTTATGAAAGCGTTTGGCTTCTCAACCCAAGACGGTTCAGTAGTGTGTACAGGAAGTAAAATCAAATGTGACAAGATGGATAGGATATCGAACAAGGGGCTATATCAGCTGCAAAAAAAGTCTGGTATAGTTGCTGTCTTTGGTGACACCGTTTATGACGGCACGCGAACTGGATATCCTGCCACTCAACCAACACATTTTGATTTAGATCTTGGTGATGGAAAGGGGATTCAGCGAATACCAGCAGGTAGCCTCTCTCAAACTCTTGTTGATAACCCTCGGTTGGCCGCAAAAGTACTTGGCACAGGTGGCGCTGTCAACTTACGCGTCAAGTCCTGGATGGGGAAACATATCACCAACAAATTCTACAAAAAGTTCGACATAAAGAGAAACGGAGGGTTGGCAGATGGCACCAATAACACTGGGACTTCTGCAGAGCGACGTAGCGCACTCCTTAAAAAGTTAGTAGCAAGTATTCCAGACGCTTCAGATATTTCTGGTGTCACTAGCAATATAGAAGCAAAAGTTAGTAGTCAGCTTGGAAAAGCAAAGAAGGGTGGGGCAGGATATGTCGTCGCGGTTGCGAGTTGTATTGGGGTGAAAGCGCCAATGTATGTTGCGGCAGGTGTTGCTGCCGTTCAGCTCGCCCAAATACTACCAGTGGTGATGGACGTCGTGTTGTCGCCGGGTGCAAAGGCAAAGTCCGTCGCGATTGGAAGCGGATTTACAGCCGATGATATGGAAGGTATTGGAACACTACTCACAGAAGAAACATTGGATCCAAACACGGGCGAATATAGTTCGGCGCTTGACTCGCCGATACTCCAATCGGCGGCAGGAATAAACACAGGAAGACCCGAGCTTTCGTCATCCCTTACACCAGGCCTCGCATATCTTACTTCACCTCTCATCATTGCATCCTTTAATGCCAGTAAGGTGACAGAGCCTGCCTGTAACGCCATCATGAGCCCGGTTGCTATGTATACCGCAATGGCAGTTGACGCTGCGGTTACCGTCGCCGCATCGGCAACAATTATAGGTGGTATTGTCAAAATAGCAGGCTCTCTCGTTATATCGGAGGTTGCCGCAGAGGTCGTCGGACCAATCCTCGCCAATGCAGCAGGGCCGACATTGGTAGAATTAGCAAAAAACGATGCAATACCCAATGCGAGGGGGGAGGCCCTCGGTGATCTTCTTGGTATTAGCGCAACCGGATTCTTTTCTGCTGGTGGTATGTCGCGACATCTTCCTGTTCTCACAGAATCTCAGGTCGCCGATTTCGCGGTAGTAAAGCAAGAAAATGATGACTTTAATAAAGAGATGGAAATCGCATCGCTCAGTCCATTTGATGTCTCTAGTCGCAATACTTTCCTAGGAAGTATTGTCTATAATCTGCAAATGGGTGTTATGTCTAGTCCAAACTATACGGGTGGGGTTTCATCAATTTTATCAAGCATTCTGAATCTCCCTGCCTTTACACTCTCGTCAAAAACAAGTGCAGCAACTGGCACCACACCGAATGATTGTAGTTATGCAAAGGACTTCGGTCTCGATACCGGCGACCCAACAACGACCCCGGCAATCAACCTTTCCGGCTTACCTTGTCCCGGTATCACGTCCGAACAGGCGAATATGCCAACTGGGCAAGCGCTTGATCTTATTGCGGACCAGGGGTGGTTTGATGAAGAGAAGGATATTAGCGACGATGCAACAATTGAAGATCTGGTCTCGAGCGGATATATCAGAGAGGAAACGCCTTTGTATGATTATATTCAGGATTGTAGTAACCCAGAGACGGGTGATTATATTTATAACTCTCCTGGGTGCACCATTAACACTGAGCCGGGTACAAAGACTGTCGCTGAACTTAATGGATCGGTAGATAACGTCCCTATCTGTGAAGGTAATGGGGAAGATATAACCTGTACTCCTGATTCTAATCAAAGCATCGCGGTGAATCCTGATGCACTCACAGCAATACCCGTATTCTTACTTGATTACCAAGTTCACCAGATATTCAATGGTGAGGATGACAATAGTACCCAGACCAGCGAAACTGCTACGGCCGCAGAAGAGGCGCTCGTCACAGAGGTCGAGGCTCCAATAAAATCAAATAGTGTTGCTTCTGACCAGCCCGTATATAACAGTTCACTTCTTACATACAATCCATCTTCACTAGATTGTTTTATAGACTCTAGAAACACCCTTGATAGGTGCTTACGTGATGTACAACACCTTCCTTACCAAATACTGGGGATTGCGTGATGAATATCGCTAAAAGACTATCATTAGTATTTACAGGATTTATTTTCGCAATTGCGACACTGACTACTATTGGGGCTCCTGTTCGTGCGGTTGAGGTACTTTGTGATTATGACTTCTTTGACTCGAATGATATTCAGTTCTGGGATCCATGTGAATCAACGAGTTGTTCAGGATTTGATCCAGGGCAATTATCAGCAGCCTCAAACCTTGATTATAAAAAGAAGCAGATATTGAACCAGGCACAGATGGCAACGTTAGAGAAAAATCTCCCTTTCTATAAAAAGGCTGCTACGTCATCAAAAATTCCTTGGCAAATCCTTGCGACACTTCATATTGTTGAAACGGGTCTTTTGAAAGCTGGTCCAGCCAACGGTCATGGGCCGTATCAAGTGCCATCTGAAACTTATAAAATAGGTGCTTATGAAGATGCCGACTTCGAAGACGCTTCTACAAAAGCGGCGGCATATATTAAACAATTGGCCGAGGGGCGAGACCTATCAGAACAAGATAGTGTCAAATATGTTTTATTTAAACATAGCGGTGCGCAAGCGGTGTATGTACAACAGGCTAAGGATCTCGGTTTTACTGATGGGCAAGCGGCGATTGGCGAGGGGTCACCTTATGTTATGAATATTGCCGATACACAACGAGATCCAACACTTAAAAGCGTCAAGGACGGTAAGACGTGGGGTGAATTAAAGACCAGCACCGCAACCACTCTGACATATCCTGCTAAACCGTATTATGGGGCCTATGTCATTTATGCATCAATTGCCGGCATTAAACTGTCTGGTGGGTGTAATGGTGGCCTGATCTCTGGTGGCATGGATTTAGAGGAGGCAAAGGCCTTTATGCGTACCTATATAGATAGTCCTGATAGTGTTAATTATCTTGGTGGAGCCTGGTCAGATCCAGTTTTTGGACCACTAGCTAACTGTGTTAGCTTCTCGAATTATTTTGTAAATAAATACACAACCCTACGATCAACATCAGGAATGGGTGCGACCCTGGCAGGAAATTTCCTGAGCGCACATCCTGAGGTACCAAATGGCACAGAGCCGCAGCCCTACTCTCTATTTAGCACCCCCGGCCCAACCAGTGATGGACACACAGGTATTATTCTCGGTGTGAACGAAGAGACAGGAACAATGATCGTCGGTGACCAGGCTTGGGGGCATGCATTACGTCTTCCGAGAGAAATGGCGATCGCAGATTTTAATCGACAGTATGGTCAACCAACGTACGCTTATCTGTCTGATTTTCTTAAGGAGGATTTGTGAATTTAAGTTTTGAAGCAAGACGAAGACTCTTTATTACTGCTATTATTTTCTTTCTTGTTCTCGTCGTAACTGTAGTGTTCTTTTATGCTTTCCGTGGTAATCCGTATGGCGACGAAGTTATTATTAAGAATTATCGAGAGACAGTTAAAAACCTCTCAGGCGATTATGAGAACCTTATTATGAGTTCCTTGTATCACACGATTGATTTAAATATGGATAATGTCCCAGAGATACAAGATGCAACAATTAGAAATGATAGTGCAACACAAACCTATGAAAAGACTGATAATGTCTATCGTGGTAGTTTTATTGTTGATATGGAAAGTATTAAACAGTCTTATTTTGTTGAATATTCATACTCGCCAGACCCTAATAGTTCAGCTATAGGTGGTTATGCAATTATTGTTTCGTGTCTCCCCGTTGATGACTTGATCTATGGCGATTTTAACTGCAAAGATTCTCTTACTATCGAATCGGGAGATACTGATCCAATCGTTGGTGTCCTTCCTCATTCAACTCTCACTTATGAAATTAAAGCTATCGCTAATGAGGATAGCTCTGTGCGTCTTGTTATTACCTTATTACTTACTCGTGTTGATTATAATACCCGCGAAGCAGAGGCGGTCGAGCAGTATAAACAAGAGGCTCTCAGCTGGCTCCGTACACAAGGGTATAACCCTGACAACTATTCTATTGAATATATTTATTAATCCAACTGCACATGGTGAAAAGTATCACCCCTCGATAAAGTGTGTGTACTGGTAATCACAATCTGATGCGTTCGAATAGTATCACTTAGGGCTTTTTGGCGGCTAAGGTCGAGTTCGGAGAAGACGTCGTCTAAGAGGATGAGGGGCTTGTTGCCCGAGAGCTGCTCAATGATATCAACTTCTAGGAACTTGAGCGCTAGGACGATCGTACGGGCTTCTCCACGGGATGCAACGGCTAGGGCGGGGGAGTTGTTGAATTGAAAAATGACATCATGGCGGTGTGGTCCGACAGAAGTGTTGCCGACGAGGCGATCGCGGTCGCCGTGGGCTTGAAGTTCGGCCAGGAGTTTTTGTTTTATATCACCCACGAAAGTGTGGGAATAATGAATTGAGACGGCGTCATTTGTCTGGGCAATGTCGTGGTAGGCTTCGTTCAGACGACTATTAAGTTGTTCAATAAACGCGATGCGCTGTTCAATTAAATAAGCACCGTGATCACTAAGGGCTATATCCCAAGCAAACAACTGATCGGATGGGGTATTAAATCGTTTCAAAAGATTGTTACGCTGGCGAAGGGCGCGTTCATATTTTCTCAGAGCGACTCCATAGAGTGGATTAAGTTGCGAGATGAATCGATCAATAAACTGTCGGCGGCGAGCTGGAGAGCCGTGAAGGAGGCGGAGATCTTCTGGTTCAAATAGAACAACTGGGTATTTATGTTTTGGGGCGAGCCGGGCGGTTGTTTTTGTATCGATCACAAACTGTTTGCGAGCCGAGGGGCGAGCCGGGTCATATTTGATGGTGCGTTTTTCTTCACCGTCGAGAATAATATCTATCTTCCACCAGGGTTGATCGGCTTGAAGAATGTCGCTATCACTACCTTTAAATGATGAGCCCTGAAGGGCTATATATAAAGATTCGAGAAGGGTTGTTTTTCCACTTCCGTTCGGGCCAGTAATAACCGTCACGCCGCTCGCCAGATCAATCTCGTACTGACGGTGTGAGCGAACGTTTTGAACGGCTAATTTACTGACCGTTGCCATAGCTTTAGCTCTTTAGGGGCATAATGACGTGGTAATAATTCGTGTCTTTGAGGGTTGATTTCAAGATACATGGAGAAAGTTTACCACTAAAGCCTATTTCGATCGTGTCATCAGTTAAAACTGATAGTGCTTCAGCCAAGTAACGGGAATTAAGGGTGATCTGACCACTCTCGTTGACGGTTGCGCTCAACTCAGAAGTGTTTTCTCCCATCTCGGAGGCAATTGAGTGGAGTGAGACAGTTTTCTTATCCTTGTCGACAGTTAAAGTGACACTACCGCCAGATTCACGGGCGAATAGACCAGCTATTTTTGTGACACGGACAAATTCTTGCTTATCAATCACGGCGGTGATGTCTGATTTATTAGGAATCAGTTGGCGATAGTCAGGGAAATTACCATCAACTAGGCGACTAATGATCTCGGCTTCGTTAATGCGGAAACGAACCTGGGTTTCATCAAACAAAATATCAACCGTATCCGAATCTTCTACGATTGTGCGAAGTACCTCTTGAAGGGTTTGAACGGGTATAATGGCCGATACCTCACTCGTTGTTTCAACTAGGCGACGCTCAGATAAACGGTAGCCGTCAGTAGCAGCCAGGTAGAGTTGCCCCTCATGAGAGTGCCAATATACCCCTGTTAAAACTGGTCGAGTCGAGTCGGAGCTGGCGGTAATAATGGTTTGAGACACCGCTTGTTTGAAATCTTCAATATTAATTGAGTAACTGACCGATGATGACTCGTTGATAGTGGGAAGTTCTGGGAAGTCATCAGCAATAACACCATTAATGATCGAGGTGTAGTTACCTGATTTAAGATGAATATTATTGTTCACAACTTTCAATTCAATTGAGTCCTTAGGGAGACTACTAACAAATTCTGAAATGAGACGAGCGGGGACGGTGATTGCCCCCGGCTTTGTGATCTTTGCGCCAATATATTGGGTTGTGGCAACTTCTAAGTTGGTTGCAGCGACAAGTAAACGATTACCGTCAGTTCTGAGAAGTATATTACTCAGAATAGGAAGCTGCGTTTTTGTACTGGCAACTCGTCCGACAGCTGACAATGCTCGAGCAAAATTTTCTTGTGTGACAATGAGCTCCATGTGTTATTCCTTTCTTATATTTCCTTAGTTCTCTTAATAGTAGGTACTGTGGATTGGGTGTATAAGTGACCCATTAACGGGGGTAAATGTGCAAAAAAATGAGTGGATAATTGGGTATAAAAGGCGGGGATAAGTAGGGGTAAAAGTGACGGGTTATAGACAGCTGGTTGTGGGGATGTACTTTTTTGTAAAACGTCTGTGTATAAAGATCCACCGGTTGTACTACGAGCTTTTCGCAAGCTGTACACATTTTTTACCCAGGCAGGGGATAGGGTATTAGGCATAGAGTTTCTCCCGTATAGCAGCAACTTGTTCGCGAATCACAAAATCAAGCTTGATAGCTTTTTCAATCTTTTCAACCGAGTGGATCGCAGTGGTATGATCTTTTCGACCTAATTCACCAGCGATCTTAGGGAAACTTAAATGTAACTCACTACGAAGGAGATACATGGCGATTTGACGAGGGGTAACGATGTGTTTATCTCTCTTTTCACTACACATCTCTTCTGTTTGAAGCTGGAAGTGCTTGGCTGTTCGGTCGATAATTTGTTTGCTCGTAAGGTGTTGAGGCCTTGAGTGACGAACGTTTCCTAATAACCCTTCAGCGGTAGTGATATCTGGTTCAATATTATGAAGATCAGCATAAGCAAGGAGTTGATTTAAAGCACCCTCAAGTTCACGAACATTAGTTTTTATGTTTGTAGCCAGAAACTCAACGGTCTCTTGATTAAGCTCGACACCTGAGAGAGATGCTTTGGCGGTAAGGATGGCACAGCGGGTTTCAAAATCAGGCATTTGAACATCAATTGCCATACCCATTTCAAAACGACTCCGTAAACGTTCTGTGAGCGTTGGGATACTGCGCGGCGGTTTATCACTACTGATAATAATCTGTTTATTATTTTGGTGAAGGAAGTTGAAGGTGTGGAAGAACTCTTCCTGGGTTTTTTCTTTATTAGCAATAAATTGCATATCATCAACAATCAAGACGTCGACGTTACGGTATTTATCAGAAAAGCCTTTTTTCTTGAATCGGATGTAATCGAGGAACTCGTTCACAAACGTTTCAGAACTCACATACAATACCTGTGCATTTGGATTCTTTTTAATAATTTCATTCCCGATCGCCTGCATGAGGTGGGTCTTACCCAACCCCACCCCACCGTAGAGATAGATAGGATTATATTTTACCCCCGGGTTGTCGGCGACGGCCTGAGAAGCGGTGTAGGCAAGATCGTTACTCGAGCCGACAATAAAGTTATCAAATGTGTAGCGGGGATTAAGGTTTCCATAACTCGACTGGCTCTGGGCCGGTGGTGCAAAAGAAAGAACGGGGGAGTTGGGCGTGCTTGTTTGAACAGGCGCGCTGCTTTGAAGGGTTGTCTCTCGATTGATCCGCGTTTTTTTACCAGCGACAATAATAGTGTAGGTTATTTGCTTTGGAGTCACCCCGTTAGAAGCTAAGACTTTTTTAATCTGTTCGTTAAACTTTACTTCGAATTGTTTCTTGGCAAAGATGTTAGGAACAGAGATAACCACCTCGTCCTCGTTCTGGCTAATGAGTTCGGTATTCTTGTACCACGTTGTGAAAGTGGCATGAGAAACCGTGAGTTCGATTTCCCCCAAGACACTTTGCCATAACGCGTTCATCCCTAAAACTCTCCCCGGATATCTGTTACCTGAACTTTTATTACTTCTCACTATAGCGTAGGGCAGGGGTTTTCCACAACCATAAATGAATTAGAAAAAGGAGAGGCTGTATAGGGGTTCGAGTTGTACACAGTTATGGCCCACATCTGTTAAATATGTGGAAAAAGGGGACAATAGTGGGGATAAGTTTTATATACTAATTCATTGTTTTGAAAAAAAGCAAATGGCAGACTTGAATAATAGGGGTGAATGGGGTAAAATGGTCAGGATATGCCAAAACGAACCCACCAACCACACACGCGTCACCGCGCTCGGACACACGGGTTTCGTGCTCGAATTGCTTCAAAGGCCGGACGCCTCGTTTTGAAACGACGCCGCCTAAAGGGCCGCGCGAAACTTTCAGTCTAAATAAATATCCCGCACATTTTCAGCGGGATATTTTTATGCCCTATAATAAATGACATGATCCCTGCCCTATTTCGTTTTCATGGTCACAACAGTTTGCGCTACGTCTATGCCAACGGTAAGGCGGTTCGATCGCAGGCCCTGACACTGAAATGGGTCAAGAACACCCATCGACACAATCCACGCTTTTCTGTGGTGGTGAGTAAGAAAGTAATCAAGGGAGCGGTTGGGCGAAATCGGATTCGCCGCCGCCTGTATGAATACCTACGTCTCAATCTCCCCCGTCTGAACGGTACTTACGATATTGTCCTTATTTGTACGTCAGCCGAGCTTCGGGCGATGCCAGCCTCGGAACTCTCGACGCTCCTTGAAGAGCTCTTCCTCAAGGCAGATCTGTATAAAACCTCATAAAACTGATATAATTTTACAGATAACTACGAGAGAGGCTCACCTGTGAACATTTTTGAACTGATTATTGTCCAACCTATCTTTAACCTGCTACTGGGTATTTATAGTGTGCTTCCTGGTCATGACTTTGGTATTGCCCTGATCATCTTCACGATCATTATTCGTTTTGCCCTGTGGCCGCTGGTTGTTCGTCAGCTGCACCAGGTCAAGCAAATGCGAAAACTGCAACCAGAGCTAGCGAAAATTAAGAAGGCTACTAAGGGTAATCGTCAGCTTGAGAGCGTGCAGATGCTCGAGCTCTATAAAAAACACGACGTCAAACCATTCCGATCAATTCTGACGCTGTTGATCCAGCTTCCTATCTTTATCGCCCTTTATCAGGTGATTCAGATCTTTACGTTGCACCGTGACCAGATCGAAAAGTTCACCTATAACTTTGTCGAAAATATTGCTCCGATTAAGGAACTGATTGCACACCCAGAGCTGTTTAATGAAAAACTCCTTGGATTGGTTGATTTGACCGCCCACGCTATTAGCCCAACTGGCGTGAATATCTTCTTGATTATCTTGGCGCTGGTAGCGGCTGGAACGCAGTATATTATTACCAAGCAAACCGCACCGACAACCTCGACCAAGCGCTTCCGTGATGTGATGGCTGAGGCAGCCGATGGTAAGCAACCTGATCAATCAGAATTGAACGCTGTCATGATGGGAAAGATGACCAAATTCCTGCCATTTCTCATGCTGTTCATTATGCTTGGCCTCCCGGGAGCACTGGCACTTTACTACGCTACCTCAAACATTTTCGCGGCAATTCAACAACACTACATTTTGAAGCGCGATGCTGACGAGATGGATAAGATTGCCGATGAAGTTGTTGTGAAACCTGCGGGCAAAAAAGCAACTGCCAAAGCACGCGAAAAACAGGCTCGTGAAGGTAATGTCATTCGTATTAGCGCCAAGGAGACCCCTCGTTCTAAGAAGGGGAAGAAATCATGAACCAAGAACAATCAACTGAATTTGCACGAACGTATTTAGCAGACCTTCTGTCATTCTTTGGGGTAAATGTTGAAGTTGTGGCGACGACCGAAGATGACGTGATCGAACTCTCCGTTCCTTCAACTGAATTGAATAGTTTATTGATTGGCAGAGGTGCTGAGACGCTTCGCAGCCTGCAGCACCTGGTTTCGACAGTACTACGCAACAAAGACGCCGCACTCACCCGTGTGAACATCGACATTGCTGACTATAAGAAACAGCGCGAAGAGCGAATTGCCAAGCAAGCCCGCGAATGGATCGAAGAGGTCCGCAAGACTGGAAGTTCACATGTCGAGATGCTGAATGCAGCTGATCGTCGGATTGTCCACCAGGTTGCGACCGAGTATTCAGACATCCATACCTTCTCTGAGGGTGAAGGCCGTGACCGACGGATCACTATCGCCCAGTCTAGTTCTTAGCTTTTAACACTTTCATGTAGATGGCGTGGGTTTGCTCGGCTGTTTTCTTCCACGAGTATTTCTTGATTTGTTCATAACCTTTTTGAGACATGGTTGTACGAAGTTTTTCGTTGCCAAGGACTTCAGTAATGGCGCGAACCATATCGCCGGTATTGTAAGGATCAAAGTAGTGGGCGGCATCACCATAAACTTCAGGAAGACAGGTGGCGTTACTGCTCACAACCGGTGCGCCGCGGCTCATTGCCTCGAGACCAGGAAGTCCAAACCCTTCCATAAGTGAAGGGAAGACGTAGGCCTGTGTGTGGGTGTAGAGCCAGTTAAGCTCGGCGTCAGAAACGAAACCGGTATATAGAATATTCTTGTATCCCCTGCTAGTAAAGTAGGCTTCGTTGGCGAGTGCCGAGGGGTCTTTCTTGCCGACAAGGACAAGGCCAAGGTCGGGGTAGGTGGAGAGTAGTTTCTGGTGTGCATCACCTAATGCACGAATATTCTTGTGGTCTCCCTGCTGGCCTACGTACATGATGTACTGTTTATAGGGAAGTTTGTAAGGTGTGCTACCGCCCGAGACTGGCTCGGCGGCGAGGTGGATGGCGGTGGTTTTACCTTTAGCGTAGGGACTAAAAGCTAAAGTGCGCGATTTTGTGTATTTTGAAGGTGTAATAATCCAGTTGTTTTTCTTGATCACCCGCTTAAAGACAAAATATCCAACAGCCTGTTTGAACTTATAAACAAACCAGTTTTTGTCAGACATATAAATATCAAGAAGGGTAAAGTCGTGAAAGGTTGTCACGGACTTTCCCCTATATAGCACGGGTTGTTGCGGCATACAGAAATGAACCAAATCTGGTTTAAATGATTTGAGGAGTTTGTTTAGCCCGATTTGTTCAGCTAGTGAGTAATTGGCAAAGTCGGCAGCTTGAACGGTAAAGTTTGGGTTGGTCGGTTTCCAATGTTCAAGATCTTTTGTTGGAACAAGGATGGTGTATTGATTAGTGTGATCAATCTTTTCTAAATAAGTAATAAGACGCTCGACATAGCGACCGGTTGTTGAGCTGATAATTCGTCCGTCAATAACAATGTGCATTAGTTCTGCCCCTTCTTGAATACGAGGCGGCTATAGAAGATATAGTTCCAGATGAGCGAAGCGACTGTAGCGATTACCTTGGCAACAAAGAGGATGATCCAAGATTCCCAACTAGTGCTTGCGAGGAGTGAGCTGACACCAAGGATAACGAGTGGTTGAATAACCCACAGGGCAACGATAGTGATTGCGATAAAGATGATGAATTGTTTAATAACATTGCCACCCTTTGATTTGAAGGTGAAAGATTTGTTCACAAAGAAGCTAAATATGAACGATATCGAAGTCGAAATGTAGTTAGCTGGGATCTTGTCGAGGCCTAGGCCGACTAACAGGAATAACAAGCTAAAATCGAGGGCGGTATTTGCAATACCAACGAGACCGAAACGGAGTTTATCGGCGTGTTTTTTTAGGTGTTCCATTGTGATACTCCTCAATAAAATAAAGTGGGCGGTTTTTGGTCTCGTTAAAGATCTTGCCGATGTATTCCCCGATAATGCCTAGTGACAGCAACTGTACTCCACCAAGAAACAGAATGACGGCCATGGTCGAAGGGTAGCCACCGAGGTCAGTACCAAAGAAGACGGTGCGGATGACGAGGATGATCAGGTATAAAAAGGCGATGCTGGAAACAACAAAGCCCAGGATTGTCGAAACGCGCAGTGGGGCGGTGGTGAACGAGGTGATTCCATCAACAGCTAAGTTAATAAGTTTTAAATAATTCCATTTAGTTTCACCAGCGGCGCGTGGATCACGGTTGTACAAGATCTCTTTTTTGTTAAAGCCAATCCAACTAAACATACCCTTGGTGTAGCGTTGAGATTCACGGAATTGCTTCATGGCTTCGACGGCACGGCGATCGAGCAGGCGAAAGTCACCAGTGTCGGCCTGGATGGTGATATGAGTGAATTTCTGCAAGATCTGATAATACAGCTTTGAAGTGTTTTTCTTTAACCACGACTCGCCTTCTCGACTTTTTCGCTTGGCGTAAACATCATCATACCCCTGTTCCCAGAACTCGATCATTTTTGGGATGAGTTCAGGCGGGTCCTGGAGGTCGGCGTCGATGATAACGGTGGCATCACCAGTGACGTGGTCGAGGCCGGCGATCATCGCGATCTCTTTGCCGAAGTTGCGGGATAGATTCACATAAGACACCCGATCGTCTTTATCGGCGTATTCTTTAATAATATCCATGGTGCGGTCTTTACTGCCGTCATTAACGAAGAGGAATTCGAAACTGTAATCCTTGGTATCGTTCGCAAGGTTAGCAAGACGCGTAAAAAGCTTTTCCAACACGGCCTGTTCGTTGTAGGCGGGGATCAAGATGCTGATCTTTTTCATTGGTATAAGTATAGCATTTATCTCGAGAGAAGTAGTTGGTTATGTCACTTTTTCTAAGAGTGCTGTAATACTTCTGGCGGTTGTCACTCCAGCGTCTGCAAGGGCTTTGGTTTTTGCGGTCGCCGATTCTTGATCCGACCCAAGGATTGCCCCGGCGTGGCCGAGCTGGACGCCGACTGGGGCATGATGTCCAGCGATATAGGCAAAGACGGGTTTGGTAATAGATTCTTTTATGTAGGCCGCGGCGTCAATCTCTTCTGAGCCACCGATCTCGCCGATGAGGATGATCTGACGTACCTCGGGATCTTGTTGAAATAATTTGAGGCAGTCGATATATCCCATGCCGTGTATTTGATCACCACCAATGCCAATAACGTATCGCTGGCCAATACCCTTTTCGGTGAGGCCTGCCATAGTTTCGTAGGTGAGGGTGCCTGATCGGCTCACGATGGCGACGTTGCCGAGCTTGCTCATGGCGGCTGGGATGATGCCAAGTTTGTTAATACCAGGTATGAGCGCGCCTGGTGAGTTGGGTCCGAGGAGCGTGCTAGATGAATCCCTCAAACGTTTCTTGACCTGGAGCATATCGTGGATCGGGATACCTTCGGTGACGCAGATAATGAAGGGAATATCGGCGTCGACAGCTTCGAGGATAGCGCCCTTGGCATGGGGGGCGGGGACAAAGATGACGGTTGTGTCGATCGAGTCTTTGATGTCCTCGATTGAATCGTAGACGGGAACGCCATGTACTTCCTGTCCGGCTTTTCCAGGAGTGACGCCAGCAATGATATGTGTCCCCGCTTCAATCATGGCTTTGGTTTGGAAGCTGCCGTGGGCGCCAGTGATACCTTGAACGATGACATGTTTGCCTTCAAAAAGGTTAGTCATGAACGACCTCTTTTGCTGCTATGAGGCAAGCCTCTAGGTCGGGCATGATGGTAATCTTTTCGCTAGCCAGGATTTGGGCCGCTTGGTCATAGTTTGTGCCGGCCAACCGAATGAATAATGGGGGGAGATTAGCAATTTCTTTTTTGGCGGCAACGATCGCTTTGGCGACTTCGTCGGCCCGGGTAATACCCGCGAAGATATTAATGACGATCGCCTCAAGATTCGGATACTCCACTAACTTCTCGAAGGCTTTTAAGAGTGTCTCGGTGTCAGCGCCGCCACCAATGTCGAGGAAGTTGGCGGGCTTGAGTCCCGCTTCGTAGGCGGCGTCTACGGTTGCCATGGCCAGGCCTGCACCGTTGGCAATCGTCGCGATATTTCCTTTTGGATCGATGGTGACAAAATTAGCTTCGGCAGGCGTTTCTTCAAAACTCCAGTCATGGCGGAAGGCAGCGGCATCGTCGAGTTCCATTTTGCAGTCGCCAGCGATGAGCTTATTGTCGGTGGTGAGAATGAGGGGGTTAATCTCGATCAAGGTAGCGTCATTGCGGACAAAACAGGTGTAGAGATTTTCTATAAGATCCTGGAAGGTAAAGGTTTGGTCGGGGAGTTCGTAGTAATCTGCTAACTCTTGGCCGATAACATCGACATTGAAGGAGTCATAGTTCAGGTTCCAGACTTTGAAATCGATATTGTCTTCGACCTCAACGCCACCGTTGGTGTGAGCCATAAAGGTAATGCCTGAGGTGGCGCGGTTGAGGGTGAGGCTGAGGTAGAGCTCTTTTTTGATAGAGAGTTTTTCTTCCGCGAGAACTGTCGATGCCTTAAAACCTTTAATCTCAAGCTGTAGGAGTTTTTTGACTATTGTATTTATCTCTTCTCGATTTTCAACAATAATAATACCACCCGCCTTTGCGCGTCCACCGATCGGTACCTGTGCTTTGAGCATAAAGGGAAGAGGTGGTGTTGATAGTTTATCGGCATGTATGAGCTGTGAGCGCGGCACTGAAATGTCTGCAGAAGCTAATAATTGCTTTGCTTCATATTCAAGAAGTTTCATGAACGTTGAGATCCCGGTCTTCGTATTCTTTCACTTTTGCTATAATCTTGTGGGCATTATCGGCCCATGAGAAAGTGCGAAGATGAGCCGACGCTTTTTTTACGAGATCTGCGCGCCGATGTGTATCAGTCAGAACGGTCGTTATTGCTGATGCAAGCTCTTTACTATCACCACTCTTGAAATATGCCGCACCTTCACCCGCCGCCTCCTTTAGTACGGGAATGTCCGTAGTGACTATAGGCGTCTGGCTTGCAGCGGCTTCGAGGAGCGGCATGCCAAACCCTTCGTAGATTGATGGAAAGACAAAAGCGCTTGCTTGTTGATAGAGGGCTGATTTATCTTGTTCATCGATATAACCAGTGTGAATAACCTGTAGTCCCTTGCGCTGCGCTGTTTTAATAGCCTTCACACTGGCTTCACCCTTCCATCCCATACCCCCGGACAACACGAGACTGTATTCTTTGCGAAGTTTTGGAGATAATTTTTCGTATGCCTTAATCAGTACTGGAATATTCTTCCGAGGCTCGATTGTACTGATAAAGAAAAGATATTTATTGGTTGGAATACCGTATTTCTTGTGGACTTCATTGTCATTCTTTTTATAGAAGGTGTCGTCGGGAAGGACTGGTGTAGTGACGATGCGGTCCGGGCTAATTTTGAAGTACTCGACAATTTCTGATTTGACCGCCTCAGACACTGTAATAATAAAGTCGCTTGAACGGATCGATCGTTTCACAATTCGATTCAGGTGAGCAAGATTTTTTTCTTCTACCAATTCGGGGTAATGGAGAAATGTTAAATCATGGATGGTTGTTGCGGTGTACCGAGATTTTACTGTGGGCCAGCGGGCATAGTTAGTAAAAATAGTTAGATCAACAGGTTTCAGAAATAAGTCGAAGGGGAGAGTAAAACGATGACTATGAAGCTTTGCATATACACGAAGCGGAAACCAACGATTTATCTCTTGCGTTGGTCTGTTCTTGAATTTTGGAACTGGTTGCCGAGTGAGAAAATTAAATGAAAAAGTACTCACAGTATTTTGCTTATCTTTGATTAATGCCTCTGTGAGTCGTTTGGTATAATATCCAACGCCCGTTATATGCTTTGATGCTAAACTATTAATTTCAACCCTTATCTTCATATTGAGTGTTCCTTATATATCGGCAGTATTTTATTTTTTATAATTTTTTTGTAATCAAAAGCTGAAAGGTACTTTTTACGGGCCGCCTCTCCCAGCTTCTTTTGTAGGGCCTTGTCCTTGTAGAGCTTTAACATTGCCTCGTATAAATCATCACTGTCCTTAGCTTTGACAAGGAGGCCAGTTTTTTCATCATCAATAATCTCAGGGTTGCCGCCGACATTGGTGGCAATGATCGCAGAGCCCTCCATGCAGGCTTCCACTAGTGCCAAGCTAAATCCCTCATGGTAAGTAGGTAAGACGAAGATGTGCGCTTTTGCTACGTAATCAAGTGGGTGACTTTTATAACCAAGAAAATGAATTGCAGGATTTTTTTTGGCTAAAGCTTTAAATCTCTTCTGTTCTGGTCCCTCGCCGACTAGTTGTAGTTGTGTGTTCGGGTGATCCTTGTGTAGCCTCTGAAAGGCTCGAATGAGCTCGGCTATACCCTTGTCAGTGACAAGTCGAGCAGTGCTCACGAAGGTGAAAAGCGCTTCCTTTTTTGTTTCTTTATAACTGTCGAATGCACCATTATGTATAATAATCATTTTTTGTTTTACTTTGCCGTCTGGAATGAGGTTCACAATAGTGGTGAAGTCACTTCTGCTGACAACGATAATCTTATGTGCAAAGTGGGCCGCAAAATACACTAACTTTCCGACAGGGTTTTTATACCAGACGGTATGATTAAGCCAGATATGTTTAAGGTCGGCGTGATCACTCCAAATAACCCTCATTCCGAGTAGGCGAGCGGCAATACTCCCGGCAATGAAATCATCCTTGCTTTGAAGATGAACAACCTGGGGTCTGTGTACGAGGAAGATGACAATGTAGTACAGGAGTAAGATTATTTGCCATAAAAAATAAACAGGAAAGAGGAGCGTTTTGATGCCACTCCAATTTTGTCTGCTCCACCACCAGGATCGAAGAGAGGGTACACCTTGCTCGGTCGCAAAAGTGAGTAGTTTTTGTGAGCGAGATAGAACAACGACTTCAAAGCCATGCTTTAGGAGCTCGCTTGCGATAAAGACAGGCACACGCTCTCCGCCTCCAAAGTCAGTCGCCGCAGCATTTCGAATTAAAACGGCTCTTTTTTTCATATTTCCTTAAAGTCCATTATATAATAGAGAATAGTTTTATGAGATTTTCTAACACTTTTAGTAGGAAGAATCGAATTCTGATTCGCCAATTGGTCATTACTGATTTTAAATTGCGATATCAAGGTTCGGTGCTGGGATACGCTTGGTCGCTACTCAAGCCGCTTTTACTCTTTGCAGTGATGTATGTTGTCTTTGTTCACTTCTTGCGTTTTGGAGCGGGTATACCTCATTTCGTGTCGTCACTACTACTTGGGATTGTGCTGTGGACATTCTTTACTGAAACAGTATCGCAGGGTATGCAATCGATTGTTAATCGTGGGGATTTGATTCGCAAGATAAGTTTCCCAAAATATATCATTGTCGTCTCGTCCTCACTATCGGCGCTTATTAACCTCGCTATTAACTTATTGGTGGTTTTCTTCGTAATGATGCTCGACGGTGTTGATTTTGGTTGGAGCGCACTGTTCTTCCCGCTCACAGCACTGGTTATCTATGCATTTTCTCTGGGTGTTGCACTTCTCCTCTCGGCACTCTACGTCAAATATCGTGACCTTGGACCTATTTGGGAAGTGTTTATGCAAGCGCTTTTTTATGCAACGCCGATATTTTATCCACTGCAGATGGTTTTAGCTACTAATGTTGTGGCTGCTCAGATTCTGATGCTCAGCCCTATTGCGGTATTATTCCAGAACGCTCGTGCACAACTGGTCGGCACGGAAAGCGCGATGACGGCAGAACAATTATCGTCCAACCCTCTTTATTTAGCGGCACCATATATTATTATCGTTGCCTTCATTGCCTTGGGTATTTGGTATTTCCGCAAGCGATCTTCGCACTTTGCAGAGGAGGTATAAAATGAAAGATGATATCGCTATTAAACTCGATCACGTATCAAAGAGTTTTAAATTGCCACACGAGAGTGGCAATAGCCTTAAGAGCATTATTGTTAATTTTTGGCGTCGCAAGAAAGGCTATAGCATACAGCACGTTTTGGATAATGTATCCTTCGAGATTAAGAAGGGTGAATTCTTCGGCATCGTTGGTCGCAATGGTTCGGGAAAGTCCACACTTCTTAAGATTATTTCTGACATCTACAAGCCAGATAGTGGCTCGGTTACTATAAATGGCAAACTAACACCATTTATCGAGCTCGGCGTCGGATTTAACCCCGAATTGACAGGGCGAGAGAATACCTACCTTAACGGGGCGCTGCTTGGCTTTAGTAATAAAGAAATGGATGACATGTATAACGAGATAGTCGAGTTTGCCGAACTCGAAATGTTTATGGATCAGAAGTTGAAAAATTACTCATCAGGCATGCAAGTTCGCTTGGCGTTCTCGGTTGCTATCCGAGCTAGGTCTGACATTTTAGTACTCGATGAGGTACTAGCTGTGGGGGATGAGGCATTTCAGAAAAAATGTAATGATTACTTCTTGAACTCAAAGAATGACGGTAAGACAATTGTCCTCGTGACTCATGACATGGGTGCAGTGGAAAAGTTTTGCGATAGGGCTGTGCTGATTAGTGGCGGTGCTGTTACTGTCGCGGGTAGTGTCAAAAAAGTTGTCAAAGAATACCACAAATTAAATACATAAACTAAACCCCCATCCTCGTTAATTTGTCACCGATATTCAATACGGCGACTATAACAAGGGCAGGATACTTCATGATATGATAGATGTATGTTAATCACCAGAACACCTTTTCGCGTCAGTTTTTGTGGTGGCGGTAGTGATATCGCTTCCTTTTATGAAAAGCACGGAGGCTGCGTTATCAGCACCTCGATTGATAAGTATATGTATGTTACGATTCATCCAACTTTCCGTAAAAGCAATATCGTCCTGAAGTATTCGAAAACCGAAGAAGTTACAAAAATTGATGAGATTGATCACAAGATCTTCAGACAATGTCTGAGTGATTTCGATCTCGAAGGAGTTGAAATAACCTCAGTAGCCGACGTACCGGCTGGTACTGGTTTGGGTTCGTCATCGACTTTTACAGTCGGGCTTCTTAATACCCTCTATGCCTACACAGATCAGTTCGTTTCTAAAGAGCGCTTGGGTAAAGAGGCCTCTGAAGTAGAAATTGATAAGCTGAAAGAACCAATTGGCAAGCAGGATCAATACGCGGCAGCTGTCGGTGGTTTGAACTACATCGCATTTAACAGGGACGGTTCAGTATCTGTTGAGCCGATCATTATGGCCACCTCGTCTTACGCTACAATCGAAAAGAACCTGATGATGTTCTATACAGGCGATGTTCGTAGTGCTTCGGCTATTTTGAAAGAACAGTCCAGTAACATTTCTTCTGGCGATAAAGAGAAAGCAATGATGAAGATGGTCGACATTACTAAAAAATTAAAAACAGAACTCGAGAAGAACAATGTCGATTATCTCGGCGAAGCGCTCCATGAAAACTGGCTGCTCAAGAAAACGCTTGCCAGTTCAATCTCTAATCCAAACATCGACAAATGGTACGAAGCAGCCATTAATAGCGGCGCTTTAGGTGGTAAGTTGCTTGGTGCGGGTGGCGGAGGATTTTTACTCTTCTACGTTCCTGAAAGCAAACAGAACGATGTACGAGAGGCTCTCGCTGAGCTTCCGGAGATTGATTTCGGATTTGATCAGCAGGGTTCAACAGTTATTTATGTAGATAGGTAGGATGGCAACGTGAATATATTAGTGACAGGTGGGGCAGGATTTATTGGATCAAAATTATCACAAGACTTGTTGATCGATGCAGCAAACAAGGTGGTGGTGGTTGATAACTTTGTTCTTGGGCACCGTGAACTTATGGAAGAACTGTCGGTGAATAATCGCTTTAAGTACTATGACCTCGATGCGAGCGATATTGATGGGTTGTCTAAAATAATCAAAGATCATGAGATAGAATTTGTGTATCATCTGGCAGCTAATTCTGATATTCAAAAAGGTGGCCAACAGCCGGATATTGATTTTCATGATACTTTCCTGACAACCTACGCAGTACTTGAGGCGATGAAGCGTCATGATGTGAAGAAGTTATTCTTTGCTTCAACATCGGCTGTCTATGGAGAGATCACCGACAGGCCTCTCAGAGAAGATATAGGTGGGTTACAACCAATTTCTTACTATGGCGGTGCTAAATACGCGAGTGAATCGTTCATTAGTTCGTTTACTCATATGAACGGTATGAGTAGTCTCGTGTTTCGTTTCCCGAATGTTATTGGTCCGAACTTAACCCATGGAGCAATCTTTGACTTTATAAAGAAGCTACGAGCTAATCCTAAAGAATTAGAGATACTAGGTGACGGCACGCAGAGTAAGCCTTATATCTACGTTGATGACTTAGTCGATGCTATCATTCACTTTTCATCCGAAATACCAGAAGGTATGACGGTGTATAACGTCGGCGTAGAGGACGCTATAACTGTTAGTGAAATTGCTACAGCTGTGGTTGAGGGTCTTGGATTAGATGGAGTCAGCTACAAATATACTGGCGGGGATCGTGGCTGGAAGGGTGATGTACCTAAGGTCAGGTATGACCTGAGTAAAATAAAAGCTGCTGGCTATGAGCTAGAGAGTGACTCTCACGAAGCGGTACGAAAGACTGTTAAAAAGGCCATCGGCAAGTAGCATGCAAGCAGTAATAATGGTTGGCGGCAAGGGCACCAGACTCGGTTCTCTTACTGCCGAAATACCGAAGCCGATGATTCTAGTCGACGGCAAGCCAATACTCGAACATCAGATTGAATGCCTCAAACGCAGTGGCATTGATAAGGTACTGCTTATGACTGGCCACTTAGGAAGCAAGATTGTCGATTACTTTGGTAATGGTGAAAATTTCGGCGTTGCTATCGAGTACTTTCACGAAGATGAGCCGTTAGGTTCTGGCGGGGCTCTCTCTTATATAAGAGATAGAGTTGAAGATGATTTCGTTCTGCTTTACGGCGATGTGTTTCTCGATGTCGATTTCAAGAAAATGTTGGAATTTCATCGTCAGAATAAAGCGGAAATAACATTGTTCGCTCATCCGAACTCACATCCTTTCGATAGCGACCTCGTTTTAGAAAAAAACTCTCAGGTAACTGGCTGGGATCATAAAGATAATGTCCGCGATTATGACTATAAGAATCTTGTGAACGCTGGTATATATATATTCTCCAAGGAAGCTCTAGCAGGCATACAGACAGGAAAGCAAGATTTGGAAAAAGATATCATCGCTAAGCTTACACAGCACGGACGTGTCTTTGCCTACAAGTCGTCAGAGTATGCCAAAGATATGGGTACGCCGGAACGGTTAGAGAGTGTCAGTAAAGACTATAAGAACCAGATTCCCCTTTCGCGTAACCTCCAGAATAAGCAGAAGTGCATATTTTTAGATAGGGACGGTACGATCAATATTGATTATGGGCATATATCGAGCCCTGATCAGATTGAACTATTGCCACACGCTGCCGAGGCCATTCGGCTTATCAATCAATCAGATTATATTTGTGTTGTGGTGACAAACCAACCGGTTATCGCTAGGGGGATGTGTAGTTTTGACGACATGGACAAGATTCATAGCAGGTTAGAAACACTCCTAGGTAAAGAGCACGCCTATGTCGATGATATCTTCTTTTGCCCTCACCATCCGCACAAAGGATTTGAAGGCGAAGTGCCAGAGCTAAAAATTGACTGCGAATGCCGCAAGCCGAAGTCGGGAATGTTCCTCGATGCTCAGGCTAAATACAACATAGATTTCACCGAATCGTATATAATAGGAGACGGTACACGTGACATGGAGGCTGGTCAACGACTTGGTATGAAAACCGTGTTGGTGAAAACCGGAGAGGCTGGCCTGGATGGGATACATGATGTCATTCCAGATTTTGAGGCCGAAGATATCTTGGCGGCCGTTCAACTAATTTTACAAACAGAAGGGTAAATATGGATTTTAAGACAGCAATTACTGAGTACTATGATCGTGAGATTGCAGCTATTAAGCGATTCAATCTCGACGATATTAATGACGCCATGAATGTCATTCTTGAGACTTACAAAAACGGCGGTATGATATATGTTTGTGGTAATGGCGGTAGTGCCTCAACCGCTTCTCATATGCAGAATGATTTCAATAAGGGTATTAGCGAATATGTTGATAATAAGTTCAACTTTTATTGTCTCAACGATAATATCGCCACCATTATGGCGGTTGCAAATGATATTAGCTACGATGAGGTCTTCCGTTTCCCACTTGTTAATAAAATGACTGACAAGGATATTCTCATCGGCATTTCAGGAAGCGGTAATTCTAAGAACGTGCTAAACGCGGCGACTTATGCAAAAGAGCAAGGTGCGAAAGTTATTGGTATGACGGGTTATTCTGGCGGAAAGCTTAAAGAGATGGCTGACTACCAAATGCACGTTGATGAGATGGATATGCAAATTGCCGAAGACCTTCATTTAACATTCAACCATATGATGATGAAGGTGTTTTATAACTATCTCACCAACGGACAAATAACCGGCAATAATGTTAACGATAAACACTAGTCTTAGACAAGCGGGGGTATATATCTATGGCGCTTGAAAGATATGAAGACAATGACGACTTCTCAGAGACTCTGTTTAGCTACCATCGATACCTAACTATAAAAAGACTCTGTAAAGGCAAGGTGGTGGTTGATATGGCTTGTGGTACTGGCTATGGAGTCGATATCATATCCGATGTTGCCAAAAAAGTAATTGGTCTCGATGTTGATGAAGAATCTATCCGCCAGTGTCAAAAAAAATACTCTAAGCCAAACCTATCGTTTGCGGTAGGCGACGCGACAAGTATGGACTTACCAGATAAGAGCGTTGATGTCTTCGTGTCATGTGAGACAATTGAACATCTCAGCGCTACTGATCAAAAAAAGTTTGTTGCTGAAATTCGGAGAGTACTTCGTGATGATGGCGTCGTTGTTATGACTACTCCGAATAAAACAAGAACTGATAATTTCGAGACAAAGAACCCGTTTCATATTAAGGAGCTGTATCCAAAAGAGCTACTGCGCCTCATGAAAGATAAGTTTAAGTTTCAGAAATTGTTTTTCATGGATATAAATATGGTCTCGAGCATTTTCGATTCTGAGACTAATGAGGATGAAGACTCAAGAACTATAAAGATCCTTGATAGCAAGGCAAAGAATGGCAGAGCCCACGAGCCGATTTACATGTTAGTTGTCGGCACTAATCAAAAGGCGAAACTTCAGTCACTCACTAGTGTTCTGTACGACTTTAGATACAGATTTGCAGATCACTTGTGGAATTCACTCGACAGAAAGAACGCACTCGAGATCGAACTGCAGGATAAAAATACCGAAATCACCCAACTAAAAGACGAAATTAAAATTCTAGAACGCAAATCCAGACCACTAATAAAGAAAGTACACTCGAGGCTGAAATGGGAAATGAGAAGAATAGGGATCAGGAAGTAATTATGAAGAAGGAAGTTGCGATTGTTTTTGGCATTACCTCTGATTATGTTTTTGCGTTAGCAAATGTATTGATTGGTATGAAGCGTCATCACAAAAAACCGTTTTGGGATGACATTATCATTTATCATGATGGTGTCTCTGAGTCTGATCAAGAAAAAATTAACACTATCTTGAAGTGTACTTTTATAAAATTCGATACGAATGAAATTGAAAAATATGGTATTAGCCAAGAGGCAATCAAGAACTACAGCTTGATGTCACTGACTCGATTGGTAATCTTCAATTTACTCAATGAATATCACAAGGTGATTTGGCACGATGTCGACATCCTTATTCAAAAAGACTTTAGTGGTCTGATGGACTATGCCGATAAGTCTGGACTCGCGATGACAATTACTGATGCTAATTTCTTGGTTGAGAGCAATTTCTATAAACTGATTCCAGGTTATTCTATGTACACACCGCTTTATAACGCTGGAATCATGGTGATTTCAGATAAGCTAAAAAACTATAAAAAAGCAGCTCAGTGGTGCCTTGATAAAACAAAAGAACTTGCATCAGACCTTCGTTACATGGATCAAGGTATCCTTAACCTATTTGTGCAGGAATTTGACGTTGCTGTCGAAGAAATTGATATCTTAAAATATTGCTGCCATCCAGAACGACCAAGTCACAGGGATGCTGCAATTATCCACGCCTACGGACACAAAAAGTTTTGGAATAACGATAGTGTTTCAAAGAAATTCCCGGAATGGCAACAAAATAACGAGGAATGGATCCGTATCAGTGCTAACGACTACAAGTTGGCATCTACTCAAGATAAGGTATCTATCGTCATGTCGGTCTACGATAGGTCTGAATACTTAGAGGAGAGTGTGAATAGCCTCCTCAATCAAACCTACAATAATATCGAAATCATCATTGTTGTTGAATATTCTGAGAGGCAACAACAACTAAATAAACAGATCGAAAAAATTGGTAGCGATAAAATAAAGATCATTAATAATCGTAAACGACTTGGTTTCGCCGCCTCTCTTAACGTTGCGCTGAAAAAGGCGACCGGTGTATATATTGCACGCATGGACGATGACGATATTTCTGAGCCAGAACGAATTGCGAAGCAGGTTGCATACCTGGAAGCGAACCCAGACATAGGTGTGGTAGGTTCATATGCTCAGTGCTTCGGTCGCTATACCGATAAGTGGCACGCAGTTCCTACTGACCCAGATCTCTCGAAAATACAACTTCTCTTCAAGACGGCACTGTATCATCCTACCGTCATGATGCGCGCTGAAATACTTCGCAAGCATGCCATTGAGTATGACCCAGATTACTTCGCAGAGGATTATGAGCTTTGGAGCCGTATTATAAAGTACACAAAGATCGCCAACATACCTGAGTATCTGCTTCGGTATAGGACGTCTGGTCAAAATGCGACAACAAACAATCCTCATAAGATTCACAACGCACAGATTTCTATTATGGAAAAGCAGTTCAAGCAATACTTGGGACTTAATCTTACTATTGATGAGCTTCAAGCAGTTAACGGACGAATCGATTATTCTGAATCAGTTTACAACCCCGCTGCATTTCTTGCATTAAGGCAGAAAGTTTACGAAAAGATCGTCAAGGCGAACGCCGAGAAGAACTTCTATGATCAAGCTAAGCTAAAACAACAACTAGAGGTTGCTCCAACGAGCGTCTTGAAGAGATATGTCAGACGCGGTGCTAAGAAAACACTACGACCAATTATTGATCGCTTTGACAGGTTTGTTCGATGGCGCTTAATCGAACTGGATGATCGATTAAGTAAGGCGGAAGCGGAAATACGATCCCTTAAGGATGACACATAAGGTCATGAGAGTGCTTATCTTCGGTGCAGACGGATTTATAGGCCGACATGTGGTTGAGGAGCTTTCAAATATTAGCGACCTCTACACAACGACACGACGCATAGAAAATGTAGACCAGAGAGTATTGTATGTTGATTTATCCAACGATCAGTCTGTTGGTGAAGCAATAAGGGTAAGCAATCCAGATGTCATCATAAATTGCGCCGGTGTTATTGGCAATAATGCCGATTTTCAAGATAACGTATTGTTTACTAAACATATCCTAGAGCAGGCATCGCATTTAGAGCGAAAGCCTCGCATTATACTGTCTGGATCAGCAAGTAGTTATGGGTTTCTACGGAGCTTGAACGAACTGCCTGTTAGCGAGGACACTCCACTAAGGGCCGAAATTGGGTATGGTCTTTCGAAAAAACAGGAAGAAGAACTGGCGGTGAGTTATGCCGATACTGCGGTGGATGTTGTGGTGCTCAGAATCTTTAACCCTATCGGTGTTGGTATGGCTGAGAAGCTTTTGTTACCAAATATTGTAAAACAGTTGAGAGAAAGCGATATAATAGAAGTATCAAGGCTTGATGCGAAGCGCGACTATATAGACGTTCGTGATGTCGCTAAGGCTTTTGCAGCTGCTGCGAGAAAAAAGGCTCCACACAATGTTTACAATGTTGGCTCGGGTCGATCGGTTTCTACGAGAGAAATCATAGCAAAACTGGTTGAAGCGGCCGGTGTGACCAAACCATCTCAGCTTGTTGAGACCCAAGAACAGCCCGAGCGACTTGTCGCTAGTCAGGCTGACATACGCCGCATAAAGAATGAGCTTGAGTGGGAGCCTGAGATTACTATTGAGGAAACACTAAGGGATATACTTAATCATGAGTCACCAAAAGTTTAAGATAAACGTCATTATTGTCGGAGCCGGTACGGCCGGTAAATTATTGGCCCAAGATATAGCGAACCATGATGATAGCGGCTTTAATATCATTGGCTTCGTTGATGACAGTAAAGCAAAGAAAGGCAAAGATATTTCAGGCTTCAAGGTATTGGGGACATTGAAAGACCTAAAAGATCTTATCAAGGAGCATTCGGTCGAAGAGCTTATCATCGCTTTGCCCTCAGAGCGAGGTAGGGTTGTCAGGGATATCGTGGAGTCGACTATGGGTCTTAGGCTTGGTTATAAAATTCTGCCACGCTCATCAGAGGTTTTATTACAGGACTATGCCGACGGATACTTACAATATGTACGCGAAGTACAGGCGGAAGATCTTTTGGGTGGTGAAATAAACAAGTCAGAGCAGGCCGAAATTAGCGATTTCGCAGAACACCAGACGGTTATGATTACCGGTGCGGCCGGGTCTATAGGTAGTGAACTTAGTCGACAGATTGTCGCACACGGCGCTCAAAAAGTTATCTTATTCGATTGGTGGGAAAACGGTATCTTTGATCTTAGAAATCAGATCGTCAGCAATTATCCAGATGTTGACGTGTCCTTTATTATCGGTGATGTGAAGGACTATAATAGGGTAAATGCGATTATGGAAAAATTCCAGCCGACAACTGTATTCCATGCCGCGGCATATAAGCACGTTCCACTTATGGAGGAAAATGCATCAGAGGCTGTCAGAAATAATATATTTGGTACCAAAATAGTTGCTGAGGCGGCTGTGCGGCATGGAGTTCAGAAGTTTGTTCTCGTATCTACCGACAAGGCCGTAAATCCAACGAACATCATGGGCGCCACAAAGCGAGCGGCCGAGAAAATAGTTCATATTTTAGCCGCCTCCCAGAGCGCCACAACATTCTGTGCTGTTCGTTTCGGTAATGTTATAAACAGTAACGGCAGTGCTATTCCGTTTTTTGAAAAACAAATCGCGCAAGGTGGTCCTGTGACTCTGACACATCGTGATATCACTCGATTTTTCATGACGATACCAGAAGCGGTGCATCTTATACTTAAGGCGTGGATAATGGGAGAGAATGATGACCTTTTCGTACTCGATATGGGAGAGTCGATAAAAATCTATGACTTAGTACGTTTGCTTATAGCCACTCACGGGTACACGCCAGATGAGGATATCGGTATTAAGATTATTGGCCTTCGACCTGGTGAGAAACTATACGAAGAGGTGCTCGTGAAGAGTGAAGAAGTCCAAGCTACGTCGGTAGACAGAGTGTTCCGCACAAAAAACTATATGAACTTTGATGTCGACAAGTTCCTAGAACGACTCTCTATTCTAGACGAACTTGTAAATAATGCTTACTCTGAGCCACTACCAATACACGACCACATGCTCCAACTTATATCGACATTCAAACAGAATCAAAAATAGTTAAAAACTAATTTGATATCACCGTCATATTTGCATCTCTGTTTACGCCAGTATTAGCTGGGATAGTCAAAACTTGACTTCTCTCGGGTATCCACGATGCGATTGATAGGGTGTGTAAGCCGGTGACCTTCGTTGTCCATTGTTTGCTGTAGTTATAGGTACTGTTAGCTGCAATAGTGATTCGAGCTGAATTGTCGATGCCAATATCTACGTTCTGGCCATTAGGTCCACGCACAATGACGAATGGATAGCCAATGTCGGCCGACTGGTTTGAGTCATTACGGATTGAGAACGACGCCGTGTAAGCCTGTCCAACGATAGGCTGGCTTGGGCTCACTGATAAATTAGATACAACGCGCAAACTTGGCTTGACGGTCATTGTCGCGTCTCGACTGACACCAGTATCAGCAGGTATAGCTAGCATCTGGTTTTTATCTGGCATCCAAGACAGTATCGATAAAGTATGCACACCAACGATATTCGTCGTCCATGGCTTACTGTAATTATATGTACTGTTGGCCGGAATGATTACTCGAGTTGAATTGTCGATGCCAACATCAAGGTTCTGTCCTTGCGGCCCACGAACAGTGACAAATGGATAACCAATATCAACTGACTGGTTTGAGTCATTACGGATTGCAAAGGTGGCAGTATAGCCCTTACCTTGGATTGGCTGTTCTGGATCAACTGAAAGATTGGAAATGACACGAAGACTTGGTTTTGCTGTCATATTTGCTTCCCTGTTCACGCCAGCGCTGGCTGGGATGGTTAGCAACTGGGTACTCTCGGGAACCCAGGATGCTATGATCAGTCTGTGCAGCCCACTGACGTTCGTTGTCCATTGTTTGCTGTAGTTGTATGTGCTATTGGCAGGAATAGTAATTCGAGCAGAGGTATCTATACCGACATCGAGATTCTGACCATTAGGCCCACGCACGATAACAAATGGATAACCAATATCAATGGAACGGTTGGAATCGTTACGAACTGAAAAGTTTGCTGTGTAAGCTTGTCCAACAGTCGGTTGGCCTGGGCTTACCGACAAGTTGGATATCACGCGTAGACTTGGTTGTATGGTTTTGGTCATTGAGCGTACGGTCGATGGAGAATCAGCGATCGGTAAGCTAGTCGTGTATCCAACCCCAGTTTTGTTAAAGATAATATTGAACGTGTGCTGCCCAGCATAAGGGCTGCTCCACTGCTTACTAAAGGTGTAGGTACCACTAGCGGGCACGACAACATTTTTGTCAGATGTTATGTCGAGGTTCTGTCCTTGCGGCCCCCGTACGGTGATGAACGCCTCGCCCAAATCAATAGGAATATTTGAGGTGTTCGATATTGTGTAAGAGAAGGTCTGTGGCTTATCTGTGAATAGTTCACTGGAGTCAACTGAGAGGGCAGAAGTAAGCTTGAGAAGAGAATAGTTGAAAGGATCTTTTGTACTACCGAACCAGTCAGTGAATATTCGCCAGAAATTCCTATTTCCGTAGGCACTGCATCCATCACCCGTCCCATAAAGGTTATTGAGGGCGGCAGCGTTAGGTCGGTAAGGCGTGTATATGTATAAACCAGCCGTTGCTTGATTCTGTATATATACTTCACTCGTTCCACACGAATCGTTTGGACTCCATTTGATTATGTTTGTTCGACCCGCTCGGTAATTGTAGGAATTCGGGAATTTTTGGTAAATCTTGAATTGCCTCGCCGCATAATAGATCTGGTAAAATATTCCACTGTATTGCGGGTCGCAAGGTGCGGTGTCTGGACAGGCAAATCCAGTAGCGTGCTCTAACTGTCGATTGAGTGGCCATTTGTCAGTAACGAGGCTTTGCTCTTTTTCTAGCAAGATGAGTAATACCTGGGGATTAATACCACAGGCTTTAGCGACGTCATTGATAATCTGAGCCGCGCTACGATTACTCCCTGCGGATAGAGAATTACAAAGACCACTCGCTGCTTCCATTTGCGGTGTGTTTTGTGTGTACATAGTGAGACATTTATATGGCGGCGCATGGAAACCAGTATCTTGGCTAAAACCGTTTGTACCATTGCGTTTGTGTTCAGCAAACTGCGCATGGGTCATACCTGGATATCCCCAATCTGAGGCAGGCTGCGTACCGTTATAGTCACAATTAGGATTCTTACTGTTTAGAAAGTTTTGGATTTGATCAGGGCTCATTGTACTTGAGTTGTAAAAGACCGAGTCATCTATAATATAGCCAGGGTTGAAATCAGCACCATTGGCCGCATAGGCATTCGTAGGTAGTAAACAAGCAAGAATCGAGAGCGAGACGAGCGTAACGGCAAAAGTTAATATTTTTTTCATATCTGAACCACCATTCCTGTTTTCGATCCCTGCTTACCTGGTGATGCGTATTCAATCGTTAGGCTCCACTGACCTTCAGGTAGTTTACTAAGGGGAATAGTGATAGGCTCGCATATAGTTGACCTTGCATCGATGAATCCGGATGACTGAGCAGATACAGATGACGCACCATTGCTGAGTGTAGCCGTGCAGGTTCCATCACCTTCTATAACATCTGTTGTGAATATGTTAATTTCAATACTCTGACCGTCGTCACTCTTGCCTGCGTAGGCGAGATCAACACCTACCTTGTCTGTTGGTGTTGCCGTGCTGTTGTCATCTTGTTTTTTGCCATTTTGACTATTAGTAATTTCTTGCTCGGTGGGCGGATTATAGTTTATTCCGTCATCCGTAGTCGAATCATCCTGAGTCTGTTGAGCTGCCGCATTAAACGGCCAAGTATTCTTGGTAGTATAAGCATACGTAAAATAGCATAATGCAAGCACGAGGAGCACTAAGATAACTATTACTATGTATGTTTTTTTACGATTTCTCTTTTTATTATTAGCCAACATGGTTAATTCCTCTACTCCTATTTAACCATAAGAGGTCTACTGTTGCAATTTGCTGCCCACGCTTACTTCACGCACTAAGCCAAGGAGCTGGGAGTGCCTATGGTAAAATACTGACAATGAAGCCTAAGCGCAGAATAAACAAAAAAACTTTTCGCTGGGTTAGCGACATCTTTTCTTCACCCGTGAAGGCATTCATTCTTCTTGCTGGGATATTTGGCATGTTGATTGTATTTCTTGCTCCCCCGCTTACTGGAGCTGATGAAGAGGCGCATTTCGTACGGGCCTACGGTATATCACAGGGTGATTTTAGATTATACGATACGCGACAGGTAAGCGTACCGGAGAGTTTCCGTAAAACACTTGGCTGTTATCAAACAAAGACCAGTGAGCCTGGTGTTATGTATGATTACGACTACTCGCAGTACGGGGTAAGTAAGAAACTGTCTCTCAGCTGTGCACTTGGCGTGCCTCTGGAAGGCGACAAGGCTGAATTAGTCTATACTTCCGCACAAAGCTATTCTCCAACAACTTATATACCGCAGGTTATCGCTATCTTTATTGGTCGGGTCTTTGATGCACCCATTGTCGTAATGGTATATTTGGTAAGGTTACTAGTGCTCGCGGCATATATCTTCATGGTAGTTGTGGCCATTAGATTGTTGCCAATTCGCAAGTGGGCACTTGCGGGTATTGCCCTGCTGCCAACGCCTATGATTCTTCTGACAAATCCGGGTGGTGACTATATGTTGTTTGGCTCGATATCAATACTGGCAGCAGTCGTCATTCGTAGTATCTTTATACCAAGAAAACAGCTAGATCGAGAGAATAAAGTTTTGATGGCCATTCTCGCAATCGCGGCTATCATGATGGTATTGCCTAAGGGTATCTTTCCAGGCATATGCTTTCTGCCGCTTGTCGCTTTTTACGGCGGCCTAGGGTATCAAAAATTAAGGAAGATTTTTGTTGTAGCCAGCGCCCTTATTATAGGCCTTTTGTGGCAGAGGTTTGGTGTGAACGTCGATCTTATTACGATGGATAAAGGAATAAACTCACCCTTCGATTTTCCAATTGCTTTCTTGGAGACAATGTTCGTTCGTTGGGTTGACACTGATTTTGTGTATTTCGGTGATTATGTCAGCAACGCATCGCTTTCGGGTGAACATCTGGGGATGCCTGCACTTATTATTACAGTCATCAATATTCTTTTCGCAGTATATCTGTTCGTCGGATATCCAGAGAAGGCTAAGATCCAACTCCCTAAGAAGCAGGTACTGGCATTTATATATACAACGATCATATGCGTTATCGCAGTTATTATTGGAAGCTTCGGAGCATTGTTCGTTGGCGCTTCTTATCTTCAAACTGCAGGCACCGCTATTCGAGGCGTACAGACAAGATATCTATTTCCGGCATTCTTTGTTCTTGCGGTTACCCCATTTTTACGAAAAGTCTTCATTGAAGATGAAAAGTCTATGGCAAGGATTGTCATAGTCGGATCTATCATATGCCTATCAGTACTTGTGGTGGTGAGCGCTATTGCCTATCGCTGGTGGAACCCATTCTAATATGAAGAGAAAAAAAATCGGTATATTTACGGGATATTTTCTTCCACATACCGGTGGGGTTGAGAGGTACGTTGATAAGCTTTCGGTGGCATTATCTAAGCTTGGATACGATATTGTGATCGTCACTTCGAATCACGATGATGGAGTTAGTTATGAGCAGGGACCCAGCCGTAAGATATATCGGTTACCAATTGCAAAGTTTGCGAAACAGCGCTACCCCATCCCCAGAATTAATGTGAGGTACCGAGAACTCATTCGCAATATTGAAGCAGAAAAGATAGATTACTTCATTGTAAATACCAGATTCCATTTAACGAGTTTGATAGGTGCACGTATAGGGCGGCGACAGAAAGCCCCCGTCTTGCTTGTCGAGCATGGAACGGCCCACTTCAGCGTTAATAATAAGATTTTGGACGCTCTCGGGCTTGTATACGAGCATATTTTGACAACCATCATAAAGAAATATGTTGATGCATTCTACGGGGTGTCGCAGAGCTGTAATGTATGGGCTCAACATTTTGGCATACGTGCTGCTGGAGTATTCTACAATGCTGTCAATAAACGTGATCGTGAGAATGTCAGTGATTATTACTCAAAAAAGTATAAATCAGATGAGATTGTTATCTCATTCGCAGGCAGACTTATCAAAGAGAAAGGTGTAATAAATCTTCTCGAGGCTTTTACAAAGTTACAGACAACAAAAAAAGTTCGACTTGTTATAGCTGGCCCAGGTGATTTATATGAGCATATAAAGAAAAAATATACTCATAAAAATATTGACATCGTTGGCAAGCTGGATTTTGAACATGTCATGTCTTTATATAAACGAAGTGACGTATTTGTTTATCCGTCGCTTTACCCAGAGGGTCTCCCGACCTCCATTCTTGAAGCTGGGCTTATGGAGTGCGCTGTCATAGCAACACCAAGGGGGGGGACTGAAGAGATAATCATTGATAATACCCATGGTACAATAATTGATGGTAGTATTCAGAGTTTGGTCGCGGCATTATCTGAGATTATAAACGATGATAAAAAACGTTTAAAACAGGCCAAGAAAATACGAACACGAGTTGAAAGATATTTTGACTGGGATGCCGTTGCAAAGATTGTTGACAGAGAAATTAAAGGTTTTGCAGTAAATAAGTCATGAAGAAAATAAAAGTAGCAATTATTGGCGCGGGTAATATATCGAACACTCGGCATATCCCGGCTTTGAAGAAGTTGAAGGATGCGAAAATTGTTGGTGTCGTCGGAGTAAAGCAAGCTAATCTTGATAAGACCATGCAGCGCCATAGGATTAAAAATTCGCTACTCCTGAAACGCTCTGGTAACTTCGCCCGTAAAATGAACAAGAGCCAGTGGTTTGGCGAGGTGGACGCGGTTGTTATTGGCGCGCCTCCACGAGATCACTTCGCGCTTATTGAAGCTTCTCTTTTGAACGGCAAGCATGTTCTTGTAGAAAAACCAATGACCATGGACAAGGCAGAGGCAGATACCCTCATTGCATTAGCAAAGAAAATGAAAAAGGTATTCTATGTGATGCATAATTTCCAGTTTGCGACTGGGATGCTGAAGCTTGAACGACTTATTCAAGAAGGCGAACTTGGTGATATTGTGTCGTTTTTTGAATTTCAACTTACGAACAAAAATAGACGTCTTCCGGAGTGGTACAACGACCTCCCGTTGGGTCTATTTTATGATGAAGCTCCTCACTTCATATACCTCCTAGATAAGTTTGGTGGAAAAATTAAAATCGAAAATGCTCACGCACAGTTTAATGATAATAAGAATGACAATACCCCGTTATTGATGAGCGTGAATCTTCGCGCTGGCAAAGTTCCGGCAAATATCTTCTTGAACTTCGAATCACCAATCTGTGAATGGTATTTTGTCATCAGCGGTTCAAAGAAGATTGCGTTTTATGATCTATTTAAAGATATATTAGTGGTCTTGCCATCCGACAACGAACATTATGCGGCGGATATACTAAAAAACTCTTGGCGCGCCACTTTTCAGTATTGGATAGGATTCTTTAAGAATGGTCTTAGGTTGCTGACGGGTAACTTGCTATATGGTCATGATGTAGTGCTAAGGAAGTTTCTTGATGCTATTCAGACTGGCCAGGTTGTTGATGGACAAATAGGCGCTGAAAAAGGGCGATCGACAATCATGACGATGAATGACATCGATGACATAATTAAAAAGAAGGGTTCAAGGCGTTGATTAATATAGCGATATTCGTTGCATATTTTATATTCACATGCGTTGGTATGGTATTAATCAAGCTAGGTGGACGACCATCTGAAAGCCTATTATTTTCGCTACCAGTTGTAGATTTTAGGGTAACAGTACTGACATTAATCGGCTTCTTCGTTTATGGATTAAGCTTTTTACTGTACGCTATCTTACTTACGCGATATGATTTGTCATTTTTGAATCCAGTGACAATCGGTATTACGTCAATTCTGATCTTTACTTCTGCTGTCATTGTGTTTGGCGAGGCTATTACAGTGGCAAAGATTATAGCCTTACTGTTAATTGTTGTGGGCGTGATTATTATAAACGTCTTTAAATAGTTCTTACTAAGGCTTCTTCTTTTCTGTGGACAGGCGAATAGATATTTCTTGATGAATATCTCGTAATCGATTTTCAACGTAGTCGACTTTAGTACGTAGCCGATTTGCGAAATATAGCAGGAAGACAATGGCTGTAATTTGGAGCACATCGAATAGACTCAGGGATTCGGTTTGTGTCAGGTTGTTTGAGAATAGCCAGTTGTAGATATATTCGGCCGAGACCAATCCTACAAGGATAACAGCCCATGCTAGAATCTGAATGACCGCACGTCTTTTGCTCGATCTTCCGAGTTTATACTGCGTGATTGCACTGAGGATAGAGATTGATATGAAGGGAAGATTTAATAGCAGTAATATAAGGTAACGGCTCATCCCAATAACTCCTCAACACGCCTCTTAATAAGACTCTTGATAATATTAATGGCGTTCCAGTTGCTCTGGCCTTTGGACTGAGAATAGTCGGTGTAAATTGCTTTTATAGCAAACTCATCGATAGTGAGATCTTGTTGTTTTGCTCTCCATAGCATTTCGCTACAAAATTCATAACCGCTCGTTTTCCAGCGAAGCTGCACTAAGGACTTATTCGAGAACACCCGTAGACCAGATTGAGAATCGGTTGTTTTTGTTCGAAATATAAGATAGGTAATGAAGCTCAGACCTTTATTACCAAGTGCCTTTATTTTTGACATTCCAGTGCTATCGATCAAGCGACTACCTATAAGGAGGTCAATATTATTTTCCGCCATTATCATAACACCTTTGAGAACATCAGTTGGGTCATGTTGGCCATCGGCGTCCATTGTAGCAGCAATGGTCATGCCATTCTGATGCGCATAGGCTAATCCTGTGGCCGTTGCACCACCGGAGCCACTGTTTAGTACATGACGAATAACTGTCGCGCCCTTTTTTGCTGCAATTTTGCCGGTCATGTCTCTGGACCCGTCATCGACAACGATAATTTCTGTATCAAAGGGAGACTCTTTAAATACCGCCCGGACCTTCGTCACTACGTCGCCAATAGATAGAGCCTCGTTGAAAGCCGGTATAATAATCCCTACTCGCACTGACTGTTTTACCACCTTCATAATGTATACATTGTAACAGATTGACCATCATCGCACTTCCTGCAAGCACGGTTATTCGCCTCATTCAAGGAAAAGGTCTATGGTATGATAAGCAGAGTAAGCTTATGCCAATTTGGCTGTAATAATGGGGGTAAATAGGTTTGAAACGAGTTATTGTCAGTGGATATTTTAACCCGCTTCATGGAGGTCATCTCGATATGATCGAGGCCGCTAAGGAGCTAGGTGACTACCTTATCGTCGTTGTAAATAACGATGTTCAGCAAGTACAGAAGAAAGACAGAATCATTCTTGATGAAGAGAATAGGTCTCGATTGATGGGTGCGCTACGCTACGTCGATGAAGTGATCATTTCTATTGACCAAGATCCTACTCAAATTCAAACTCTCCATCACATTGCTGATAAATATCCGGAAGACGAGTTGATATTTGCAAACGGTGGTGATAAAGATTCAGAAAAGGCCATTCCAGAGGGTGAAGTGGCGCGGGAACGTCATATTACCTTGGTATTCGGTGTCGGTAGTGATGATGTAATCAAGAGAGATTCATCAACCAGAATTAATCAGGCGCTCGGTTACGACAAGTAGCACGCAGAAGATTTAGGAGATATATTTATGTGCGGAATCGTCGGTTACATTGGAAATAGAGAAGCGCAATCAATTCTCACGAGTGGTCTTCGTCGGCTCGAATATCGTGGATATGACTCGGCCGGTATTATCACAGTAAGTCCCGAAGGAAATGCCTCATTACTTCGAGCAAAGGGGAAGGTGTCTGAACTGGATCTACTTGTACAGGAAAATAAAAGTAAAGATGGTGTCGGTATTGGCCATACTCGCTGGGCAACCCATGGTGAGCCATCTGAGCGTAATGCTCATCCTCATAAAGCTGGAGATGTCTATCTTGTTCACAATGGGATTATCGAGAATTACAAAGAACTCAAAGCTGAACTCAAAAATCATAAATTTGTCAGTGATACCGATACTGAAGTCTTGGCTGCTTTGATCGACTCACTTTATGACAAGGATACGGAGCTTATTGATGCAGTTGCCCAGGCCTTAAAACTTGCGAAAGGGACATATGGCATTGCCGTTGTTTCAGTTCGTAAACCAGAAGAAGTAGTAGTTGCACGAGCAGGGAGTCCGCTTATTATTGGTGTCGGCGAACATGAAGTGCTTATCGCCAGTGATGCCTCTGCACTGATCGGTCACACCACTCAAGCTATCTATTTGAATGATGGTGAAATGGCAATTTGTACAGCTGAGAATGTTGAGCTTCGAGACCTTGCATCACAACCTATCTCTGCAAAGGTTGAAACAATTGAAGTAGATATGCAGGCAATTCAGAAACAGGGCTATGACCATTTCTTGCTCAAGGAAATTATGGAGCAGCCTACTACCCTACGCTCAACACTGAATGGTCGTATCCTTCTGGATGAAAAGAAAGTGAGGCTAGGCGGGGTTAATATGACCACTGAAGAGCTGCGAGATATTCAACATTTGACGATTGTCGGATGTGGAACTGCTTACTACGCAGGACTTTTGGCATCGTACTACTTAGAGAAGATTATAGATGGTCTGACGATTGATGTAGTTGTTGCCTCTGAATTTAGATATCGCTCATTCCATCTACCGGAGAACACGGTCGCCCTTGTTGTTTCTCAGTCGGGTGAAACTGCTGATACACTTGCTTGTCTGAGAGAAATTAAGCAAAGAGGTGTGAGGACACTCGGTATTATTAATGCAGTTGGTTCTACAATTGCCAGAGAGGTCGATGGCGGTATTTACGTTCATGCTGGCCCAGAAATTTCTGTTGCAAGTACGAAAGCATTTACCTCTCAAGTTTCGGCAATGATTATGTTTGGGCTTCAAGTTGCGCAGGCAAAAGGCGTGGGTATCGAGACGACTGCAAAGTATGTCGATGAACTAGCGAAACTGCCAGATGAAATTGAGAAGGTTCTCGAAAAACATAAAGATGAGATGCAAGCTGTTGCTAAGCAGTACGCTAAGTATGATCATGCACTATTCCTGGGTCGGGACACGGCCTTCCCGGCTGCTATGGAGGGTGCTTTAAAACTGAAGGAAATATCATATATTCATGCCGATGGGCTGCCGAGTGGCGAACTAAAACATGGAACTCTCGCGTTGGTTGATGATCGTTTTTTTGAAGTATTTCTAATATTGGATGATTGGCTATTTGATAAATCAATTAGTGGACTCTCGGAAGTGAATGCTCGAGGAGGTCATGTGTTGGCGATTACGAATAGTGACAAAGAGATTGATGCCGAAACGACCGTTCGAGTGAAGACTGAACTCGACGTGCTTGCACCAGTAGTGATCAACGTTGTGCAGCAATTGTTTGCCTACTATGTGGCTGTAGCGAAGGGAAATAACGTTGATCAGCCGCGTAACCTTGCAAAGAGTGTCACGGTTGAATAGTTAGCCCGCGAACAATGAGCGGATAAAAGCGGTATAAAGAAATGCCTGAAGAATGAGGCCGCTGATAATCCATAGGTAAAGTACTAATTTTCTGTATCCATGACCAGCGATCAGAGCGACGGCAATATAGATAGTTAAACTAGGTAGGATATAACGGTGGACAGATACGATATTGCTGTTCAGAGTAAACATTATAAATGATAAGATCCCTACAATGCCGAGTGGTAGTAATTTCTGACGATGTTTGAAAATCAGGTAGAGTGAACTCATGAGGAGTAAGATAAGACTCCAGAGCGGCAAAATAATGTTTACAAGCATCTCATTATCAAATGGCCGAAGTCCTATGAATAATCTTACAACTTGGTAAGCTGATTTTGCGACCGTCTCAATGATGTTGGGACTAAATACTTGATAGGCCCAGTCGGTGGTTTGCGCATAGGCGTGGAACATACCAAGTGCGTCGTGTTGGGCGAATGAGAGATATGTGGCATAAGCGATAAATCCGAGAGGTGCGAGTAAAAAGAATAGTATATTTTTGTTAAAGAATTTTCGGGGATTCCAGTCATATGTTTTCAAGAACTCTAATCCACAAAGAGCAACGATAAGGAGTGATGGAAGGCGGGTTGCTGTTAGGAGTGCTAATAAAATACCAACGCCTAGCCATCGATGCGTCAGGGCGAGATAGTATGCCCAAAAACTTAGCGCCATGAAGACTGCTTCACTGTAAAACACATGGAGGAAGAACGCGGCGGGCGCTGACAGGACAAGAATGATTAACCAGAGCCGCTGCTTCTTGCCTAGGAGTAGCCGGGCGAGTTTGATAAGTGCGACAAGTGCAAACCACATAGCGACCGTATTAATGATTTGCCCAGCAATTGAATAATCAAATAGACCAAAGCCTAGGAAATGGATAATTCCAGTAAGTAGAGGAAACAGAGGATAGAAGGCAGATGATGCGAGGTTATTTGCATATTGACCATCTATGATCGTTTTGTACCACCCCGCGTCCCAACGCATCGTATGATCGAAAAGCGACACAGAGCCACCGAAATGACTATCAATAGCAAAGCCACATATAGTCATAAGAATTTTCCAGACAATTGTTATTAAAAGAGCAGTACCGATGTCGGTTTGGCTAAAGGCCTTAAGCGACTTTAGAATAAAGGATGATGTTAACATGAGATTACTTTGTATTATCTAAGATAATCTTATGGATCTTTGTGGCGAACAAGCTTTTATCAAACCGCTTCGCCTTTCGATGTAAAGTCGCTGGTAAAAATGTAATAGTCTCGGCTTTCTTAATCGCGGCAACTAAACCTTCAACGGTCTGTTGCTTAAATAGGATCCCAGTTTCTCCATCCTGAACAATGTCGAGTGAACCGCCCTTGGCATAGGCAATAACAGGTGTCCCTGCGGCGAGCGCTTCGACGGCGACGATGCCAAAATCTTCCTCGTTCGGAAATAGGAACCCCTTGGCAGATTGAACTCTGTGAATGAGCTCTCTATCACTGACGCGTCCAGTGAAGTGGATGGTTGGTCCAGCCAATTTCTTGAGCCGATTGGTATCTGGCCCGCTGCCCATGATGGTTAAACTCACACCTAGCTGGTTACATGCCTCTATGGCAAGATCAAATCGCTTGAATGGTACATGGCGTCCCCACATGATATAGCCATCGCGCTCACCTTTAGGTGGGGGGGTAAAATTATCGACGTTGACGGGGGGATAAATAACAGTGCTTGGCTTCCCGTAGTACTGCTTGATGCGTTTTTGTACAACGGTCGAATTGGCAATAAAAACATCAATATCCTTCACCGATTCGAGGTCCAGTTTTCGCATCCATTTCACAAAGAGAGGAATGACTGGTCGAATGATCGGCGTCAGAATCCCAAATCTAAATTCTTTCTTAAATTCCTCGTAGTGACTCCAGTAGTAGCGGATCGGTGTGTTGATGTAGGCGATGTGTACTTGACCTGGCCTCGTTTTACGAACAGCCTTTGACTCAGCCGTACTGACACTGAGTATGATGTCGAATTCAGACAGATCGAGTTTGCGAAAAGCAAAAGCTCGCATCACTGGCCAGAGGGTGTGTTTGTAGCGGAGGAACTTTGGGAGTCGAGTTTGAAGGTATGTTGTGCGAACGTCAATCTTAGAAAAGGCGGTCATCTTGTCCGCATCGTAGACGGATGTATAGACTGGTGCCTTGGGGAAGATCTTATGAAGTTCGAGTACCAGCTGTTCGGCGCCACCCATGTTGGTCAACCAATCAGTGACAATGGCAATCTTTGGTGCCGCCACTACTTCGCTCCGCGGCCCTTTAGAACGACCAGGACTGTCTTGAACAAGATCCTAATGTCTAACCAGAAGGTCCAGTTTTGAGCATAGAAGAGTTCGAGATCGATGCGCTCCTCAAAGCTCAGTTCGCTACGACCAGAAACCTGCCACAGTCCCGTCACGCCAGATTTGACGCTGTGGAGGAGGGCGGCGCGACCTTTCGCATACTTTACCTCGCTTGGCAGGATAGGTCGGGGACCGACTAGGCTCAAATCACCTTTCAATACATTGAGGACCTGGGGGAGTTCGTCAATTGATGAGCGTCGGAGGAAACGTCCAAAGGCATTTACTCGTGGATCGTTGGTGACCTTCTGATACTCCTCGTACTCTTTCGCAAGATCTTCTCGTCCCATTGCTCGAAATTCAGCAGCGTCGTCAACGATGCGGCCTTCAAAACCTGGCAGGTGAGACATGCTACGGAACTTGAGTAACCCAACTGGTTGAGAGAAACGAGACAGGCGATCATTTACATAGAAAACCTTACCAGGGTTAAGAATCTTTTGGAGCAAGGCGATGACGATAAAGAGTGGTGTCAGCAAGATGGTGAGTATGAGGCTGACAGTGAAATCAAAGATCCGTTTGATAATCGCACCCCAGCCAACGAGAGGGGTTTGATAGACCGAAATCATCGGATAGCCGAGGAAGACATCGATAGTGTTCTTGCCCGAATAGAATTCAGCCTCTCCGGGAATGAAGCTGTAATCGATGTGAGCTTTTTGCGCAGCTGACAAGATCTTTTGATTCTTGTCGGCGATTTCATATAAGTCAGTCTGGATGATGGCGTTGATCTCGTTGAGCTCGAGGTCCTTTATGGCAGCCTCGACGCGAGAATAATGGTGACCAGTGAAGTCATCAGGGAGGGCGGTTTTTGGTCCAGCGATGGCAACGATTTCATAGCCGCTTTTTGTGGTATCGCTGACTGCTTGGGCAATATCCTTGGTTGCGCTGGATGAGCCGATCAACAGGACGCGCTTTGTTCCCTTGCCGTAGCGGAACATGAGGCTTCGAATGAAACGCAGAATCTCGCGTTCGAGAACAATCAGGATAAACGAGCCAGCCAGGGCATAGATGGCAACGAGACGAGCCGGGAAGAGATCCTTGTCGCTAATGTATTCCCAACCAATAACCAGCAAAATACCAAGGAACGAGCCAATGGCGATTTTTGCCCACTCAACCAGACGACGATTATAGGTGCTGGGACGGTACAGGCCGATAATCGCAAACAACAAGATCCAGAAGGGAATAATGAGGAGGAACGAGAACAGGTAGTCGAAGGCATAGATATTGTTAATCAGTGGCCGTGGGTCGTATTGGACACGGGCAACATAGGCTAAAACGAAAGCGGTAATAAGGACGAGTGCATCGATCAGGATCAGAATGAAGCTGTAAAGCCTACTATTTCGGTGTTGCATAAGTATCGCTAGTATACCATTTTTGACATAGGTTTAACGAAAAGTTATAATATGGTTGTGATTAATTTCACAACTAACAACCTAACATTATTAACGCAGTATTAACTCGTCTGCGGTCTGTTGTTTGTTGTCAAAAAGACTTGATTTTTTCATCAAATACCGTTATACTAAAGACATTCACATACCATGTTGTATGATGAACTCTTGGAGCGCTCCCCTGGAGCGCTCTTCGTTTTTACTCGTTTTATAGGATACGTGTTGCCGTATCGAGGAGTCTTTGATAATAACGGCGGTTATGGTGGTCTACGGCGTAGGATGTGAGGAGGATCTTGCGATTCTTTGATTTACTCGTCCAGCGCAGGACGAGAATGTGATCATGTTCATGCAGCCATAAATACAGTGTTTCGCCTTTCGGCGTTGCAACCCAAAAACTATGAACCTCTGGCTCGGTATAGTTATTGATAATTGCTGGTATCCAGTGTAACTTTTCGGCCCGAGGATAATCGATGATTCGCATACCTAAAGTGTCATCGGTGCGGGTAACAAGATGTGTGAAGCCTTGTTCGTACTGAGGCATTAACTTGTCAGGTGCGGTATTAACAATAATGGGAAAGCCATCGATAGTGAGGCGAGCGCCAACTATATCGTCTCGGAATAGTTTATGGAGACGGGTATAATCATCGTCGAGCGAATTACCAAAGGTGAGAGGTGCGGGAAGCCAATCAGGACGCATATTGTATTCTATTACTCATCTTCCTGTTGCGGCTCGTGGGGTCGCCATTTGAATATATTGAACTTGTCTACGCCGTAAGGCGTTTGCATATCAAGTTTTTGGAGTGCATTTTCCTCGATGAGCGCAATAAGCGCATTTTTTGCAGTACCGGTAGAGAGGCGCCCACCATTCTTGGCGGCGACAGCACCAATCAAAAGGTCTGCCAATTGCAGTAGCGAGCTTTCGTATGAGCGGACAGGCTGAGCAGAGAAGGTTCTGTTTGCAAAGTCAGTCGTCCTTTTTAGGTAAGCAATGAGTTTTTGAGATTTAACGTATGACCAGGTGTCTTTGTAGTCCAAGTATATTTTAAAATTTGCCTCGCGCTTTCGAATGATATTCGTCAACATCGAGAATTGCATCTTGTAATAAAACTCGTCGGGACTTTGGTTGAAGAGATCATGTCGGAGCTGGTCTGTTGGTACGACAATAGCGCGAAAGTTGAGGTTATCATCATCAAAAAAAAGCTGAATCAGATCCTGGTAGTACTGTTGTTTTGCGTTCGAGACTTTTGTCCACTTTATTTCACGCCGAGGTGGAATGCCATGCTTACGTTTGACGAGTGCGATCTTATCTCGGACGGTGTCGACGTAGTCGCTATAGCACCAAATGCTTCCAATCACCATATAAGGCCCTTGATTTTTCAAGTGTCGTGACTCATCTGAATAGACATTTATGGTGGGAAGTTGGGTTGTTGTCATGATCTTATTTTAACACCTTAAGGTTCGATCGCTTCTCACGATCAATTAGTAGTAAAATAGAATTTAAGAAATGATGCATAAACAACTCACATTAGATTTTCTAGACAAACTATTTATTGGGATCTTGTTGATTATCTTTGGTGGTATCGTGCTGCACGCCCCTCTAACAGTAGGTCTCAGTACCGTTTTTCCCTCGGTTGAACTGCTGATTAAATCGTGGAAAGAAATCTTGATGATCGGTGCGGGGCTGCTACTAGTCGTGATATTGTGGCGTCGGCGGCAATGGATTATTCTTCGTAGCCCGATTCTATTGCTGATTTTTGGCTATGCTTTGTTGCATATCGCTCTCATCCCCCTTGCCTATACAGGTGTCGATCCGACCCTGGCAGGGCTGGCGATCGATCTTCGCTATGTGGCGTTCTTTGCGCTCGTGTACGTTGCTATGCGGCTGTATCCGACGATGCGCCGACCATTTATCATCACGTTTGTCGCTGGGGCGCTGGTGGTGGCTGTGTTTGCAATCTTGCAAGTAACGGTGCTGCCAATTGATATTCTAAAATATCTCGGCTATGGCGAGGGAACGATTCAGCCGTACCTCTATCTTGATCAAAACCCTGATTACATTCGCATCAACAGCACGCTGCGTGGTCCAAACTCGCTAGGGGCCTATGGAGTGATCGTCCTGTGTTTGTTGGGAGCGTTCTGGCTGATAGGCAAGCGGCAACTCCTCAAGCGTTCAGCTCTTGTGGCTGCCGTATTGGGTGTTGGTGGTCTGGTGGCGGTATGGTTTAGCTATTCACGAAGTGCTTTGGCTGCCCTTGTGGCGGCTGTTGGTTTGGTTGTGGTGATTGCATTAGGGAAGAAGTTTCCACGTTGGCTGTGGGCAACTGCCGCTATCGCTGTGGTTGTGGTCGGACTTGGCTTATTTGTGGCTCGCGACAGTTCGTTCGTTGCTAATGTTATCCTCCACGACAATCCGACGACTGGTGCTGAAATGACCTCTAACCAAGGTCATGTTGATTCGCTTCAGGATGGGGTTGATCGCATGGTTCACCAACCGCTTGGTGGAGGGATTGGAAGCACTGGGTCGGCATCGCTGCTAGGTGATAAGCCGCTGATTATTGAAAATCAGTATCTCTATATTGCACACGAGGTTGGTTGGCTAGGCTTGGGACTGTTCTTGGTGATCTTGTGGAAGCTATTTGCCCAGTTGTGGCAGCGTCGTCGTGATTGGCTAGCCCTTGGCGTATTCGCCAGTGGTATCGGGCTCGTTTTGATCGGACTCTTACTCCCAATCCTAGTTGATGATACAGTAGCTATTATATGGTGGGGCCTGGCGGCACTCGCTTTAGGAGGATCTTATGGAACGCTCGACAAAAAAACAAAAAGAACTGCTTGATTTCGTCGACAGTTTTATTCAGCAACACGGCTTTGGTCCGAGCTATCGTGAGGTCATGACGGCGCTTGGCTATAAATCTGTTTCGACAGTGGCAATTCATATTGATGGCCTAATCGCCAAGGGCTATTTACGCAAACGTGATCGATCAGCTCGGTCTCTCGAGGTCGTTTCGACCCAGTTTAAAGGCGGACCTGCGCCAGTGAAGGGCCCGACGGCTTCGCAGGAGAAGTGGATTGTGTCGGCGATTAATGATCGGTTTGCTCGCTTTGAGCAGTCTCGTGATCAAATGACGCTGGATGAGCTGTACGTTTTGATTGGAACTTTGAAGATTCTGGGGTTGGATGCGGCGCATGAGTCGACTAAGGCGCGGTTGGGCAAATTGAGGTAATTGATCTATCGAAAGCTTGGGTATATACTAAGCGCAAGCATATCGTATTAACGAGCTAAAATAAACAAAACACAACCATGCGCCAAGATATTATTCCTCATTCACGAGTTGCTCGAGCACAGGTTCGTTCTATTCCTCGCAGTGTCCATGCGGCACGTCGTGTTATGGGTGATATATACGTTCGCAGAACGCGTGTCACAGATGAATACGTAGAAGTGACGGAGACGTATATCGCAGAACCTGCACCAATGACGCGGCCTATCGAACACCTATCGCCAGAGGATAAGGTGGAGGTATTACAACGAGCCCTTGCGCGTGCCCAGGTTGAACTAAAGGCCGAGCACCGATCGCGACGAGGACTGCGAAAGCTGACACTCACAAAAGTTTTATAGTCTAGCATTGACGAGCCTACAGGGGTAAGGGTATAATATCCCTTGTATTCCGACGTAGCTCAATGGTGGAGCAAGAAGCTGTTAACTTCGAGGTTGCTGGTTCGAGTCCAGCCGTCGGAGCCAAGAGTATATATGTGACAAGAAGTCTAGTATCCATCTAAGCTACTAGACTTCTTTTAATATATAATTGGAGCGTGAGAAGTTATCTTGAAAAGCACCGCCTGTTATACGGACATATCGGTGCAATAATTGCACTGATTGTCGCTGTAATATATTTGGTAGTAATACCTGGCGAAGTGTTTGAAGCAAGCGGTATACAAAAACTAGTCCTTTTATACGGACACTCTTTATGTTGGGTTTTGTTGAGTATAGCAAGCTATTTATGGGGCATAAAAAAGCACAGAAAGTTGACGGCATTTTTTGCATATTCAGCATTCATTACGTATATTATTTTTATCGGCATTTTAATGATTACTAAATCCGCATAAATTCTGTGGCCCGTAAGTTGAGCCAAGAGCGCCTATTTTAGAGTGTACCCAGTAAGCATTCACGCTACTGGGAATTTTGATAACAACTAAATCATCTAAATTAGCACTCTTGTATCGAGAGTGCTAATTCACTATACTAGCAGTTACAGGAGGTATAGATATATGCAGCCACAAGAAAGTACAAAAAAACCACTCGAACAATTTGGACAAGATTTTACGGCGCTCGCGCGCGAAGGCAAATTAGACCCAGTTATTGGCCGCGACGAAGAAATTCGTCGATGTATGCAGGTGTTGTCTCGCCGGAGTAAAAACAACCCCGTACTAATAGGTGAGCCGGGTGTTGGTAAGACGGCTATTGTAGAGGGCCTCGCACAGCGCATAATTAAAGGTGACGTACCGCAAAGTCTGAAAAACAAACGCGTCGTCGGCTTGGAGATCAGTAGTCTGCTCGCTGGTGCCGGATATCGTGGACAATTTGAAGAGCGTCTACAGTCGGTTTTGAAAGAAATTGAAGAAGCTGCTGGAGAAATTATTTTATTCATTGACGAGATACACACGCTTGTTGGGGCCGGCAAGGCTGAAGGTGCGGTCGACGCTGCCAATATGCTTAAACCAATGATGGCGCGCGGTAAACTGCATTTAATTGGCGCCACAACACTAGACGAATATCGCCAGTACATTGAAAAAGATGCTGCGCTCGAGCGCCGGTTGCAGCCTGTCTATGTGGGTGAGCCCGACTTTGATAATACGGTCGCGATACTCCGTGGACTGCAAGAAAAATATGAGGTCCATCACGGCGTAAAAATCTTAGACGAAGCAATTATTGCGGCGGCACGGCTTAGTGACCGCTACATAACCGAGCGTTTTTTGCCTGACAAAGCAGTCGATCTTATCGACGAGGCGACTTCGGCGCTCAAGATGCAGCTTGATTCAAAGCCAATCGAACTTGATCGGTTAAACCGCAAAATCATGCAGCTGCAGATCGAGCAGACAGCGCTCAAAAAGGATAAAAGCGAGAGCGCCAAAGCTCGAAAAGCCGAAATCGAGCAAGAAATCAAAACTATTCAGGCTAAAGCTGACGAGCTAGATGCGAAATGGCAAAAAGAAAAGAATTTGATAGACAAGCTCAATGCCGAAAGTGAAAAACTCGAAGCAGCCAAAACCAAACTCGAGATGGCCGAAAATGAGAGCGACCTCACTACCGCTAGTCGTGTTAAATATGGTGAGATTCCTGAAATCGAGCAAAATCTCACCGAGCTCAGGCGCCAAATCAACATGATACCGGCCGAGCAGCGCCTGCTCCGCGATGAAGTGACGGCAGATGATATTGCCGCTGTGGTGTCGAGATGGACGGGTATTCCGGTTGATCGGCTCAAAGAAAGCGAAACCCAAAAGCTCGCCCATCTCGAAGATGACTTGCATACGCGTGTGATTGGCCAAAATCGCGCCGTTGAAGCGGTCGCAAACGCTATTCGCCGTTCGCGGGCTGGCATTGGCGATTATCGCCGACCGATTGGCTCGTTTCTCTTTCTTGGCCCGACCGGCGTCGGTAAAACCGAGTTAGCCAAAAGTCTTGCCGTCGCGCTATTCGACGACGAGCGAGCTATCACACGTATCGATATGAGCGAATACATGGAACGGCACGCCGTGTCGCGCCTGATAGGTTCGCCGCCAGGATACATCGGCTACGACCAAGGTGGTCAACTCACCGAAGCAGTGCGTCGTCGACCGTACAGTATTGTGCTGCTTGATGAGATTGAAAAAGCTCACCAGGATGTATTTAATGTATTGTTGCAGGTACTTGATGACGGCCGCTTGACGGATGGTCAAGGCCGAACGGTTGATTTCTCAAATACGATCATTATCATGACCAGCAATATCGGTTCGCAGTACATTCAGGAATGGGACGGTAAAAATTTCAGCAGTCTGGAGAGCCGTCTGCAGCAGGAGTTAAGTCACAATTTCCGCCCCGAATTTATAAACCGTATCGATGATATAGTCATATTTGATCGCATCGACAAAAACGACGTACAGCATATTATCGAGATGCAACTCGCGGCATTTCTGGAAGAAGTCGAGAAGTCAAAAGACATTAAGCTGGAGTTTACGCAGAGCGCCAAAAAAGCGCTTGGAGAAGAAGGCTACGATCCGGCATTTGGCGCGCGGCCTCTAAAACGAGTCATTCAAAAGCGCATCCTCAATGAACTTGCCAAAAGAATTATCGACGGATCAATCCAGCCGGAATCGGTGGTAACGGTCGACTACAAGAACAACGCGTTTCACTTTGACACAAAATATCGGTAAACCAATGTGCTTTTAGGTTTAGCAGTTATCCGTAAATTAGCACTCTTGACATGAGAGTGCTAATTTTCTATACTGAACGTAGAAGCTTTTATGCTTCTCTGGAAACCATTAATGCAATGATGAAAGGAGAATGGTATGAGCAACCTTGTAAAGTGGGATCCGTTTGCAGAACTTTCTGCACTACAAAAACAATTCTTTGGCGATGACTGGATGTCGCCCCTAAAAGGCGTTAACATTCCGACGACCGACGTCTTTACTAAAGATAATAACCTTGTGGTTGAGGCGCATCTGCCTAACTTTGAGCAGAAAGATGTCAATATTGAAGTGGAGAACGGTACACTCGTGATTAGTGCCGAACGTCACGAAAAAGAGGAAGATAAAGGCAAGCAATACGTTGTGCGTGAAAGCTCAAGTAGCTTCTACCGACGCATTGCACTACCAAAGAGAGCAGACGCTGACAAAATCGAGGCACACCTCGATGACGGAGTCCTAAAAGTGAGCGTACCGCTCACACCACTGCCTGAACCAAAGAAAATTGCTATCTCGTCGAAGAAGAAATAAGTCCAGGCAGATCGTCTTAAAAGAGGCTCAATCTGAGCCTCTTTTTGCTTATTTTTTGAGACAGTCTCAAATATAGCGTTTCGTGTCTCATTTGTCCCGTTTTGTGTCTCGCCACCCCTGTAATTGTTCCGTGACCTGTATGGGGAGCCAAGCATAAGCACTTTCTTTAGAGAGAGTGTTTTTGTTTTCATGTATAATTACTGATATGGCAGACGAAACTTTTTCGGATGATTTTCACGATGAAGATCCTGAGCACCTACAGCGCATAGAGGATCTCAAGACGGCATCACGCCAGATTGATCCGAATGGTTGGATTAATCAGGAGATTAGTCATTTTGAAACGCGTTCGCGCGAAATTGACAGCGGCGCTACTGGCGAGTATGATGTTGTGTCATACGACAATGACATCATCTACCAAGATAAAGAATTTAGAGAACTTCAGGAAAAATTACGTCAAGCATACGACTCAGCGCTACTGGGTGTAGCTGAATTACAAAAGGCACAAAGGACTGTATCTGAAAGACGAGATCTGCTAACAAATATCGACAGACGTGCCCAGTATTCTGCTCACAAGATTTTGGGTAAAGTTGACGTGACAGTTGAGGATATATTTCCATCTGATCCTAAGACAAGTTAGTTGCAAAGCACGTTCAATAGGAAGAGCCAATATTATCAAACTACAAACTCAAATAGCATCCAGTGGCATTCACGCTACTGGATTTTGCTGTAATAAAGCCATGAATAAGTACTGTTTAGAAAACGACAGGAGCTGAAGGGGATGGGTACTTTCAGGATCAACTTGCTACAATAGAGCCAGTGAGAATAACAACCCTTAATCTTCAACAGTTTATTGATTGGCAGTCACGGCAGCCAGCTATCCTCGAGTACCTTCAATCTATATCCGCTGACGTTATTTTATTTCAGGAAGTGGTATTTCTCCCGACAATATCTCCGTATAATCAAGTGCAGTTACTGAATCAAACATTGGGCTATTCCTATAGCCACAGTGCAATAACAAGGCTGCAAGACAGCCCGAACTACGAAACCTACCGAGAGGGTTTAGCAGCACTGAGTAAATACCCCGTTACTCAATCGGACACGATCATTTTGAAAAAGGCAGCCGGTGATGAGCATAATCGCATCGTTCAACTGTTGGACATCTCGTTTAATGATAAAATTATCAAATTTGCAAATGTTCATTTCTCTCTGACAGATAAGGCTGATTTTGCGACGGCTCACCTCAAAGAGACACTAGAAATTCTGGCTATGCGCGGTGAGGACAGGATCATCGCTGGCGATTTCAACCTAGAGAATCTAGCGGAACTTTCAGATGTATGGGAGGATCGATATCGATGCTCATCGGAAAAAGACTATGTCTCATTCCCGTCGATGGATAAGCGAGTCGATTATTTTCTTATCCCTAAAAACTATTCATTTATAGACATTTCAACTTCTGATGACAGTCTGTCTGATCATCGGGCCGTTACGGTCGATATAGACCTGGGGTAGGAAATCAATCACTTTTTTGTACGAGTGACCTTTATCTCGCGGTAGAGGACTGGACCGTAGAGGAGGAAGCCGATTGAGACGGCAATCGACAAGAATTCAAGAACGGTAATAGCGACTGGTGGCGGAGTGGTGAAGAAAAAGCCTGCCTGGTCACCGGCAACCAAGAAGAGCATGATGATTGCGTTGATAATGACAAGGATAGATGTGACCCTTGGTTTTATGAACAGAAAGACAGAGGCGGTGAGAGGAATGCCGAGTGAAGCCGCAATAAAGAAGGGTACGATGACGTAGGTTCTAAGGTCAGGGTTTCGCGGTTCAAAGCCAAGTGGGGTAAGGAGGTAGCCGAATACGATCGCAAGAAGAAGGAGTGTGCCAATGATTGTTTGGGTTTTTGATAGTTTCATACAATCTAATATACTCCCGAATTGTTTGTTGTAGGGCGTATACTATAACTATAAAAGGAGAACGTATCATGACACATCACGATAAAACCGTAAAAGTAATCGATCGGGCAGGTCCAATTGGGTTTATATTCTTTCTCGCCTACATCGGTGCTGCGATTTACTTTATTCAGCAAAGCTCGGGTGGTTTCTGGGAAGTAATTCTCGGCTTGCTGCAAGCGGCGGTTTGGCCAGTCTATGTGGTCTATCACGTCTTAGTTATCCTCGGCGCCTAGAAGTAGTATTTCCTACTTGACATACTTTTCATACTTTTTTATAGTTGAGGTATGCACGACAAGAAGCTCTATGGAACCGCGAGCGTAGGGAGTAAAGGCCAAGTGGTCATTCCTGCTGATGCCCGTCAGGCTTTGAATATTCAACCTGGCGATCGTTTGTATGTGGTTGGTTCTGAGAAGTCTCATTGGGTTGGATTTATCCCCGAGGATCAGTTGCGACATATGGTCGAACACCTCACCAGTGACATTGAGTCGTATCGATCACTATTAGAAAAAACAGACAAGGAATAAGACCACATGCATCACCATCTCAGCTTGCGTAGCAAGCTCATTATCATGATTTCAGTTATGGCCAGCCTCTTTTTAGTGGCGTTGGACCAGACAATTATCGCAACCGCCCTCGGTAAGATCACCGAGGAATTTAATGCTTTCAACTCATTGAGTTGGATCGTGACAGCGTATCTCATTACCACCACGATCACCGTGCCAATTGCCGGAAAATTGTCAGATTTGTTTGGCCGTCGAAATATCCTTTTGATTGGTGTGGCTATCTTTGCTCTCGGCTCCTTAATGGGTGGGATGAGCGGCGACGTGACACAACTCATTATTTGGCGAGCGATCCAAGGTATCGGAGGCGGTATTATTACGGCCAACGCCTTCACTATTGTCGGCGACTTGTTTGCTGCTCGTGAGCGAGGGAAATGGCAAGGTCTGATCGGGGCTGTCTTTGGGTTGAGCTCGGTGATTGGTCCGCTACTTGGCGGATGGCTCACTGAAGGTCAACACTTCTTTGGTCTCACGACCGACTGGCGCTGGACATTTTTCATCAATGTTCCGATTGGCATCGTTGCTTTTATTATGATTGCTATCTTCTCGCCAGACTTTAAGCATGCGAAGAAAGCGGTGATCGATTATGGTGGCGCGGCACTTCTGACTATCGGGCTGGCGACGCTCATCTTGGCAGTTGATAATACTGAGACTATCTTTGCTGGATTAACGGAAGCAACTGGCCTGACTTTGGCTTGGCTGAGGGTCATTATGTTTAGTATTGTGGCAGCTTCACTAGCTGGCTTTATTGCAGTCGAACGACGCGTCAAAGAACCGATTCTCTCTCTGTCCTTCTTTAGAAATCGTAACTACGTCCTCATTATTAGTGTGGCAGTATTGTTCGGAGCGGCTTTTATGGGGTCGATCTTGTATCTGACACAGTTTAACCAACAGGTGTTTGGTGCATCGCCAACCGAATCTGGTCTTATGTTGCTGCCACTGGTCGCTGGAATTATGGTGACGAGTATTGGTGCTGGGCAGATTATCTCTCGGACCGGGAAATATAAAATATTCATTCAAACTGGTTTTATATTGGCAACGATTGGCATGCTGCTGCTTACGACGCTGACGCCTGAGGTTGGATACGGGTATGAAGCCTTTATTATGGTCATCCTCGGTCTCGGTATGGGAGTGGCGATGCCCGTGCTTAACCTGGCGATTCAGAATGAATTTGAACAAAAGGACCTTGGTGCAGCGACGAGCTCTAACCAACTATTCCGTAGCCTTGGTTCAACCATCGGGACGGCTGTGTTTGGGGCGATGCTGACAGCGGGGATTATTGCGAACCTTCCTGCAATTCAAGAGACGGCATATTTAAAGACATTAAGCCAGAGTTCACAGGTGACGCAGTTGGGTAGTCTCGATGATGCAAATACGCTCCTCCGCCTCAATATGGCTGATACAAAGGCAGTGATTAATGAACAGGCCGAAAAGCAGTTTACATCGCTTCCAGTGATGGCTCAAGAGCAAGCGAGGACAGCGTTTGTTACTCAGCAGGATGAATATGCTGAAAAGGTAACAGGAGTATTCTCAGATAGTCTCCATACCATCTTTATGATTGCTTCCGGGTTGATGATTGCCTCTACTGTTCTCGTGTTCCTTTTCAAGGAACGTCAGCTCAAGCCTGCATCACCAGAGATGACGCCCGGGGAAGTGTAGTATTATTTACATTCTCAGTTCGTTTTTTGAGAAAACGCTTGTGCTGTCTCGTTAACTCTTTTAAGATATAAACAATAGCGTGATGAACAGACGCATTCTTGACTGTTGGGCTTTGAATTGATACTATAGTTGATGTGTCCCACGCCAAAACTATAAATAAAGGTCGGAGTGCGAGGGGCTGTACATAGTACAAGGAGTGTTTAATCACATGCCAATAGCAATCGAATTTGTGCCATCACGGCGCAAAAAGATCGCAGTGGATGTGGTGCCCGCCGAATGGCGAATCTTCATTGCACATTAACAGTTACGACTGTTCGTGCAAAATCAATTTGCAACAAAAAAATGAAACACCCCAAGGCACCGGGGTGTTTTAAATTTATATCTTTTTATTGATTCAATGCTTTATCGATGAGTGCCTTGAGGGCGGTCGTGTCACCCTGGACGAGACCACTAGAGACGGTGTCGTCTACCTTTGTCCCGTCGAGAACGAACGTAGGGGTCGATTTGGTAAAGCCGGTCTCTTTAAAGAGAGATTCATCAAAGGAGATCTTTTTCTTAACAGATTCGCTATTCAGATCGGCGAGGAATTGATCCTTGTTAAGTTCGAGCGTCTCGGCATAGGTGGTGAATACCTCGGTACGTTTTGTGCTGTCGAGAGAACTCCAGGCATCTTGATTTTCAAAGATCATATCGTGCATTTGCCAGTATTTACCCTGGAGTCCAGCTGCTTCGGCAACCCCAGCCGCTGCGCGAGCATTTGGATGGATGCTGGTGAGGGGTAAGTTACGGAAGATAAACAAGATCTTATCACCATATTCATCAGTGAGCGCCTTAACCTGAGGGTGAGCACTCCCACAACTTGGACACTGGAAGTCTCCATATTCAATCAAGACAACTTTACTGTCATTGCTACCGATAGTATGGTCAGCAATTTGACCGTTTTGGTCACTCGCCCCAATAAAAGCATTGATATTAGTTGAGCCAATATCAACACCAGGGTTTGTGATACGAGAATAGACGACAAGTCCCCCGATGAGTAATACGACGGCGGCGCCAAAAATGATCCAGGCAATTTTGTTCATAAAGTCTCCAATTACTGTTTCTATTGTAGCAGACGCGTGGGGCCAACTAGGGTACAATATGGGTACGATGTTTACTTTTCTAGTGATACTGACTTCAGTCATCTTTATTGCTCTGGTAGTGATAGCAAGTATGCGACCAGCACCTAGTGTGGTCAGTACATATGAGTTGGAACGACGATCAAAACGCGCCAATAGGGAGGCGAAAGCAATCCTTCGTCGAGAAAAGCTCCTGCCTGACGTTCTGGCGCTACAACGGGTGATGACAACGCTGTTATTAGTTGTCGTGGTGCTTTTATCAGTAGTCACCTTTGGTTGGCTTGTCGGGGTCATTGTAGCGGTGATCGTCGCTTTGGAGTATGGAGTGATCGCAAAGTGGCCGGCTTTGGGGCGACTGACGTTGAAATGGTACGAATCAATGGAGCCAGCTCTTCTTAATTTTGTTGAAAAATTCCACGGTGCTTTTGTGTTTATCCGGAGTACGCCAATGCACAGCGTTGATACATACCACCGTTTTGACTCACGCGAGGAACTGCAGCGTTTGGTTGATGCGTCTGGTGATATCTTGTCGGATGACGAGCGAAAATTGATTGTCCATAGCCTTCAGTTTAAGGACCAAAAGGTTAATTCAGTCATGACGCCAAGAAGCATGATGGATACTATCAAAAAAGGTGAGTTTCTTGGTCCCCTTGTCCTGAGTGAACTACATGATACCGGGCATAGTCGCTTGCCGGTAGTCGGGAGCGATAGTGATCATATTGTCGGCATTCTTCATTTGAAGGATCTATTATCCTTGGACGTAAAACACTCTGTTACTGCTGAGAAAGCAATGGAAGCAAAGGTGTATTATATCCGTGAAGATCAGGACCTTGAACACGCACTGGCTGCCTTTCTTCGGACTCGCCACCATCTGTTTATTGTTATTAACAGCGCCCGCGAAACTGTCGGCCTGTTGACACTTGAAGATGTGATAGAAGCCTTACTTGGGCGCAAGATTCTCGATGAAGATGATAACCACGATAACCTGCGTGAGGTTGCGGCTCAGAATCCTCGAGATAATAATTCACCAGAAAATCACACTGACGTCTAGTTTTATAGAGGTGGGAGTGGTATATTAATGATAATGACACGAACACTAACCAGAGATTTGGCTGCCAAAACGGGTGAAACCGTGACGATTCAAGGGTGGCTCCACAAAAAGCGCCTGCTGGGCGGTAAGAACTTTATTACTATTCGAGATCGCTCAGGATTGGCTCAGACTCTCGTCGATGATAAAGACGAACTAGAAAAACTTCGTGGTTTGCAGGTTGGCACTGTGGTTGCATTGACTGGGGTGGTCATTGCTGATGAGCGAGCTCCGGGTGGTGCAGAACTTCACGAGGTGAAAGTTGAGGTGCTGGTACCAGTTACCGATGAGCCACCGATTGAGATCGACAAACCGCTCGATCACAAATCTGAGAGCTTGGATACACTGTTTGAGAACCGTGTGATCGGGCTGCGCAACTTACGAGAAGCAGATGTCTTTAAGATTCAAGCGGGTATCAAAGAATCAACTCGTCAGTATTTGAAGGCCCAGGATTTCACTGAGTTTAACTCTCCGAAGTTACTTCCTGGTGCCAGCGAAGGTGGTGCTGAGGTCTTCACACTTGATTACTTTGGGAAAGAAGCAACTTTGGCGCAAAGTGCACAGTTTTACAAACAGATGATGGTTGGTGTGTTTGAACGAGCATATGAAATCGGCTCAACCTACCGAGCAGAACCTTCAGCGACGACTCGTCACATGACTGAATACCTCACGATCGATGCTGAGATGGGATTCATTACTTTCCAAGACCTTCTCAAGACTGTTGGGGGTCTGCTAAGGACAGTAACGACCGATGTATGGGCACAGCACGAAAGTCAGTTGAAGAGCTGGAATGCTCAGCCCGTCACGCTACCTGAAGCTATCCCTCAGTTAGCCCTTGAAGAGGTCCACGAACTTTACTCAAAAGCGACTGGCGAGAATTCTCGTGGTGAAAAAGACATGCGCCCAGACGAAGAAAAATGGATCACTGAATATGCCAAGAAAAACTTGGGCAGTGAGGCGGTCTTTGTGACAGAGTGGCCAGTGAGTGAAATGAAATTTTATCACCGAAAATCTGATGAGAACCCTGAGCTTGCAGAGCGGGCTGACCTTATTTTCCGTGGCGTTGAGATTGCGACGATTAGTATGCGCGAGAACCGTTACGATGTCTTGGTTGAACAGCTAAAGACCATTGCCGGGGGCGACCCCGAGGCAGATGGCTTCCGTTACTACCTTTCGGCATTTAAATATGGCCTGCCGATGCACGGTGGTTTTGGTATGGGGCTTGAACGACTTACCCAAAAAATCATCGGCTTGAACAATGTCAAAGAAGCTGCCCTTTTCCCACGCGATATTAATCGCCTGACTCCATAGCGCGTATAATAAAGCCTATGCAACCAGAACATATACAAACACCTGAAACTATACAAAAACAATTGCCTCGACAGCGTCATTTCCTGGCTGTCTTTTTCCTCAGCTTTATGTGGGGATCTTTCGGTGTTGATCGAATGTATTTGGGGAAATGGGGGACGGGGATCTTAAAGCTGGTTACTTTTGGTGGACTTGGCCTTTGGACGCTCATCGATTTGATCATCATTATGACGGGGACGATGAAGGACAAGCAGGGCCGTCCAATGCTGCAAGCTCAGGAATACAAGAAATTTGCTTGGCGAACGGTGCTTATATTTGCGATTGCTCTTGGAGTAGTCATTTTGGTCAATGGGTTGCTTCTTATTCTTGGAACGTACCAATTGATCACCTCAATTCAGGACGGGAATTTTATGAATCTTCCAGGACTTGATCAGATACCTGGCGCTGAGAACTTGAGTCCGGAACAGCTTCAAGAATTGGGCTTGTAGCGCCTCTAAAGAATTGGTTTGTTATCGAGTGAATGCCAGACATACCAGCTGGCGACTGATTCATAGGGATGCCAATTATTGTCTTTTGCAATTTGCTCCATCTCTTCAGGAGTTGGTTTTTCGTTTAGATTGTAGAGTTTGTGGATGCCGTTCTTGATGCCAAGGTCGCCAGTGGGCAGGATGTCGAGTCGTCCCATGCAGAACATTAAGAACATATGTACCGTCCAGACGCCCACACCTTTGATTTGTGTCAGTTCAGCAATTACCTCTTCGTTTGAGAGTGCGTCGAGGTGATTAAAACGAACTTCCCCCTCAATGACTTTCATGGCAAGATCCTGGATGTAACTGGCCTTTTGGCGAGACAGGCCGACGGCGCGAAATTGTTCGACATCCTTCTCGAGAATCTGGTCGGGTGCAGGGAATTCTACCTCGGGAAACAATTCCAGAAAACGTTTGAGGATAGTTGCGGCTGCCTTGACACTGAGTTGTTGCGAAATAATGCTCTCGACCAATTCTTGGTAATAGTTCTTATTTGGAATGATATTTGGTAACAAATCTTGGCCAATAATTCCAGCTATGACGGGGTCATGCTGCTTGAGATGGGCGGCAGCCTGTTTGAGGGTGGTAGGGTTGGCGATATTCACTAGGATTCCTTGAAGTATTTATTGTACGCTGATCGGGCCTTTATGATCTTTGGCGCAATCACAATCGTACAGTAGCCATTGCCAGGGTTTTTATTAAAGTAATCCTGGTGTTCCTCTTCTGCAGGGTAAAACACATCGAGTGGGACGATTTCGGTGACGATAGGGTCATCCCAATGATCTTCGGCTCGGGCGGCTGCTTTTAGAAAGGCGTCGTGTTGGGTTTTGTCCTTGTAGAACATGGCTGAACGATATTGGGTACCGACATCGGCGCCCTGACGATTTAGGGTAGTTGGATCGTGGATCAGAAAGAAAAGATCTAAAATAACGTCGGCGGGGATAACTTTTTCATCAAAAGTGATTTGTACTGCTTCGGCGTGACCGGTGTCGCCTGTCGCCACTTCATAGTAAGTAGGATCGGGGGTCTGACCTCCAGTGTAGCCACTGTATACCGTTTCGACACCTTTAAGACGGCGATAGATCGCGTCGAGGCACCAGAAGCATCCGCCAGCAAGTACGTAAGTAGTCATACTCCCATTATAACCCTTATAATGAATGGGTGAATCAAACTAAATTTAGAGAATTAATCTGGGAAAAGGCGCGTGACCTATATCGCCCAATGCCATGGCGCGATAATGTAGCTCCCTATTTTGTATTAGTGAGCGAAGTGATGTTACAGCAGACGCAGGTCGATCGGGTGATTTCGAAATTTAATGAGTTTATAAAGCACTTCCCGACTGTAGCCGATTTGGCGAAGGCATCACTGGGTGATGTTTTGAAAGTGTGGAGCGGGTTAGGGTACAATCGCCGTGCAAAATTTCTCCATATGGCTGCGCAGAAAGTCATGGCCGATTTCAATGGTACCATTCCTGATACGCTCGAGCAGTTGACGCAACTCCCTGGTATTGGTCCAAATACCGCTGGGGCAATTATGGCCTATAGTTTTAATCAGCCGGTTGTCTTTATTGAAACCAATATTAGAACGGTCTATTTCCATCATTTCTTTGAGGACCAGGCCCTGGTGAGTGACGCTGAATTGAGAGAGCTTGTCGCTGAAACACTTGACCGCGAGCATCCACGTGAGTGGTACTGGGCTTTGATGGATTATGGGACATTCCTAAAGAAGCAAGGTGTCGGAAGCATTGCTAAGAGTAAACACTATAAAAAACAAGCACCACTCAAGGGGAGTCTTCGTGAAGTGAGGGGACTAATCTTGAGGGAGCTAGCAATGAGCGATGTTGAACTCAGTGTTCTTCAGCAGAAACTACCAAAGGACGAACGCTTTGAAAATGCCTTGAATGCGCTGATCAAAGAAAACATGGTCCAACTGACAGCCAACCGATTACATTTGATGAGATAAACGGTATAATAAGGTGACATGAAATTGCCTATTCGCCTGATCGTTGTTGGTTTAATTGCTGCTGTACTCCTGCCAGTGGTTACTATGGGAACCGCAGAGGCTCAAACTAGTTTGACGAATGAGCAACTGCAGCGTATTAGTGCAAACTGTTCGGCTGCAAAAACGACACTCAACCAACTTCATGCAAGTGATGCCTTGCTTCGAGTGAATCGCGGTCAGATTTATGAGTTGATGAGTACGCGTTTGATGAATAATTTTAACGCACGCTTAACAAATAACAATCTCGACGCTAAGGGATTGCAGGTAGTCACAACCAGCTACAAATCAGCACTTGATACCTTCCGCAGTGATTATCAGGCCTATGAGCGCCAGTTGTCGGCAGCCATTCGTGTTGATTGCGATAAGCAGCCAGCCGAGTTCCACTATGCAGTCCAGGATGCCAGGGAGAAGCGCGCAAAGGTTCATCAAGATGTCATTCGTTTGCATCAATACATCGATGACTACCGTTCGGCTGTTAATGACTTCTATATTAACTACGAGCGTGTGACGGGGAATAACTGATGAGTGAAGAAGAGACGACAATGACAGACGAAGAGATGACGTTTTGGGCAAAACATCGTTTTATGTTGCTCATTTTTTGTACGATTGTCTTGGCGCTCATTCTGACGGTCATTAGCGTTAGCGTCTACAATCTCAGTGGCGCTGCTCAACTCGACCTCAGTCGCCCAGGCTATCAATCGGTCAGCGATCAGGTTGAAACAAACAACTCAATTCAAGAATATAGTCCATTTGGAGCTGTTAACAAGACAACTGTTGATGAATTCACGAAGATCTATGATGAACAGGCCGCCAAGGCCAAAGCAGTCGATGCCTTTAACGGCGACCCCCTCAATCCAGAAGTACTAGAATTCGGCACTACGACTGTGGCAGAGTAGCCTCGAACTCTAATTCGAACAGCTCGCAGAGTAGGGCATGAGCATCGGTTACCTGAGGGAACTCGATACCAAAGCTTTGCGCAATACGTCCATGGAGCTGTGTGTGGCTTGCTTGTAACTCTGCTGAAGTGTGTACATTGTAATCCTCATTCATTACTTTTTGACCTGGACCAAGGACATCGACCACGACAGGGAGAAGCTTGTCGACTGCTTTGACAAAGCGAGCCTCGGGTACCTGTTGCTGTTCGTAGGTGTAGAGTAGCTCTCGGGTGTGAGGAGGGAGTCTTTCCATGAGTTTTGCGAGAGCGGCGTGTTCGGTTTCTTGTTTTGCAAGCATTTGGTCTGCGGTGTGATGAAAGGTTGCGACATCTCCAGTAAGGAGCTCGATGAGATCATGCACAATGGCAAATTGTGACACCAATCCTGAATCGAGAACTCCTGGGAATAATCGTTCGGCAAGCTCGCTCACAACCAGAGCGAGCATATAACTATGCTCTACATCGCTTTCTCGGGAAGTCTCATCATAGCGGGGAACTCTATCGACGCGGGAGAATTCTATTGCAACTGCCCCGAGCTCAAGTGCAATTGCAGCAACTTGTGGTGTTGGGAGCGTGTCGTAGTTCTCAGTTCGCCTTTCTAAGTCAATTTTGGCAATAGGAAATTTTTCCATGACTGGTCTCCTCATGGTCGTTAGACGTTAAGTACTGATTACATTGTTACTATAACGTGCTATGCTGTCGGTAGATAGAAAGTATAATTTGAGTCAAATATGATTGAGCCTGTCACTGTAAATCACCATATTCAGAAGTCGATTATTGACGTACTCATGTATCGTGAAGTTGCGCGTTTCCGTGATCTGAGGCCACCTCGTACTGATACGAATTTGTTCTCATACCACCTCAATAGTCTTGTAAAATCAGGTATGGTAATGAAGGTTGAGAGCGGGTATACGTTGAGTATGGCGGGGCTTTCTTATGTTGATCGTGTCAGTGTCGAGAAAAAGATCATTCGCACTCAACCAAAGATTATTACGATGCTCTTGGTGCAAAATAGCGATGGTGATATCCTGTTGCATCGCCGTGACAAACAGCCATACATTAATGCTTGGACGCTGCCATATGGGAAGCTACACATTGAAGATAATTCTCTAGAAGAGGCTGCCCGACGCGAGGCAAAAGAGAAATTAGGACTCGAAAATCAGGCACTAAAGCATGTCGGCGATTGTTATATTCGAGTGAAAGCAAGTGGTGAAACACTTTCTACTACTCTGGCTCACATTTTTAAGTTCAATTCAGACGAGATTACGCTAAGAGACGATATTACTTGGGCGCGACCTCATAAACTATCTCAGTTTCGGTTAGCCCCGGCCGTCGAGGAAATTATGACGAGAGGTTTCTTTAATGATCCGTTCTTCTTTGAAGAGTTTGAAGTTGAATGGGTATAATAGATCTATGAATTTGAACGAATACCAACAACTTGCACTGCGTACTGCTGGGCCAAAGGATAAAAACAATGAAATCTTCCACCTCCTCCTTGGCTTAGTCGGTGAAGCAGGTGAGATCGCGGAGAAGGCAAAGAAAATTGTTCGTGATCATGATAGTGATTTTGGCAAATTTGACGTCGAAGATTTAAAAAAAGAACTCGGTGACATTCTTTGGTACATCGCAACGCTTGCCGATTATTTTGATATTCCGCTTGAAGACATTGGCGCGAAAAATATCGAAAAACTGGCGAGTCGGTTGGAGCGTGGGAAGTTGAGCGGAAGCGGCGATAACCGTTAGACTAGTTTTTCTCTTACCCAGCCATCAATCGTCCCAGCGCCCATACAAAGTACGAGTTTTCCTGCAGCGCGGGCTGCTTGAATCTTGGTCCAAAGTTCATCGTCAAGGGCAGCTTCGTGAACGCTGTCCTTGTTGGTGATGTTTTGGATGAGTGTCTGTGGGTCGAGAATCTCCTCGTCGGGGTCTTCGCGCGAGAGGTAGGTAGGGAGCCAATAGACGGTGTCGGCGAGTTCGAATTGATCACGGTACATATCTTTAATGCGGTGTTGGCGACGATTTTGGTGGGGTTGGTAGACCAAGACGACGTGTTCGGATAGCTCGCTCGCTAATTGTAGTGTGGCAGCGATTTCTTTGGGGTGATGACCGTAGTCGGTGTAGAGGTTGTCGGCCAGCTTTTCAAATCGGCGATCGGTACCAGGAAACTTCCCTAGTTCGGCGACCGTACGGTCTTCCTTGCCAAGCCCTAGGTATTCAATTGCTTTTATAACCAGCGTGCCATTACGACGGTTGTGCTCGCCAGCCAGTGGAAGACTCAGGGTATCATTAAGTACCCAGGCGCGCGATGTATCGGCTTGAATATAGTCTGCGTCCTGCTTCCATAGAATCGTATGATCAGATTGACCGATAAATGTTCGAAAAGCGTCAGTGTACTCAGATTCTTGCGGGTACGTATCAGGATGATCGTAATCAATCGAAGTAATCAAGGAAAGGTAGGGGTGAAAATAAAGAAAATTGCGATCGTATTCGTCACACTCATAGATAAAATATTCACTCTTGGGATCGTATTTTCCGCTTGGTCCAAAAGGCAGCGTTGTTCCAACCGAATAACTAATAGGAATGCCAAGTTGTTGCATCACCCATACTGCCATACCGGTCGTAGTTGTTTTGCCATGGGTCCCTGCTATGGCGATTAATTTTAGATCCTTTTCTTGAATGATGTATGAAAGGAACTCGTCCCGCTTGCTGGTGCGGATGCCTAGCTGGCGAGCGAGTAAGAGCTCTGGGTGGTCATCCGGGAGGGAAGAGGTATAAACAAACCAATCAATCGGCGTCGCCTCGTGGCAGGCCTGGAGAAAGGCACCGTCTTGCCCGATATTGAGCAGAACACCAAGGCTGCGAAGCTGGTCGGTCACCAGACTTTCACTCAAGTCTGATCCCATCACGGTGTGACCAGCGTCTTTCGCGATCTCAACTAGCGGACCAATACCAACGCCGCCCAGTCCTGAGAAATAGATATTCATATGCCTCAGTATATCACTTGCGGTTCGGGGTGCCGCAGAGTAGGAAGGGGTATTTCCTCTCTACTGAAGCACGCCCCTCGTGCTACAATAATGGCTAGTAGTAAGGTGGGGAATCCTCGAAACGTGGCAGATAAAAGGCGAGTACGGCGAACAATGAAAGACTTGCAGCGTATAAAGACGTGGCAGCTTCTTGTTTTGTTACTTTTGGTCGGGTTTATTGCCGCGACCTTTCTCCGCTTGAATAATATTGGCATGGTTGAACGGCGAACTGCTGTTGTGAGTGCCGATGAAGCGGGTGATCAGGACGTATTGATCAAGCGGTTGTATGATCTACAACAATATGTCAGTAGTCATATGAACACTGACATGGGTTCTGGTGTACCACTGCAGGCGAGTTATGATCGTGCTGTTGATAAGGCGATCAATGATGCGGTCAGTGGGGGTGAATCGAGCGGGAATATCTATAAGATAGCTGATGACTACTGTGCCCCACAATTCAGTGCTTATTCGACCGCATATCTCAACTGTTTCCTCGGTCAACTCGAGAAATACCCTACAGCTGCAGAGCTGATAGAAAATGTTGAAAAACCATCACCAGAACTATATGTTCATGACTTTGCCTCACCAGTTTGGTCACCTGATTTTGCTGGCTGGTCACTGGTCATTTGTGCTGTTCTTGTTCTGATGATTATCGCGAGGTTGGTTGGTCTCGCGATCCTGAGAGTGATGCTTCATCGTCACTACCGTCACATTTAATATTGACAGTGGCCCCGTCAAGGCTGTACGCTTACTCTCGTATAGCACTAATAGGAGGTATAAGAACTACCATGGCTTACAGTCACACAAACTCAAAAGGCGTTACTTACTACTTGCACAGCACTGAAGTAACCCTTCGTGGTGGAAAACCACAAACTATCTACTTCTTCGCGAAGGTAGAAAAGAACGCTAAGGGTCAGCCAGTTGAGCTGCCTGAAGACCGCGTTGTTAAAGAAAACCCACGCAACGGCTTCTTGACTGTTTCTAAAAAGAAATAGTTTAAGAATAGTCTTGCACCTTAAGCAATTTGGCAATATACTAGAGCCAAACAAACAGGTGCCAAAATTGCCCCCTCCCCGGGGGCTTTTTTGTTGCCCAGAGGTGAAAAAGCGTGTAGAATAAAGCGTAATGAAGAACATCATCAAGGTTTCCGGGCTGACAAAACGCTACGGAAATAAGACGACGGTTAAGGGTATCTCTTTTGACGTAAAAGAGGGGGAAGTGTTTGGCATTTTGGGTCCAAATGGGGCTGGTAAGACAACGACGCTTGAAATGATCGAGGCACTGCGTCCGATCGATGATGGGACGGTCTTGCTCGATGGGATCGATGTCAAGAAAGATCCAGCTAGTGTCAAAGAGATTATTGGTATCCAACTCCAATCGACCGCCTTCTTTGATAAGCTGACGCTTCGTGAGCAGCTCCAGATGTTCGATGGCCTCTATGGCACGAGTACGAGCCCTGATGAGCTCCTTGAGGAGGTACAGCTGACCGATAAGGCGAAGAGCTACGTAGAGAAGCTCTCTGGCGGTCAGAAGCAGCGGTTTAGTATTGCTGCCGCGCTTGTGAACAAGCCACGGGTATTGTTCCTCGACGAGCCAACAACAGGACTTGATCCTCAGGCTCGTCGTAATTTGTGGGATCTCATTTCATCGATTAAACAAAAGGGTATTACCGTTGTCCTGACGACTCACTATATGGACGAGGCTGAATTGTTGTGTGATCGAATTGCCATCATGGATAATGGTGAGATTGTGACAATTGATACCCCAAAGAATCTGGTCAAGGCCTTGATCAAGCGTGGCTTTAAGAAAGCGCAACACGTCGAACAGGCGAATTTGGAAGATGTCTTTATTGATCTGACAGGAAAGGCGATACGCGAATAATGAAACGTTATATTATTGGTGTCTTAGTTTTAGCTCGTGCGTACATTCTACGATTCTTCCGCGATAAAACCGCCATATTCTTTACCTTCTTGTTCCCTCTCTTGTTCTTGTTTGTCTTTGGATCGATTAACAGCGGCAACTCTGACATTAGCTTCAAGATAGCCTTGTTGAATCATTCATCAACTTCATTTGCTCAGACTTTTGATACGCAGCTTCGCGAGAATGAAACCTTTGAGGTAGTCGGTGGGGTGACAGATTTCGAAGATGCTCGTGAGCGAATGGGACGGGGCGAGATCGACACGATTATTGAGTTACCCGACACATTTGGCGCTTTGAATGACAAGCAGCAACCAAGTGGTGCCTTGAACGTCTATTATAGTGAGGCGAGTCCGCAGTCAGGTCAAGCCGTTGCTGCGGTAATGGAAGGGGCGCTGGATGGTATTAATCGAGAGCTCGGGCAACCAGAGCCGCCACTGACGGTGGTACAGAAATCAACCGCCACGGCTAATCTGTCGACGTTTGATTATGTCTTTGCTGGCTTGCTTGGCTTTACGCTGCTATCGATCGGTATCTTCGGCTTGGCAAATCAAATGCCAGCCGAGAAAAAGACGGGTGCCTTTCGGCGTCTGCGTGCCTCGCCGATTACCGCTGGACAACTAGTGTTCGCGAATATGATCTATTACCTACTGGTTGGGCTGATTAGTGTTGTTCTCATGTTTGTGGTCGCTTACTTCATATTTGGTTTCGAAATGAGAGGTAGCTGGTTTAGTTTGGTGCCGTTTATTATTCTGGGAATTGTCAGTATGTTTGGCTTTGGCCTCGCCATTGGTGGCTGGGCTAAGAATGAGAATCAGTCGGCAGCCCTCACCAATATTGTGGCGTTACCGATGATGTTCTTGTCTGGTGTCTTCTTTCCTCGATTTTTGATGCCAGAATGGCTCCAGGGCATCACTGGGTATCTTCCACTGACACCAATTGTTGATGGGTTACGAATGATTATGACTGAGGGCAAGACACTGCTCGATCTGGGGCCTGAACTGGCGATTATTGGCGTTTGGACGGTGGTGGTCTATGTGGTTGCGATCCGTGTTTTCCGTTGGGAATAGAAGGCAAGTATGTCAGAAGGTCAGTACGAAAAAGCTCCCGATTTTGTTCAAGATGCAGCGTTGGTAGCTTGGCGGACATACGAACAGGATCTTGCATTACTCCAAAGTAGCTATAAGGAGTCCGAAGGACGCTGGGACGCGGTTGTTGATAGTAATGCCCATCCGTACAAGTTTTTAGAGGAATCCAAAGTGAAGGCAGCGTGGCTAGAGGTAAAGGCTATATTATTGCCATTATATCGACAGTATCAGGCAGCAGAATCTCCTCAAGAATGGATAGAAGATTTTCAGAGCAAACAAGCTGCGAGCGAACATTACCAGTCACTTCATGAGACAACACGGGCATGGATCGATGGGTATATAAGTTATCTTGAACGAATGCATGCCTCTACCAAGCAACTTGAGGTAGATGATGAGTCAAGTACCTTGCCAGTGGCAAAGCCTTTGGACCCATCAGTTATTGAAAATGTACGTGCCGAGATGAAGCCAAAATTGCGTGGGCGTCACGCTGCCGAACCTGCTTCGGGGCGTCATCGACGTGAGGATTTTGAGGAACCACTTGCACCTATGCGATCTCATCGGCACACCGATGGTTCATTGACCCTAGAGTAGCGCTCATGCTATAAAGAGGGTATGACAGTAGAGCACCCAGTCGATCGGTCAATCACTCCCATGTCGGAGAATTCGGAAAGAGTCGGAGACGAGAGTTATATCGCACTTGATATTATTGAAGCAGGTATTGCAAAGTCACGGCAGGAAGGTTTTGCAATACTTAAGGTGCAAATAGAACCTGGAACTCAGTGGATACCGCTAAGCATCTATTTATCTGGACGTCCGTTTTATAGCTTGAAAATTGATAATAAGATCCGTAGCGCTATACAGGCTAAATACACTGCAATTGCTAGACGGTATGACCATGCTGATGATGTCCCTGCTTCATCGCCAGAACAAGAGGTCGTCATTGATGAACCAACGCTCGAACGAGCCACGGACGCTTCTATGCGAATGGTAGAGAAGCACACTTCCGGGTCAGATTTAGGAAAGAACGCGCTTCATGGTGCGAGACTGGCAGACTATGCTGAAAAAGCAGCAGGTGATTATGAGCGAGAATAATTAGAAGCCTCTGATGAGGCTTTTAATTTTAGTAGGGCATTTGGACGAAGCGAGAACGAACTCAAGGTTTTCCGAATATTGGCCGTTGCAAGTTTTTACTTAACGCTTCAAGAGCCGTCCGCTCGTCTACTGTGAGTGATTCAATCGCTTGATCGCAAGCTCTAAAAAGCGGATTCTCTTCGTTGTTAAATACAGATTTGCCAAGATAAATCGCTATTCTGGGTGAAACTATCGTCCAGTCTGCTCTATCTTCAAAGACGCCGTCTGTCTGTAGGTCACCATTGAATAGGGCTTTTACGCCCCTATAGGGTTCACCTTCACATTTTCCACACATAGTTGGACTATATCATACATTTGTTTGGTGGGGTGTTATGAGTGAAGTGAGAACTATACTGTATTAAATGCTTATAAAATTGAATGTCCCCGTGTCGATTCTTCGGCACGGGGACAGGTTGTTCAGTCCGCCAAGCGGAAAGATCCCTTGCGGGCCTTTATATTGTACGTACCGACGACCTGCTGACCCGCGAAGGTGCCCTCAAAGGTAGCGATGTCGTTGCTACGACGCCCTCGAGTGATCTTGGAGACGTGAGTGAGCGTAAGATCGCGTTTGAATAACTGCTCGGAAGCAGAAGTACGCAAGGTTACGTCCATGTCGATGCTCATCCATCCTCGCGGGGGTAGTCCCAAGAAGAAGAACACCTCGGCGTTCTTTGGTAACTGCTCGGTATACCGCAGCGACCCCTTAACGATTTCGATCTCATCCACGGGGACATGAACCAACAGGGTGATAGCGGACATCTCGTCACGCCCTTTCTTGTTGAGCCGATGAAACCTCGGCAAACGGTTGTCGTCCAGAATTGCTTCTGGCCACCTCGCATCCACGAGGAATTATGTAAATAATAAACTAACATATAGATAATGTCAAATGGTGGGGCTGGAAGGAGTTGAACCTTCTACCAAGTGGTTATGAGCCGCCTGCTCTGACCGATGAGCTACAGCCCCACGTAGAGGTTATTATAGCCTAGTTATCGGGGTTGAGCTATAATGGGATAAAACGTTATGCCAAAAATAAACATTCGTAAAATCGTATATACCATTCGTCACAAGTACGTGACGTTGAATAACGTTGTGATTGCGGTGGCTTTCTTGATTGCGGCCAGCTGGGTGTGGGGTTCGTTGGGGATGATGCAGCGTAACTATACTTTGCAAAAAGAGGTTGATTACAAGAAACGTCAGTTGGCTTTGACAGAATTGCAGCGAGATAAGCTTGATCTACAAAAGCGATATTATCAGACGACTGAATACCAAGAACTGGCGGTGAGAGATACTCTCGGATTGGTACGACCAGGCGAGAAGGTGTTAATCTTGCCACCAAACAGTGATGCGGCCAAGAAGGCCGATGTCGTCACGTCAGATGTTGTGATTGCCCCAAATAAAGTGAGCAATATTGAGCAGTGGATCAACTTCTTGTTTGGTGGCTACAGTCGCAGTATTTCTGGCGACAACTAGCTTTTCTTTGAGACTTCAAACTCGAGCGATTCGTGGAAAGCTTCCACACCTGATTCGCGCTCCCAATAAGTCGTCATATGGATTTTCTGAGGGTAGATGATGTACAGGACATAATCGTCATCCTTGCTGACATAAGGAGGGATGTGCCAGCGTCCTTCTTCGGCTGATTGGTCGATAAGCTTGAGAATATCTGCTTGCTGTTCTTTATCTTCAATGGGGTGTGCAACACCCTCTACTACTGCCTCTGTGCGGCTAAAGGGGTCGAAGGTCACAAATGACACTGTTGGATTTTCGTGCAGATTCTTAACCTTGCGAGTATCTTTTCGTGTCATAAACGCAAGTTGATAGTTATCGAGGTCAAAGATATTAATGACTGACCCCTGTAGGCGACCACCTTTAGTGATAGTTGTCATGACGCCTTGTGGATGAGCATGCACAAATGAACGAATCATCTCTTCACTTTCAGGAGATGAAATGTGTTTGATGGCAGTGGTTATTTTCATACTCTTATTGTAGCAAACAAATAATCACCTCGTTTTTGAGGTGATTAGATAAACTTGGTTGCGGGGGTAGGATTTGAACCTACGACCTTGTGGTTATGAGCCACACGAGCTGACCGGACTGCTCCACCCCGCGATACAAAGTCTATCTTAACAGATGTAGGTTACTTTTTCAACAGCTGTGAATTTACGCCAACTTACTAGCAGCAACTCGAATCGCCTCTGACCAGCTCAGGAAGGCGTGTGGAGTGTCTGCGATTTGACGGGCTGTGAGTCCATGTTTCACTGCTAAAGCGATCTCATGTATCATTTCTGCAGCGTGGGGGGCAACGATCGTGCCTCCCAGGACGACACCTTTCTTGTCTGTAATGATCTTGACGAAGCCATCTCGGAAATCTGAGGTGTTACTTCTGGTAATAATGTTCAAAGGTGCCAAACTCTTGTTAATAGGTAGATCGCGCTTGCGGCAGTCATCTTCGGAGAGACCAACATGGGCAATTTCAGGGGTTGTGAAGATCACTCCAGGTGTTGCAGTATAGTCGGGAACAATCTTGGTCTTTTCGAATAGGTTATGAGCAGCGATTCGGCTCTCAAACAGGGCAGTATGGGTATGACTGTCTCGGCCGAGGACGTCACCAGCGGCAAAAATATGTTTTGTGCTGGTTTGGAGGTACTCATTTACCTCGATACCCTTAGGGGTGTATTTGACCGAGGCATTTTCAAGGCCGAGATCAACATTAGGAGTGCGTCCAGTTGCGACAAGGATCTCATCGGCTTTGACGAACTTTTCGACACCTGCTCGTGAGATGAGGATTCGTTTCCCGAGGCCTTCTTTGCTGACTGATATGACTCGGGAATGGGTCAGAACTGAGACGCCTTTTTGCTCAGTAAGCGTCCGCTCCATTAGTTCACCAACCTCGCTGTCTTGGTGAGGAAGCAGGCGAGAAGCCTGTTCGGCAATGTACACTTTCGTTCCGAAGGTTGCCATCAATTGAGCGATTTCGACGCCGTGACTCCCACCACCAATGATGAAAAGGCTCTTTGGCGGGCGGATTGCCTCTAGGATAGTGCGCGGGGTAAAGAAACTCACTTCATCTAAGCCTTGGATTTTTGGCGTGGTCCAACTCGAGCCGGTCGCAATCAGGAAATGCGACGCTGACAAATGACGACGATTGACACTTATTTCATGAGGAGTTAAGAAGTGTGCAGTAGCATTAAAAGCACTGATACCGTTGTTTTCATAAAAACGTCGGTTACCAGCGGCTCCTGTTCTCTTCACAGCAAGGTCTTTCCATGCTCGAATCGACGGATAGTTGTAGCCCAGGGTGGACGTGCGGAGGCCAAATTTGTCGCCGTGTCGCGCCTCGTCATAGAGTCGAGCGACATGCAGCAGTGATTTGGTCGGAACATCACTCCAGTTCGGTGAATCACCACCGAAGGTATCAGCCTCAACAATAGCGACGCGTTTGCCAGCCCTGGCGGCAATGGCTGCTGCCGCACTGCCCCCGGCGCCGCTGCCGATGACAATTAGGTCGTAATCAAATGTGTGGGATTGAGCCATGAGTTCTCCTTATAACGTGATGCGATGTTGTTCATATAAATAGCCCGCATCGGGGTGATGGGTCCTGAGGTGGCGAGCAGTAATGCGACGTAGATCGTGACTGGTAACTTCTTGATGGGATTCCAGCCAGACGATAACATCTTCAATAACTTTGTTGGCGATACTATCAGCCTGTCCTTGAGGTGTACCAGCAGTTAAACACGCAGCAACGATACTAGCGTGGAGCTTTTTGTGGTCAAACGATTCGGTCGGGCGGCGTCCGTCACGCTTGATGATGTCGGTAGTCCCACCCCCGCTCATTTATGCCCCTGCGACGTCGGTTAGGATTTTGCAGACATACACAAAGAAGCCAAGGATAGCGAGTGCGCCACCAGCAGCAAACTGCAGGAAATGTTTGTTTGCCTCACGCCACCGCTGGATGCTGCTCAGCTTGTGACCACTTCCGATGAGGACAGCTATGCTGAATAGTGTCATGAGTGACACGACCGCGTAGATCGCGATACCAACGAGCTGCCACATTCCTGGCAGTTGGACGAGAACGAGGGCGCTGATGACCATTGGGGCTGCGATGAAGAGCAGTTCGCTAATAACACTAGTCAGACCGAGGCTAAATGCCTCAGCGCTGTGCTTTGTTTCTTTGCTTCGATCACTGAGATGCTTCGCAAACGAACGGGGCACCCATAAAGAAGTCCCCTTGCTTCGGCGGTAGTAAAAGAACCAGACAGCTAAACCAACCCCAACCAAGAGGCCGCAGGCGATTGCCCAGACGATAAGGGGAGTGTTCGGTCCAAAGACATGTAATATGACCAGTGAAAAGAAAGATAGGACAAGAAGCGTCATAACTCCTGCACCGCTCACAAAACTAAAGCTGAGACGGAGCACCTTTTTCTGCGATTGGTTAGTTCCGATGGCATGGCCACTCAAGAGTGTCAGAACGCTGACGCTCAGTTGGAAACTAGCGTGAATAAGCGCCGCGAGGGTAACGATTGCGAGAGAAGAGGCGATGTCCATAATGTTTATTTTTTATTTTCCTCTGACTTGTTTATACCATAAGCGTGACACCTCAGTCAAAGGATCTTATCGGACACTATTGACATTACGTAAAGCTTATGCTAATGTAGATACATAAAGCAATAAAAACAAAAAAAGGCAAACACAGTCATGGAAGCATCAGAAGTAAACGTCGAACCAGTCACAATGAGCGAAGTTTTGGAACTTGCAACATGGGACCGACCACGAACTGACGAAGAGTTACAAAATTTTATCTCTCGTCGTGAAGCAGCACTTTCAGTCAAGTAATTTTCCGTCACCCCGAATAGGTAATAGCAGTAGGGGATAGCAAAAAGGGCACTCACCTGCCCTATTTTTGTGTCCCCTTGCCTATCATGCTTATGGCTCATGCTTATGGCTGTATACTTAACATCATGAAAGCATTAAAAATCATCGGACTCGCAGTTCTCGTTATTATCGTCGCAGCTGGCATTGCCGCAGGTGGATACTTCCTCGCAACCTGGCATGCAGACCAGAAAACGCAAACAAGTAATAATTCAAACTCATCATCAACTGATAACACGGCGAACACTCGCCCATGGCACGAGCTAACTCCGGCCAAACCAACAGCAGCCACTACCTGTAATGCTGACGAGCTCAGCCTGGCGACTGAGGAAAGCAACGCAAGTGGCGCGGGAACACTCGCTATAAATCTCGTCCTGACCAACATTGGCAAGCGTGACTGTATTCAAGGTGGATTCCCTGGTGTTTCATTGGTGAACGACAACGGTAACCAAATTGGAAAGCCAGCGGACCGCGCGACCAATTATCCTGAAAAGACCTTCACCTTGAAGCCAGGTGACAAGGTTTATGCCACTGTCACCTATGCAGAAGAAGGCAACTTCGACGCTGGTACCTGCCAGGATGGCGCAACCAAGTTCCGCGTCTATGCACCGAATGACACTGGTTATATTAGTGTCGCTCAAACTGCGGTCACCGCTTGGTGTCCTGGATTTGAAACTTCTCCAGTAATGCAATAATAGTAAGACTAGTGAATAAACCAATAAGCCCTGACATACGTCGGGGCTTATTGGTTTGAAATAATTTTTGGTAGCACCGACAGGGAACGATCCTGTGACCTCGAGCTTATGAGTCTCGCGCTCTAACCAACTGAGCTACGGTGCCACAATACCTGATGATTTTAACAGAGATCGAGGAACTTTTCTAGTGGTCGAGAGGCGATAATTGATAATAGTCTAGTAATATTGTATTATATAGAATGATCGTCCGACGATAAGGTGAGGTGAGGATATGGCGATTGTAGCAGTTTTGGGTGCAGCTTTCTCACTTCGTGAGCAAGAGCCCAACCCGTGTAATGTCCGTCTTGCCCAAGAGGTACTGCGGGCGTGCGACGAGTTGCGGGCACGAGGCCACATGCCTGTAGTTGCGGTTCAGTGGGAAATTGATGCGGCCTTGCAGTCTCTCGGTCGCACGAAGACCTACGACAATGTCCGATCAGTATTCGATGACGGGGCATTCCCCTACATGGTGATCGGTCAGTATGATGATGGCCGGTACCTGGGAACCAGGGAAGTCCTGAAGGAGGCATTGCCTTTCTTTGGCGATATGGGAGCCACGCACTTCGTTGGTGTGGCACAACCCTACATTCATCAGCCGTACTTGTACTGGCTGGCGAGGAAGTCCTTCAGGCTCATCTGGATACGAACACGAAGGATCGGGTTCGACCCAGACAGTACACAGCAATGGTGCCGCAGCTGGTGGCAGTTGACCAAGTATACGGTCAAGATTCTGATCACTGGTTCGCACGGCTACGACGGGCGTCAGGCGAAGGCCTAGCTGCCCGAACGGGCCCTGGTTGAGATGGAGACATCACGCCAGGGCCCCTTTCATTTGATGGTATAATAAATATATCCACGCGATACTCACTGGCCTACTGGTTAAGCGTCCCTCGCGAAAGGTCATTCACTTGTCTTCGGACGTCCAGCTAGAAACGGGCTAGATGAACGGGCAAACAATTCAAAACGTTTCTCAAACTAATTTTTGAGGATTTTTGAAATGAATGACGAAACTTTTTTGAATGAAACGGTTGATGTAATCGCTGTCTTCTCGCAAGGTAATCATCCGTGTCGAGTTGTGAAGTTTAAGCGACCGAATGGGCGAGAGGTCGAGGTAAAAGAACTGGGGCTGCGACATCCATTTAGCAAGGGGAGCAAGACGGTTCACATATTTGATGTGACTGATGGTGGGGCAGATTATCGACTGGAGTTTGATAGCGAGCGCCTGACCTGGCACCTGACGATGGAGGCGGATCACTATGAGTGAGTTCAATCAGGAACGTCCGCTGATCATGCACATTGACCTTAATAGTTGTTTTGCAACCGTTGAACAGCAGGCTCGGCCGATGTTGCGCGGAAAACCTGTGGGGATTGCCAATCGTCGCAGTGATAAAACAGCGCTGGTGACGGCAAGTTATGAAGCAAAAAAGATGGGTGTGAAAGTTGGTATGAAAGTGCGTGATGCAAAGATCTTATGCCCGGATCTTGTCGTACTGGAAAGTGATCCATCGAAGTATCGCTACGTCTATCATCGGTTGCTGGACATCATGAAAGACTATTCGGCCCACGTGACGATGAAGAGTATCGACGAGGGGGTGATTGATTTCCATAATACAACGGCCGCGGTGCAGGGACGGGATCTGGTTGAAATTGGGATGGAGATAAAACAACGACTGAAGGATGAAATTGGCATCTGGATGCGTTGCAATATTGGCATTGCGACCAATCGATTCCTGGCTAAAACTGCGGCAGGATTGCATAAACCAGATGGGCTCGATGTGATAACGTCGCAAAACATCCGGCAGGTGCTAGGGGAGTTGAAGCTGACGGATCTGACGGGAATTGCTCATCGCAATGAGGCGAGGCTGAATAGTGTCGGCATTATGACTCCCCTACAGTTTCTTGATACAGATTCGACAACACTGCATAGGATTGTGTTTAAAAGCGTGGTTGGCGATTGGTGGTACAAGCGACTGCGGGGCTGGGAGGTAGATGATGTCGCTACCGATATCAAGCGAGTCGGCCGACAGTATGTGTTAGAGAGTTTCGATTTATCGTATGAGCAGATCGTGCAGCGGCTGCATCATTTGTGTGAATCGGTCGGGAGCCGCTTGCGGTCGCAGGACAAGGCAGCGCGGGGGATTTATGTTTATGCAAAAACTCTCGAGCATGGCTATTGGCACAGCTCTTCCCTATCCATACTCCCCTTCTCTTCTGACCAAACAATTTTTGCCCAGGCAAAGCAGTTGTTTGATAAGGCACCAGATGGGTTGAAAGAAATAGGGATTCACTGCTATGAGCTCGAGCCTATCGAAGATCCACAGATTAGCCTGTTTCATGATCAAATTGTGCGCGAGCAACAGGTGACGAGCGCGATTGATGATATTAATAAACGATACGGTGATCGGACGATTCACTCGGCCGATACTTTGGGGACGGGAATCTATGTACAGGCCAAGATTCCGTTTGGGAGTACGCGGTATTTGTAGTAACTTCGTTAGTGCTAACTATAAAATATCTTATGTAAGTTTAGGCCTCGAAACTTACATAAGACTTGACATAATTAAGTTTCGAAGCTATACTTTACTTATAGATAAAAATATGGAGTAATACTGTGGTATCTAAAGAACGATATATTGCTGGAACGAAACGAACTGCACATGCTAATACTGGCTATTCCTATAGCTATTTCCTCCCTACACCTGTGTCGGTCAGTCTTCATATTGAAGATCAGACATTGGGCCGTTTATTAGAAGAAGCAACCCATAGCCTAGGGGAACTGAATGCCTATGCAAGATTTGTCCCTGATATTGAATACTTTATTCGTATGCATGAGACAAAGGAGGCGACTGCATCTAATAAGATTGAGGGTACGCAGACTAATATGGACGAGGCACTTATGCGGGAAGAAGATATTACACCTGAACGTCGTGGCGACTGGCAGGAGGTTCAGAATTATTTAAAGGCCATGAAGTTTGCTATTGAAAAATTAGATGACCTTCCGATTATCTCGCGCCTCTTGAATGATACGCATGCAATCCTGTTGCAAGGAGTGCGCGGGGCTGGTAAGCAGCCTGGTACAATACGCACTTCACAGAACTGGATTGGTGGTGCGACACTGAAGGATGCACGGTTTATCCCTCCTCATAATCAGCACCTTCCTGAGCTTTTGTCGGACCTTGAACGGTTTATTAATACTAACGACCTACAGATGCCATTTTTGTTAAAGGCTGGGATTGCGCATTACCAATTCGAAACGATTCACCCTTATCTTGATGGTAATGGGCGACTTGGGCGACTACTGATTATTCTCTTCCTCATTCAACGGGATATGCTAGACAAACCAGTGTTATATTTGTCTACCTTTTTCGAGGAACATCGTCAGGAATATTATGATGCGCTCAGCCGAGTGCGTACACATAATGATATTGAGCATTGGCTCAAGTTCTTCCTGGTTGGTGTGAATGAGACTGCAAAAAAAGCAGTAACGACTCTGCAGGCAATCATGAAATTGCGTGAGGAGCACCATGCAAAGTTACTCGAGCTCGGGCGCCGTGCCCCGCGTGCGCATCAACTATTAAAGCACCTCTACCGAGATCCAATTATATCGGTCACGGACGCAGCTTCGGTCCTATCAATTAGCTTGCCTGCTGCTAATGCTCTGGTCGCCGAACTGGAGAGGATCGGTATTTTGCGCGAGATAACTGGCTTTAATCGCAATCGATTATTTTCTTATCAGGCCTATATCAACCTCTTTAAGGATGCCGAGCCTGCCCCGACCGATAAATAGTTGGTCGATTAGTAGTGTGGTACAATTTTGATAAGCGTTGCTGTGGTAATGCTTACACACAATTTGGCAACACAACCTAACCTGAGTAGTTTATATAACGAAAGGCATGGTTGAAAAATCGCGTAAACGATACTGACCCCGTCATTCAGGTTCGTTTACGCGTCATATTGGGAAACCTTTATGGGGCCGCAAGGTCCGCCTGGTGGCGGGTTTTGTGTATCCCGAAGTCTTAAAAGTTAATAATTATTTAAGAACTTGACGGCAGAATAGGGTAGATATGGGCATCAAAGGATCAAGAAGTGGATTTACTATTGTTGAGCTGCTGATTGTTATTGTGGTGATAGCCATCCTAGCTGCTCTCAGTCTTGTTGCTTTCAATGGTATTCGCACTCGCGCCGAGGATGCCTCATTACAGAGTGAGACTAGCCAGGCAGCCAAGAAAGTCTTAACCTATAAATCGCTTAACGGCGAAATCTTGCCCACTGACTCAACCATGGCCGACCTGTCGGTTGGTTCTGGCCATGATCTTTATTATCGACTCACTCCTGATGGCAAGAACTTTTGTGTCGCTGTAAACATCACGGGCAGTCCTGAGCGTGCCTACTCCGCAACTTCCACAAATGCTGTTGCTAAGAAGGGTACTTGTCAAGGGTATATTCTTGTTCCTGGTAACTCTGCCCTTGGCACTAGTGATTTTTGGGTGATGAAGTATGAGGCTAAGAACGTTTCTGGTGTTGCTATGAGTCAAGCGAGTGGAGCGCCATGGGTATCTATTATCCAGTCGGATGCCATCGCTGCATCACAGACTACATGCGAAGGATGCCATCTTGTATCTGAAGCTGAATGGATGACACTTGCGGGTAACGTCTTGTCTGTTTCGAGTAACTGGAGTGGGGGAGTGGTTGGCAGTGGCTACATTTACTCAGGACATAATGACGGTAGTCCAGGTAATGCACTTGTTGCTAGCTCTACGGATACTGACGGGTACAACGGCACTGGACAAAGTGGTACGTCAAGCCAGCGTCGTACGTTGACGTTGACTAATGGCGAGGTGGTATGGGATCTTTCGGGAAATATATGGGAGTGGACTACGGGAACTCTCAGTGGCGGTCAATTGCCCGGTGTGATTGGGCAGCCGATTCAATGGCAAAATTGGAATGACTCTCAGTTGAGCTGGAATGGTCTTCCTTCGATAAGTCGACCAACTTCATTAACCTCTGCATATGATCTTTCACTAATTACAAGTTGGACGATAGCTAATGGAGTCGGTGGCCTTTTTAGTTTTCATTCAGATACATTGCCACGAGGCTTCCTTCGTAGTGGGGGTTGGGACGCTTTTCCAGACGTTGGTGTGCTTACATTACATTTGGGTAATGTCCCAAGTTCAACTAACGAATTTATTGGCTTCCGAGTTGCTCGGTGATATTTGCTAAAATTCCTTGATCAAATCCGGCCGTTCTAAAAGTAAACCATAAAGCTGCTCGAAATAGGGCAGTATTCTCGGTGAGGTCTCTACCTGTGAAATCTTTTGTCGTTTCGCGTCATGAAGCATTTTTGCGGTAACACCGTTTTTCTTCCAGCTATAGCCATCGTGAATGTAAATCAACATAATTGGCATGATCTTATCGAGCGCGTAGACGAACTGCGATTCTGGGTCACTTTTCTTTTCATATTGATGAATTGCTTCGGTAAGATCCTTGAAGTCAGACCAATCCTTCTCAAGTTGTTTGAGAGCCTGCGCTTCACGATCGACCTTTGAATCGAGCTCTTCTTTTGATCCATAGAAATAGGTATCACCAGCATGGACCTCAACTAGGTCATGAATCAACGCATACGAAATGATTTTATTCTTATCGAGTTCAGGAAACCATTGACTGAGATACCAGCCAGTCATCGCAAGATTGTAGCTGTGCTCAGTATCGTTCTCGGGGACAAAAGTTCCCAAATGATTTCGGTGTGCACCACGCTCAACCTGGCTAAAGACTGCAAGTAGTTTTTGGAATTCCAAGAGCCGATGAATATCTGGTTGCATAGTCGCAGTATACCACAGAGGTCAGATCTGTTATAATAAAGAAAATCACAGAAAAGCTAACGGAGTTTTCTTTATGTCTGGACATAGCAAATGGTCAACAATCAAACGCGAAAAAGGTGCCAAAGACGCCAAGCGCGGTGCAGTATTTACTAAAATTGGTAATCAAATTGCGATTGCGGCTCGTGGTGGTACCGACCCTTCAATGAACACCTCGCTTGCGATGGCGATTGAAAAAGCCAAACAAGCAAATATGCCAGCAGCGAATATCCAACGCGCAATTGACCGCGTGGCCGACAAGAATGCGGCAGTGCTAGAAGAAGCAACCTACGAAGCAATGGGTCCTGGCGGCGTCGGTATTATTATTGAGACCGCAACTGACAATAAAAATCGTACTTTTCCTGAAGTACGCAACGCGCTGACAAAAAATGGTGGTCGCATCGCTGATGCGGGCAGTGTCATGTTCCAATTCACTCGTAAAGGCGTGATTACTGTCACAGCGACCGGTGAAGATGCGCTCCTGACTATCCTAGACGCTGGTGCTGAAGATGCTGTTGAAGAAGAGGGTGAAATTATTGTCTATACCGATCAGAAGGATCTTGCAAAGGTTCGGACGGCGATTGCTGAGGCTGGATTACCTATCACAGGAGCAGAGTTGCAATACGTCCCAAACAATACAATTGAGATTGCGGAAAAGGACACGGCTGAAAAAGTCTTGAAGGTGATGGACGCGCTCGACGACCTCGATGATGTGACAAATGTGCACACAAACGCTGATATTACTGCTGACATTTAGTCAGTAGCTTAGATCGATTTAAGAACTCCTCGCTATAGTCGAGGACATGCTGAAGGTATTTCGTGGACTGGTTTTGACTGTCGCAATGATCGTCGCGAATGCGTATGTTCCCCCGACATACGCAGCCTCAGCTAATGTCGTCATTACCCATATTCAGGCAGGTGGCGTCGGCGCAGCGTTAGAAGAACTTGTATTTATCTACAATAATTCGCCTGATGAAGTCGACATTACTCATTGGTGCGTAAAGAATAAGAGCAATGTCGACATTGTCTGCTTTTTACCGTACGGTCCAGCTGGGCGGGTCTATCTTCCTGCACACAGTTATGCGACGATTGCCTCGTCCTTTCTAGTAGCGGCACATTACGGCACTAGCTTTAGCGGTATGTATTCACCGAGTAACCAGAGTAGCGGCAGTATTATTGGCAGTAGTGATATGATCTCGTTGGTCGATCGTGCTGGGATAATTGTCGACAGTTATGAATGGACAACGAGCCTAGCGGGCGGATCCTTATTTGAACGCAAGCTGTCTAGCGACACTCTGTCGTATATCGATACAGACCAGCCGACCGACTGGCAGATTGGGACCCTTCAAGGGGTGCCACCGAACAGTGTCGTGCGCCGTGATGTATTAGATGATCTGTGTCTCAATATTGACGGCACACAACTGGAGGTACCTGAAGGGCTCGAGCTGAAAGCAGACGGGAGTTGTTTGCCTCCGTTGTCGCAACTATATATTACCGAGTTGTTGCCGAATGCGAGCGGGAGTGACACGGGCCATGAATTTATTGAACTCTACAACCCAAACTCTGACCCAATCAATCTTGATAATTATCTCCTAAGGATCGGTCCGACTTTTGAGACCGAGGCTCGTTTCCCTGCAGGAAGTACCATAGGGCCTTATTCCTATGTAGTATTTGATAACGCTGTGATGAACTATAGCCTGCTTAATACGTCTAGTCGCGTACAACTAGTGAGCCTTGGTGGACTGATGTTTGACGAGGTTCCACGTTATGAAAACCCTGATGATGACGAATCATGGGCCCTGATTGAAGGGATTTGGCAGTATACTTCACAGCCGACTCCAGGTGGTGAAAATCGAGCAAGTGACGCTTTGTCATCAGATGCCAGTACCGAGACAGTTGCTTTACAGCCCTGTGCAGCCAATCAATATCGTAGTCCCGAGACGAATCGTTGCCGATTGATATCGACACCTGCAACAGTCACGCCATGTAAGGATGGACAGTATCGTAGCGAGGAAACGAACCGCTGTCGAAATATTGCCAGTGATGCTGATTTGCCAAAACCCTGTGAAGAAGGTGAGGAGCGTAACGCTGAGACTGGTCGTTGTCGTAAGATTGTCGTCGCCTCGGTCCCGACTCCTTGCAAAGAAGGGCAAGAGCGCAATCCAGAGACGAATCGTTGCCGAAATATTGTTGCTATGACCAAGGCGGATTATGCAGTGTTGGGGACGCAATCGCAGAGTAATAATAATTGGTATATATGGGCGGCTATCATCGGACTTTTGCTGGCGATACTTGGTTATGCTGCTTGGGAGTGGCGTTGGGAGCTAGGCAAGCTGCGAGATAAGTTGTTAAAGTTTGTCCGAATCCGTAAGTAACCTATACTAGGCTGTATGAGAATAATCGGTATTGATCCAGGCACGGGCATCTTAGGCTTTGGCGTCATCGACGTTCAAGGTACCAAGATGAAGCTTGTTGATGCTGGTGTGATTCGAACGCCCGTCAATACGCCTCATGATGAGCGTTTGGAGGAGATTTTTGATGGACTGACTGAAATCATCGCCCTTAACAAGCCAACTGCTTTTTCAATCGAAAAGCTCTTCTTTACCAATAATATTACGACGGCTATGTCTGTCGCTGAGGCACGCGGAGTGGCCCTGTTGGTTGCACGAAAAGCACAACTGCCGATAGCAGAGTATACTCCTCAGCAGATAAAGCAGACAATCAGCGGATACGGGAAGGCAGATAAAAAGCAGGTCCAGGAAATGGTGCGTATGCAGCTTGGTCTAAAGGAAGTGCCAAAACCTGATGACTGCGCCGATGCCCTTGCCGCTGCGATTACCCATTCGCTCATGAGCCGCCTCACCAGTTAAGTCTGAATAAACTCGAAGAGCTTATTCGTTTCCGTTTCAGGACTCTTGAGATACTCGAGATAGAATTCGGGGTTGTTGTCGTACAGCGGGGTGAGTCGCCACAGCGACAGCCAATCTCCACGACGGTCATCGAGGTAAAACCCAATACTGGAATAACGGTCGTGACGCCAGTCGTCGTGCAGCATATGAATCTCGCGTGAGACGCCGAGCGCTGCGTGCGGTCCAGTCAGGCGGTCGAAAATAAACAGTGTATCAAACGGGACCTTTGGGTGGGTATGATACTGATTGATGTACTCGACGTAATGGGTCAGAAGTCGTTGACCGAGCTCATCGATAGCGGTCCTCCTCATGGTATAGAGCAGAAGATGAACACTCGAATCAGTCAGTGAGTAGGCAAGAAGCGAAACCTCAATTGCAAGAATATCAGCGATAGAGGATAGGTTGCTGAGTCGTCGTCGTGGCGACAGGGCATCTTGAAGCAGCGTAAGAAAATAGGCTTTATCAAGCGCCGATCGAAAGAAGTACTGATCATCAGTTGCTGTTATCCATAGGTGGTAATAACCAGGTTTATTTGTATGAGCCATACCTAGACTATAGTCAGTGGATCTTGTCAGATATTTAACAAAACACAAGTCAGTAGCCCGAGGCTGAGGAATGTGACATAATAAAACATATGATTGCGCACGTGTCTGGAGTAGTGGCCGAGAAATTCGCGAACTCCGTGATCGTAGATGTTCACGATGTCGGGTATGAGGTACATGTTGCTGCGGGGGATTTTGACCGAGCACTCTTAGGTGAACCCGTAAAGTTCTATACCTATCATCATATTCGCGAACAGTCGCAGGAATTATTTGGCTTCTCATCACTCGCCGCCAAGAAATTATTTGAACTCCTCATCACCGTTCAAGGTGTTGGTCCAAAAGCGGCTCTCGCTATCTTATCTCTCGGTGAGAGTGAAGTGGTGCGCAACGCAATCGCCAGTGGCGACAGTGGCTTTGTCTCTAAGGCGAGTGGTGTTGGTAAGAAAATAGCTGAACGCGTTGTTGTGGATCTGTCAGATAAGGTAGGGCTCGCGGTGAATATAGCACACGTTAGTGGGGTCGGTACTGCACCAGTTGGCGATGAGGCACTCGAGGCGCTGATGGCACTTGGATATAGCTTGAATGATGCAATTGCGGCCCTGGAATCGGTTTCGACCGACCTCTCGACTGCCGAACGGGTAACGCAAGCCCTCAAAGGACAAAACTAATGGCCATTGAACGAATTGTTGATACCAGCGACCACGATGAAGATGCTGATGAGCAGATTATTGAAGTCACCCTTCGACCACGTACCTTTGCAGACTATGTTGGCCAAGATCGCCTCAAAAAGAATTTAAAACTAGCGATTGACGCCGCTAAAAAACGCGATGAACCACTCGATCACATTCTGCTGTATGGCCCCCCAGGACTTGGCAAGACAACTATGGCAACGGTGATTGCCAATGAAATGGGCAAGTCGATTCGGGTCACGGCAGGCCCAGCAATCGAAAAGGCAGGGGATCTTGCGAGCATTCTGACTAATCTGACCGATGGCGACATCTTATTTATCGATGAGATTCACCGCCTTAGTCGAACTGTCGAAGAGGTGCTGTATTCGGCGATGGAAGATTACAAGCTCGACATTATGATCGGCAAAGGCCCCGCAGCGCGGAGCGTTCGTCTGGATCTGCCAAAATTTACGGTGATTGGGGCAACCACAAGGACAGGTGCATTGGCGGCACCCCTGCGTGATCGATTTGGGCATATGTACCGCCTCGATTTTTACGCGCCGAATGAAATTAGTAAGATTATCACGAGAGCTGCCTCTATTCTCGAAAGTAAGATCGACGCTGCTTCGGCTAATATGCTTTCAACTCGTGCTCGGTTGACTCCTCGCATCGCCAACCGCCTCTTGAAACGTGTCCGTGACTATGCTGATGTCAACGGTGATGGCATTATCGATACGGTGACGACAACCAAGGCTCTGGAACTGCTCGAGATCGACGAACTGGGCCTCGATTCCGGCGATCGTAATCTGCTGATCAGTATGATTGATAATTACGGCAGCAACCCAGTCGGCCTTAATACACTCGCAGCCCTAACTGGCGACGAAGCAACAACGATCGAGGATTTCTACGAACCGTATCTGTTACAGATTGGCTTTATTGAACGAACACCGCGTGGTCGCAAGGCAACACCAAAAGCTTATAAACATATCGGTAAAACACCAGACATACAGCAAGAATCGTTGCTATAATACTTGTATGAACCCAGAAACGACCGAAGAGAATTACGATCAGCCAGTTGCTTATGATACCAACGGTAAGCCTTTGTATGCACGACCCCAAAAGGCAGAGAAGTCTGTACCTCAGGTAGTTCACTTATCTCGTCCTGTCGAGCCAACAAGGGCAGTCGTGAGTCCAGAGGTAAGGATAAAACACGAACGATCAAAGCGATTGTTTCCTTATCTCAATCTAAGTGAAGGTGAGTATGTGATTAGCGCTGTTCGCCGTCACCCAATCGGCTTGATTATTCCACTTGCGCTTGGGACGCTTATCATTATCCTCGCTCTCGCACTCCTCATGAATTATGCGAGCTTTGCAGAGTTCTTTAGTATCCAAGGGGCTGCCGCAGAAATAGGCAGCGTGACGGTTCCTATCCTTCTGTTCTGTATACTCGTCGGGTTGGGTATGTTCGCTATCTATTATGTCTATGTGAATAATAAGTTCTTTTTAACGAACGAGAGTGTGATCCAAGAGATCCAGGTTAGTCTGTTCTCGCGCCTCGAGCAGACGGTGAGCCTGAGCAATATCGAAGATGCCAGTTACACCCAACAGGGCATCCTGCAACTAGTCTTTAATTATGGTTCGATCCGCTTGAGTACAGAAGGTGACGAGACGACCTATCGATTTACCTATGTTGCTAATCCAAAGATCCATATTGCTACGTTGAACAATGCGGTTGAGGCCTTTAAGAATGGCCGTCCTGTCGACGACAATTAATGTGTTGGACTATCTTTGATATAGTCTGCTTCGTTTTCGAGAATTGTGCGGAGCGTATAGCTCTTGCACTGGTCGCCCTCACAATTGAGTGACTCGTAACGATAATTACTGTTTGCTTCGCCGATCTTGACGCCCTGGGGGTCGGTAAATAGGTCTGGGTCGACTGAAGGAAGTACTTTCTCATCGATTGTGCGAGGGTAATAGCCATTGGTTTTGTAAAATACTTCCTCGAGGCTGTAATACATCGCATTAATTGAGGTTTTACGTATTTCATCACGGGAAGCAATCTCGAGATTATTCTTTTGAATAAAGAAAAGGACGCTCGCAGTACCAATGACGGCCACGATAAATAACAGTTCAATAATAGTAAAACCGCGGTGTGTTGTATTCATTAGTCTGATTATAGCAAATTAAGAATTGCCCGCGTATAATAAAGGGAGATATAAAGAGAGGGAGACTACATGCCGACAAAGAAAACAGATAAGCCTGACAAGTCCACGTTGCCCGAAAAACCGGTTGCGAACGAAGGGAAATTAAAGGCCCTTGGCCTGGCGCAAGAGCAGATTAATAAACAATTTGGTGATGGCGCAATTCGTCGGCTTGGGGACACCAAGGCTGTTGATGTTGAATTGTTCAGTAGCGGCGCATTGTCACTAGACCTCGCACTCGGTGGAGGCTTTCCAAAGGGCCGTATCATCGAGATCTATGGGCCAGAGTCTTCAGGTAAGACAACATTGACACTCCATGCAATCGCAGAGATTCAGAAGCAGGGTGGAACAGCTGCCTTTATCGATGCAGAGCACGCCCTTGACCCGTCTTACGCCCGCAAGCTGGGTGTTGATACTGATAATCTTCTCGTCTCTCAACCAGACAATGGTGAGCAGGCTCTGGAGATCGCTGAAACCCTCGTTCGTTCAAATGCGGTGGATCTTGTGGTCGTAGACTCAGTTGCTGCACTCGTTCCTCAGGCTGAAATTGAAGGTGAAATGGGCGATAGCCACATGGGTCTTCAGGCACGTCTGATGAGCCAGGCACTTCGTAAGTTGACGGGTATCATCAATAAGAGTCACACAACGGTTATTTTCATTAACCAGATTCGTATGAAAATTGGTGTGATGTTTGGTAACCCTGAAACTACCACCGGTGGTAACGCTTTGAAGTTCTACGCTTCTGTTCGTTTGGATATTCGCCGTACTGGTCAGATCAAATCAGGTGAAGAGATTATCGGTAACCGCACCAAGGTCAAGGTCGTGAAGAATAAGATCGCCCCTCCTTTTAGAGTCGCAGAATTCGATATCATGTACAATGAAGGTATCTCAAAGACTGGTGATGTTCTAGATCTCGCAGTTCTCCATGGTATTGTCGGAAAATCAGGCGCATGGTTCGATTACGCTGATGCCAAAATCGGTCAAGGCCGTGAAGCCAGCAAGCAATATCTCGCTGAGAATCCAAAAGTCCTGGCCGAAATCGAAGCCAAGGTTCGCAAGAAAGTTTTTGACGAAGCAGCTGCATAACGATATCTCGTTATGAAAATAACCGCCATCTCAGTTCAAGCCCGCGACAAAGACCGTGTTAATGTGTCTGTTGATGGCAAGTATCGGTTGAGTCTCGATATATTACAGCTCAGCGATCTTGGGGTGAAGATTGGCAATGAGTATACCGAGGAGGAGATGAAACTTCTCGAAGACGAGAGTCAATACGGCAAACTGTATGGCCGTGCCCTCGAATACGCTTTGATGCGTCCGCGTAGTCAGCGAGAAGTGAAAGACTATCTCTATCGTAAGACCCGTGATACGCGCACAAAACTAGGCACCATCAAAAAAGGCGCGTCAGTTCAATTAACCGATCGCGTATTCGATCGTTTGGTCAAAAAGGGTTATGTCGATGATGAAAAATTTGCTGCGTTTTGGATCGAGAATCGTAACCAACGAAAAGGGACGAGCATGCGCAAGCTGTCGGCAGAATTGAGTACAAAGGGTGTCGACCACACAATTATTGAGCGACTGTTGTCTGAAACCGATCGAGAAGATACAGACGAACTGCAGAAGATTATTGCGAAAAAACGTTCTCGCTACGATGATGAGCAAAAATTCATGGCTTATTTAGCTCGTCAGGGCTTTAGTTATGACGATATAAAAGAAGCGCTGGCGAACGACGACTAAGTTTCTGGTTCTGGAGTAGCTGGAGGGCGAAAAGGGTTAACATATTCATTGCGTGTTGCTTTGAGGACCGGCTCCGGACTCTTTTTAGCAGCACTCTTCACGATAATTGCATCATCGTTGATCTCAGTAATCTGATTTCGGTGAACTAAGAGTCCAGTGGTAGTAAAGCCCTTAAAGAGTCCACGATTGACGTTTAGTTGCTGGATGACAAAACTGCCTGTTTCAACAGTGTAGCCATCAACCTTGCCTAGCCGATGTTTACGTTCATCAATCACGGGCATGCCAATAAGCTTAAAGCCGAGTTCACGGAGTTCCTTTAGTTTAATAACATCATTCAGGCCCACAAATTCTTCACTACTGTCGATGATCATGCCGATGCCACCCATTTCACGAATGTCAGCGGTCCGAAGAAAAGAAGGATGTTCGTCGAGTAATGGACCATCAACCTCAAAGGCAACAATTTTGAGTGTCGCCGGATCAATAAGAGGGTCGCCTGTCCTGGCGAGGCGTGTTCCGGTCTGCAGGCTCATGACAGGTGTATTGTTGAGTCGAGATCCTAATACTAGCATATCTTTAGTATAAGCTTTTTGATGGCGCTACGCTACTCGCCGAATGGATTAATACGACCGCTTGGAAGCGTGGCGGCGGGAACAGCCTCGTCACTGGTGTGGAGCTCTTTGATGCGGTCGAGTGTTGATTGGTCGATCGTCCCAGCACTAATTGATGAGGTATACCCGGCATCAAGTTCTGACAAGTTTGCGAGCATATCATTGAGCAGAAGTACTGCCCCGCCCAACCCTGCAGCGATGGCAATGATAAACAGTGTCAAATGAAACTTTGTAAAGAGTAGCTTGAATGGTTTAAAGAGTGACCCTATCGTAAGATTCTTCATATACTACCTCGTTGATATCCCAATTTTTATGTCTTCTGTCGTGACTTCACCAGCAGACCCAGAACTTGTACGACCGAGGCTGACACTGGTAACCTGCATTTTCGGAAGATTACCTTCGATAGCGTCCAGGAACTGAAGGAGCTTTGTATAGGACACAGGAGACTGGAGGGTGATAACAAAGATGTTTCCGTTCGCACCGTCGGTGGTTGATTCAAATTTTGTATTGAGGATTGTCATTCCATAGGTCTGTGCATATTTTTGGACATCTTTCAAAGACTGTGACTGATAGTTGTCTGGTGTCGCGAATAATTTATTGGCCTTGTCAACGAGTTGCTCCCGATCAGCGAGCTCCTGTTTCAATGCTTGAAGTTCGGCAATTTGACCTCCACTTGCATCAGCATCAGTGACGGAGTGACTCACTTCGATTGCATAGGCTTTGATCTGCTCAAATACCAGATAGAAGCCACCAACAGCTGCGCCAAGTGTCACAATGAATAGAAAGATGAGGAACGTACGAGTCGAGGTCGCTTTCATGGATTTTTTCATTGTGAAATGGCCCTATTTAAAGTTAAGGTAATGGTCGCGCTAACTGGATAGCCAGTAATCCCTCCTGACGTATCTGAGACAGATTCAAAACTGACGTTAGAGAAGAATGGAGAACTTTGGAAGCGGTCACGAAGTGCGACTGCATCATTACTTGATTTGGCGTATACCTTGAGTGTGAGTGGTGTTCCAATGAAGGAGTTGCTGTCGAGTGTTAATTTGTCGATAACAGTATTGGCCGGCATTTGTTGAGCAATATTAACGAGTACGTTCGAATAAAGAATCTCTTGGTCGAGAATCGTCTTTGCTTCAGTTAATCCTGCACTGAGTGAATCAACCTGCTGTTTTGTTTGACTGTAAACAGCAGCCTGAGTGTCATTAGCTGTGATTTGTTGTTGGGCACTAGTATGTATCTGACCAAGCAATAAGTACGATCCCCATACGACCAGAGCAAGGAAGGCGGCACTAATAAGTAGAATAGTAATGTAGCGTACCAGTACGACGTTGGCACGTGCGGCTCTAATTTCCCTTTTCGCGTCATCAGGCATTAAATTAATCATTTCCATATACTCCCTGGAGGAATGCTAGCTAGGCCAGCAACGGTTATGTATCGTGAGCGGAATTGCTTTGGTGGTTCTTGGATCTTGCCAAAATCGAGCTTCTGCCATGGGCTGGCAACGCGGGCGGGCATGACGAGCTTGTCAGTGAAATACTCGCCGATACCAGGCAAGTTACTTCCACTTCCGACCACTAATAGTTGTTCAAGCTTTCGAGTATCACTGATACGCTCATCGTAGTAGCGCATAACCTTTCGGATTTCGGTCATGATGCGTTCGAGGCTTGGCCGGAGGGCTTCACTAATTTTTTGTTGGCGAGGCCCAGCGCTAAGTCCATTAAGCACTTTTAGTTGGTGAGCATTTTCAAGTGCAACGTTTAATTTCTTTGCTATATCAAGCGTAAAGCTGTTGCCACCAATGGCTAACCCGCCAGTGACGCGAATAGTTCCTTTGTCGAGGATAGCAATGTCGGTACTAGCTGGTCCAATATCGACAATAACGGTGGGGAGGTCGCCCTCTTCGGTGGCCGTGAGGACGCGCCCAACTGAGCTGATACTCGGTTCGACGAATACTGGCTGCAAGCCCGCAGCTTCGACGCTCGTAATGATATTGTCAACGATGACGCGAGAAACGGCACTCATAAGTACGGTGATTTCTTGTTTATTTCGTTCAATGACTTGATAGTCAATATATAGCGTAGAGGAGGGGATGGGAATGTATTGGTCGGCCTCTAACATGACTGCATCATGAAGCTTTTTTTCGGTTGAAAGGGGAAGTGTGAAAGTTCGGGAGTAACTGCGCGCTGTCGGGACAGAAACGGCGACTCGGTTGCTTTGTAATTGTCCCACGATCTTTTCAGCCAGCATAAGTTTAATGTTATCAGTGAGATAGGTACTACCCTCTGTCTCTAACGCATCCTTTACTTTTAGTGGGTCGAGATCAAGTGAACCATAGCCATTCACTAACCATTTTTTTGGATCAATGGACATGATTTTGATACCAGTACTACTGATATCAAGTCCGACGATTGGTTTATCTTTATAAAATAATTTTGACATAGAGCCCACGATTTCAGCTACCCTGTATTATAGCATGAGCGTGTTCGCCGTATCTATGGCTATTGGATGTTTTGTGAAAGCTGAGCGATAGGGGTCATGACACTAGCGGCGATCAGTCCAACCATGCTTCCCATAATGACGATCATAGCTGGTTCTATGATTGAGCTGATACTTTCGATTGCAAGGTCGACCTCTTCTTCATAAAAATCGGCTACCTTCACCAGGACGGTATCGGTCTGGCCGGTCTCTTCACCAACAGCGAGCATCTGGCCGACGATTGCGGGGAAGAGAGGGTTTTGTTCGATAACAGATGAGAGAGATTTTCCGTTTTTTACCTCTTTAGCGGCTGTTTTTAGGGCCTCTTCGTACAATGAGTTGCCCACTGCCCTAGATGTAACGTCCAAGCACTCCAGAACTGCCACTCCCGCACCCATCAGAGCAGAGAATGTCCGCGCAAACCGAGCAATAGCAACTTTCATGATGATATTTTTTAGTACAGGTGTCTTTAGAATCAGCCCGTCAAACAGACGCCGTCCTTTGGGGGTCTTGATATAACGGCTCAGACCAAAGATCGCTCCAGCGATTACCGGAATGATGATGTACCAATAGCTAGTAATGATATGACTGAGACCTAACATAAAAAGAGTAATACCAGGGAGTTCGGCGTCAGGGCCACCCAAATCCGTTAGGATCTTACCAATTTGTGGAATGACGAAAAGCATCAAGCCAAAGAAGGCTAGGACGGTGATAACTATGAGTACGAGCGGGTAGGCCATAGCACTGCGAATCTTCTTTCGGATGGCAGTACTTTTTTCTTGTTGCAGGGCGAGGCGTTTAAGGATGTCGTCGAGGATACCAGCCGCTTCGCCAGCATGCACCATATTAACGTAGATATCGTTAAAAGAGTCGGGGTGCTTAGCCAAGGCATCCCCCAGGGACATACCGCCCTCGACATTCTTAATAACATCAGCCAGAATCTTTTTTAATACCGAGTCTTCAGCGTGTTTTTCGAGTGAAGTCAGTGATCGAAGCAGTGGAACACCAGCGCCGACCATTGCACTGAGCTGACGAGTGAAGATGACGAGCTGGTCAGTTTTTACCTTATTAGAATTAAAGAGGGTATCAAAATTGACCGAAAACCCTTTGCGCGCCTTTAGTTCCTTAATGCTCACTGGTCGAAGATTTTGTTTGGTAAGTGCAGCAATCACGCCAGCTCGGTCAAGTTGCTCTGTTTTGCCATTAACTGCTTTTCGCTGAGCGTCGATGGCGACGTAAGAAAATTGAGGCATGGTTAGTCCCTACTGACCCTTAGAACTTCTTCGATCGTCGTTTCACCACGGAGCGCCTTGATCAAGCCGTCAATTTGCATCGTCATCATGCCATCGGCGATGGCCTGGCGTTGAATATCGGCACTGGTGGCGTGAGACATGATGAGTTTTTGAATTGCTTCGCTATTCGTAAGAACCTCATAAATACCCAGTCGACCTTTATAGCCCTCTTGGGCATCGTCATCGTTAAAGTCTGCCTTCGCGCGCCATAATGTTTTTATTCCTGTCGGGTCGGTGCTGAGAGGTGTGTCGCCACCAACGCCTTCGGCAGCGGCTTGTTTCTCAAGTTCGTGAATGACGCGGAAATCTTGGCCTGGTGCAAGGTTGAAGAGCTTGGTGATTGCTGTCTTTTCTTCCTCGGTTGGAACGAAGCTTTCGCGTGAGCCACGGTGGAGTCGACGCACCAAGCGTTGTCCAACAACAGCGCGCACAGTACTGGCGATCAAGAAAGGCTCAATACCCATATCGAGTAGACGAGGGAGGGAGGTAGCTGCATTGTTGGTGTGTAGGGTAGAAAAGACCATGTGTCCGGTCAAAGCTGCCTGAATACCCAGGTTGGCTGTCTCACTGTCACGGATCTCACCGATCATGATGATATTCGGATCTTGACGCAGAAGCGCGCGGAGGCCATTGGCAAAGGTCATGCCTGCTTTGACGTTGGTCTGGGTTTGATTCACTCCTGGAATCTTGTATTCAACAGGGTCTTCAATGGTCGAGATATTAATATTCGGCTTGTTGAGGATGGTCAGGATACTAAAAAGGCTGGTCGACTTACCACTTCCGGTCGGTCCAGTCATCAGGACGATACCATTTGGCTCGATCATTTCGCGGTTGATGTCTAATAAGGCCTTGCCCCAGTAACCAAGCGTTTCAAGCGTGACGGCCTGGTCGGACTCGTCGAGAATACGCATGGCAATCTTTTCACCATCAGAAATAGGCAGCGAGCTGACACGCAGTGCATACTGACGACCGGCAACTTTAATTTTGAAACGACCATCCTGAGGGACGCGACGTTCGTCGATCTTGAGGTTGGCTAAGATCTTGATACGACTGATCAATGCACCTAAAACATTGCGCGGTAGCCTATTAACCTCTTTTAAGACACCGTCAACGCGGTAACGAATCTGGACAAATTGCTCGCGTGGTTCAATGTGGATGTCACTGGCGTGTGAACGAATGGCGTATTCGAGTAAAAGGTTGACCGTCTGGGCGATAGGAGAATCCTCGGCAATGTCCTGCTCGTTAACCTGCTGGCTTTCCTCAGACTCTTCGCGCTGGACGTCAATAACTTCGTTGAGCTCTTTGTTAACGTCGCCGCGGTAGTTTTCGAGCGCCGAGAGAATGTTGTCACGAGTAGCGATGTAGATTTTAGAATTAGTGCCAATTTCCTTTTGAATAAAGTTAACGGCCTGGACGTCGTCAGGATCTTCCATTGCAAGGTGGTGGGTACCGTCCTCATCAATTTTAAAGAGGACCGCGTTGTATTGTCGGGCAACTCGCTCTGGAATCTGGTTGAGAATGTCAGAAGGGATAGTGGCGGGGTCAAGCTCAATGTAGGGAACTTGGGCGTAATCGGAGAATGCTTGAACAAGCGTTTTTTCATCCGCTACTTTTTGTTCAAGGACGATGTCTTGAAGGGGCTTCTTTAAACGACCCGCTTCATTCTTGAGGGTCTGTAATTGCTCAGGTGTTACTAGACTTGCCCGCCCAAGCAACGTTTCCATAATGTTATCGGAAATGCGCATAATGCTTACGCTCTATTGTAAAGGACAGACACTAAAAGCGCTAGCCGATATGATGATATACTATATCCGATGATTAAAGAGGTCGAGAGCGAGCAGGCGACTCGTGAATTTGGTGAAAAGATCGGAAACCTTCTTGAGGGAGGTGAGGTTATTGAGTTGGTTGGTGATGTTGGGGCTGGCAAGACAACTTTCGTAAAAGGGCTAGCCAAAGGGTTGGGAATTGACGAAGATGTGCAGAGTCCGAGCTTTACGATCAGTCGTGTGTACGATGGTCGGGACGGACTATTACTGGCACATTATGATTTTTACCGACTGGGTGATGCAGGTATTATGGCTGATGAGCTACAAGAAACCCTCCAAGATCCTGCGACCGTCACGGTTATTGAGTGGGCGGGAATCGTCGAAGGCGTACTTCCAAAAGAGCGCTTGACGATTCATTTCGAAACTCCGACCGAAAACACGAGAACACTAACTCTGACTGGCGATGCGAAATTTTTGGAGCAACTATGATTTTATTACTTGATACCTCGACCTATACCTGTAAACTGACGTTCATAGAGGGCGACTGGCGATATGACGATGAGTGGGAAGCCAATCGAGAACTCGCTAAAGGCTTGCTCGGGTATCTGCAGGCGCAACTGGAAAAGAATGGTAAGAACTGGGGTGATATTACGGGGATCGTCGCCTATCAAGGTCCAGGTAGTTTCACTGGCCTACGCATCGGGTTGACCGTCATCAATACTTTCGCTGAATCTGAAGCGATCTCAATTGTTGGAGCAACTGGTGATGATTGGCAGGCTAGTGGACTGGCACGACTCGAGGCAGGCGAAAATGACAAAATTGTCCTGCCCGAATACGGCGGCGAAGCGCATATTACTCGTCCGCGCAAATAAGCTTGCGTCGGCTTGATTTGGAGCCTACAATAAGAATAGTCCGAACTATTGACTGGACTTATGAATAACTTTTGAACTTTCAGTGCGACCTGTGATAGAAGACCTTGCCAAGATGAACACTTGGCCAGGGCGTATCTGAGGAAGGAAACAATATGGTAGAAGGAATAATTGCCGCAATCATCGGAGTTCTTGCTGGTGTGGGCGGAAAAATTGGCTATGACCAGACGCGACGTGCTGGCAGCAAGCACAAAGCTGATCAGACGATTGCCGACGCAAAGCACAAGGCGAGCGATATCGTTTTAAAGGCAAAGGATGAGGCATTGAAACTCGTCGAAGATACGAAGCGTGAAGATTCTGAACGACGAAAAAACTGGGACAAGACTGAAAGTCGTTTGGCTGAACGTGAGACAAGTCTCGATAAAAAGCTCGATGAGCTCGATAAACGTGGTGAGAACCTGCGCGCCCAGGAAGACGAAGTTGAAGAGTTAAAGAATGAAATTCGAGACATCCGTAAGCGTCAGCAGGAAAAACTTGAAAAGATCGCCGGCCTGAAAAAGAAGGATGCGGCGGATAAGTTAATGGAAATGACCGAACGGGACATCAAGGATGACCTAATCGGGCTGGTCGCTAAATTGCAAAATGATGCTCGCGACACTGCCGAAGAGCAAGCACAGCTGATCCTGGTTTCAGCGATGGAACGCATGAGTAGCGAAGTGACGGCTGAGCGAACGGTGACAGCTATCAAGCTGACCGACGATGAAATGAAAGGTCGTATTATTGGTAAGGAAGGTCGCAACATCCAGGCACTCCAACGAGCCACCGGTGTCGATATTCTTGTCGATGACACGCCAGGTATGATCATTCTTTCAAGCTTTGATCCACTGCGTCGTCAGGTGGCACGAATTACACTCGAATCGTTGATGAAGGATGGACGTATCCATCCAGGGCGTATCGAAGAGGTCGTCGCCAAGGCTGAAAAAGAAATTGAGAAAGAAACGATTCGTGCTGGTGAGGATGCTGCCCGTGAAGTTGGGGTTGTGGGCATTCCGAAAGAAATGATTCAACTACTGGGTGAATTAAAGTTCCGTACCAGCTATGGTCAGAACGTTTTGATGCACAGTACTGAAATGGCACATATGGCTGGGCTGATCGCCGAAGAAATTGGCGCCGATGTCCGTGTTACTAAGATTGCGACCTTGCTACACGATGTTGGTAAGGCGGTGAGCCACAAGATCGAAGGCAAGCATCACCACGTTGGGGCCGAGTTGGCTCGTAAGTATGGTATGAGTGATGATATTGTTCACGCCATCGAAGCGCATCACGACGATATTGAAGCAACCACGCCCGAAGCATTAGTGGTCCGTGTTTGTGACGCTTTGTCGGCGGCACGACCTGGGGCTCGAAATATTTCTGCCGAGAACTTTGCCGAGCGCATGCGTGATCTCGAGAATATTGCCAACAGCTTTAAGGGCATCCAAAAGTCGTATGCAATTAGTGCCGGACGCGAAGTCCGCGTGATTGTCACACCGGAAGCGATCGATGATCTTTCAGCGATTAAGCTAGCGCGTGATATCGCCAACAAGATTGAAAGTACTATGCAGTATCCTGGAACGATTAAGATTAATGTTATCCGCGAAACGCGGGCGATTGAGTACGCCAAGTAAATGTCGGAGATCCGCACCTACCCAACAGCCGAGGCGGTGGCAGATGCAGCCGCTGAAAATGCTATCGAGGTCCTGCGATTAGCAATAGAACTACGCGACAGCGCCAGTTGGGTGTTGGCTGGAGGAACCTCACCGCTTCTTGCCTACAAAAAAATTGCCGCCGGGTACGGCGATGCAATTGACTGGGCTAAGGTGACGGTTGTCATTGGTGATGAGCGTATGGTCCCCCATGAACATAAGGATTCAAACTGGGGAGCCGTCCTTAAGATATTCGAAGCAGACGAACTGCTGTCTCAAGTGAAGCGTATTGTGCCGACCATCGGTGAGACTGTTGAATCAAGCGCGACTGCTTATGACGAGGCGATTCGTCAGGCTGGCATTGATCGGTTTGACCTCGTTTGGTTGGGAGTTGGAGAGGATGGACATACCTTGTCTCTATTCCCTGGCAACGCCGCTTTTACAGAGCCAACCGAAAAGTGGGTAATCCCTGTCAAAGACTCACCAAAGCCGCCAGCAGAGCGGTTTAGTTTGTCATTAAAAGCTTTGGAACATGTTCATGAGTTGGTGATCTTTGCGGTTGGTGCTGCGAAGAGAGATATCCTTCGCGAAGCTCGCCTTAAAGGGAAGCTCCCTGTTGCAATTGCGGCCGAGGCGGTTGAAACGAATGGTGGGGAAGTGCGATGGCTGTATGATGATGCGGCTTGGGGAGAGAAATAAAAGAAAAAGCCCGTCCATAAGGACGGGTCTTTTCTATGGTCGGGGTGAAAGGACTCAAACCTTCGACCTCTCGGTCCCAAACCGAGCGCGCTATCAACTGCGCCACACCCCGAAACGGTGATCTCGAGTCATTATACCCTAGTGGGGATGGTTTTTCTAGTGCTGATGCGTTGCAAATATGGCCCAAGCCAAGCTATGATGGTCAGTAGTTATTTATGAAAGAAATATTTAAGAAAAAAATTGCCTTTATTCGCAGCCATCCAGTTATTGATGGGGTGGTCGTTGCTGTCGGCCTGCTGATCTATGTAGCCATCGCACTTTTCAACGCACCACGCGCCTCGATTTGGTTCGACGAAGCTTTTAGCTATTACATTACACGGTTTAATTTCCTGGAAATTGCTCAGTTCACTGCAACCGACGTACACCCACCTCTGTACTATTGGCTACTAAAGGTCTGGGGATTAGGCTTTGGTATGTCTGAGTTGGCGATGCGTTCGCTTAGTATTGTGCTCGGTGTGGTGGTGATTATTGTCGCCTTCTTGTTAGTACGGCGTTTATTTGGGCGACTGGTTGCTGGCGTTTCTCTCCTGTTCCTCTCATTGTCACCTATGCTTATTCGTTATAGCGATGAAGCGCGCATGTATACGCTTGCTTCGCTGATTGTGGTAGCGGCAAGTTACCTACTGGTGAAGGCGACCGAGACAGACCAGCGTCGTTGGTATGTGCTATATGGTATCTTGGTCGGCCTGGGTATGTGGACACATTACTTCACGGCTCTCATCTGGATTGCTCATTGGGTTTGGCGCGCGATTACGATTCGCCAAAGTACGACCAAGCCAAAATTGTTCTGGAAGAAATTCTTTACCAAGAATTGGATTATTGCACACGTTGTTGCGATTGCCGTGTTCCTTCCGTGGCTTCCGTTCATGGCGATTCAGCTCGGAACGATTCAGGGTGGCGGCTTTTGGATTGGTCCAGTCAGCTCAGATACGATCATGAATTACTTTACGAACATCTTCTATTACCTCGACCATGGTCAGGCTCAAGGTTGGCTCGCGCTGCTGCTGCTCGGTGTTCTAGGACTACTTATATTCTTGGCGCCTCGAGTCTACCGTCGGTTTAATCGCGCCGATAAGAAGAATTATCTCTTGATCACAATCATAGCCTTTGTGCCTGTAGTAACACTGCTCTTACTCTCAATGCCGCCCTTGCGACCGTCATTTGTGGAGCGATATCTCATCCCAGCGATAGTTGTATTCGCGCTGTTTGCTGCGGTGACAATCGTTGTCGGGACGCAGAAGTGGAAGCCCATTCTGAGGGCCGTCCCTATTGTTATTATCGCCGGCATGATGATCTTTGGTATTACCAATGTTTATAAGTATGGTAACTACAACAAGAACTCCAATACCCATATCCTTACCGGCGAGTTAGTAAAAGATATAGCCGAGCAGTCCGAGCCAGGCATTCCGATCATCGCCAGTTCACCATGGGTTTTCTATGAAGCAGTTCCTTACAGTACCGACGAGCATCCAGTCTATTTCATTGAGGCAAATACAGATTACATTTATGGCTCACTCGATATGCTGAAGTACCGAGATGATTACAAGATCAAGGATTTTGAAGCTTTCAAGAAACAGCATCCTGTCATCTGGTATATCGGCATGACGGGCGATGAGGATGTGTCTCCTTATCAAGCATCTTGGGAAAAGATTCGAACCATCGCTCTGTATGATTATTTGAGCAAAAAAACCGAGTACCGTGGTACCGAGTATAAACTTAGCGCGGAATAATCTTCATCAAAAACTTGGTACGTACAGCCAAGTAAACAAGCCCTACCACACCAATCGAAATTGCTAGGTTGATAAACCACCATTCGCTATCTAGTCCAAAGATGAGATTGGCAATGAAGACGACGAATGCCTGAACCGTATAGACATACAGCGAGTTTGTCCCAAACGGCAACAAGATCCAGCCCGCGAAGCGGGTGATTTGCTTTTCAAAACGAGCGAATAGCCAGTACAGCGAACTGAACCAAAGAGCAAACAGAATGAGACGTGGAACAGGCAACTCATCCTTATTAAAGAGAGGACTGATGAGTTCGTCGTAGTGTTGCATGAGCGGACCAATTCCCGACCACTCATGCCCAAAGACAATAAAGACGTTAGCAATCAGTGTAACGATCGAGACGCTCGCAATCATACTGATAATGGTGTATCGGAATGCCTTTGAACGCTCAATCCACCATTTCTTCAGATTTTGCCAGTGGAAGCCGAGAATGAAGCCGACAAAGAAGACAAGTTGCCAGCTAAGTGGTTGAGAGTACTCACCAGCTGGCATTGGACTGAATGAGTAGAGGGACCAGATGATGACGCTAGTGAGCAGAACTATGTACCACAACCCTTTTCGAAGAAGCCAGAGTGCAATCGGGCTGAGAACAATAAATATCGCATAGAGACGGAGGTAATCTGCCCAGCCATAAATATATTGGAAGGTCAGCGTTTTCCAGATGAGGCCCCAGATATCACCGACCGGTTCGTAAATACCGTATTTCAAGCCAACATTATCCATAAACAACCAGCCGATCAAGGTGAAGAGAATGACAAGGATGATGCTGGTGATGTAGAGCTGGACGCCGCGTTTTAGCAATAGAGAAGCGGCGAGTTTAAATGGTTTATCAAGCAACTTCCGACCACGTACGATCCCAAGAACAATCCCCGATATGAGGAAGAAACCCTCGGCCGTCGAGGTATAGAGAATACTTTCACCAGTAATCCATTCAAGGCCGCTAGGGTAGTAGTGCAGGTGATTGAGAATGATAACGAGGAGAAAGTAGCCGCGGAGTAAGTCGAGAGTGAGAATGCGGTTGAGGGATTTGACGGCAGCTTTCATGTTTTCCCATTATACCAACCCGAGACGTACGCTATACTGAGAATATATGGAACTTCCTTATCCTGCCCCAGATTTTACACTCCCCGACCTCGAGGGTAAGACGCATAGTCTCAAAGACTACACTGGCACATGGGTCATTCTTTATTTTTATCCAAAGGACGATACACCAGGCTGTACTGCCGAGGCCTGTAGCCTGCGTGATGCCCGCGATACTTTAGCAGAAATGGGTGCGGAAATCATTGGGGTGAGTAAGGATGACGCTAACAGTCACGAGAAGTTTAAGGCAAAGTACTCACTCAACTTCACATTATTGACCGACGCCGAACATAAGGTGATTGAACGCTATGGTGCCTGGGGAAAGAAAATGTTTGGTAAGGAAGGTATCTTGCGCAAGACATTTATTATTGATCCGAAAGGTCAGGTTGTAAAAGTCTACGGACGAGTGACGCCGATGGGTCACGGCGAGCAAGTTATTGCAGACCTGAAGACATTACAGCAGTGAGCAACTATGTTATCGCAGTGAGCGGGGGGGTTGATTCAGTTGCTTTGCTCGATATGATGAGCAAACTCCCCAACCATTCTTTGGTTGTGGCGCATTTTGATCACGGCATTCGCGAGGAATCAGCTGACGATGCCGCATTTGTCCGTGCCTTAGCGGCTAGTTATGGCCTGCCGTTTGAATCACGTCGCGAAGCATTAGGCCCAAAGGCGAGCGAGGATAAGGCAAGAGCTCGCCGCTACCATTTCTTAACATCAGTTGCCAAGAAATACGATGCCAAGATTGTGACCGCCCATCACGCAGACGATCTCATCGAAACGGTCGCCATTAATATGAAGCGCGGGACGGGTTGGCGAGGTCTGGCAGTGCTCGATTCTGAGGTAGTGCGTCCACTGCTTGATATGACAAAAGCAGAGCTCATCGAGTATGCGAAACGACGCAAACTTGAGTGGCGTGAAGATAGCACTAACGCAACCGATACCTATTTACGAAATCGAATCAGAAAAACTATTGCTGATTTGAGTGAAGACGACAAGCGCCAACTACTCGCCCTTCGGGCCCACCAAAAACACACAAAGAAGGAGATTGATGAAGAGGTGAGACGACTGATAGGGAAAGGCCCACTGTATAGTCGTTATTTTTTCACTCATGTTCCGAAATCGGTTGCGTTGGAATGTCTAAGAGAGGTAGCAAAGGCGCAATTAACACGCCCACAGCTCGAACGGGCACTTCTGGCGATCAAAACGGCAGCCCCTGGGAGTGTCCATCAAGCAGGAAGTGGTGTTTCCCTCCGTTTCACCTCTCGTAATTTTTCGGTCTAACTGATAAAATTAATAGAGACAACTGTAGTATCTACTGATGACCCGAAAGGAAGATAATTTTTTATGGCTATGAAGTCCCCGCTCCCAAAGAAGAAACCTAACAATATTCTGAGACTGACCTTATTTTGGGCAATCTTAGTGTTTGGTGTATTGATCGCCATTGCTGTCACAACACCGCACGATAATCTAAAATCAGTTGCTTTATCGGATGTTATCAAGCGAGCTAATGAAGGTCAGATTACCAAGATTGAAGTCCAAGGTAATGAGTTGAAGGTGACGCCTGAAGGCAATGACAAACCGACAGAAAAATCGACCAAGGATGGTGCGAGTAGCCTCCAGGAGCAAGGTCTTAATAAAGATGCGCCAGTAGAGTTGGTGATTAGCCAGCCTTCTAATACCGGTGACATTCTATGGAACCTAGCGATTATCATTATTCCAGTTATTTTGATTGCCGCCTTCTTTATGTTTATGATGCGTCAAGCACAAGGACAGAACAATCAAGCACTTGGCTTTGGGAAATCGAAAGCAAAACTGTACGGTGAGGACAAAACGAAGGTCGTGTTCGCTGACATTGCTGGAAATGATAATGCCAAGCAGGACCTTGAAGAAGTCGTCGATTTCCTCAAGCATCCAAAGAAATATGAAAGCCTCGGAGCGAAAATTCCAAAGGGTGTGCTGTTAGTTGGTAACCCGGGTACTGGTAAGACGATGCTGGCCCGCGCAGTTGCTGGTGAGGCGAATGTCCCCTTCTTTAGCATCAGTGGTTCTGAGTTCGTTGAAATGTTTGTTGGTGTCGGTGCCTCGCGTGTTCGTGATTTGTTTGCGAAGGCGAAAAAGAATGCCCCAGCGATTATCTTTATCGATGAGATTGATGCGGTTGGTCGTAAGCGTGGTTCAGGAATGGGCGGCGGTCACGATGAACGTGAGCAAACCCTAAACCAGATCTTGGTTGAGATGGACGGATTTGAAACTGGCACAAATGTGATTGTCCTAGCGGCAACAAACCGTGCTGACGTCCTTGACCCAGCACTGCTTCGTCCAGGTCGTTTCGACCGACGAACTAATATCACTTTACCTGAGCGAAAAGACCGCGAAGCTATTTTGAAGGTTCACTTCAAGAACAAGCCAGCCGATGACACAGTCAATCTTGATAAGCTGGCGGCGAAAACCGCTGGTTCGTCTGGTGCGGATCTTGCAAACATTGCCAATGAAGCAGCGATTGTGGCGGCACGACGTAACTCAAAGAAGATTAGCAACAAAGATCTCACTGAAGCATTTGAAAAGGTAGCGATTGGTCCAGAACGAAAAGCCAAGGTCATGAACGACGAAGAAAAGGAAATGACCGCCTACCACGAGGCTGGTCACGCGATTGTTGGTCATGTACTTCCACACAGTGACCCTGTGCACAAGGTGACGATCATCCCACGTGGTGGCACTGGTGGTGTGACGTGGTTCTTGCCACCTGAGGACAAGAGTTATACCAGCTTGGTTGAATTTAAAGATATCCTCGCTCGTGCGCTTGGTGGTCGTGTTGCCGAAAAGATTATTTACGGTAAAGATCAGATTACGACTGGTGCTGGTTCGGATCTTCGAAAGGCAACTGAAATTGCTCGTGACATGATCCGTGAACAAGGCATGGGCACAAAGCTACGCGACCAGGTCTTCCACGAAGACAATGGTGGCATGATGTTTGATCGCATGACTCACGACCGTCCATACAGTGATGATACCGCCAAAGAGATTGATATTGAGGTTGCTGAGCTCATTAAGGAGGCTGCTAAACGAGCTGAAGCAGTCATTACTGCCAATATGCCGAGCCTTAAGAAACTAGCTGATGCACTTTTGAAAGAAGAGACCGTCGAAGAAGACCGTGTTCTTGAACTGCTGAAGGGTACAAAACTACCTAAGGAGGCCCAGCTCTAACAGGCGCCGTGCGGCTTTTTCATTATGATAAGTTTCCGGATGACTTTCTCAAAGCTCAATAAGAAGCTGCCGCTACGGTTAGCGGCTTCTTTATTGGCGGGGTCATCCTTGGTTGCGAGCCTGTTGGGATTGTTTAGAGACAGGTACTTCAATAGTCTGTATTACCTGACATACCCGAGCGGTGCTGATGCTTACGCGGTTGCGTTTACGGTGCCAGATTTTATGTTCGTGATTCTGGTCTCTGGAGCCTTGAGTGTGAGTTTCATCCCTGTTTTTAATCAGCGCCTTGTATCAGGAAACAAGAAATCAGCCTGGGAACTTTCGACGAGCATCATGAACTTAATGGCACTGGCGACTTTTATAGCCAGTATTTTAATTATTATCTTTGCTGAGCCTTTGGTGCAATACGTGGTTGGTCCTGGTCTCGATGAGTCCAGTCGCTCACTGGCGGTTAGTATGATGCGGGTGATTGCGGTTAGTCCAATGCTATTCGCGGTGGCAACGGTCATTACAAGTATGCAGCAGGCGGTCGGGCGATTTGCTTTCTTTGCGCTCGCCCCAGCGATCTATAATATCGGTATCATTATTGGCTTGCTCGTCTTTACTAACGGCATTAATCTATTTGGTTGGCAGGTCTTTGAAGGCGGCATTATGGGTGTTGCTCTCGGTGTCGTGCTCGGTGCAATCTTGCAGCTGATCGTCAGTACCTTTGGACTGTTTGGCATGGGATTTGATTATAGGTTTAAAATCTTCTGGAAAAACAAAGGCTTCCGACAAGTACTGCGTTTATTGCCTCCACGGTCACTTGATCAAGGGATCGACTATGTGAATAGCATTGTTGAGACGAACTTGGCATCTCGCTTTATCGCTGGTAGCGTCCTTGCCTATAAACAAGTGACATCACTAACCTATGTACCAATTAACTTAATTGGCGTCGCGATTAGTACTGCTGCGTACCCAAAAATGACCGAGCGTATCGCCGAGGGTCGACCTGACCTATTCAAACTCGAGTTGCAGTCTGTCCTGCGGGTAATTATTTGGCTCGCCCTACCAGTCACAGTGATAGCTATCTTTGGGCGTGGCTATATCATCAACTTTATCGTTAACGGGGGAGACCCGTACATGTCGAGTATTTTAGCAATCTTGGCGGTTTCGATTTTATTCCGATCGATTTACTTTATATCGGCACGGAGTTTCTATGCACAGCAAGACACCAAGACGCCATTGTATATATCGCTCTTTACGATTGCGCTTAATATCACACTGGCAATTTGGTTTTCTCTCACGCTCGGCATGGGTGTTCACGGGCTAGCCTGGGCAGCGGTGACTGTGTCAATTGTTGAGGTCGGCATCTTATTCTACCTGATGTCGAAACGTATTAAAGGCTTGTTCGACAAGCGATTCCTCAGTGCGATTGGCAGAATGGCAAGCGCAGCTGGCTTTATGGCTGTCGTGACTTACTTCACAGTCGCAATGTTGCCACTGAGTGCAACCGACCAGCGCTTCTTTGATTCCTTCCCGAAGTTTGTATTGATCGGTGGTATTAGCGCGCTCACCTACCTGCTGTTTAGTTACCTGTTTAAGCTAAAAGAGGTAGATCCAGTATTCAATCGAATCCGTAAAATATTGTTTCAGCGTCCAGGGAAAGAATAATGACTCAAGACCACATTCGTAATTTCTGTATTATTGCTCACATTGACCATGGTAAATCAACGCTGGCTGATCGTATGCTTGAGCTGACAGGCACAGTTCAAAAACGTGACATGAAATCACAGCTACTCGATAGTATGGAGCTCGAGCGAGAAAAAGGTATCACTATCAAACTTGCCCCAGTCCGCATGAAGTACAAGGGCTTTGATTTGAATCTCATCGATACGCCAGGACATGTCGACTTTAGTTACGAAGTCAGTCGATCTTTGCAGGCCTGTGAAAGCGCGATTTTGGTGGTTGATGCGAGTCAAGGGATCCAAGCGCAGACGCTGGCAAACGTCTATTTGGCGCTGGCGGCGGACCTGACAATCATTCCTGTGCTAAACAAGATTGATCTGCCGGCGGCGGATGTGCCACGGGTGAGTGCGGAAATTATTAATCTTTTAGGCTGTAAGGAAGAGGACATCCTCAAGATCAGTGCCAAGACGGGCGAGGGTGTCTTGGAGGTACTCGATGAAGTTATCGAACGATCCGCACCACCGCAAGGTGATGTTGAGAAGCCAACCCGAGCGCTTATTTTTGATAGTTACTACGACGATTATCGCGGAGTAATTTTGTATGTTCGTGTTGTCGATGGGGCCATTAAAAAGGGCGACATTATCGAGATGATGGCGACGAATGCGAATGGTATTGCGCTCGAGGTCGGATCACTCCAGCCTGTTATGACTGCGGGTAGTGATCTTTCGACTGGTGAGATTGGCTACGTCGTGACCAACCTTCGTACGACTCGCGAAGCTCGCGTTGGTGATACCGTGACGACAAAACGTTCGCACACCGATGAACAATTGCCTGGGTATAAATTAGTGAAACCGTTTGTATATGCTGGTTTCTTTCCGGTCAGCAATGATGAATACCAGGATCTGAAGGATGCGATCGAGAAGTTAAGTTTGAGTGATTCGGCATTGCAGTTCGAACCAGAAAATTCGCCAGTGCTTGGCTTTGGGGTTCGCATTGGGTTCCTCGGATTGTTGCACATGGATATTATCCGTGAACGTTTGGAGCGGGAATATAACTTGGATCTCGTTGTGACGAACCCTTCGACCGATTATCAAGTCACTCTGTCATCTGGCGAAGAACTTGACATCAAGAGCGCCAGTGAGCTGCCTGATGTCAGTAAGGTAAAAGAAATTAAAGAACCATGGATTAATGGTGAGATCGTCGTGCCACAAAGCTACATTGGTGGCGTGTTGCAGTTAATCGTTAACAAGCGTGGGCTGCAAACAAACCTTAGTTATATCGATGAGCGGGCTTTAATTAGTTTCCAGGCGCCACTTGCGAATCTTTTGACTGACTTTTATGACCAATTGAAATCAATTACTAGTGGCTATGGTTCGTTTAATTATGAACTAGATAATTACCGAGCCGAGGATCTTGTTCGAATTGATTTCTATGTGGCCGGGGAAATGATCGATGCTCTCAGTGTCATGGCGCACCGATCAGAAGCACAGTCGCTTGGCCGTGTGGTTGTCGATAAGTTGAAGGAAGTGATCCCGCGTCAGAATTTCCAGGTTGCTTTGCAGGCGGCGATTGGTGGTAAGTTTATTGCTCGAGCTGACCTCTCTGCCTATCGAAAAGATGTGACAACGGGTTTGTATGGTGGGGATGTTTCTCGAAAGAAGAAAGTGCTTGCTAAGCAAGCTAAAGGAAAAAAGCGCATGAAGCGCTTTGGGAAAGTGGATATTCCTTCTGAGGCTTTTACTGTGATGCTAAAGCGCGACTGATCAACCCCTCGAGGATTACTCTTTCGACTTCTTCTTTTGATAAACTTGCATCCACTTCGATCAGCAATCCGCGATCGCGATAATACTCAACGACCGGTTTGGTCTTGGTATTGAACTCTTCGATACGGGTCAAGATCTTTTCTTTACTGTCATCTTCACGAATACCACGTTCAACAGCATTTTCTTCAAGATCGAGTCGTTGAATCGCAATTGCTTTATCAAGCGCAAGATAGACAACAGCCTTTAGCGGGTGGTTTGATTCTTCAAGGGCTCCGATTACACCCTCTTCTTCACCATGCCAGCGCCCAACCGAGCTGAGCATAAGAGGGTGACCAGCAAACTCGGGCTTTTTTAGATAAGGGAGAACGATGTCAATAAAATCTTGCGTTGGAGCAAGCTCGCCACGATCAATAAGGGCTTTTGCTTTTTGAGGAATGACGCTATGACGAAAAATGTCGCCACTACTGAGCACTATTCCGTCGAGTCTTTCGGCAAGTCGTCTTGCTTGACTATCTTTGCCAGCAAATGGTAAACCAAAGAAATTAATCGCACCCGAACCGAGCCAATCTTTAATTTGTGGTGTCTTTTCAAATTCAATCATTTTGATGAAGTATAGGGGAGCGTCGAACTGATTGCAAGTTTCCTGTGACTAGCACTCATTGACACAGAGTGCCAAAACACGGTAAAATACAGATATGACAGATCGCCAAAGAGAGATTTTAGCTGCGATTATTGAGCAGCATGCCGAGATCGCGGCGCCCGTAGGGAGTGTTATGCTCGCCAAGCTTTTTGGCGTCTCAAGCGCGACGATTCGTAGTGAAATGGTTCGTCTGGAAGAAATGGGTCTGATTGAACAGCCTCACACCAGTGCTGGACGCATCCCGACCGACGCAGGCTATCGTTTTTATGTAAATAGCTTAAATGAATCTCACGCTAATGACCCGCAATTATTACTCGATCGCAGTGCGAGAGCGATTGAGGCGCGCGTTAATACTCATTCAGACCGAGCTGACCGAGCGATTCGAAGTGCGGTTGATAGTCTGGTAGAGTTAACGCAGAATATGGGAATTGCGACGATTGGCGATGAATTATATATGAGCGGTATTGGTAATCTGTTCTCTCAGCCAGAGTTTTTACAAGGAAACCATGCACAGGCGGTGGCCCGTCTACTCGATAACTTAGAGCCTTGGCTCCGCGAGGCAGCGCCGAACGAGCCATTGAATGTCTATATCGGCTCAGAGAATCCAATTGGTAAATCGAGCGGTGCGACACTGATTATTAGTCGTTTCCGTTCGCCGTACAGTGACAGTAGCTATATTGGCGTTATCGGTCCGACGCGCCAGAGCTATGCAAAGGTGATGCGCCTGGTGCGACATACTGGGGCAATGTTAGAGGAGGTATTATAATATGGCAAAAAGTAAGGCACAGATTGAACTTGAAGAAAAAGTAGGCGAATTAACACTCGATCTTCAGCGCACTCGGGCAGATTTTGAAAACTACCGCAAGCGTGTCGATGCCGAAAAGCAAGCAGCGCGAGACATGGGTCAGGCGAGTGCTATTTTGAAGCTTCTTCCAGTTATTGATAATATTGAGCGAGCGATTGCGTATACACCAGAGGAGTTGAAAGACAACTCGTGGGTACAGAGTGTTTCTGGGCTCGTTAAACACCTAGAAAAATCTCTCGAAAGTCTTCATCTAGTGCGTATTGATGCAAAGCCAGGAACCCCATTTAATCCAGAGCTTCATGAGGCTATTCAGTTTGATGAAGATGCAACTGGCGAACAAGAAGTGATCGCCGAGGAATTACAGGCAGGTTATATGCTAGGTGGAAATGTTATTCGGCATGCAATGGTGAAGGTGACGCGACAATAAAGAAAAGCGCCCGAGATGGGCGCTTTTAAGATCGTGTTGATGTGAGCAGAGAAAGTACTAGGTCCTGCCCACATCAACACTGTTCCTACGCCAGGGCCGGTGTAGGGCCGAGGGCGTTGAAGCGGTAGATCAGGTAGGATGCTCCGTCGCACATGATCTTCTCGAGCTTGCCGATGTTGCGACCGGCTTGCCGAAGGCATCCCAAGATCTCTTTGACGTCCTGCTCGAGCTCGTCAGTTATCGGAGCTTGGAGTGTGGAGACTTCGAAGTGCTCACCGTCCAGGAAGTCATCTGGAAGACTCGTGTTCGGGTCTTTGATGACGTAGGTGAATTGCTTGGGACAGAAAATGCTGAGGCGGCTGCGACGAATCTCGACAGCGCGTTTCACATCCTGTTCGAGTGCATGCACGCGAGACGGAGTGAAGTGAATCGTTGTCACGGTATTCCTTTCTCTGCTCAAAAATTAAAACCGCCGAAAGATCTCTCTTTAGCGGATTCACTTCTTGCTGTACGGATGGTTTGGATTCGTTGCAGTAAGACATATAGATAATAGTCCTCTCGGTAGTGAAAATCAATAGAAGCTTATTCGTTCTCTCATATAATCGCCTATTGTAATGTGCTATGATTTATCCATGAATCAAACTCTTCCATCTGAACAAACAAATCCAGAGGTTATGCTACAAAGTCGAGCAAAACTTCAGAATAAAGTAACTTACTATTCAGGCATGACGACCCATAGTCAAGAGTATGCCCTATTAGAGTGGACGGAAGACGATCGCATTCGGCTTTATAAGACTAGCGTCGGGAAACTGCCTAGGCAGGATCAACTTAACCTTATCTTGCAACCGGGGTCAGTGGCGCTTGATCAGCACGATACGGATCAGACTCAAGAACTGATTTTTGAAACCACTGTTGAAAAAATAGAAAAAGTGAGTGGTTGGCTTGGTATGATTATTTTTCGAATAAATGGTGAGAAATATCGAGTAGATTTCACACCCGGCCTTACTGGGCAACTGGGTACCCCTTGGCCCGGGGCGGCATTATTAAGTTCATCTGAAATAACGACAAAGGCTGGCCTTCAGGTTTGGCTAGCAGCGCTGAGGTCTAGCCAGGTAAAAGTATCTCACTGGAGTGCTGGAAAATTAGTTGGCATGACCGTCTTGGCTGTGGTCGGTATCACCATTCTGGCTGGCATAGCCTCGGCCATCTACCTGTTTGGCTAATTCGAAAAAAAGCGATGCGCCAGATGGTATTTGGGTACCCCTTAGCTCTGTTTATTGTATTGGCACTCTTGACACGAGAGTGCCAACTTTCTATAATGAGAGTACTTGGCAATCCCACAAGGAGAGTGCTAAAATAGAGATAAGAACTTTTACGAGATTCTAACAAAAGGAGAATAAGAAATATGGGTAAAATCATCGGAATCGACCTCGGTACTACCAACAGCGCAGTCGCGTACATGGTAGCGGGTAAGCCGGAAGTTATTGCAAATGCGGAAGGTAACCGTACGACACCAAGTGTAGTAGCTATTAATAAAGGTGGCGAACGTTTGGTTGGACAAGTTGCCCAGCGTCAGCGGGTGACTAACGCAAAAAACACTATCTACGGTGTCAAGCGTCTGATTGGTCGTAAATTCAGCGACAAAGAGGTCCAAAAAGACCTCGACATTATGCCATACGAAATCGTCAAAAAGGGTGATGGCGTCGCGGTAAAGATGGGCGACAAAGAGTATTCACCAGAAGAAGTCTCGGCAATGATCCTTTCAAAGATTAAGGCTGATGCGGAAGCTTTCCTAGGCGAACCAGTCACCGAAGCCGTTATTACGGTTCCTGCGTACTTCGATGACTCGCAACGACAAGCAACCAAAGACGCCGGTAAGATTGCTGGTTTGGAAGTAAAGCGTATTATTAACGAGCCAACTGCTGCGGCTTTGGCCTACGGTCTTGAGTCTAAGAAGGACGAAAAGATTGCTGTCTTCGACCTCGGTGGTGGTACGTTTGACGTTTCTATCCTGGAACTTGGTGATGGTGTCTTTGAAGTGAAGTCTACCAACGGTGACACTCACCTTGGTGGTGAAGACTTTGACAACCGGATCGTGAATCACTTCCTCGATGTCTTTAAGAATGAGCAAGGCATTGACCTAAAGTCTGACAAGGCTGCCATGCAACGTCTAAAGGACGAAGCTGAAAAGGCAAAGAAAGAGCTTTCGACAACGAATGAGACCGAGATTAACCTGCCATTCCTCACCGCTGATGCTGAAGGTCCAAAGCATTTTGAGTACAAGCTAACTCGAAGCAAGCTCGAAGAGTTGGTAAAGGATCTGATCGATGGTGTGGCAAAACCTGTTGAAGCAGCACTAAAGGACGCTGGTCTGAAAACCTCAGACATCGACGAAATTGTCCTGGTTGGTGGTATGACCCGTATGCCAGCAGTTGTTGAAAAGGTGAAAGCACTGTTTGGCAAAGAACCACTCAAGGGCGTAAACCCTGACGAAGTCGTGGCGATTGGTGCGGCTATCCAAGGCGGAGTTCTGGCTGGTGATGTCAAAGATGTTCTGTTGCTCGATGTCACCCCGCTATCACTCGGTATTGAAACCATGGGTGGTGTGGCAACGAAGGTGATCGAACGAAACACGACCGTTCCAACCTCTAAGTCTGAAACATTCTCGACTGCTGCTGACAATCAGCCACAAGTTGAAATCCATGTCACCCAGGGTGAGCGCGAGCTAGCGGCTGATAACAAGTCACTCGGCCGATTCATCCTCGATGGTATTGCGCCGGCCCCTCGGGGTATTCCGCAGATTGAAGTAACCTTTAACATCGATGCTAATGGTATCTTGAATGTCACCGCGAAAGACAAAGGAACGGGTAAGGAGCAATCTATTACCATCTCTGATAGCGGCAACCTTTCAAAGGAAGATATCGAAAAAGCAGCAAAAGATGCAGAGATGCACGCTGATGAGGACAAGAAAAAGCGTGAAGCTATTGACGCTCGAAACGGTCTGGAAAGCGCGATTTACCAAGCTGAAAAAATGCCTGATGAATTCAAGGACAAGATTAGCGACGAAGACAAGAAGGTCATTACCGACGCTGTCGAAGAAGCTAAGAAACACAAGGATTCAGAGGATAAAGAAGAACTTGAAGCCGCTGGCAAAGCATTGAACGATGCGATCATGCCAATTGGCGCAAAGATGTATGAAGCTGCTAAAGAGGATGCACCTGCCTCTGAAGAGGGTGCTGAGAAGAAGGACGACGGGCCTGTTGAGGGCGAGGTTGTTGAGGAAAAGAAGGACAAAAAGTAATCTCAAAACAAAAAAGAAAAATAGCCAGCAGAGATGCTGGCTATTTTATTGACTAGAAGGGGGCTACCCGCTCCCGTGACCAAAGCCACGAGAGCGGGTAGTGTGCGACGTCAGTCGGTGCGTTCAGTCCAGGCGAAGTAGCCCGGAAGGAAGTACCCGACGCGCGTCTGCACGTTGTAGAACCCGATGGCAGTCCAGCCCGTCCAGGAACGACCGGTGTTGGCGTGGTCGATCTGGATGTTGGCCTGAACCATCACCATGCCGCGCATCCCAGACTCATAGAGCAGTCCAGTGATCTGGGCACGGATCGGGAGGCTCACCTTCATGTGGTCGTCGGCCCAGTGGCCGGCGAACTCCACGGTGAAGTCCGGGTGGGACGGGTCGAACGCGTACTTCCACGCGTCAGCCAACTCGTCGTCGTTCGGACCTCTGGTGATCTCGATCTTTCGGGGGGTTGTGGTGGACATACGTCGCACCTTTCTACTACGCCGATGGGAGCCCGGCGTGGCTCGTTGTTTTGGACTTTACTCCGCAACCACCCCATCATACGACGAGGAATTGTGCTTACTATAGCAAAAAAGTAACAAAAAGTCAATATAAGGCTTGCGCTTAATAGGAGTATATAGTATGGTTTATTTATGAACCGTTTTAATTCATATCAACTCCCAGCCATCGTCACCGGCAAAATGCTCGGCGGCTTTGCTGATGGTATGACTTATCTCAACTCTTAATTGATTACAATATATTGACGCAGGATAAGTCTCCAAGATAAAGGAGACTTTTAAATACTTGGGGACTGATCCGGTCTCGAAATACGAGACCAATAAAAAGAAAGGAGAGGCCAATGTCATTTGGACCTTACATGCGGTTCCCTGTGGGAGATCTCGTGATTGAACTTGCGCCGTTAGCGCGTGAGGACATGAAGAAGTTTATCCCAGGTATGCAAAAGGCGAGTATTGATCGATACCTCGTTCATCATGTTGCCTTTGTTCTGGAAGACGAAGAAGCATGGTTCGATCGAACTCGAGAAGATCAGACGAACATTGTCTGGGGAATCTGGCTGATCGAAGGTAAGAAGCGAACACTGATTGGAAACAGTGCGCTACATGATATCTCTCGCAGGCACATCCACCAGGCAAGTAGCGGTTCGCTCATTTTCCGCGAGGATCTGTGGGGAAAGGGCATTGCCAGTACCGCCCACAAGGCGCGCACTTGGTATGCCTTCCACGAGCTTGGACTGCACAGAATCAAGTCGTCGGTTCTCCATGGTAATTATGGAAGTCTGAAGGCTTTGCAGCGTTCTGGGTATGAGGTGGCAAATGTCGAGCGCAACACGGCGTTCGTGAGCGGCCGATTGATTCATCAGGATAATCTTGAATGTCTCAATCCGAACGAGCCTTTCTGGACCCAGTGGTGGCACGGGGAACGCCCGAGCAAGCGAGCAGTCGCTGCTAGAGTGCTCACTCGTGAAGCCTTGGCTTGGGCCGAGAAGAATGTGGAACTTCTTTAATAAACCACAAAAGCCCCGCCACATTCCAGTGGCGGGGCTCATAATATATTCAGAAATGAAAGCACCATGTGGACGCAGGGCTGGATTGCCAGACGTCCACACGGTGTGGTGTTGTTACGAAGCGATGACCTCTTTGCACCCGTTGTTGCACTTGCCGTTGGATGGCAAGATGTAGTTGCATGAGGGACAGGGCTTCTCAGTACGCTTTTCGTCGATATCCGCGATCGGGCGTCCGGTTTTAGCCGGCCTGCCGAGGTGCGAGAGTTCGATTGCGTCGAACAGGGTGTGGGTCTGCGACTCTAGTCCTGCTGCGATCGCCTTGGCGACGTCGAACCGCGTTTTGTATCCGTTCGGTGTTTCTGCTTCGATCCCGCGGATCGTCGTTTCAGCGATACCAGATCGCTTAGCGACCTCTGCGATGCTAAGGCCGAGTTCCCGACGACGAATTTCAATCTTATGCAACTCTTTGCCTCCCGAGGCAGTAGGTGTTACTGAAAAGAACAACGAGTGGATTATAGCATATCTAAACGAAAAAGTCAATAGTATATCACCTTTATGTAGATAGTAGGTGCACAACAAGATTAGAGGAGATGGCTCCTGATGGTGTGGTTGTGCTCTTATTTCTGCGGCGACTGGTACGAGGTAGTCATAAAGCTTAATTGTTTCTATTAAAAAATCCCGCCTCGTTGTGGGCGGGATTTTAGTAGGACGCAATCTATTTAGAGTACGTCGATGCCGTCGTTGTCGATAACGTTTACTGTAGTAGTGTCGTCATCGCTCACGGTGTTACCTGAGTTGTTCACTGAGTTGTTTGAAGCGTCAGTATTTACTGTGGTGTCGTTGTTGTTGTTTTGGTTGTTCGTGTTGCCATTGTCTTGGATAGTAGTAACAGTGTTCACGGTGTTAGTAGTGTTTGTTGTGGTGTTAGTCTGACTTTGGTGGTTTGAGTTGTCATTACCGTTGTTTGCAACGATCACTGGGGCAAAGGTGTTGCCGTTATCTTTGACGATAGTAGTGCTCTTTGAGTAGCTGTTGCCATTGTTTTTGCTGATATTCCAAGTAGTATTTGTGGTTGTTGTATTGTTGTTAGTGGTATTGAATGAGCCGCTAATACTTGCAAGACCCATTACGCTGCCGAGTCCAACAGTACCAGTTGCTGGAGTGGTGGTGACTGCTGCTTCCTCTTCCTCAGGAGCTACACAGACGCTGACACCACTTTGCGCGTTGTTGTTCTGGGTGGTGAGCGCACTTGCTGAACTTCCGTTCATGAGTGACATAATAATTACTGTTGATAAGATGACCGCTGTAACGATTGAACCGAACATGACGGCACCGAACATTAACATTTGATTTTGGTTGGTGGTTGTGGCTTGTAAGCTCATTTCCTTATACTCCCTTTCTCTCGCAGAGAAAATTTAAGTTATCGAGAACCCTCACCATTCCTTGATCATTATCGTACGCCTCACAAAAATATTTGACAATACTTAATTTATATTTTATTACGCTTATGTTTCGGGGTCTGATAATGGGATTATGGTAGACTGGTACTCAATGGGCAAGAAACGTCAAAAACCAAAAATCAGTCTTAAAAATAAAGAACACAAGTATATTATTGACCGTGTCATCTTGTTTACCGGTTTAATTGGGCCAATTGCAAGTATCCCTCAGGCTATCGAGATATATAGTTTACAGGATGCACAAGGTGTCTCAATTATTACATGGAGCTTCTTTATTATCACAAACGCTTCACTATTGATCTATGCGCTCGTGCATAAGTTGCCAGCGTTGATTGTTAGTAATATTTGTTGGGTGATTATTGAGGTCGTTGTCGTTGTTGGCATTGTCATGTACTCTTAGCACTCTAGACATTTGAGTGCTAGTTTTATATACTAGTAACAGATGAGTAAGCGTGATTATTACGAAGTTTTAGGCGTGGCCAAGGGTGCCAGTGCCGATGAGATTAAGAAGGCCTTCCGACGGGCTGCCGTAAAGCATCATCCTGATAAAGAGGGTGGAGATGAAGCGAAGTTTAAAGAAATAAACGAAGCTTATGATGTCTTGAAGGATTCACAAAAACGTCAACGGTATGATCAATTCGGTCATGCAGGTGTTGGTGGCGCATCAGGTGGCGGAGGTTATAGTGGAGGTAATCCATTTGAAGGCTTCCAGGGTCAGAATGTGAACTTTGATTTTGGTGAAGGCCTGGGTGACATTTTTGGGCAATTTTTCGGTGGTGGCCAGCGATCTCGAGCGCCGCAGCGTGGTCGGGATATTGAAGTTGGTTTACAGCTCACTTTTGAAGAGGCAGTTTTTGGTGTTGAGCAAGAGATTACCTTGGATATGGAAGACGAATGTTCGCACTGTCATGGGACGACAGTCGAGCCAGGTCATGACATGAAAACTTGTCCAACCTGTAAAGGCTCTGGGCAACAGACACGGGTCATGAATACTATGTTCGGCGCGATCCAGCAGACAGTTACCTGTGAGACCTGTCATGGACGCGGTAAGGTACCTGAGAAGGTGTGTACCGTGTGTCATGGTAAGGGTACGGAGCGTCGCAAGCAGACGGTCAAGTTGAAAGTGCCTGCTGGTATTGATGATGGTGCGACTATTCGCTTGACTGGCCGTGGGGAAGCAATTGGTGGTGGTGACCGAGGCGATCTTTATGTGAATATCCGTGTCAAAGCCCACAAGCACTTCACTCGAGAAGGGGATATTATTCTATCCGACGAAAAGATTAGTATGGTTGATGCGGCCCTTGGAACTGAAATTGACGTCGCTACCGTTGATGGAACAGTCCGTATGAAGATTCCAGCTGGGACGCAGTCGAACACCGACTTTAAACTATCGGGTCACGGCGTGCCACACATGAATAGTGAACGGCGCGGTCCTCATATTGTGAATATTATTGTCGAAACGCCGACAAAACTTTCCAAAAAGCAAAAAGAATTACTGGAAGCATTTGACAGCGGTCACAAACGAGGAGTTTTTTAACAACGAGTTGTCTTGTAGAATAGATGCAGGAAGCGTAAGCATATTGACTTTTTAAGCTAAAAGTGCTAAAATAGGCAAGTTCTATGGATAACACATTGCCAGTCATCGGAAGTAACGCCCTGATCGAGATTGTCGGTCACGTTAAGGGTGTCCCCGCAAAGGTAGATACTGGTGCCGATAGTTCTGCTATCTGGGCATCCGATATAGCGGTGAGTCAGAAGGGAGTGCTAAGTTTTAAGCTTTTCGGAAAGAGCTCCCCATACTATACTGGCGAAGTGATTACGCGCAAATCCTTTCGGGTAGCAAGTGTGCGTAGCTCGAATGGTCATACACAGATCCGTTATCGTGTCGAATTACCTATCCGCATAGGCACCAAGCGATTACGTGCATCATTCTATCTCGCAGATCGTTCGGTCCATAATTTCCCGATCCTTCTCGGACGCCGAACATTGAATAAGAAGTTTTTGGTAGACGTATCACTAAAGGAATATGTACGTCCCCCAAAAACATCATTTGCGCTTAATAAAGAAATGCTCGCAGATCCATACAAGTTCCATAAGAAATATCACCAGAAATAAGGAGGCCTCATGAAAATTGCTATTCTCTCTAACGGAAACGCTAATTATTCGACCAAACGCCTCAAAGAAGAGGCTGTCGCTCGAGGGCACGAAGTGCAAATTGTGAAGTATCGTGACTGTTATGCCTCGATCGAACGTGATAATCCAACGGTAAGTTACCGTGGTGAAGACCTTGCACATTTTGATGCGATTATTCCTCGTATCGCAGCAAATATGACCCGATATGGTACAGCGATCGTTCGTCAGCTTGAGATGCAGGGTGTTTATACTCCGTCTAGCTCTCTGGCTATTAACCGTTCACGCGATAAACTGCGCAGTATGCAACTACTTGCCAAGGCTGGTGTCGGTATTCCAAAGACCGTCGTGTCTCGTAATACGATGGACATTGATGACTTGATTGAAAAAGTCGGTGGCACACCAGTGATTATCAAGCTCGCACGTGGGACACATGGCAACGGTGTCGTTTTGGCTGAGACGAGGAAAGCCGCCAAGTCAGTGCTTCAGGCGCTCTATTTGAGCAATGAAGATGGCACAAACGTATTATTGCAAGAGTTTGTCGAGGAGTCGGCTGGTACAGATATTCGTGCTTTCGTTGTTGGTGGCCGAGTTGTTGCGAGTATGAAGCGACAGAGCTTGGACGATGATTTCCGATCAAACCTTCACAAAGGCGGCGAAGGGACGACGATTAAGTTGACCGATGAGGAAAAGAAAGCTGCCATTAAGGCGGCAAGGGCGATGGGACTCAATATCGCCGGTGTCGACATGATGCGTAGTGCTCGTGGTCCATTGATTCTTGAGGTCAACGCTAGTCCTGGCTTTGGTATTGAAAAAGTGACTGGCCGTAATGTAGCCGCACCGATTATCGAATACGTTGAGCAGAACGCGAAACGCGGTAGTAAAAAAGATAAAGTCGGCGCCTAACACACTAGTGTTATAATATGCTCATGGTAATAAAGTCATGAGCGTCTGGCGTTCTTCTACGACGGCAATCCTCGTCGGAGGGTTAGTAGTGGTTATTATTGCTGCGGCGATCGCCTTTATGGTGAGCACCTTTCGGCCGATGGTCAGTGTTGAAATTGGTAGCGGTGTCTTTAACCTCGTGATTGCGAAAGATGATCCGTCCCGTGTGACTGGTTTGTCTGGAGTTGATAAATTAAACCCAAATGATGGGCTACTGATGGCATTTGCCAGTGATTATACCTGGGAGATCTGGATGAAGGATATGAAGGTGCCGATCGATATTCTATGGCTCGATAGTTCAAAAGAGATTATATATATCGTCAAGAATGTGGGTCCCGAACTTTCAACTAGTAAAATATTTAGACCAAATACAAAGGCTCGCTACGTGATCGAACTACCGGCTGGATCAGCAAATAATTATGGTATTAGTGTGGGTGAAAAGCTCGAGTTTGATGTTGGAGAGGTAAAGGAATGATTGTTATTGCTGTCTTTGGAGTTCTAGCCGCGGGGTTATTCCTCGGCGCTTTCCTGTCAAAGCGGCGATTCGGTCTGTTAGGACTGGCGCTCACCGCTGGCGCGACGCTAAGTAGTATCTGGAGTTATGATGCTGGATTGGTCGTTTCTAGCACTGGTCTCGTACCGGATGGGCCATTGACGAATGCCATTGCCTTGTCATTGATTGTGCTATTGCCGGCGATTATTCTGCTATTCCACGGCTATACCTATAAAGAAAATGCGGCGCGCGTGATTGGATCAATTCTTTTTACCTTACTCGCTTTGGCATTCCTGGTCGAACCTATCGGATTTGCGCTCCCGCTCGATGGGACTGCGGCAGATGCGTATCGCTGGCTGGTTGATCACCGAGAGATCATCATTAGTATCGGTGTTGTCCTAGCAATTGTTGATTTATTCTTTACAAAACCAAAGTTACTCGAAAAAGACCGCAAGCGCTAACATTGACTTTTCACCCCTGTCGCTGTATAGTCTGTAAGAGTTTTACGGGTCCGTAGCTCAGCTGGTTAGAGCACCTGCCTTTTAAGCAGGGTGTCATGGGTTCAAGCCCCATCGGACCCTCCAAATAAAGAACATCCGTCGATCGCTACCGCGGGTGTTTTTTATTTGGCCCTGATTTAAGAAGAATACGTTTAGCTAGGTACAATGCACTACATCCGGCGTTCTATTCATGTGTCTTGGCTTGTAGCGATTGGCTGCTTGGCCTTTGTTATGGGTGTATGGCTCGCACTATATTTAACGTTGAATCATTGGTGGCTAGTTTTGATGGGGTGTGGGTTGGTGGGTATTGCTTTGTGGAGGAGGCGACTATATGTGTTGCCGGCATTGGTTTTAGGTGCTGGAGTGATTGGACTTTGGTACGGTTCGACGTCGCAGGAAGAACTAAGGATCTATACACCGTTGATCGGGTCCCAAGTGCAGCTGCAAGGGACCGTCAGAGAGGACCCATCGCTTAATGATAAGAATAAACTCGTGCTTCAACTGCACAAGATTAGCATCGATGGTCATGACCTCCCTGGTGCAATCTGGATGAGTGTCTCGCCACGCGAAGAGATTAAGAGGGGGGATGAGGTGACGCTTGAAGGTAAGGTCATGCCGGGGTTTGGGACTTTTGCGGCGATTTTGTATAACGCTCGGGTGGTTAGGCTCAATCATCCACAGCCCGGAGATATTGGGCGGGTGATGCGGGATTGGTTTGCAGATAAAATCCGCCTGGCAATCCCTGAACCGCAGGCGAGTTTAGGCATAGGGTTCCTGACTGGTCAAAAGAGTGCTTTGCCTGGTGACTTGGCGGAGGCGTTGCAGATTGCTGGGCTGAGTCATATTGTGGTGGCGAGTGGCTATAATTTAACGATCCTTGTTCGCCTGGCGCGGCGCTTATTTATGAGAATTTCAAAGTTTGCGGCGGCGATGGGATCAAGTACCATGATAATTTTATTCGTGATGATGACGGGGCTGAGTCCGAGTATGACGAGGGCTGGCTTGGTATCGGGACTGAGTTTGTTGGCCTGGTATTACGGACGTGGCTTTCACCCATTTGTATTACTTCCTTTCGCTGCTGCCATTACCGTTGCCGTCCAGCCGAGTTACGTCTGGGGTGATATGGGCTGGCAGCTCAGTTTTTCCGCATTCGCTGCGGTGATGATCGTCACACCACTGCTGCAACGCTACTTTTTTGGTGAGGAGAAGTCTGGGACAATTCGGCAGGTCTTGGGTGAGACGGTGGGCGCGCATTTAGTAACACTGCCAATTATTGTGTTAGGCTTTGGGGTGATATCGAATGTCGCTATTCCAGCTAATCTACTTATTGTGCCATTTGTGCCAATGGCAATGTTTTTAACATTTATTTCAGGACTGGCTGGCATAATAACTCCGGGTGGTGCGGAACTAGTCGGGATGCCAGCGAGTTGGCTGTTAGGATACATGACCCAGACAGCGCAGTACCTCGCAGAGCTTCCCTGGGCGCAAACGGCAGTGGAGGTACCTTGGTGGTCAATGCTTCTGTATTATGCCGTCATGACTGCTGGGTGTGTGTGGATGCAGCGAGCGACAGGATTTCGATTACGGGAAGTAAATATGGTCGAGTGATTAACGAGGACGTTCACGGGCAACGTCGCGAGCGAGGTTTGCGAGTAGGTCATCAATCAGGTCGGTACTAAACTCACCATACTTTTTTTCAACAGCAGTTCGAATCAGGAAGTCGGCAAGCTGGGGATTTTTAGGAAGAATCGAGCCGTGCAGATAGGTGCCGATGACGTTCTTGTAGCGCGCTCCCTCATGACCATCTTTTGAGTTGTTGCCAGCACCCTTAATGGTTTTTGCGAAGGCCCGAGCATGTTCACCAAGGAAGGTCTGACCGCTGTGGTTCTCGTAGCCGATAATTTCACCAAATTCATCACTCTCGGTAATGATATTACCGATTAGGCGTTCATTCGTCCCGTAGGTTTCAACGTCTAAAATGCCGATGCCTTCGAGTGTTTTGTCTGCAGATGTCTTAAAGAAGTTTCCGAATAATTGATAGAGCCCACAGACCATGAGCATTGGGACATCTGCTTCGGCCCACTTTTTGAGCTGAGGGCCAATCTTTAGAAGGTCGGCGTGAATCCTTTCTTGCCCACTGTCCTGTCCACCACCGCCGATGATAATGTCGACCTCTGCAGGGAGGGTATCGCCGACGTTGTAGGTGATAATTTTTGGCTCGTAGCCATACCACTCGAGCCGTCGTTGCAAGACAAGTAGGTTGCCATGATCGCCGTAGATGTTCATATCCCGCGGATAGAGCTGAAGAATGGTGATAGGTTGCTTGGTCATGAGATAGACTCCACTTTGGTCATTTTGCTAAGCTCGCGGCGCAAGGTGAGCATAGCTGTATAGGTGCAGTAGATGCGCTTCGGGAGATCTTTATTAGCTTCGATAAAGTCCCTGAGGGCGAGAGCTAATTCTGGCTCGATAGTGCCGATAGGTACCTCATCGTACTGCAGTCGTAAAGCCATATCGTAAGCGCGGACACCACTGATTGCGGCGACGCCACCAGATAGGGAAGTGAAATCGACATCCCAGAGCCATGACATATCCCGCCCGTCGGCGTAGTTATCGTTGATGGCGATCATGGTTGCGTAGCCTTCAGATGGGAATGAGTCTAGGCTGAGACGGAACCCGGAGGGATTTTTAACTAATACTAATTCGAGGGGTTGGCCGCCGACTTCAAGTTGTTCACCACGACCAAAGGCTGGGGTGACATTACTCATGGCAGCAAGGAGGGTCGTTGTGTCGAGTTCTTTGCCGAGGATAGCATACACCAAGCTCAGAGCTGCGGCGCTATTAAATACGTTATAGACACCGCGGAGTTTGAGGTCGAGTGATGTGTCTTTGCCGTCAATTGTATACGTCGCCTGACTGCCACTATACGATTTTAGAATGACATTAGCATCTGGCCGTTTGGTTGATCGCTTGATTTTTGTGCTATGAAGATCATCGTCGGCTGGGAAGTGTGATAGTAGGTCGCTACTCAGTCCAAAGTAGGTGACTTTTTGGTCGCCGAGCTTGTCTTTGATTGCGAGGACTCGAGAGTCTTCGCGGTTGAGAACGACAGTGTCGGTGGTGGCCTGAGCGATCTTCTCTAACATCTTGGCGGTAGCATCGATTTCGCCGAAACGATCGAGTTGGTCCCGCATGACGTTTAAGAGCAGACTATAGCGAGGGGGGATGGTTTGAACAAACTTGACGGCATGGGCCTCGTCCATCTCGAGAACGGCGATGTCGGCGTGGAGCTTGCCGCGGATGTCGATGTCGCCAAGCAGCGCTGCTGCGACCCCGCGACTAAAATTGCTCCCAGTTCGGTTAGTAAAGACTTTGAGCCCCTGGCTTTCTAATAGTTCTACCACCATCTTGGTTGTGGTCGTCTTTCCGTTGGTACCACTGATAATAACGACTCCTTGAGGAAGCTGGGCAAGGGTCTGTTTGATAAAATCAGGGCTTATTTTTTCAACGAAGAGACCAGGAAGAGCCGAGCCACCACCACGCAGACGCATGGCATAACGAACGGATTTTCCCAGGATAACGACAAAGGGGTGGGGCATATGACCCATTATATCGTATAATGATGATATGTTTTTGGTGGGAATAATCTCCTGGTGGTACGGCCCTGGCTGGCGAGGACAATTTGGACGGGTCAGAGAGCGTTTAGCGTCGACGGCCTCGTTCTTTTCGCTCGGTCAACTCTTCTCGACCTTGTTCTCACCGTTCCGCCAAATTTCGGCTGGAAAGGCGCGCGGTTCTGCTGGTGTAGTAATGAGGGCGTTGGTTGATCAGCTCATTTCTCGGGTGATTGGTGCGATTGTTCGCTTGTTTACAATTATTGCTGGCATCATTGTTTTGGTCGTACAGGCTATTGTGGAGGGGATTGTGCTCCTTTTTTGGATGTTTGTGCCTCTTTTTCCCGTGGTCGGCTTGATCATGTTTGCAATCGGATGGGCGCCACGATGGATATAAAGTTATTGAATCAAAAGAGCCACCGCGCACAGAAGGCGCGGCTGGGTCGTCACCTGTCGCCGTGGATAGCTTCATTAGAGGTGAGCGTCGTGTTGCTGCTCGTAGGGGGATTGGCATTGCTAGTTTTTGGCTATGCACTAGGGTGGATTTTGATAGGCCTGCTGGTTGTGCCTGTCATGATTGTTGAATGGTACAAGAATGAACTACGAGACGTCGCTCCGATAAAAGACGGCCAGTCTGTCGATGACTTGCTGGAGGCGGATATTCTGGCACTCCTTCCTTCGCAGCCAACCCCTCAAGATATCGCGCGTGCTGTATCACGTACTCATAGCGGCGTATTTTTTGCGGTTCGTTTTGGGGTCGGCGGCGGCTTTTTGGAGCAGACCGTTTCGAGCAATCGTGATGATACGGCGGCCGTTTTTACAGAAGCTTTGAAGATAACGAGTCAGGTCGGCCGAATGACGGCAGGGGTACTTATCTTGGCGTTGGTTCGTCAGATCCCTGGCAAGACTTCGTTACTGGGACACCTTCAGCTAGATGAGGACGATTTGATCCGCGGCATTCAATGGCATCACCACCTTCTTGATATCGTCGAGCGCTCACGAAAGAAACAGCGTCCAGGTGGGGTTGGCCGCGATTGGACGTTTGGATGGATCCCGCAATTGTCCCGCTATGGGCAGAATATTTCTGAGGGAGCGCCAGTGCCTTATAGTGTTCGTGAAGAACCGTTTGCTCAACTGATGGGAGGGCTCGAGAATAGTGCCGGTTCGATAGCGTTGGTTGGGAAGACAGGTGTTGGCAAGACTGAAGTCGTGTACCAGCTAGCGGGAAAGCTGATGCATCCCGATGATTCTGTCCCTCCTAAGTTGCGCTACCACCAGATCTTTATGCTCGATGCCTCGCGACTCATTTCGATGACTGGCGAGAAAGGTGACTTGGAAGGGCTGATTACTACACTACTTGGTGAAGCCTTTGTCGCCAAAAATATTATCGTCTGGTTGGATAACGCCCAGTTGTTCTTTGAGGATGGTGTCGGGTCGGTTGATATTAGCAATCTATTATTGCCAATTTTGGAAGCTGGTCGTCTGCCGATGATTTTGGCGCTTGATGAACAACGTTTCTTGCAGATTAGTAAACGAACCCCAGCACTTGCCAAGGCTGTAGCGCGGATTAACATCCAGCCGACGAGTGAGTCGGATACTTTAAAGGTGCTCGAAGAGCATTTACCTCAACTTGAATACAGACGCAAGGTGACCTATATGTATCAAGCCTTGAAGGAAGCCTATAAGCTCAGTGCTCGCTATGTCTATGATGTTTCTATGCCTGGGCAGGCCGTATCGTTGCTTGAGTCGGCGGCCGATTATGCCGAGGCCGGTTTGGTGACGGTGAAATCGGTTAATATGGCGATTGAAAAGACGATTGGGGTGAAAACGAATATCGTCGATGATGACAGTGAGCGTGAAACCTTACTTAATCTAGAGTCCTTGATTCATAAGCGTATGATCGGTCAAGATCGAGCAGTGAGTGTAGTATCTGATGCATTGAGGCGAGCTCGGGCGGGAGTACGTAATCAAAAGCGACCAGTTGGCACGTTTATGTTCCTCGGCCCTACTGGTGTTGGTAAAACCGAGCTGGCAAAGTCGCTGGCGGCGGTGTATTTTGGCGGTGAGGACAAAATGATTCGCTTAGACATGAACGAGTTCGTGTCGAGTAAGGATGTGGCGCGGTTGATTGCGGACGGGACCGAAGACTCATCTAGCCTAACGGCGCAAGTTATGAAGCAGCCATTTAGCGTAGTGTTGTTGGATGAGATCGAAAAAGCGCATTCGAGTGTTTTGACGACCTTATTGCAAATGCTCGATGAGGGGATCTTGCGCGATGCCCGTAACCGCGAGGTGAGTTTCAGAGACACGATCGTGATTGCGACAAGTAATGCTGGCTCGGATCGAATTCAAGAATATTTGCACCGTGGCTATGATTTGCAGCAGTTTGAAGACAAGTTTGTTGATGAATTGATCGGTGGTAATATCTTTCACCCAGAGTTTCTCAACCGTTTTGATGAGATTGTCGTGTTTGGGCCACTGGCGAAGAACGAGTTACTACAAGTGGTCGATCTTATCTTGAGGGAAGTGAATGGTAATTTGAAAGATCAGAAAGTGAAAGTGACTGTGACGGCCGACGCGAAGGACTATCTCGTCGAGGCAGGCTATGATCCACGACTTGGTGCTCGACCGATGCGCCGCGTGGTGCAGCGAGCGGTTGAAAATACGGTGGCGAAATTGATGCTCGCAAAAGAGGCAGGACCAGGCAGCACGATTGAGATTACGCTCGAGCAGGTCAAGGAAATGCTTGATAAAAAAGACCGAGCAGAAGAGATTGTGGCGGAAAATAAATAGTTCGGCCGAAACCGAACTATTTGTATAATCTTGGGGCGAATGATGGGGATTGAACCCACTACCTACGGAACCACAACCCGTCGCTCTAACCAAATGAGCTACATTCGCCACGAATGTTTGTGCTATGTTATTTTAACAGATGTGACTCGATAAGAGAATATGGTATAATGGCTAAATCTGCGGGCGTCGTATAATGGCTAATATTCGTGCCTTCCAAGCATGCGATGCGAGTTCGATTCTCGCCGCCCGCACCAGATGAAGCATTGGAGACGGTTAGAACTTTTCTAGCCGTTTTTTGTAAGTTCTTTTTGATTACGCTACGATAAGAGTTTACGTGGCTTCACTTTTGCCACAAAGAACAGATATACAATTTCGAGTATCCCGACAGTGTTAATTAGCAAGAGTACGACAAACCATACCTGGTTCTTTTTCCGCGCTGCATGCCAAAGGGCGAGACCTTTCCAAAATAATGTCCAGATAGCGATAAGGATGACAAAGATAATCTGCGGGGTAGTGAGTGTTTCCATGATGCATACTATATACCTTGGCTGGGAGGTTGTCTATGAAGGTCCGCCATATGAAGGGGTTGCTCATGAGCAGAGAACATAGTTAGTACAATACTTTCATACACGCGCTGAGCGTCCTGTCTATATTCGTTTGAAGCTCGAGAGAAGTGTTCCATCATAATGCCGTCATTTATCTCAAGAATCATAAATGAACCGTCCCGTCGCTCAATAATATCAACAGCAGCGAGTCGTAGTTGCAGTGCTTTGCAGGCATTGATGGCAAGTGCTTGAATCTCATTGGGTGCGTTTATTTTCAAGGGCACAGCGCCGAGTCCCAGGTTGAACATTGCAAGTCCGTCGATTGTAACGGGGCGTTTCTCGTAGGCCAATAGTACTGCTTGATCAAGAACTATTAAACGAATCTCGCGCTTTATTGGTATGAACGGTGAGATAGCCCAGGCATCGTTAGGTTCGGTGTCTATCCATGCGATCGCTTCTTTAGTGCTATTGAATTTTTGGACGCCGTGACCGCTCGTGCCAATGAGCGGCTTAATGACGACTTGTTTCCATTCGGCCGCTTGGTGTGTGTCATAATGAATCGACTTTGTTCTCACAAGAACGTGCGGGACCGATGGGATATGGTGAGCATCAAGAATCAGATGACTACTCACCTTATCTTCTGCAGACAAGCCAGCAACGCTATGGTTAAGAGGGAATTTGTAGCCAATAATTCTTTCAGTCTGATCGCCTCTTGAAAGTTCTAATACCCAGTCATGAGAGAAGGTTTTGACTGTAATATCATGCGTATGACAAACATCCCGTACCATCTGTACGAGCCAGCGATCTTTGATGAATTCTCCCTTGAGCATGCGACTAGTATACCTGTAAGGGGTAAGTCTTGCTATAATGATCACACGCCCCGGTAGCTCAGTTGGATAGAGCAGAGGACTTCTAAGCCTAAGGTCGCAGGTTCAAATCCTGCCCGGGGTACCAAGTGAACCACTTTAGAACCATAAATACTTCCTTTGGGAAGTATTTTGTTATGATTAAATTATGTCAAAGCTAAATCTCGCTATCTGTGCCAGCGCCTCATTCTACAAAGAAGTTATTGAATTCAGTTACAAACTTGAGGATTTGGGTATTAATGTCATTTTACCAAAGACGGCAGCAAGAATGAGAAACGAGCATCGTGAGAATGACGAAGCCAAGACTGATTGGTCAGTTGCACATGTAGGGTATCACGGTAAAGCGTTGCTGATTCGTGAACACTTTGAAGAGATTGCCCAGAGTGATGCTATTCTCGTGATGAATTATGAAAAGCATGGTAAAACAAACTATATTGGTCCAAACGTTCTAATGGAAATGGCTGTATCGTTCTATTTAGGTAAACCAATCTATGTCCTTAACGATCAGCCTGAAGATTCACCATTAATTGATGAGATTCTGGGGCTTGAACCTATATTTCTTAAGGGTGATATTACGAAACTAAGTGTTGCTTCGAAATAACGAGTTCTCTTGCCAATTTAACAATAACCTCATAGTATTTCGTTGTAACCCTCTCCTTTACTTCCCCCGTTTCTTAGCAATATCTCGGTTTAATTTCTTGCCCTGTATGTCCTTATAAGATTTCTCCCCTCGAACCAACTCGTCTGCAAAGGCAGCGACGTCTGTTCCTGTGATATCGATGACTCGTCTGTCGCTGTCCGCTGCTTCTTCGAGCATGTCGACGAGTGCTTTGAGTGGCTCCATTGAGAGTATACCTGATGTATTAAAAATATAGTTTCTTATTTCTTTGTAGGCGGCAGCGTACTCGGCAGGGAGTGCCTTGGCGCGTGCTTCGTTTTGTCGGTAGGCTTTCTTTTCTTCGAGATTGCCGATGATTGTGTCTATAATTTTACCCATATTATTTGCTCCTTAATTCATTAATCTTTGATGATACAAAATCCCATTTCGCCCAGAATCGATGCAGTTCACTGTGACCGGCTTTGGTGAGCGAATAGAATTTACGAGGTGGTCCCATGTCGGACGGCTTCTTTTCTGATGCGATGAAATTGTTTCGCTCGAGTCGAACCAGAATAGTGTAAACAGTCCCTTCAACGACATCTGTGAAGCCGAGAGTGCGGAGCTGTTGAGTGATGTCATAGCCGTAGGTTTTACCGCGACTAATAATCTCGAGCACGCAGCCCTCGAGTGATCCTTTTAACATTTCAGTAATATTTTCCAAGTGCTATCCCCTTTCATTCAGTACATAGTAACACTTATTACTGCTATATAGTATCACGTAGTAGCATGCATCGTCAATACCTTCTGGTGGTATAATGAAGCAAATGGTGTGGCGCTTTGTACTAAGTCTCGTCTTGCTCGTCGTTTCGGTGGTCGGGTTGGGTAGTGTTGCCTTGGCTCAAGATGGTGATAAGCGACTGATGACGGTATATGACCGAGGTGAGACAAGTGTTTTTTTGTCTGATGCAAAAACAATTGGTGAGGCTTTGGAGGCACAAAACATTGAACTTGATCCACGCGATACCGTTGAGCCATCTATCGACCAGGAATTAATCGCAACCGAATATCAGGTAAATATTTATCGTGCCAGGCCTGTCGTGGTGGTTGATGGGGCGACTCGGATAAAGACTATATCGCCGTATCAGACGGCGCAGCAGATTGCTAAGGATGTCGGGGTAACTATTTACGACGACGATAAAACGACATTGGAGCCGCTGAGTAATTTTGTGAACGACGGCGCTGGGCTGCAACTGACCATTACACGAGCAACCACGATTATACTCGATCTTTATGGCAAGCGAACAGAGGTTCGGACGTTGGCCAAAACGGTGAGGGATATGTTAGACGAAAAGGATATTGTGCTCGGTGAGAAGGGGCGCGTGTCGGTGCCAGTAACAACGCCAATTTCTCAAGGTATGGAAGTGCGGGTCTGGCGTGAGGGCGTTCAGACTATTTCGGTCGATCAGGAGATCCCTTTTAGTAACCAGATCGTCTACGATGCGGACCGACCGCTGGGTTATCGTACAACTCAAAGCAAGGGTGAGCCAGGCCTCCGAAGTATCACCTATGAAATTGAGATTAAGGATGGAGTTGAGGTTTCGAGGGTCGAGATTGCGAATATTGTGACTCGAAATGCGGTTTCGCAAACTGAAATTATTGGACTTCGCAACGATGGCGGTGGCTTAACCGCAGCTAAGGGTGCTCAGTACTATACGGACAGTAACGGCGTTTCCCATCGGGAAACCTATTATGATTTGAATATGAATGTCGTGATGCGTAGTTGTGGTCAGGGTGGCTATTATACGGTGCGGCCTGACGGTGCCAAGGTAGATGCCCAGGGCTATATCATTGTGGCAGCAAACTATTCAAACTATCCGAAGTGTTCCGTGGTAGAGACGAGCCTAGGACCGGGAAAAGTCTATGATACTGGTGGCTTTGCAGCGCGCCATCCATTTGGATTCGACCTGGCGACCGACTGGACGCGAGCCGACGGTATCTAACGTGTATCTCGCTCTGTTCCACGAAGGTGCTTATGCTATATTTAATGTATGAAGAAAACAAAAAAGTCTCAGCGAGTGCCATTTTTTAAACGCAAACCATTTTTGTGGACAGTTGGTATTATTCTCGGGATTATCCTTGTCGTCGTAGTAGCCTTTAGGGTGAGCCCATTTCCTGGTGCTTTTGTGATTCGGGCTGTCTTTGATCAAGATGCGCAAAAGAAATTGGTCGCTCTCGAGGCACATAAGCCATCGACGCTCATTACAGTTTTAAAAGATCAGCAATACAGTGAGGGCGATAATGATGCTAAACTTGATGTCTATATCCCTCAGGCAAAGGTCGCCGATGGCGCAAAGTTGCCGATCATTATTTGGACCCACGGTGGCGCCTGGATATCGGGCGATAAGGCAAATGCTGGCCCATACTTCGAACTGTTGGCTGAAAAGGGATTCGTTGTTGTGTCAGTGAATTACACGCTGGCGCCAAACAAGACCTATCCAACTCAAATTCATCAGTTGAACGCAGCGCATGCATATATTAAGGCTCATGCTGAGAGCTTTTATGGTGATCCAAATAAGATTATTCTCGCCGGGGATTCGGCTGGAGCACAGCTATCGAGTCAGATGGCGACGATTATTACTAATCCGTCGTATGCAACCGAAGTGGGGGTGGTGCCTTCGCTTGCGAAGTCGGATCTAGCGGCGGTTGTCTTATTCTGTGGCATATACAAAATGGAAGGATTGACCCATCCTGAGGAGAATCTCTCCAAACTTATTAGTTGGGGCGATGATGTGACGGTGTGGTCGTATACAGGCTCAAGGGATAAGAATGCACCATCAATTCGTCAGATGTCTGCCTATTATCATGTTGATAGTAACTTCCCAAAGACCTTTATTAGTGGGGGCAATAACGATCCATTGACGGATGTGCAATCAAAGCCTATGGCCGATAAGCTGACCTCACTGGGCGTAGAGGTGACGAGCTTGTTTTATCCAGCTGACCATCAGCCAGCTTTGCCGCATGAATATCAGTTCAATCTCGATAATGACGATGGTATGAACGCACTCATGCAAGTACAGGATTTTGTCGCTGGGCTGTAGGCCCTAGTTGAAGCGCTCTGTTTTGATCGAAGATAATGGAATGCCAATCGTCTGTAGGGCATCATTGACGGCGCTGACAAATCGACTCATGCCACAAACATAGACAATTGGAGAACTCGGATAACCAGCAATAATGTTCTGTAGTAATGGGACAGAGATCCGGCCTGTTTCACCAGTCCAATCCTTTGGTGCGCTGGTCGTGAGTGTGATGGTGACAGAGGGATTATCGAGGAGGATGTCTTTATAAATGATATCGTCGAACGTATGACTGCTATAAATAAGGTGCATGGGTGCGGTAGAGCCTGATCTTTTATGGGCTTCGAGAATTGAAACTAAAGGAATAACCCCAGAGCCACCAGCAATCAACAATACTGGCTGTTCGTCGGTTTCTCGCCAGACAAAAAAGCGACCGAATGGTCCGCGAATTTCAACTTTATCACCCACAGCGAGCGTCTGATGGATATATGGGGTGACTTCGCCATCAGGGACCTCTTGAATTGTCAGACGTAGCGTGTCTTTTGAATCCGTTTCTGGCGCTCCAGAATAGAGGCGAGCTGCTTGATAACCATCCTCGCCAGTCAGGCGCAGTTCGTAGTGTTGGCCAGCGCGATGAGGCAGGAGATCGGGTGAGGAGAGGATGAGACTTTTCACCTCGGGGGTTTCGGTGATACTATCGACAACCGTTGCCTCGATCCATTGAATCGGACTAGTAGTCATCGCTGTACCGTTGCTCAAGCCACGGATCACCGTAGTTGTGATAGCCATTTACTTCCCAAAAGCCGGGGTGGTCTTCTTTTGTGAAGGTGAGCTGCTTGATCCATTTGGCGCTTTTCCAGAGGTAGAGATGGGGAACGAAGAGGCGGGCGGGACCGCCATGATCAGGAGTGAGCGGCTCATCATGGGCTTTGAGCGCAACCATTGCTTGGTTGTTGAGGACATCCTGGATAGGTAAGTTGGTGGTGTAGCCTTCGAAAGTGGTTGCAATGACGAAATTGGCATCTTTGGTGAGACCGCCAGCTAGTGCGATTAAGTCATCGAGAGAGACGCCCTCCCATTTCATACCAAGTCGGCTCCAGCGCGTCACACAATGAATATCAGTATTGAGCGTTGTCATGGGAAGTTTTGTGAACTCATCCCAATTAAGAGTGATCTTTTTCTTTACCTCACCATCAATAGTGAGGTTCCATGTATCGGTTGGGATATGTGGAGTAGGCGCATAGGATAGAATTGGCCACTGGATAACTTCTGTTTGTCCAGGGGGAAGTGTACGAGGTCTCTCGTGTTCGTATGACTTGGCTTTAAAACCTTTGTTCACAACTGCCATATACGTAGTGTATCACCAAGAATATGACGGGGTCAAAGTCGGAGAATGGATACCTATTCGGTGATGTCGCGGATGACAGTTATTTGTGCACCGAGGGTATTGAGTCGTTCGGCTAAGTCCTCGTAGCCACGGTTAATCGAGTAAATGTTGCGCAGTGTCGAGACGCCAGGGGCAGCCAACATACCGAGGAGAATAACAACGGCAGGTCGAAGAGCTGGAGGAGTGACGACCTCAGCTGGCTTCCATTTGGTCGGACCCTCGATGTAGACACGGTGCGGGTCGAGCAGCTCGATCTTGGCATTGAGTTTAGTGAGCTCGGTCAGGTAGATGGCACGGTTTTCGTATACCCAGTCGTGAATGAGTGTACGGCCCTTGGCGGTTGCCGCAATAACGGCAAAGAACGGAAGGTTGTCAATATTGAGACCAGGGAAAGGCATTGAGTGAATTTTGTCGATCGGTGCTTTCAGATCGCTTGGCTTTGTTGTGATGTCTACCAGTCGAGTGTAACCATTCAGGGCCGTGTACTCATCAGACAATTCATACTGGAATCCCATGTTTTCGAGGAATTTTAGTTCTATTTCGAGGAATTCAATCGGGGCGCGTTCGATAGTAATCTCAGATTTTGTCACGATTGCAGCGGCAATAAAGCTCATCGCCTCGATTGGGTCCTCAGATGGAGCATATTCAACGTTTTTATTGATATCTTTCTGTCCATGGATAGTCAGTGTCGTTGTGCCGATACCCTCAATCTTGATACCCAATTTAAGAAGGAAGAAACAAAGATCTTGTACCATGTAGTTTGGGCTAGCGTTGCGGATAACGGTAACGCCGTCGTTCAGTGCCGCTGCCATGATAATGTTTTCGGTCACAGTATCACCGCGCTCAGATAGAATGATTGGCCTTTCTGGGTGAATCGGTTTTGAAACTGCTTCGTAGTGACCGGTGACGGTGTCTACCTTGAGGCCGAAGTATTCCAGGCCACTCAGATGTGGCTCGACGGTCCGTTCACCGAGGGTGCAACCACCAGCATAGGGAATCTCAAACGTTTTGTGGCGGTGCATGAGTGGTCCGAGGAACATAATGATGCTGCGTGTTTTTCGAGCTGCCTCGACATCCATCGATTCAAGTTTGAGGCGAGCAGGAGGAATAATCTCAAGGTCGTTATCGCCAAACCAACGGGTCTTCACACCAATACTATTGAGGACCTCGAGGATACGGTTCACTTCTTCGATGCGAGCGACGTGACGGAGGACTGTTGTGCCACGGTTGAGGAGTGAGGCACAAAGAAGTGCGACAGCGGCGTTCTTGCTCGTTTTGGTGATGATGTGGCCGGAAAGTTTATGTCCACCTTCGATACGGAAATTAACTGAACCCGACTGATTGAGGGTGATGATCTGGCTTGACAAAACGTCGCTAATACGCGCTAACATCTCAAGGCTGATATTTTGGCCGCCTTTTTCAATGCGATTTATGGCGCTTTGACTAGTGTTTAGGGCCTTTGCAAGCTGACTTTGGGTCATGCCGCGGGCCTGTCTCGTCTCTTGTATCAGAGTGCCAATCTTTGACGTATAGGTTTTTGGTTGCATAACCATAATAATATATCATGGTTGATATATAGTCAAGAGGCTATCAGGGTGATATAATCAAGGAAAAGGGGAGAGAACAATGGCAGATCCACAGACTATTACTCATGACGATCAGATCGCGGCGTTTATTAAAGGTGAAGAGGAGCGCGAAAGAGTTGGCCTCGAGCTCATTCCGAGTGAAAACTATGTCAGCCGAGACGTACTAATTGCTCTCGGGAGTATCTTTACTAATAAGTACTCTGAGGGATATCCTGGACGCCGCTATTATGGAGGTCAAGATTTTACCGATCAGGTTGAGCAACTGGCAATTGATCGTGCCAAGCAACTATTCCATGCTGATCATGCCAATGTGCAGCCCCACTCTGGAGCGCCCGCTAACGAAGCGGTCTATAGTGCTTGGCTGGAACCAGGTGATACGGTCCTTGCTATGGATCTGAGCCATGGTGGTCACTTAACCCATGGTGCACCAGTGACACGGAGTGCGAAACTGTATAACTTTATCCGCTATAAGATGAAGAATACGGAGACGGGTGAGATTGACTACGAACACCTACGCCTACTCGCTAAAGAGCATAAGCCAAAGATCATCCTGGCTGGCTTTAGTGCCTACCCACGCGAGCTTGATTTTGATAAGTTTGCTGAGATTGGTAACGAAGTTGGGGCCTTGTTGATGGCGGACATGGCGCATATTGCCGGATTAATCGCCGGAGGGGTTACTGAGAACCCGCTGGATCATGGTTTCCACGTTATGACGACAACAACCCACAAAACCCTCCGCGGACCGCGTGGTGGCCTTATTTTGACCAAGGGGGTGGTAGGAAATCCACTGCGCGCTCCTGAAAAGACGATTGAGAACATCCCAACCCTTATTGATCGGGCGATTTTCCCTGGAATGCAGGGTGGTCCGCACATGCATGTGATCGCAGCCAAGGCGGTTGCCTTCCATGAAGCGCTACAGCCTGAATTCAAGGATTATGCCGCTCAAGTAGTAAAGAATGCATCGGCGTTGGCAGACGCACTGGTAGCTCGAGGATTCAGCCTGGTGACTGGTGGAACTAGTAATCACCTTATCCTAGCTGATGTGCATAAGAGCTTTGGGATTGATGGGAAGGTGGCCGAGAATGCACTTGATGCAATTGGGCTCACCTTGAATGCCAACTCTATCCCAGATGATGAGCTGCCACCGTTTCGTCCAAGCGGCATTCGTTTAGGAACTCCAGCCGTGACAACTCGTGGCTTGAAAGAGGAGCATATGGAAAAGCTAGCTGAGTGGATGAAGCAGGCGATTGATAAGCGTGAGGATGAGGCTGCTTTGGCGAGTCTTCATGAAGAAGTTATCGAGTTTGCTAAGGGTTTCAAGCTGCCGAGTGATCTAGAGTAGTATTTTATAGGAATAAGAAAAACGCCGCGAGATGCGGCGTTTTTAATTTGCTAATGTTGTCTATACTATGCTGCGGTAGGGCAGGCAGTAGTATCACCGACATCAACAGGGGTGCTGGTGACCGCACCCGTGTTGTAGTCCCAGAACCAGATTTCTAATCCTGAAATCTCTGCCGCGGTATCAATTGTCGCTTGCTGATCCGGTGATGGTGTAGCAGCAGCACATTTACGGATAACAACAGTGTTGGTTCCGTTTGATGCGCTTAGCGTAGCAGTACTGGCAGCGAAGCTCCAGTTTGGATTCGTCGCGCTCATGTAATAAGAGGCTGTCGTTGCTGCACCCGTGAAGTCGGCTGCTGCGAACGGATATTTTCCAGTAGGGCCGTCAGCTTGGTAGAGCTCAGCCTTTTTTTGTACGGTTGCCGCGGTTGCTTTTGCGCTCGCAGCATTTGCTCGGCTAGTAATACCGTTATAAGAAACAAGTGTAATAGCGGCCAGGATACCGATAACAACAATCACAATCAAGAGTTCAACGATCGTGAAGCCTTTTTGTGCTTGTAATTTAGCTTTGATGTTATTGAGACTCATTGTTGAGTTGCCCCCTATTTATAATGTAGTTTATTCTGAGACTAATGTACTACGCTAGCGCAATAAGCGCAAGCTTTTTAGCTCAATTTTATGAGGTCGGGCAAGCGATACCGGACCCCGAATCATTACCAACAGAGACGTAACTATTGGCATTGCCACCGTTGGTGTAGGTCCAGTAATAGACGCGAGTACCCCTAATATTGTTATTGGTACTGCTGATGTTGGCTTGAGTCGCATTAGGTGTTGTACCGCATTTTAGGAGTTTGACCGTCTTTGGGGTGGTGGGTTGGGTCGCTCCCAGATCAAACGCCACAGTAGTAGCGTCGATATAATAGGGCTTGCTGTGAGCGCTAGTAAGACTACTAATATCATAGGCGTATGCGCCAGTTTCGGACTTGAAGCTTTCCAGTTTGCGAGCGACCATGTTAGCCGTGTCCTCGGCGGTAGAATTATTTGCGCGTTGAGTAACGCCACTATAGGACACGATCATAATCGTGGCGAGGATACCGATGATGACAATCACGATAAGGAGCTCGATGATAGTGAAGCCAGATTTTTTAAGCGTTAGCATGTTCATTATCACTATATAGTACCTTATTCTTTAGATGCAAATTTACTGTTCAGCGACAAAGTTGATACCATCAAGACTGAGCCAGACATTGGAACCAAGAATATATCTAACATCGCCATTCGCCAATATGTCGATACGGGCAACGCCGTTGTAAGCATTAGCAACAGATATCAGCAGTCGGCCAGCTGGTCGATAGCCAGCAGGCAGGGTTAAGATGTTTGTATCTTGGGTTGCTGCACTTCCCCTACCGAGGAGTCCCTTGAGACTGACGACTCCATCACTTCCCTTGGTATATTGAGGTGTCGAGAACGGAGCACCGTAATGAACCCAGCTGTTCTGCAGGGTCATATTGCACCACTGAGTTGTACAGGTGCTGCCGGTTGCGCGACTCGATGGCCAATAAAGTGAGTGAATTGAATACCATGCATTGCTACCGCCCTTTGCATCTGCAACACTTGGTGAAGCGCTAACGGAAAAGACAGTATTACCATTTGCAAAGGCAGGCATGTGCATATATTGATTAGGCGTAGTTGAGGCGGGAAGCGTCCATAGATCAGTGCCGTCAGTTGCTGTTCCTCCGGATATCATCGCCCGTAGTTCGACGCGACCGCTGCCATCAATGGCATAGCCAGGGGCCTGTCCGTAGAACGAGTCACCGTAGACGACCCACCCGTTAAGTAACGAGAGGGATGTAAAAGTTGTCCCACTTGGTTGGAAGGCGATACCATCTAAACTTACATCGCTATTGATTCCAGAAATCTGCACGACCCCATCAGCACGAACATCAACACGTGTTACCGCACTATTACCTACTCTTTGGTAAATATAGTTTTGTGACGGACGGTAGCCTACGGGTAGAGTCGCAATGGTCTGAGGGTTTGTGCTATTACCTGGTCTTCTCAATAAGCCTTTTAGTACAACAACGCCAGCAGAGGTTTTTGTGTATCCACCTGGTGCCCATACGTCGCCGTAGTCGACCCAGCCATTTTGGAAATTAAAGTTAGCCCACTTAGGGATTGTAATGGTAGAGGTTGCGCTGTATGCCGACGTCCCTGCAGTATTAGTTGCTGAGACTCGGCCATTAATCACATCAGTATGGGTACCAGCTGTGACCGTATAAGTATTGACGTTCTGGTTAGTGACAGGTGTTTGCCAGGCGCCACCATTGATGTTGTATTGGAAGGTATATGAGTCGGCGCCATTGACTTTTGGCCATGTGTAGATCACCGAAGTAGGGCTAGACAGTACGCCCGATAGGGTGGGAGCACTCGGCGTTGTTGGGGTAACGACATCCGCAATAGCCGAAGCATTCGTATCAAGGCGACTAACACGCACAACAGCTGATCGTTCGATTGTTCGCCCTGCGACGTTTTGGGAGGCATTGATAGCGACACTTGCCGTAGAGAGTGACTGTAGGGCGGTGCCACGTTCACCAATTGATACTAAGGTATCTGAAGCGACTGTATTGACCGCGGTTGAAGCAGCGGAATTGTAGTAGCTGACGTTGAAGTTTGCCGCCGTGACACCTTCGACAAGTTTGATGTCTTCGGTCTTGCAGAAGACAGCCGTATAGCCTGGTGCGCAGCTTGGTTGTTGCCACGGAGCGACACAATAGACAGACAGGCTGGTGTAATTTGACGGCATAATGGTGCGACGCCATAGCGTGTTGTTTTTAACAAAATAGACAATATTAATACTCATCGGTGTGTTATCAGCGACTCGACTATCGCCGCAGGCATTTGGTTTGTCCTTTTGGTAGACAATACCGCTAGTTGTTGCCAATGGATTACCGGTGGTGGCAAGGGTATTGAGAATCAGACTCGTCCCACTAGTCCCGCCAACGTTCGTAAAGGCAGTCGCATCATTGTTGTAGCCCTGTGCCTCGCCAGCAACCAAGGTAATATTGTTTGTCGCCAGGAAGGTGGTGCTGAGCTTGACGTCCTGTTCTATCCGATTTAAGGCATCCTGGACGTTATAGGTGAGGACATTTGATGCTCGTGATGAGAGAACCTCACCGGTCATGCTGATAATGACAGTCAAGAAGGCGCCAATTGCCAAAATGACGATCGGCGCGATGACGAGCATTTCAATGAGGGTAAAGCCGCGTTGCAGTGTGTGACGGATCATCCCATACTCCATGAAGTCAAGATACTACTAACGGTAATTCCGTTAGCGTAGGTTGAGAATTTCAGAGTTTGCTGAGGGTCGTTATAGGTGATAATAACTTCAATCTTAGATAGTCCCGAGACAGTGAGACCTGGAGGACAGGAGATTACTACCGAAATAGACACATTAGACAGTCCATCGATCTCTACAGACGAGTTAGTGAGGGGGGTAGACGCAACACAGGGATTAACCGCCTGAGGTGAGTATCTCCGAAGATAGTCGTACGCTACATTACTCGCCCTCGATTCAGCGCGGGCTTGGCCACCGTCCTTAATGACGACGTTGAATAGCTGGTAGGCGGCAATCAAAAAGGCAGCAGCAACGAAGAGAGTGATGAGGAGTTCGACTGCGGTGAAACCAGATTGGGAAGATTTTATCATCGATTTTTACTCGTTACCACGTAGACGGTGTTATCTTTTTCGAGACGGTAGTAGAGATTATACTTTCGACCTGTTGCGCCAGTACTATTTAAGGAGCCATCAGCATTGAGCGGTTGGTAAACGTATTGATTAATAGTCGGTTGAGGCAATACGCCTGTTGTTGTCTGTAAATTATTAGTTGCAGATATTAAACTGAGCGCCGGTGAAGTGACGCCTGGTGCGCGTAGTGCATCGGGATCGATATCACGTAGTACTTGAAGAATAAAGGCTTCGCCGCCACTTGTTGTAAATGCCGCCGAAGGGTATCGACCGACATCGCTAGGGCTATTATCGTAACCGACTCTATAAAAATTTTCAAGGTGAGAAGCAATTATCTCAACGTCAGCGGTTCGTTCGGCATCGCGAGAGCTCATTTGGCTTGAACTAAGATTAACAACCGCAAGCAACAACAAGATGCCCATAATAGTGATCGTAATGATCAATTCGACAATGGTAAACCCACGCGTTCGCATGACTATAGCATAAGGGGTTTGAGCTCAAATCGCAAGTGTCCTAGAGCTCGAGCGGTTCTTGCTCGATTAGAATGCGGAATTTGTCGCGAATTGCACCTATAATTTCGTCTCGCGCTGTTGCAAGATCGGTATAGCTGGTTGCGGATTCGTTGATAAGGACGAGGCTGTTTTTGTCGTGAACGCGCATACCGTGAAGGAGCTGACCTTTTAAGCCTGCTTGCTCGATGAGCCAACCTGTCGGAACTTTAGCCGTCCCATTACCCATATCAAAGGTTTTCATGTCTGGATAGGTCTTTTTTAGATCGTTTAATTGCCAGTCTTCAACAATTGCGTTCTTGAAGAACGACCCAGTATTTGGCCTCGTGGCAGGGTCGGGGAGTTTATCGGCACGGATTGCCATGACAGCATCACGCACGGTTTGTTGAGTGTAGAGCTTGATATTGTGCTGATCGAAATAGGTTTGCAAGCTTTCATAGAAAGGTGGCTGAGGTTGATTCTTGGACAATTTTAAGGTGATATTGAGAATGACGTAACGATCCTTCTCAGAACCACGGAATATGCTGTGTCGGTAAGAGAACTCACATTGTTCATTTGTGAGAGTAACGATCTGATCAGTCTGTGAGTCGTAGGCTTCGAGAGAGATGAGGGTCTCGGAAATCTCTTGGCCATAGGCGCCAATATTCTGAACTGGCGCCGCCCCTGTTGTCCCTGGAATCGACGACAATGCTTCGATACCAGTAAGCCGCATGTCAACGGTTCGCTTGACGGTCTCGTCCCAGCTCTCCCCTGCCCCAATTTTTATTGTTGTTGTATTTATATCATCATTAATAATTTCGAAACCGGGGATACGAATACGGACAACGAGACCTGGAAACCCTTCGTCCTTGGCGATGATGTTGCTACCGCCGCCTAATATAAATATTGGTAGATTTTTTGAGCGAGCGTTGCGGTAAACAGTGATGAGTTCGTCGGTTGAGTGGACTTCGGTAAAAAAGCGTGCAGGGCCACCCAGTTTCATCGTGAGGAGGTTTTTAAGGGGTATGTTTGTGTGGACTTCCATCTAGCATTTAATTATAGCCTTTTGAGTCAGTTTATGCTACAATGACCCCTGTACTTCGTGCAAAATCACGCACCCGTAGCTCAGTGGATTAGAGCATCTGTCTTCGGAACAGAGGGTCGCAAGTTCGAATCTTGCCGGGTGTACCACATTGTGGGTCAGTAGCTCAGCTGGTTAGAGCGTCTGCCTCTTAAGCAGAATGTCGTGGGTTCAAGTCCCACCTGACCCTCCACGAAATGATTGAAAAGCTTCCTTTTTCGGAAGCTTTTTGTGTTTCTGGTATAGTTTAGTTATGAAAAAGAATTATCTCGTCGGGTACAAATTATTTTTCGCACTACTTGGCTTTAGTGCGATTGTCACTGAAATCGCAACGCTTGTTGCCACAGGTATTTTTAACCCTGCCAACTTCTTTAGTTTCTTTACGATCGAGGCAAATATCATCGCCGCTACCGTATTTCTGATCAGTGCTTTTGCGACCTATGCGGGCAAGAAGAGTGCAAAACTTGATTTTATGAGAGGTGCCAGTACCTTCTTTATGATTGTGACCGGTATCGTGTTTGCGGTGCTACTTGCGGGGATTGAAAATGCACAATTAACAGCAGTGCCGTGGGATAATACAGTGCTTCACTATCTCATCCCAATTGCCGTAGCGATTGATTGGATTATGGATCCACCAGCGCGCCGATTTGCTTTTCGCCAAGGTTTGGCGTGGATTATCTTTCCGATTCTTTACCTCATTTACTCGCTGTTCCGCGGACCGATTGCCAACTGGTATCCTTATCCATTCTTGAACCCAGCAAACGGTGGCTATAACCAAATACTTATAACGAGCCTGATTATTACCGCAGGCGGACTTGTATTGATCTATATTGTGACTCGATTCGGACGAGCTACAAGGAAAAAGTAACTAAGCCTTGTGAAGTGATGGAGCGCTTGAGGCCTTGTCATTCCAGGTTGATTTATCAAGGGCAAGCCAGATAAGCCAGACGACAGGAAGGAAGATGGCGAGAAGGACAAATACCCCTTCTTTACCGAGCTTCTTACCAATGTGATACATAGAGATATACATAAAGATTGTTGAGACGATGTTGACGAATGGGATAATTGCCAGGATAGCCCAGAAGCCTTGCTGACCACCGATTTCAAGCATTTTCCAACTGTTATAGAAGGGTACCCAAGCGATCCATGATGGGACGCCGGCTTTCTTAAAGATTTTGCCAAGGAAGATGGCATAGATCACATATATAATGATTGCGAAGAAGAAGCTGAAGAAAATCATCGCTCCTGAGATTGCGACCGCAGCTGCGACTGCCTCTGGGTCAGTTGTTGTATAAACCTGTTCTGTGTAGTAATAGTTATCCATAATAGTTTCATTGTAGCACATGATTTGGTAAGCTATATCCAATGAGAATTCTAGACGGAAAAGAGTTGGCGGGCTTTATCGAAGAGCGTCAATCTCGCCAAGTGCGTGCCTTGCGCCAAGCTTCACACATCGCCCCAAAATTAGCGATTATTCAAACGATCGACAATCCGGTCATTGATACTTATGTGCATTTGAAACAGCAATACGGTGAGGACATTTTGGTGGATGTTGCTATTCACAAGATTGACCAAGCTGATCTGATGACGACTATTGCGCAGTTGAATGACGATGATTCGGTTCATGGGATTATTATTCAATTACCTTTGGCTGATAAAAATCAGACTGAAGAGGCAGTGAATGCAGTTGCTCCTCACAAGGATGTCGACGGGTTAGGTGAGAATGCTCTGCTGACTCCAGCCACGGCGATGGCGATTGACTGGCTATTGGCTGGGTATAATGTCGACCTAAAGGGTAAGAAGATTGCGATTATTGGTAAAGGAAGGCTAGTCGGTGCGCCATTGGAACGATTATGGCAGACGACAGGTTATGACGTGAGTGTCTATGATGATTCAACCGAAGATCTCGCATCGGCGGTTCGAAGTTCGAACATTGTCGTGACTGCAACCGGTGTTCCGAGCTTGATTCGGAGTCAAATGCTCCAACCTGGCGCGGTGGTTGTTGATGCGGGAACGGCAGCCGAGCATGGCAAGATTGTTGGCGATCTCGCCACAGATGTCCGCGAACGAACTGATCTGACAATTACGCCTGAAAAAGGTGGCGTTGGTCCGCTGACGGTGACTGCACTGTTTGACAATGTTATTCAGGCAGCTAAAGCAACCGAAGTACTAGACGCCTAGAGCTTCTTTGACGCGTTGAACGACTTGACGAGGGGTCAACTCGGCTTTGACGATGTAACTATGTATACCTAGATTGCGAATTTCTTTTGGTGATTCCTCCTGACCAAGGTTGGTGAGGATGATAACAGGCACATCTTTACCCCATTTCTCTTTTCGGATAGCAGCTAATGCTTCGGCACCATTCATTTCAGGCATCTGAAGGTCCATAAGAATAAGATCTGGTTGGAAGTTTTCAACAAGTGCCACTCCCCGTTTGCCATTGTTGGCAAGTTGCACGTCGAAACCATCAGCTTCAAATTTCATGCGGTACATTTGGCTGATAACAGTGTCGTCTTCGATGATGGCAATTTTGGTCATGGTTAAGTAATATAATAACAGTAGACACACCATATAACAAAAACCTGCCTATTGGAGCTTGTATGACTTTCACTGCGGAACATGAATTAGACGAAGAGCGACTTTTCAGAAAGCCGACTATAGGCGAGGTTGTCGAAGTGAGTAATGACCGTGTTTTTGATGCTTTAGGGCGGAGCTATCATCGACGAGAGGTAGTGGTTGGTGATCAGAGCGACAATGATCCAAATACTAGACAAAAATTCTTTGAAATGGCAAATCATGCAGAAATGATACTTGCTCTTAATCCGCACCTCAAACCTACCACAGTCGAAAGATATTCTAACGGAAAAAAGCAATTGGTTGTGGACCGTGCAAACAAACCTGCTATGGAACTCTATTACGACCAAGGATTTCCTACGCAAATGACGGAATGGGGGACGCAGATGATGCTAGCGATCGCGCTTGAGCCGTTGCAGAGGCTCGACGAGGGCGGAGGGAGATTTTTAAAAGATAGAAAGCTTGATTCTCGGACACTGGAACTTTTTACCTACATGCCCGATGGGATCGGTCTGCGTGCACGTCAAGCTATCTATAGTGATCTCCTCGTGCGGAAGGCCGAAGTTGCAACACAGGATCGTCTTCAGATTGTTAGCCTTGGTAGCGGTGCAGCTGTGCCAAATATTCGCGCTACTTTGCAAATAGAGCGACAGGCTTTTAAGGAGGTGGATTGGAACTTTTTTGACAATGATGCGGAAGCACTTGCAAGTGCAGAATTGTTAATTTCTGAGTCAACTATCGAACACTCTTCATTTGAATATGGCCCAAGTCATACCAACGAGGAAGGAATAAGTGCTTTTGAAGGCCGAAGTTATATTGAAGCGCGACACGTTGAAAAAGAGTCTCTACATGTCGTTGATGCGCTAGGATTATGGGAATATCTAAATGACAACGAGGCTGCGACGTTTTTAAGAATGATGTATCCGAAGTTACGTTCAGGCGGTTCTATGATAGTCTCAAATATGTTAAAATCTCGACCGCATCCTCTTTATAACCAAAAGGCTGTCGGATGGCCAGAAGTAATCATGCGTAGTGATACTGAGCTTTTATCGATTGTGCAAAAATCGAGGACAGTGGTTGATACTGATCAGGTGGTCATTACTCACTCGCAAGACGGCGTTTATGCGGTTATGGAAATTCGTAAACCATGATCTTCGACATACTTCCTCTTATAGCGGGTCTTTTTTGCTTAGCGTTGGGGGTCGTTGTTCTCGTTAGTGGAACAGACAGTAAGGGCAGTAAATGGCCATTCGTATTATTTGCATGTAGTGTTGGTTTGTGGGCGGTCTTTGTGGGCTTATTTAGTTTGGTTGCCAACCAAACACTCGCTACAATATTCGTCGCCGTTTACTATATTGCTGCACTGGCAATTGCATACAACTTCTTGGTATTTAGTTTCTCGTTTGTGCATAAGCCTCTGAGAAAGAGTATATCAATTATTGCTTTATTGCCGTGGATTGCTATGAGTGTCTTGATTGTTATGCCCAATTTCTTCATTGGTACAGTTAATGGAGCGACGAGTGACGTTAGTTTAGTACTTCCAACCTATATCGTCTATAGCGCCTTGTTTAGCTCATACGTTTTAATAGGATTGGGCTACATGACGCTACGTGCTTTTCGTTCGCATCGCCACAACCATCTAAGGGCATTGATAATTTCACTAGCGATCTGTTTAGCAGGGGGTGCGTACTTCAATCTTATTCTTCCACTCTTTGGGGATTACCAATGGATTGGGTTGGGGCCCCTATTCGCCTTCTTGATGGTCGCGTCAGTATTTTACGCTATCGCCCGTCATGGTCTGTTTGATATTCGCCAGGCGGTCGTTCGGACAGTTGCCTATGGACTGTCACTCATTACACTTGCTGGAGTATATCTTCTCGTTGCTTTCATCATCTTTAATGTTTTGCTTGGGCAAACTGCAACAGTTGGGCAAACATTCTTGAATATAGTATTAACACTGACACTTGCATTCATCTTTCAGCCTATTAAGAAATTTTTTGACCGTGTCACAAACAGACTCTTCTACAAGGATGTTTATAATATTGATGATTTTTACGCCAAACTTAACACGATATTGTCAGAAACAACTGACTTACGAAAATTACTGAAACGCACATCCGAGATGATAGCCGACATGCTCAAGAGCGAACAGGTATTCATATTTGTCTACGTTGGTGACAAGGGGTCGCTGTCCGATGGCACTAATAATCACACAAAGCTTCCATATCGAGATGCGCGCGAACTTGATCACTACGGCGGTTTAATACAAGCTTCAGCTCATGAATTGCCGATTAATCTACGGCGTCTGTTGAAGAGCCACAAGCTTGCCATGGTTATGCCCATCGTGAGAGAGGACGGCGCATTAGGGTTGTTATGTTTAGGTGAGCATCTCACCTCAAAGTATACAAGTCGCGATCGAAGGGTCCTTCGTACAATTTCAGACGAATTAGGTATTGCGATTCAAAATGCTCTTTCGGTTCAGGAAATTAAGAATCTCAACTCGAGCCTCGAACAGCGCATTAATAGTGCCACTCGTGAACTGCGTGCGAGTAATGCCCAGCTTCAACGTCTCGACGAAGCAAAAGATGAGTTTATTAGCATGGCTAGTCACCAATTAAGGACTCCTTTAACAAGTATTAAAGGATATATTAGTATGCTGATGGAGGGTGATGTCGGAAAGGTGTCGCCTGACCAAAAACACCTTCTTCAAGAAGCTTTTGTCAGTAGTGAGCGAATGGTCCGTCTGATTGGTGATTTCTTGAATGTGTCTCGTTTGCAGACAGGGAAGTTTATTATCGACAAGCAACCTGTTGATCTCGCGAAGCTCGTCGCTAGGGAGCTTGAAGCACTCGAACCAAATGCGAGTGCGCGCGAGCTAAAGTTTACCTATAAACAACCAAAGAATTTCCCGAAGCTGAACCTTGATGAGAATAAAATCCAGCAAGTGATAATGAACTTTGCCGATAATGCCATTTATTACTCGAAAGAGAAGTCAACGATTAAGGTTTCATTGTCGGTAGTTGCAAGTCGCGTCGAGTTTACCGTTAAAGATACGGGAATTGGTGTTCCAATTGCTGAACAAGCTCAATTATTTAATAAATTCTTTAGAGCAACCAATGCTCGTAAGCAACGACCAGATGGAACGGGTGTGGGGCTATTTCTTGCCAAGAAGGTGATTGATGCTCACGATGGAAAGATTATTTTCTCATCCAAAGAAAATAAAGGAAGTACTTTCGGGTTTAGTCTGCCGATAGCAAAACTACGCGTTCGCGATACGAATTAGCTCAAAAATCAGAATCAGGACAACTGCGACGATAGCGGTTGTAATGAGTACGGGTCGAGCGATACGCTTGTGATCAAACCACCACTGCCCTATTCGTGAGCGATTGACTGCAGTGATCTTTGTGACGGTCGGTCGAACAATGGCTGCGTCAGCACCTTGATAGACTTTGTTGCGTTTTTTCTTCTGCTTGTTTGCCATATTGGTTTTTATTATAGCAAAAAAAGTAACCCCCGTTTTAAGGCGGGGGTTACTCGTCTGAATCGCTTCAGTAGTGTGAGGAGCGGTCAGACTCTTGTTATTGGTTCAATGCACGACGGCTAGCGATGTAGTAAGCAAGGCTTGCAATCAGGGCACCAAGGCCAACAATGGCAACAATGTTTTCGGTTGTACCTGTTTTTGGAAGTTCAGGTGGAGTATCGGCACACTTAGACAAGTCTTTAGTGTACTTGTTACTGTCGAAATCTTTTTCGTCGATCGTAACGATCTTCTTAGTAGAGAGTTCACAGACAGTGATTTTTCCAGGCTGACATTCTTTATTAACCTTAACGTCAGCTGATGCCTCTTTTGTTCCAGTGCTAGTAATAACATTCGCAACGTTATGGAGAGTGTTCACTCCACAAGTAGGAAGAGTTGCGTTATCGGCAACCTTGGCGCTGAACTTAACGTAAGCGTTTGAAGTTGGACCGTATGATCCGATATTTAAACCAGCCGCTGTAACGCCATCACTTGCAGCCTTGTAACCACCGCCAGTAAAGGCGCTTGCTACGAGCGTGCTTCCAGGAACGTAACTTACGTTTGCAGGAAGGGTGTCCTTCACTGTCACGTTGTCTTGCTGAGTTGTGCCCTTGTTAGTGTAGATAACTCGGTAAAGAATCGTACTACCAGGGGTTGTTTGAGCATTAGTTGACCATGTTTTACCACCGTCAACACTCACTTGCTTCTCGACTGAGAAATCAGGCTTATCGACAACAAATTCGTAGATAACATATCCAGCAAATTGGTTACAACCAGGAAGTGAGCCATTTAGGCTGTCATATCCCAGCGGGGTTCCAGACGTGAGGAAGCTATCAGGAAGTGTGGCACCATTAACAGCACCATTACTTGTGACTTTTGCTGATGCAGGAACATATCGCAAGTACAGCTTGTCACCAGTTTCGTTCTTCATGTTTGCGCTGTCCCATACAGATGTAGGGTTAGCGTTAGATGAGTTGATGAAACCACTAACAAGTGATGTTGTGTTAGCTGTAACTTCTCCGGGCATCTGCATACGTAGGGTAACGTCTTTTGCAATGCCAGCACCACTTGCATTTAAGCTAGTGGCTGCGTTGTTGTGGTAATAAACCATAACTTGGTACGTTTTGCCCGCTTGGAGCGAAACGTTCTCGTCGTAGTCAGCTTGTGTGCCCTTTTCACGAACACGTACAAAGTTTCGCTCATCGCCAACACTTGGGTTGTCGGTGATCGAGTTAAATGTAACGTAAGGGGCAGGGTTTGCGAACGTAAATGTTGCGCGGTCTACCGGACCATAAGCGAAGACGGCTACTGGAACAATAATTGCTGCTGCAATCATTGCGACAACTGCTGTTACGCGTTTTGGAGCACGGCGGATGAGTGAGAGTAATTTACTCATTATTGATTCTCCGTTTCTTGATTCATCTCGCAGGATTGAATCAAACTTAATATAAAAATTGAAAACACTGTTACCGGATTGTCAATGTTACAAATCAGATCATTACAATGTGCACGTTCTTGCCGCACGAGTAAGGGATTACTCCCAAGGAATCTAAGACTATGAGGTGGGCGAACCACCAGATAGAAGATAGACTCCTTAGGTCAAAGCTGTAGGCGAGGTTCCCAGGGGGCAGCACGACAGGTCGTGTCACCCCCTGGTTCACTCATCAGGCGTCTGGATCCGCGATCGGTGTAGTCGGCGCCTGTGTAGGTGGCGGCGCGATAACGGGATCAGGCGCGGGAGCGGGAACGGGAACAGGATCGGAGTGTGGCGGGGTTGCCGGGTTCAAAGGAACCGCGGGTGCCACCGGTGGAGTGTGCTCCGGTGCGTCAATCCCTTTCGGGGCGACGAACGGGGGCTCATCCACACTGTCAATCTGGTTCTTCGCGTCACAGTTCACCGTACAGGGAGGAGGACCGCAGTTAGTGGTGCACGGGGGCACCTCACTGCAGTTCTCCGTGCACCCAGGCTGGGCCGGAGTTCCTTCACACTCGAAGACTTCCAACCTCTTGTCCTCGGCGTTGAAACCGATTCGGAAGAGGCAGTTGCCGTTCTTGTCCAGGAGTGTGCGCACCCATGCGGGCTTGCTCTCCTGTTCGGACGCCAACCTTGCGGTCGGCAGTGTGATAGGTGAGGCATCGGCGGGGACCTCCCAGTTCCTGATCGAGGTGAGCGACTGCTTACCCTCGGTCGTGAAGCGGAGCAGGACGGCGTTGAGCCATCCAGCGTACTTCTGGAACTGAGGAGTGACGATCAACACGTCGTTCTCGGTCTTCTCGACGAACGAGTCGAGACCGTTGGTGTTGATGTCATCCAGAATGACCTGGATCCACGCCTTGTTGCCTTCTGCGCCCTTGACGGTCCACAGCATCATGTCGTCGGCGATCATACGGAGGAACGTGGGGTTACCACAGACCTCCATCGTGACCTCCTTGTTCACAGCTTCGTCGTCGGACCCCGCGACGGGGATCGAGACTGCTGTTGCGAACTGACGGTACTCCGAATTGCCGACCTTAACGGTCTGCAGGGAGGAGTCGATGAAGTGGTTATCGGTGCACCGCGCGTCGTCGGGAACCAGATCGGTTTCCGGGTCGAACGCAACAGTGCCGGACGGGGTGTTGCTGGAATCCGTGGCCTGGAAGGCGAACGGCACCAGCAAGATCCCCACAACGACGACTGCAGCAATGGCTGCCACAATCCCCTTTGCTTTCTTGCTCATTTTGACCTCCTAGGCCAATCGGTCCCTAATTCTTAAAGCCCCAGGGAAAGGATGGGCTAGCGAGCGAGGCGGTATGAGCCGCCACAAGACAAATCTTGTAGAGTCAAAACTCTTCGCCCTGTCCGCATTACGCTACGGGCACAGCGGCTGGCGGTGCCGGCGGGTTGGGCTGAGCTACCTCGTCCTCCGGGGAGGTGAAGTAGCCACTCAGGAAGAACCCGAGTGCCGGCCAGCCGACCCAGTGAAGGATCGACAGGATAACTCCAGCCACGTGCCACTTGGGATCGTGGTTGAAGAACCAGTCCTGCACGAACCACCCCCAAAGGAGGGCGGCGACGAGCAGGGCGAGCACGGTCGCGAAAGCGATGAGCCATCCCCAGCGATGCCAGTTCCACCGCCTCGGGTTGAAGTTGGTGTACCAGTGGTGAGCCGGCGGCGTCACAACCACAGCCGCCGGAGCGGGTGCGGGAATGACGACGGTGTCGATGACCGGCTCGGGCACGACCGCTGCGGGTGCAGCGACGGGCTCGGGTTCGGTGATGACCGGCTCGGGAACGACCGCTGCGGGTGCAGCGACGGGCTCGGTGGAAGGAGGGGCAACGGGCAGGTCAGGATCGATCTGGCTGAGGACTTCCTCTGCTTCGTCGATCCTGTCCTGCAAGCGTCGCTTTGCCAAGCGCGCGCCGTAGTCGATCTCGGACTGCACTTTGAGTGCATCCTTGATCTCCTTCCTGCGCTTCTTGACTTCCTTCTTGCCTGCGGCGCTCAAGTCGAGCAGCGCATTAGTGGCGGCATCTGCCTCATCGGCAATATCGATGGTGGACATAGTATCCCTTTCCTATTTCGTGTGTCGAGTTGGGGATGACCCCGAATCAATAAAGATTGGGGAGGACCCCCAGCTGCGTGACACTAGGTCAGGTGCAGCGTGTCAATTAACCATATAAATGATTAACTGGCGCGCCACACCTGAAAGAAAGGTACTGTCTGGTATACTTGCGTATACCTATAGCTTTGTTATCAGTGCGTCTTAAAGCATGAATATAAATAGACGTGCTAAAGAACGTGCACTGTAATGATCTGACTTGTTAACGACCTCTCCACGTCCATGAGCCTCACGCCCACTGGTGAATGATGTTCTTAATCTATCATATTAATGCTAAATTGTCAATAACGTAAGCAATAATATGACATAAAGCACAAGCATTATTGATTACCATTCTCGACAGACGCTATATGTAGCGGTGATTCCAGATATGAAACACTATATATAATACTATTTGACAAGGGTTGTCAAGGAGAGTATATTGCCATGTTATGTGCAGAATCAGCGCCCGCTGGTTGCTTGGATCTCATGATTTGAGTTTAGTGCACTGTGCAAAATAAGGGAGTCGCATGACTATTGCATCACCCGAGTCCATCACTCGGCCCATCGACGAGATGGTGACGGAGGGTTTCAGAGAGACCTGTGACAAAGTGATTGCTAACGGTGGACTCGTTCACCAGATGCAAGATAGGCTGTTCCAGCTCTGCGAAATCTCCCAACGCCAGTACGACATCGAGATGGTGAGGGACCTGATGGTCTACCTGGTGATAATTAAGGGGGTGTTTATCGGTGCCGTTGTACGAGAAATCCGTCTTCACGACGTTATATTCTCGGACCTCGTCGCGAAGGAAGCTGCTCAGCGGAAGGCTGTAGTGGCTGACGGTGACAAGGTCGCAGCGGCATGACCGTCGTCGACATTCGAATCCCTTGGGATTCTAAGGTGTACGTTGTGCCGGCTGTAACGGTAGAGGTTATCAATAAACACTTGGCGAACGGTACGGTATTCTCGGGAGAGATAGCCCGGGCCGTAGATGCCGAGCTGGTTGCCTCAACAGCGAAAGTTAAAAATGGCGCATACCTACTCGGTCAGGTACGAAGAGGGCTGTACATCTACGCTGTGTTCGAAGGGGGCTTAAGAGCGCCAGAGCTGACGTGGCTCGCTCGACAGCTAGACGGTAATGCAGTCAGGGTCATCTGTCATGACGCGGCACGTCGCCGCCAAAGGATGCGGATGGGGTTGGCTGTATGACGATCCCATTGGACGACCCAACAAACATACCTTTTGCAGAGACTAAGACAGTCTCGCTGAAGGTTGAGCTCGGGACTTCGAAGACCTAGCTCAACAACCTGTCGGGGGACCCGCGGCCACAAGCTGCGGGCCCCGACGGGTTCACAAAACTCATGTACACCGTTAGCCTCTAGTCAAACAGAGGTTTTTTTGATACAATTTCCCGAGTCGAAAGATATTTTTTTGATCTATTCTTTTGATGGTCTCATCGTCTAACGGTTAGGACACCAGGTTTTCATCCTGGCAATCGGAGTTCGATTCTCCGTGAGATCACCAAAAGAATCGCTCAAACTCTTTCGACACTCCATTTAAACAAAGGGAAAACTATGGGAATTATTTTCAAACGTACCAAAATCTTAGCAACAGTTGGTCCTGCCACTGGAACACCAGAGATGATCGAACAACTCATTACCGCAGGTGTGAATGGTCTTCGTCTTAACTTTAGCCACGGAGACTATGCTGAACGCGATAATCAGATTACTTGGATTCGTGAAGCCAGTAAAAAGATTGGCAAACCAGTCGCTATCTTACAAGACCTTCAAGGCCCAAAGATTCGTCTGGGAATGTTGAACGAAAACACCGCTGTTAAAAAAGGTGATGAAATTATTCTTGATCACGCCGCTGAACATAACGGCATGACCTTTCCTGTTCAGTACAACCTGGCTGAAAAGGTAAAGGTTGGTGAGCCAATTTACATCTTTGACGGTAAGGTTCGTACCACTGTTCTCGAGATTACTTCTGAAACCGCCATTAAGCTCCGCGTTGAGAATGACGGTACCTTGATGAGCAAAAAGGGTATTAACCTGCCTGATACTGACTTTGGCGGTGACATCCTCACCCCGAAAGATCTTAAGGATATCGAATATGGTCTGACTAAAGATATTGACTATGTTGCACTTAGCTTCGTTCAGAGTCCTGACGATATTCACAACCTTCGACAAATCCTGGTTGCAGGGGGTTCACAGGCACAGATTATTGCCAAAATCGAGACCAAAGCAGCGATTAAAGACGACGTTCTTGAAGCAATTGTTAAAGCGACTGACGGTATTATGGTAGCGCGTGGAGACTTGGCGGTTGAGGCTGGTGCTGAAATCGTTCCTATCGTCCAGCGTCGCCTGATCGCACTGTGCCGTAAGCACGGTAAATTGAGCATTGTCGCAACACAAATGATGGCCAGCATGGTTGATGCGCCCGAGCCAACTCGCGCAGAGGTGAGTGACGTTGCGAATGCGGTTATTCAAGGTGCAGATGCGGTGATGCTCTCTGATGAGACGGCGAACGGTAGTTATCCTCTCGAAACGGTTGCGGCTATGAAGAAGGTCATTCTGTATACACAAGAGAATGCTCCTGTTGCTCCAATCCACGACGAGATTGTGGCCAAGAATATGCAACTTGATGCAATTAGTACCGCCGCAGTAAAACTTGCCGAGCAATTAAAGGTGTCGGCTATTATTGCTGAAACAAAATCAGGCGCGACAGCCGCCCAGATTGCAGCCCACCGTCCAAACCTGCCAATTGTCAGTGTGACCAGTGAACTTCGAGCTGCGCAGCAACTTGGCCTTAGTTACGCTAATCGTAGCTACGTTCGTCCAGATAGCCCAGAAGCGGGCTTCGACCTCGCAAAGGAACTGAAACTCCAAGGTTTCTTTGGTGATGAGCCAGCAACGGTGATTATCGTCAGTGGCCAACAGCCTGGAATCATCGGAACTACTGACACGATCAAAGTCCGCGTGCTAGAATAATAGTACTGATTAACAGGGTGGGTACTTGAGCTTTTTTAAACTGACAATTCGTGATGTTCCGCTCGATCACCAGACGGTGTTGGTGCGAGCAGATTATAATGTGCCTCTGAATAAAAAAGGGGAGATTGAGGATGACCTGCGCATTCGGGCGAGTTTGCCTACGCTTCGTTATCTCCATGAACGTGGCTGTAGAATTGTCATCATAAGTCACCTCGGGCGGCCAGAGGGGAAGGATGCGTCGTTGTCGCTGGAGCCCGTCGCCAACAGATTGGCAAAGCTATTGGATCATCCCGTCACCTTCGTGGATGACTGTATCGGTGACAAGGTGGTTCAAGCGGTAAAGAAATCCTCGCCCCACTCTGTTACTTTGCTCGAGAACCTGCGGTTTTATAAAGAAGAAGAGGCGGACGATGCGGCCTTTGCCAAAAAAATTGCCACGGCAACCAATGCTCGGTATTTTGTTCAGGATGGCTTCGGGGTCGTTCATCGGGCGCATGCCAGCACACATGCCATTACCCTCTGTATTCCCAGTGTTGCTGGTCTTTTGTTGGAGCGAGAATACAAAACCATTACCGAGGCGATGGAAGCACCAAAACGCCCCTTAGTGGCAGTGTTGGGCGGTGCTAAGATTGCAGACAAGATCGGGGTGATTGAGCGTTTTGTCCAGATTGCAGACAAGATTATTATCGGTGGCGCAATGGCTAATACCTTCCTTAATTACAAAGGTTTTGATATGGGCGCCAGTCTATATGAAAAGGACGAGCACGAGGTACTCGATCGGATTTATCAGGCAGCACATAAAAAACATGATGGGAGCGTTGAAGATTTTATTATACTGCCATCTGATGTGGCTGTAGCAGAGGAGGCTACCTCTGGTGTTGAGCGCCGCATCGTGACATTGGGGGATATTAGTCCCAAGGATAAAGCGCTAGATATCGGTGATGCTTCAATCGAACGGATGGTAGCTGAGGTCGCTCATGCAAAGACAGTGATTTGGAACGGAACTCTGGGGTATGCCGAATTGCCGACTTTTGCCCATGGCTCGGCTCGGTTGGCATTGGCACTCGCGACCCAACCCAAAACCACCTCTATTATCGGTGGTGGCGATACAGCTGATTTTGTGCTGCAATGGGACGCTCAGGATGGTGAGAGCTTTTCACATGTTTCCACTGGCGGCGGCGCTAGCCTAGAGCTGATGGCTGGGGAAAAATTACCAGGCATCGAGAGTTTGCTGGATGCACGCAAATGAGCTACACTAACAGTAATAAGCATAAGTGGTAATCATGGCTAGGGACAAGACGCTCATTATCGGTAACTGGAAGATGAACCTCGGAGTACACGAGGCGAGTTTGTATTTGCATAAACTTGAGAAATCGGTCAAACAGCACCGAAATGTCGAAGTGGTGTTGGCGCCGACGATGCTCACCCTCCAGACACTGAGCCTACAGGTGAATTATCGTCAATTTAAACTCGCTGCTCAGAACTTCTACTGGCGTGATCACGGTGCATATACCGGTGAAGTTTCGGCGACGCAGCTGCGCGGGATCGTTTCTTATGCTCTCGTTGGACACTCTGAGCGACGTCATATCTTCCATGAATCCGACAAAGATACTCGTGCGAAGGTGCAGGCAGCGATTCGTAATGGGATTCGTCCTGTGCTTTGTGTTGGTGAAACGGCGAGCGAGCGGGCCTTGGATGAAACACAGGATGTGATTCATGATCAGCTTATTGGTGGCCTCGCGAATGTGACGAGTGAAGAACTGGGGGAGGTGGTGATTGCATACGAACCAGTCTGGGCAATTGGCACGGGACAAAACGCCCTCCCAGGCGACGTGATTGCGGCTGTCCGTTCAATCCGCAGCCAGTTGAAGCATCTGTATGGCGCCAAGGCTGCTGATAGTGTCCAGGTCCTCTATGGGGGAAGTGTGACAGCTGACAGCGCTGCTGATTACCTTTCTCTTCCAGAAATCGACGGGTTATTGGTCGGCGGTGCTAGTTTAGATGAAAAAGCCTTTAGTAATATTGTCGAAAAAGCTTATACTAATGGTAAGAAAGATAAATAGGGCGGGCGATGCAAGATATTGATTTTGAAGAACTAGACCGAGCGGTCAACTCAGTGAGTGCTCCTTCGGCACCAAAAACTGAGGCTGCTTCTTCTGATAGCGTCCCTGTGACCGTGCAGTCTGCACCCGCGCCAACTCCTTCAACTCCTGCGGCACGTCGTAGTTCGGGACGATTCATGGATGTTGTACATCCCTCTTCTGATATGCGCACATCCTCGGTTCCTGAGCGTTCAACACCTCGTTCCGAGCCAGAATCCAGCCCTACCCCGACGACAGAACGATCGACTGACTGGCCTGACCCACTTGATTTTCATGGCTTTAAGGATGAACCAGAATCGACCCCAGAACCTGTGACACCGCAGGAGGTACCACAGGATTCACTCGAATCACCATTCCTCAGTGACGCTAAGGTAGAAAAACGACCGCTCGGTGGTTTCTCAACTGAGACAACTGTCGCTACACCACTCGAGACTCCTAATGAGCCTGAGCTGCTTCTCGAAGCGCCACAAGAAGAGGAATTGCTTACTGCGACCACCGAAGAGAGTGACAAGGCAGAACCGATTTCGGATGCCGAATTGCCGCAAGAGGACGAAAAACCGGTCATTCAACCAACTCCAGAACCAACGCCCGCTCCTGCTGAAGACATGACGTCTGTTCCTGCTTCAATCACGCAGCAATATAAAGAACAGCCAAGCACGACCGAACAAACCTCAGGGCCTATTTTTGATACCGAATCATACCACCAGCCCCTGACTCATACTCCAAAGAAGAAATCCGGCGCACTCGTCGTTGTGTGGATCGCTGCCCTTATCCTGATTGGTGCTGGCGCTGGTGCCGCAGTGTACTTCTTCGTTCTTCCGATGCTTTAAGCCTAGGCTGAGTCCCCCGGCTCGGCTATAATAGAAGGAATGAATTTACTTGAGGGTTTAAACGAGGCACAGCAAGAGGCCGCGAAGGTCACGACTGGCCCTCTCTTGATTTTAGCTGGTGCGGGAAGTGGAAAAACTAAAACACTGACGCATCGAATCGCCCGGCTGGTTGCTGAAGAAGGTGTCTGGCCGAATCAAATTCTGGCGGTTACTTTCACCAATAAAGCAGCTCGCGAAATGCGTGAGCGCCTTAGTCACCTCTTGGGACAAGAGAATAATCGCAACTTTATGCCGTGGATGGGAACATTCCACGGTATTTGCGTGCGTTTGCTTCGAATGGATGGTCAGGCAATTGGGATTGCTCGAAACTTCGTCATTTATGACGAGGATGATCGGCAGTCTTTGATCAAGCAGGCGATGAAGCAACTCTCGATCAGCGACAAAGAAATCAAGGCCTCACAGGCAAGCAGTACAATCTCGAATGCCAAGAACGAAATACGCACGCCAGATGATTATGAAACGGCGGCGAACTATCCTTATGAGAAAAATATCGCCAAGATCTACAAACGCTATGAAACCATGCGCAAGGAAGCGGGAGCGCTTGATTTCGATGATCTGCTTCTCGATGGTGTCCGTTTGCTCCGTGATGATCCTGCAATGCGCAAGAAATGGCGAGACCACTTTAAATATATCTTGATTGATGAGTACCAAGACACCAACGCTGCGCAGTATCAGCTGGTGAAGTTATTGGTGAATGACGATAAGAACATTTGCGTGGTCGGTGATGACTGGCAATCGATCTATAGCTGGCGTGGTGCCGACTTTACCAATATTCTGAATTTTGAACGGGACTTTCCTGGTGCGAAGGTGGTCAAGTTGGAGCAAAATTATCGTAGTACCGGCAATATCCTCGAAGCTGCGCACAACGTTATTTCAAAAAATACCCAACGAACTGACAAGAAACTTTGGACGGCTGAGGGCCCCGGTTCACCGGTCCAGGTGCACGGGGTATATGATGAGGCTGAAGAGGCGAGAATGGTGGCTGAGCGGATCTCGACACACGTGGCAATGAAGGCACGAACTTTTGATGAGTTTGCCGTTTTGTACCGTACGAACGCTCAGAGCTATACTTTAGAACGAGCTTTCTTGCAATTACGCGTCCCCTATCAATTAGTTGGCGGCGTGCGTTTCTATGACCGCAAGGAAATTAAAGATGTTATCGCCTATCTGCGATTACTCTACCAACCAAATGACCGGATGAGCTTTAGCCGTATCGCCAATGTCCCCGTCCGCGGCGTCGGTGCAACCAGTCTCGAAAAGTTCTTTGATTGGCAGTCTGCCAGTGGGTTGGATATCATTACGGCGCTCAATGAGGTCGAGGGAACGAGTACTATTACGGCACGCGCAAAACAAAGTCTCGGTACTCTTGGACGTATTCTACGGGGACTGACGCTGTCTATCGAAACTTCTTCACCAGCTGAACTTATTGAGTCAGTGATCAGCGCAGTTGGGTATCGTGATTATATCCTTGATGGTACTCCACAGGCCGAGGACAGAGAGGCAAATATTGGCTCGCTATTGTCCGATGCGCAGAACTTTAGTGACTTGCCTGACTTCCTCGAGGAAGTTGCGCTGATGTCGAGCGCCGATAATAGTGCAGATGGACAGAAAGTAACACTTATGACACTCCATGCTGCCAAAGGGCTAGAGTTCCCGGTTGTCTTTATTGTCGGTATGGAGGAAGGGATTATTCCGCATGCCCGTGTTTTTGAATCAGGCCCCGCTGAGCTAGAAGAGGAGCGTCGTCTGGCCTATGTTGGCATGACGCGTGCTCGTGAAGAGTTGCATCTCAGCTATGCCTATAGCCGTTTGCAGTTTGGCCAGCGTAGCTATAATCCAATGTCACGGTTCATTAGTGATATGGGTGACCAGATTGTGGCCAGTGAGCCTGCTTCGTTGATGGGTCAGCGGCAGGATGAACCGTTTTATAGTGATGACCTCGGCTTTGCAGTTGGTGATCATGTCAAATCAGCTGCCTTTGGAACAGGCGAGATCATTGACGTCGATGGCATGGCCGTCACGGTTGCGTTTAAGGGTGGACAGACCAAGAAGCTCAACGCCGAATATGCTCGGCTCGAAAAGCTTTAGCATGACGCTGGCGGCCTTGTTTGCTATACTAAAAGGAACACCTAGGGGGTGTTAAGTAAATAGTAATGAAACAACTACGACACAGGTCCACCATATTCGTGAGCGTCGGTATAGCTACCGCTGTGCTTTTACTTGTCTCCCTTATTTCTTTTGTTAGTCCACGAGTCATGGCAAGTACTCAATCTGGCCGCCTGGTGACGATTCATGATCGTGGTGAGCAGAAGTCCTTCCTGAGTGACGCCGAGACGGTTGCCGATGCGTTGAGCGATGCGGGGGTGACGCTTGATGCTCACGATGCAATTGAGCCAGCGCTTGATCAAAAACTGATTGCGCGGGAATATGAAGTAAATATCTATAGGGCTCGTCCTGTTATCGTGATTGACGGTCCGACGCGTCAGAAGGTAATGACGCCGTATCAAGTAGCCGACCGCATCGTGAAAGATGCGGGTGTTACTTTGTACCCAGAAGATACGACGTCCGTCACGCGAACGAACGATTTGGTATCCGATGGTGCTGGATTACAGCTGACAATTGATCGAGCTATGCCGATGACCTTGACACTTTTTGGAAGTAAAACCGAGATTCGGACTCAAGGTGAGACTGTTGGTGATATGCTGCGAGAAAAGGGTGTGGAGCTAGCGCAGAACGATCGGGCGTCGGTCGCTTTATCCACGCCAATTCAAGCCGGAATGAATGTGTCGGTCTGGCGCGAAGGCAAGCAGACGGTGACTGTACAGGAAGAGGTGGCGTTTGGTGTCGAAGTGATTCGTGATGCTGATCAATATACCGACTACAAGGCTGTACAATCGGCTGGACAAGCGGGTCAGCGTAATGCTACCTATGAAATTGAAATTAAGGATGGCATCGAAGTGAGTCGAGTTGAAATTGCTTCACTAGTGACGCTTCAGCCCGTCAAGCAAGTGGAAGTTGTTGGAGTGAAGGTGAAAGTCATGCCATATACAGGTGGGGGGACGAAAACGGAGTGGCTGGCTGCTTCAAATATCCCTCAAGAATCATGGGGATACGCCGATTTTATGGTCCAGAAGGAAAGCGGCTGGAATCCGAACGCGATCAACAAAAGCTCAGGTGCTTGTGGGCTTGCCCAGGCGTTACCTTGTTCAAAGGTCCCTGGCGACCCTTACAATCCTGTAAACTCCCTTAACTGGATGAATAGTTACGTCAACGGTCGTTACGGTGGTTGGCAGGGCGCATACAACTTTTGGGTAGCGAATCACTGGTACTAATATGACTGGTCCAAAAAAATCACTCGGACAACACTGGCTCAAGGATCGTGACGTTCTGGCGGGCATTGCCGAAGCGGCTGATATTCGGCCAACTGACGCAGTGCTCGAGATTGGCCCTGGCTTGGGGACATTGACCAGTGAACTCTTGCGACGCGCTAACAGAGTGATCGCGGTCGAACTTGATAAAGAACTTGCCACGAAGCTACCAGGTCAGTTTCCTGGTACGAATCTAGAGGTTGTTCGGCAGGATATTCTGAGTTTTGACTTATCAAAATTACCTAAAGACTATGTTGTCGTGGCGAATGTTCCGTACTATATCACCTCAAAAATCATTCAACTATTATTAAATGCTGATAATAAACCCAGGGTAGCAGTCTTGTTGGTGCAGAAGGAAGTGGCTGAGCGGTTGGCTGCAGGGGCAGGTGATATGAGTATTCTTGCCATCAGCGCCCAGCTGTTTTCCGAAGTCTCACTTGGTGATGTTGTACCGGCTCGTTTCTTTACACCGCCACCAAAGGTAGATAGTCAGGTGGTAGTGTTGAAATTGCGCGATCATCCCCTTGTTTCGGCAGAGGATGAGAAGGAATTTTTCCGTGTCGTGAAGGCCGGGTTCTCGGCTAAACGTAAAAAGCTTCGAAGTAGTCTATCTGGTGGATTGGGCATTTCGAAATTTGAGGTAGAGGAGTTGCTCCGGCGTGCCTCGATCAGTGCTGATGCTCGGGCAGAATCTTTATCGATTGATGATTGGACTCGTCTCGTGAAAATTGCTGCCTCATAGTGCTCGTGCTAAAATAGCAGCACTATGAAGCAACGCTCAACAACTCTGCGATCTCAAGCTTTTACGATCGTCGAATTGATTATTGTCGTAGCTGTCATCGGTATCTTAGCAACGATCGGTATCGTTTCATACGGGGCAATACAGGCGAACGCTCGTGATAAAGCAATCTTATCTGATCTTGATGGCGTGGCTGGCGAATTAGCGCATTACGCGGTGAATAATGCTGGGGTATATGGAAGTGCTGTAGAGTGGTATTCCCCAGATGGCGAGAATGTAAACATACGATTTAGCCCTTCTAATGGCAACGTCATTGATGTCGTTGCAAATGATACAGATTATTGTATTAGAGGATATAATTTAGCTGCTGGGCAATATAGATCTCTCGCAACAGCGTACACGAAGGGCTCAAGTTCGACCGCTTGTGATACTCTTAGTGCTTCGAGTGCAGCTATTGCTGCGGGGACGGCTGCTTTCACTGACCTCACTTGGACGCCGCAGTCCAGCCCAGGGACGCATCGCTGGAGTACGGTCGCAATATCTGCTGATGGCACAAAGCAAGCCGCCGGTGTTTCAAACGGAGGATATGTCTATACATCAGATGATTCAGGATCCACCTGGACGGCTCGTACAAGTCTAGGATCACGTTATTGGACTTCTATTGCAATGTCATCTGACGGAAGTAAGTTAATAGCTGCGTATAGCACTGGTCTCCCTGGGTCATACCTTTATAGGTCGACCGATGGTGGTGTAACATGGTCCTCCCTTGCGAGCGCTGGACAGAGGTCGTCGTGGGGTGTCGTTGCATCCTCGGCTGACGGGACAATCTTATATGCGGGAGCTGGCTATGATCCATCAGGTTCGTATATACAGAAGTCGACAGATTCAGGTGCTACCTGGTCGCCTCTCACAAGCTCGCTCATGAGTGGATATGGTTGGGGTTCGGGGACGATTGATGTCTCATCCGATGGGAGCAAGCTGGTCATGGTACAAGGTGGGAACTTGTATGTATCAACTGATGGGGGTGCTACTTGGAACTTACGGATTACAGCGACAGGGAGTATATATGTCGTTAATCCAACTATATCTGCGGATGGAACTAAATTGGCAGCTACTGTCTCCACATCGGACACTACCGGTTCTATCATGACATCTACAGATTCGGGGGCTACATGGACGACACAAGCAGGAGCGGGAACGCATCACTGGCATGGCATCGCATCCTCATCTAACGGTTCTCGTCTCGTTGCGGGCATCGACCCAGATGCCTCTACTGGCGGCAGCACTCATAATGGTCAAGTATATACCTCATTGGATAGTGGAGTGACCTGGACGCAGCAGAGCGGACCTAGCCCAGGTAACTATAGGGCGGTCGGTATTTCGGGAGATGGTTTAAAACTTATAGTCGGGTCATATTACAACTCACTCATCAATACTGGCGTCTACACCGCTCCTTAACAGATCTGTTATAATAGCCCCAATGGAAAAGAAGCTCTACATCGCGACCGCTATTCCCTACGTCAACGGCACGCCACATATTGGTAATGCCCTCGATTATTTATTAGCTGATATTTGGACCCGCTACGAAAAACAATTAGGTCATGAAGTTCGTTTCCAAGTTGGTACCGATGAACATGGTAATAAGATTGCCGCAAAGGCTGCCGAGGCTGGTATCGATCCACAGACTTATACTGACCAGGCCTATGTTAATTTTGAAAATCTGATGAAGAAAATGACCACATCGTACACGGATTTTGTGCGTACAACCGACCCCCATCACGTATCATCAGTTCAATACATTTGGCAACAACTCCAGCCGTATATTTACAAAGGCTCCTACCAAGGTTGGTACTGCGTTGGTCACGAAGCTTTCTTCACCGACAAAGAAGTCCAAGCGACAAATGGTGTCTGCCCTGATCATCAAACGCCATACCAGCAGGTGAGCGAAGAAAACTACTATTTTAAAACCAGCGCTTTTACAGACCAGATCAAAGCAGCATTGAACGATGGAACGATGCAAATCGTTCCCGAATTCCGTAAACTAGAATTCCTTGAGCTTATTAAGAATGGCTTACCTGATGTTAGTGTGTCGCGTCCGAAGAAGAACCTCAGTTGGGGCATTCCTGTGCCTGGTGATCCTGATCAGATCATGTATGTTTGGCTGGATGCGCTTGCAAATTATATTACGGTGATTGGCTATCCAGACCGCCCGGAATGGCAAGAATACTGGCCTGCCGATGTGCAGGTAATCGGTAAAGATATTCTTCGCTTTCACGCTGGGATCTGGCCAGCTATGCTTCTAGGCCTGGGGCTTGCGCTGCCAAAGAAACTGCTCGTCCATGGTTTCGTCAATGTCGGCAGTGCCAAAATGAGCAAAACTGTCGGCAATGTTGTTGATCCTAACGAGATCATCGATAACTATGGCCTCGATGCTTTTCGCTACTTCTTCTCACGTCACATTCCAACGCTTGATGATGGCGATTTCACTTGGGAAAAGTTTGAGAACGCCTACAATAACGAGCTGGGTAATGATCTTGGTAACTTGATCCAGCGTGTCTCTAGCATGATTACAAAATATCAAGCAGGTGTGATTGGTGAGTCTGAACAAACCGAGCATGACATGAGTGCCTATCACGAGGCGATGGAAAATCTTGAATTTAATAAAGCGATTGATGAAGTATGGAATATGGTCCGCAGCCTCAATCAATACATTGATAACGTGAAGCCTTGGGAAGTTGCCAAAGGAATCGGCAAGGATGCCGAGGCTGAACCACACTTATCTGAAATACTGGCACACTGTGCAGGGGCGCTGATCCAAATCGGTGATCTATTACTTCCCTTCTTGCCTGGTACGGCCGGGGCGATTCATCAAATCTTTGAAAGTGGCGTGATCAAGGCGTCTGACGGGGTTCTTTTTCCTAAAATCTACCGTCACACACCAGATCCTCACGCACCGAAACCAGATGCTAGTTGATACCCACTGTCACATTCATGAATCAGAATTCCCGCTTGACCGAGAAGAGACACTGACCCGAGCTCGAGAGGCAAAGGTAGCACTATCAATTTGTGTCGGTACTAATATATTAAGCTCTCAGGAGGCAATTGAGTTTGCTGTGAGGCACGATGGCGTATTCGCCTCTGTTGGTGTTCACCCTCATGATACGAAAGATGGCTTTGATATCACCAATTTTGCCGATAAAGATAAAGTGATTGCGATCGGCGAGATCGGCCTGGATTATTTTTACACGAACAGTCCTCGAGAGGTTCAGATCGAGGCGCTCAAAGCACAGATTGAAGTGGCGATGAAGCATAATTTGCCAATTATTTTTCACGTTCGCGAAGCCTTTGATGATTTCTGGCCGATCTTTGATAGCTTTGAAGGTATCCGCGGTGAGCTTCATAGCTTTACGGATTCACAGGAGAATCTCCAAAAGGCACTCAATCGAGGGCTCTATATTGGCGTGAATGGCATCAGCACCTTTACAAAAGACGAAGCCCAACAAGCAACGTTTGATGCCATACCGCTTGATCGTTTACTCCTTGAAACGGATGCGCCGTTCTTGACGCCTGCTCCTTTTCGTGGTAAGGTAAACGAGCCTGCAATGGTGAGGACAATCGCTGAATATCATGCCAAAAGACGTGGTATTTCTGTCGAAGAAATCGCCAGCGCGACCAGCGAAAACGCACAGACGTTGTTCGCACTCTAAGACAAACATCCATCAATCATGATTCATAGGAGTATGAAGCTATTAACGACGCGCCACAACAGAAATTGAACGGTCAGTTTGTCATTCCTGGACAGTCTGTTGAGTTTACCTCCGTGACCGATAGTGCTGAAGTGGTTGATATTACTCATGAGGATATTCATCAAGCACGACAAAAAGAAATTGCAGAGTTCGAACAAGCTGCTGCAACTATTGCTCTCTCGAGTAGTGCAAGCCCTCTTTATCGTGAAGCCTCTCTTGAAATAGCCAATCGCCCTGATGTACTAAAACCACCAATCGAGATTGAATTTATCCTAGGTAATGGTGAAAAAATTAGAGCCGCTCGTCAAGACTATCTCGCACAACGTAGCCGAACAATCGAAAGTTTGCGCGGGATGGCTGCTATGCTAGGTCGTCGAATTACTCGCATTGATCGCATTGAACACGAACTTATAAATCGCGAAGCAGTAGTTGGTGGTCAGACATTTGTTGATGCACTTGGCTATTCGTTTGTTCCATCAGGTCAAACATGGCGTTTTTCGTTCCAAGATAGTGAGTGGATTTGGGAGCGATTTAATAATGACGATAAGGAACCTTTTGCGGTGACGCGGTATGTTGCGATTAGCAATAGACAAAACATACAAGCAATCGAATATCACATTAATCATCCTGGGGTTCTCACTACTGAAATACTTGATAAAAATGCGCTGAGAGCGCTTGGTATTTGGACTTACAATACGGCTAATGCGGTCCGAGACAAAGTCTATCTACGGCCAGAATCCTCTGGTGAACATCTGCAAATAGATAAGATATAACTGGTATAATAGAACGGTGAATAAAGAGGTGATCTATCTCGATCATGCGGCGGCGACGCCCATGGCACCGAAAGTCATTGCGGCGATGCAGCCGTATTTTTCTGATGACTTTTATAATCCCTCTGCTCCTTATGCGCCAGCCGTAGCGGTGCGTCGGGCATACGAACAAGCAAAGCAAATCATTGCCCAGACTATTGGAGCACGTGGCGACGAAATCGTCATCACGGCTGGGGCAACCGAATCAATCAGCTTGGCTTTTCATAGCATTGGCGGGCATATCGTGACTGCTAATATTGAGCATCATGCTGTTCTTGAGGCGGCCAAACGATTCGATCATACAATTGTATCGGCTGATGAACGGGGTTTTGTGCCTGCCGATGTGATTCGTCAGGCAATCACTCCCGAGACGCGTTTAGTGAGTATCGCACTCGCTAACAATGAGCTAGGAACCGTCCAGCCGTTAAGAGATATCGCCGAAATTGTTCGAACCGAACGTGAAGCTCGTCTGGCTCGTGGCGATCACACCCCAATCTACCTTCATAGTGACGCGTCACAAGGTGTCGGTCAGCTTGATGTGAACGTTGCTCGACTTGGGCTTGATCTGGTGACACTCAACGCCTCGAAAGTCTATGGTCCAAAACAGGTCGGGCTACTCTGGGCGGCGAGCCATGTTGTACTAGCTCCGCAAATTGTTGGTGGTGGACAAGAAAGAGGGCTGCGTAGTGGTACCGAGAATGTCGCCGGGACAGTTGGGTTTGCAAAAGCAATGGAACTTGCTCAGGAGCATCGTAAATATGAAGCTGATCGCCTGATGAAACTTCGAGACTCACTTCAGCAAAAGTTGGTCGCGGCCTTTCCAGAGGCGGTTCTGTCAGGTCACCAAAAACATCGTTTAGCAGGGCATCTGCATATTTCATTCCCTCATCTCGATGCAGAGCGAGTATTGTTCGCCCTAGAGTCGCGAGGTGTCCTTGTTGCAACCGGCAGTGCCTGTGCTGCAAACAAAGGGACTCGTTCTCATGTTCTGACTGCTATTGGATTAACTCCTGAAGTTGCCGACGGCAGTCTTCGCATGACCCTCGGCCATCTCTCAAATGAAGAGAATATCGCGCGGGCAGCAGAGATTATTATCGAAGAAGTTCAGCGTGAATATGACAGGATGGCTCGTTTATGAAATGGTTGATCGTTATTCCGATCGTACTGGTTGCTTTCATTGTTGGGGTGAGTTTTTACTTACAACCTAATGACTTTATTGGTTGCCAAGATCGCCCATTAGAAGGCTCGGGCCACTGTGAAGCGGCTGATGCAATTGTTGTTGTCAGTGGCGGAGATACAAATGCCCGTACCGATGAGGGTATTCGACTATTTGACAATGGTTGGGCCGAAAGCATTATCTTTTCTGGCGCGGCTCAGGATAAAACGGGCCTCAGCAATGCTGCGGCAATGCGCAATCGAGCACTCGCGGCAGGCGTACCCCAATCTGCTATTTATGTTGACGAATTCTCTGAGACGACTGAACAGAATGCTGAGAATACACAGTCAATTTTTACGCGTCATGGCTTTGACAAGGTAATCCTGGTCACCTCTGGCTATCACCAGCGCCGTGCAGATTTAGAGTTTGAAAAAAGAGCAAGTGACGTCAAAATTCTCAACCATCCATTACTGGTCGACAAAGACTGGTCGATGTGGTGGTGGCTGACACCTCGAGGCTGGTGGTTGGCTGGTGGTGAAATGGTGAAGGTAATAGCCTTTTATATTCAGGGAGTGCGTTGATGAAAAAAGTCTATGTCGGGATGAGCGGTGGCGTTGATTCGTCTTTGACGGCTGCCCTTTTGAAAGAGCAAGGTTACGACGTCACTGGCGTGTATATGAAAAACTGGACACAGGACTTGCCTGGTATGAAATGCCCCTGGGCAGATGATTTGGCCGATGCCAAGCGTGTCGCCGTGCAGCTCGGTATTGATTTTAAGGTTTTTGATTTCGAGAACGAGTACAAACACAAAGTCGTCGATTATATGATCAACGAATATAAACTCGGTCGCACACCCAATCCAGATATCATGTGTAACCAAGAGGTGAAGTTTAAACTTTTTCTTGAAACAGCTCTCGAGGACGGCGCCGACATGATCGCCACTGGTCACTATGCACGAGTGGAGGATGGTGTACTCAAGCAAGCAGCTGATACCAATAAAGATCAGACATATTTCCTCTACCGTGTTACCGGTGAAGCTCTGTCGAAGACGCTCTTTCCACTCGGTGAGTACACCAAGCCTCAGGTGCGTGAAATGGCTAAAGAGTGTGGCCTCTCAACCGCAGCCAAAAAGGACAGCCAAGGCATTTGTTTTGTCGGTCAAATTGGTATTCGTGAATTCTTATCTCAGTATGTTGAGCAAACTGCTGGGGCGATTATCGATAAAAAATCTGGCAAGAAATTGGGGCAACATGATGGAGCGATTTTCTACACCATTGGACAGCGCCACGGACTAGATCTAGGTGGGGGGTTGCCGTACTACGTGGTTGGGAAGGATATGGACAAGAACGAAGTCTACGTCACGACCGATCTAAACGACGAGAGTTTATGGAAGCCAGAACTGACTTTAACGGCAGTGCATTGGATTAATAAAGCGCCGAAAGCGGGTGAGTACGAGATCCGAGTTCGTCACCGCGCAGCATTAGCAAAAGCAACCTTATCGTATGAGGGTAATGAAGTAAAATTAGTGCTTCATCACCCCGAGCGCGCTGTCGCCGCTGGACAGTCGGTGGTTGTTTACGACGATACCGTCTGCTTGGGTGGCGGCATCGTCGCCTAACCGTCTCTCAGCAAATCCTCATACCAACTTTGTATACTAAGGGGGTATCAATCGTAACATAGGAGGTTTTATGGGATTCTTTGACGATGCTAAAGACAACGTAAAGGATGCAGCCGAGGATGTTAAAGATAACACTCAGCAAGCAGTAGAAAACGCACAGGACATGGTGGGTGATGCTGCTGAAAAAGCTAAGGACGTTGCGGGTGACGTAAAAGAACATGTCGCCGACAAAGCTGAAGACGCCAAAGATGCATTTGTGGAGAAAAAAGAAGACGTACAAGATGCCATTGGTGAAAAGGTAGAAGAAGTCAAAGACCGCTTCGACCGATAGCATTCACTGACAATTCAACAAACTACCGCTACTTGTGGGGCGGTAGTTTTTTATTGGAGATTCTGGTAGAATAACAGAGATGAACGCCCAAGAAATCCGTAATGCGTACCTCGCATTCTTTAAAGAACGTGGCCATGCGATTATTCCGCGGGCCAAATTAGTGCCGTATAACGACCCGACAACCTTATTCACTGGTAGTGGTATGCAGCCTCTTCTCCCTTATCTTTTGGGTGAGCCACACCAGGATGGGGTGCGACTGGTAGATAGTCAGACCTCACTCCGCGCTCAAGACATCGAGGATGTCGGCGACAACCGCCATACGACCTTCTTTGAGATGCTAGGGAACTGGAGCCTGGGCGATTATTTTAAAGAACAGCAGATTCGTTGGTTCTTTGAATTCTTGGTAGATGTGGTTGGGCTTGATCCGAACAAGATATACGTGACGGCCTTTATTGGTGATGAGAAACATGGTATCCCTCGCGACGACGAGGCGGCTACTATCTGGCAGAAGGTCTTTGAAGAAAAGGGGATTGAAGCCAAAATCGTTGAAATCGGTAGTCAAAAGGATGGTGATGAGCGCGGCATTAAACCAGGTGAGCGTATCTTCTTTTACGATGACGGCGAAAATTGGTGGTCTCGAGGTGGTGGACTCGACAAGACTCCTATCGGCGATCCTTGTGGTCCCGATAGTGAGGTGTTTTATGATTTTGGTCCCCAGAACCATGCCGAGGGGTATGGCTTGGCACATCCAGCTAGTGACAGCGGTCAGTTTATGGAGATTGGCAATCAGGTCTTTATGCAGTATCGCCGTCTGGAAGATGGCTCGTTTACACCGCTTGAAAAGAAAAACGTTGATTTTGGCGGCGGCCTTGAACGTATCGCGGCAGCTCGCATTGATAGTCCTGACGTGTTCAAAATTAGTATCCTCTGGCCGATTATTGAGAAGCTCCAGGAACTATCTGGGAAAGACTATGAATCGCACACTGTCAGTATGCGCGTCATCGCTGACCACCTGCGGGCTGCGACTTTCCTGGCTGTTGATGACGTCAAACCAGCAAACAAAGAGCAGGGCTACGTCATGCGACGCTTGCTCCGCCGTGCGATCCGATTCGCTTTTGACTTGGGTATTGAACAAAACTTCCTCGAAGAAATTGTCCCGGTCATTGCCGATATGTACGTTGAGGATTACCCAGAAGTTGCTGCGAAGCGCGATGAAGTGATTGCAACACTCGTTAAGGAAGAAAAGGTGTTCCGCCAGACGCTACGAAAGGGTATTAACGAGCTTTTGAAGCGCAAAGAAAACGGCCTGACTGGTGCGGAAATCTTTACGCTCTATGATACCTATGGTTTCCCGGTGGAACTTTCAACCGAAGAAGCATTCAAGCAAGACATTACCTTGTCTGATACTTGGCGCGAAGAATTCGATGCCAAGATGAAGGAACAACGTGAGCGCTCGCAAACTGCAGCCAAAGGAACTTTCAAGGGTGGCCTCGGTGGGCAGACATTGCAGCACAAGAAATATCACACCGCGACCCATTTGATGTATGCAGCCCTTCGCCAGGTCCTCGGTGATCATGTTGTTCAACACGGCTCGAATATCACCGAAGAGCGCCTTCGTTTTGACTTTTCTCATCCTGAAAAAATGACCCCTGAGCAGATTCAAGAGGTCGAGGATATTGTCAACGCCGAAATCGCCAAAGACCTAAAGGTGAGCTATGCTGAATACCCAACCAAAGTAGCTCGTGAAGAAATGGGTGCTTTGGGACAATTTGGTGATCGCTATGGAGAAACCGTCAAGGTCTACAAGATGATTGCTGATGGTGCTAAAAAACCATTTAGCTTTGAAATCTGCGGTGGTCCTCACGTTGATCACACCCACGAACTGACCGAGCCAGACGGTAAGAAGTTCAAGATTATTAAAGAAGAATCAAGCAGCGCCGGCATCAGGCGTATCAAAGCTATCCTCGCCTAAAGCGAAATTAACTTCTCGACGGAGCCGTTCAAGCGATTTTTCATCATCTGCAGCCGCATGTTCAATAGCAATTTCTTCGGGGTCTTCGCTGATTGATTCACTTTGAAGGATAGGTAGTGAGTCGCTAAGAATAAGTTCAACTTCTTTTTTAATCAGCTTTCGGAAGAATTCAATTTGCTCGATGCTTGGGCGAACTTCGGCCGAAAGAGTCTCAGCAAATACGTAGAATTTAAGAGTGATTCCGGTCTTCGTATCGCCTTCGATGCTCATCGTCTGGTCACTAGCTGTGTCTGTATAAAAGAAAGAAAAAGTAACGTCCTGGTTCTCTTTTCTAAAGTCGAGTTCAGTGTCACCATCTCTAAAGATGTAAGTGCCTTTTGTCGCAATATCACCAAGCGCTTTTTCGCGAAGCGTTTCGATCAAAAAGCCGAAAGAACTGGCTTCGAGTAAGTCCTTTTGATCGAGGCCTTCATAATCAGCTCGTCCAGTGGCAAGACTCATCAGTAATTCATTCACCTCTAATCGAGTCAATGAACGAGATGGTAGATGGTCGGTTTTAGGTAGCTCGGGTTGTACTATTGGTGCAAGAAGAATATAGTCTTCGTCCTCGTGTTCAGGGTCATTATTGCGTTGGATAGTATGTGTAATGTGATTTTGAGTAAGATACAGCTCAATATAGTTGATATTCACAGCAGTATCATCGTACTCAATTCCGTCGTCAGAACCATCAACAAGATTTCCTTGTGTTTTCGCAACGCCAGCCTTTAAAGTAATCATTTCTGGTTGATCAAATGCCTCGAGTGACGGGTATGTGACGTTTGGATGAAGAAAAGCAGGAAAATCGAGTTTGTAATCGATATGTTGAGCTTGTTGGTGTGAATGGAGGAGCTCGATTAGTGTTGAGGATTCAATTAAAAGCTCACCGATACTCTCGAGCCGTTCGTATTCCTTTTCCTGCTCAGTTTTCGGTGTGAGTGATTCGTTCTCTGAGGGATGGTGATCCATATACTATAATTATATCACAAACACAACCATTTTACAACCCCGTAGGACCATAAGCACCTTTGTTATATAATGGAATCACCTATGGTATTAGAAAAACTCCGAAAGGCTCGCAAAAAAGCGGCTGAAAATGACTACATTGTTGCCCTTGATATTGGGACTGAATTTGTAAAGGCTTTGATCGCAAAGCTCGAGAATGATGAATTACAGATCGTTGGCGTCGGGCGGGCTCGTCAAGACGTTAGTGACATGCACTCTGGGGCGATTGCCGATATCGCTGGTGTCGTCCGTAATTGTGAGGAAGCTCTAGCCGACGCCGAAGAACAGGCTGGCTTACAGGCAAAACAAGTGGTGATTGGTATTGCTGGCGAGCTTGTCAAAGGCGTTACGGACACTATCCGCTATCGCCGTCCTCAGCCAGATCGTCCCCTTGATTCCTCTGAAATGGAATTTATCATCGAAAAGGTCCAGGAGCGTGCTCAGATTAAGGCACAGAAACAGATTGCACTCGAGACTGGCAACGATGAAGTCGAGGTAAAGTTGGTGAACAGCGCGCTGGTCAGTATTCACATTGATGGTTATAAAGTCAGCAACCCGATCGGTTTCCAAGGTAAGGATGTTGCCGTTCAGATTTATACCGCCTTTGCGCCGATGGTGCACATTGGAGCGCTGGAACGGGTGGCTGATGAACTCTCGCTCGAACTTCTGGCAGTTGCGGCTGAGCCGTTTGCTGTCAGTCGAAGTGTCCTTGGAAACGATGCGAGCAGCAACTTTACTGCCATTCTCGCTGATGTCGGTGGTGGAACAACTGATATCGCGGTTGTTAACGACGGTGGTGTAGAAGGTACCAAGATGTTCGGTATCGGCGGACGAAGCTTTACGCAGACCATCGCCAGTGAGATGAGCCTCAGCTATAAAGATGCTGAAAAACTTAAGGTGAACATTGATCATTCCCAGATCAAACCTGCCGTGCAAAAGGAAGTGAATGAAGCTATTGATAAGACACTAGAGGTTTGGCTGGCCGGCGTTGAACTTGCCTTAAGTGAGTTCGATTCCGTCGATCACTTGCCAAATCGGATTCTCCTTTGTGGAGGTGGCTCAAGTCTTGAGAAATTGGTGAAAGCACTTGAAGGTTCGGACTGGCACAAGGACCTGCCATTTACCAGAAAGCCAACCGTACACCATATTAACCCTTCTGAAGTGATCGGTGTTGTCGACAAAACAAACGATGTCACCGACCATACGATGATCACGGCCATGGGACTTCTACGGGTTGGCTATGATACACTAATAGGGAGTGGAGAAGGGGATTCGATCAAAGATAAATTTAATCGGCTCCTACGAATCTAATGAATAAAGACGTAATTTATATCGATGTTGATGACGACGTCACTGCAATTATCGGCAAAATAAAAAAAGCCAAAGAAAAAGTCGTCGCCTTAGTGCCACCAAAACGAGCGGGGGCGCTTCAAAGTACCGTTAATTTGCGATTGATCGATCGTATGGTTAAGGCTGACAAGAAGCATCTCGTTCTTATTACTAATAACCAAGCACTGATCGCTTTAGCGGCAAATGCCTCTATTCCTGTGGCTAAAAATCTCCAAAGCAAGCCTGAGCTCGCTGAGATTCCTGCACTCGCGGTTGATGACGGCGATGATATTATCGATGGTTCAGAACTACCAGTTGGAGATCACGCGAAAACCGTGAAGGTGAGTGATAATACGCGGGAAAAGACCGAAGCGCGTAGCGATGTGATCGATGATATGGATATTGATGGCGAAGCAGTCGCAACGAGTGCTGCATCTATCGGCGTGGCTGGTGCTGTTTCAAAGAAGGTAGCTCAGGCACGTAGTAAGGTGAAAATCCCTAATTTTGACAAGTTCCGAAAACGGCTTTTCCTTGGTATAGGCGGCGGAGTGCTTCTGATTGCACTATTGGTGTGGATGTTTGTATTTGCTCCAGCAGCAACGATACTCGTCACTGCAAAAACCAGTCCAGCACCAGTCAGCGCGACGGTGAAACTTGGGGGAGCGGCTGCGACTGATTTTAAAACAGGCGTTGTAAAGTCAGTTTCTCAACAAGAAAAAAAGGACGAGTCGGTTGAGTTTGAAGCGACTGGTCAAGAAGATGTCGGGAATAAAGCTACTGGTACGATTAAGGTATCCAAACTGTCTCAATCTGACCAGGCGGTTCCTGCAGGCAGTCGATTCACCACGACCAGCGGTCTCGTATTCGTTACTCAGACGGCGATTACCGTTCCAGCTAGCGTTCCTTGCTTCCCGTCATTCTGTGCTCAATCTGTTGATGTTGCGGTGACTGCTGACAAGGCAGGGACGGATTACAACGGCATTTCAGGAGCGTCCACCGGTCCGAGTGGTACGACTGGGACTTTTAATTCACCGACTTCAGGTGGGACGACAAAGATAGCAAAAGTTGTCTCTGCTGATGACATTGAACGCGCAAAGGGTCAGCTCATTGGCAAACCAACTGATGAAGAGAAAAAGGCCCTCACTAAGAAGTTTACTAATGGTGAAAAAGTAATAGACAGTAGTTTCACGGTCGAGCGGGCTGAGGCTGTTTCGACACCGAGCGTGAATGCTGAGGCAGCAAATGGTAAGGCCAAGCTCACTATCGCAACCACCTATACTCTCTATGCAGTGCCAAAGGCTGATCTTGAAAGCTTCTTGTCTAGCAGTGTAAAGACCCAGCTTGATAACGAAAATAGCCAACGTGTCTACAATACTGGTATCGACAAGGCCAACCTCAGTAACTTCAAGAAAGATGGCGACACCCTCACAGCCACAGTGACGGCGACTGGCCAAATTGGTCCAAAGATTGACGAAGCTGCCATAAAAGAGCTGGTGAAGGGTGAGATTTACGGTGAAGTCCAGTCAACCCTCGAGGCAATTGACGGCGTTCAAGAAGTCGATGTGAAGTTTTCATACTTCTGGGTTCGCACTGTACCAAACGACACCAACAAGATTCATATCGAATTTAAGTTAGAGGATGAAAATTAAGTCCCTCATTAGCCTCGATGTCGGCGAAAAGCGTATCGGTGTGGCGGTCGCCGACCCGACCGTTCGTATTGCTGTGCCGTTTCAGACTATTGAAGTTGATGGAAACGAAGTAGAGGCGATTGCAGAGACTGTGATTAAAGAGAATGCTGATACGATCATTATTGGTTATCCGCGCAATCAGATGGGTGAATCGACCGCCCAAACGAATTACGTCGAAAACTTTGCGAAACAACTCGAAGAACTGGCGCCGACTATCGTCTTTCAGGATGAATCACTCACCAGCGTGATGGCCGAACAACAGCTAAAGGCGCACAAAAAGCCATATACAAAGGGTGACATTGACGCTCAGGCAGCCGCAATTATATTACAAGATTACCTAGAGACTCATTAAATGGATATTAAACCTGTTCGTAAACCACCAGTCCCAAGGCCGCCGGCGCCTGTTACTCCCCCTGCTTCAACACCTCAGCCCTTTGCGGCTATTGAAGAAGCGCCCGCGTCTGGTTTGAATGTAAAGAAAAAGTCTCCCTTAAAGAAGGTGCTCTTATGGTCTGGCCTCGGGGTGTTTATAGTTCTGCTTGCGACTGCATTAGCAAGCTGGTTTTGGTACCAGGCACAGCTCACGCCACTGGGGACTGATAGTAATGAACATGTGAAAGTGACGATTGAGGAGGGTAGTACGCCATCTCAAATTGCCGATCTTCTTGAGGAAAAGAAAGTGATCCGTAATAGTTTTGCATTCGGTCTGTATGCTCGCTTTTCTGGAACACAAAATCAATTACAGGCCGGGAGTTACCGATTAACACCTTCGGAATCGACCCCTGAGATTATTAGTCACCTCGTCAGTGGGAAGAATGTCGACACCTTTGACATTACTTTCTTGCCAGGCGCGACGCTACAACAAAACAGAGATGTATTGTTGAAGGCGGGCTATAGCGAACAAGAAGTTGATACGGGGCTGAGTGCGTCATATGTTTCGCCACTATTTGCTGGCAAACCTGCCTCAGCTGATCTTGAGGGCTATATCTACGGAAACACTTATAAATTTGGCAGCGGTGCGACCGTCGAAGAAATTCTCCAGTATACGTTTGATACCTACGAGGCAGTGATCGAGGAAAATGATTTGGTTGCAAAGTTTGCTGCCCAAGGACTCGATCTATTCCAAGGTATTACGTTAGCCTCGATTGTTCAAAGAGAGTCGGGTGGCGATGATGAGGCAGAGATTGCCAGTGTCTTTTATAACCGTATGGCTGAGGGTATTGAGTTGGGATCTGATGTTACCTACCAGTATATCGCCGACAAAACAGGGGTCGCTCGTGATCCAGGCCTGGATTCCCCGTACAACACTCGTCGTTATCCCGGACTGCCTCCAGGCCCGATCGCTACCCCAGGTCTGAAAGCACTCCTGGGAGTTGCCAATCCAGCCAGTAGCGACTACTACTATTTCCTTAGTGGTGACGACAATATTACCTATTTTGCTCGTACTTTAGAAGAACATGAGCGTAATATCACTGACCACTGTAAACAGAAGTGCTTGATTCTTTAGTCGCCCCTGTTAACCTCTGTAAAAAATCTGCCACGAAAATTGACCATGACGCTTATTTTTGCTACAATCAAACGAGCACATTTTGTGATTCTGTCTACTGATGTTGTTTGGTGAGAGCTAAATAACACATGCGGGTGGGTTACAGATCACGAATGAGCCTGCCATAACTGTCGTACGGGTACCGAAACTCATAAATTAATTAATATCGGTCGACATGTACCCTGTTCTCTCGCAAGGAGAGAAGTTAAGACTTAGTAAGGTAGACGCCCCCGGAGCAATCCGAGCGGCAGGAGAACGATAATTCGTAATGATATTACGACGAGTAGCAATACTCAAGTTGGAACAGCCGTGATAGGCGAACGCGCAGTCCCTGTTCCGTCCCGACGCGGTAAAAAGAGTCGGATCAAATCGTCCACTATTGCCGTCTATGCGAGCATCTTTGTACTCCTTGTAGTACTCATTGGTATCGGTTACCGAGCACCTCAACAGGTGAGCGGAGCGAGTGCTAATGCCCTTCCGACCGGACAAGTGGAGGAAAAGGAAACAACTGCAGTTAACGCTGTAGTTGCGACAAACATTGCCGCTAACGTTGCAACAACGACTAACCTGTCGGTTGCACCTTCTGTGACGAGTTTGGCGATTTCGACTCAGATCGAAAGCACCTTGCCTTCATCTGATGATTCTTCGATTTCTAAACCTTCGATTATTCAGGTGTCAGCAGCCAGCCGAAACATTGCCTCATATACAGTTCAGGCTGGTGATACAGTCGACACTTTAGCTGCCAAATTTGGTATTTCTAAAGATACGATAAAATGGGCCAATAACCTGACCTCTGATGCATTGACTGTTGGTCAGTCGCTTCAGATCCTGCCGCGAACAGGTATTGTCTATACAGTTAAGAGTGGTGACACGATTCAGTCTATCGCTGAAAAGTATAAGGGTGACGTTTCGACGATTACAACTTATAATGACCTCGAAATTAGTGGTGTGACCGATGGTCTCAAGATCATCATTCCTGGCGGTATCTTGCCAACGAACGAACGCCCCGGGTATAGTGCGCCTGTCTCATCTGGCTATAGTTTTGCTGGTTTCCGTGCTGGTTCAGTTGGAAACAAGTATGGGTACGGTTATTGTACCTGGTATGCTTATGAGCGTCGTGTGGCTCTAGGTAGACCTATAGGAAGTTATTGGGGTGATGCAGGCTCTTGGAAGCGTTCAGGTGAACTGTCAGGATATGCCGTTAATCGAACACCACTCCCAGGTGCTCTTATGGTTGAACTTGGAAGCCCTGGACATGTTGGAGTAGTAGAGTCGGTGTCGGATAATGGAGACGTGATTATTAGCGAGATGAATAATCGTGCCTATGGTGGTTGGAACGTCATTAATAACCGATCATTATCAGCAGGCCAAGCCGCTGCTTATTGGTACGTTCACTAGGCCTTTTATCGCTAACGCTTGTCGCCCCTGTTAATTCAGGGGCGATTTTGCTATACTGAGGACAAATGTTTGTTGATACCGCCAAAGTATTTGTTCAAGCTGGCCGCGGCGGTGATGGCGCGGTCTCTTTTCGTCACGAAATCTATGTTGATAAAGGTGGTCCAGATGGTGGCGATGGTGGCCGCGGTGGTGACGTTGTTTTTGTGGCTGATGGTGGCCTGAATACGCTGGTTGATTTTCGCTACAAGCCAGAACTAAAGGGTGAACATGGCAGCAATGGTGCCAAGCGTGATCGCCACGGCAAATCCGGTGACAAAACCTATGTAAAGGTCCCTGTCGGTACTATTGTTAAACGTGATGGTCGGGTCATCGCTGACTTTACGATGGATGGCCAAGAAATCATTATTGCCAAAGGGGGCGATGGTGGCTTTGGTAACGCTCACTTTAAATCCTCAGTTCGTCAAGCACCGCGCGTCGCCGAGAAGGGTGAGGAAGGTGATACCTTTGATGCAGAGCTCGAGTTAAAGCTTTTAGCGGATGTTGGCTTGGTCGGCTTCCCTAATGCCGGAAAATCTACCTTTTTGAGTGTTGTCTCCAATGCTCGGCCTGAAATTGCTGATTATGCCTTTACCACCCTCAGTCCTAATCTCGGCGTGGCTGATATCGACAATACAAGCCTGCTGATTGCCGATATTCCTGGACTCATTGAGGGTGCCAGTGAAGGCAAGGGTCTGGGCGATGCTTTCCTGCGTCATGTTGAACGAACAGCGGTGCTATTACACCTCGTCGATGCTTATAGCGATGATGTTGCCAAAGCCTATCAGACGATTCGTCACGAACTAGCTTCATATAACGAAACACTTCTCGATCGCCCCGAGATCATTGCGCTGACAAAGACCGAAGGTCTCGACCAAGAACTCATCCAAATGCAGATAGACGCCCTCAAGGCTGTTGCAGGCGAGACACCTGTGTTTGCTATTTCGTCGCAGTCTCACCAAGGAATTACAGAGGTACTACGGGCACTTCGTCAAGAGGTTGACGCAGTTCGAGCCAAGGACGAACCAGAAGACGCCGATACCGAAGGGCTTCCAGTCATCTCTCTTTCTTCTGATCAGGTCGCCTTGTCGTGGAAGATTAAAAAGACGGAAGAAAATGGCGAGACGGTCTATGTCGTTACTGGTCATAAGATTGAGAAGTTCGCTCGTCGAACCAACTTTGATACCCACGAAGGGCTTAATCGTCTCCGCGACATCATGAAGAAGATGGGTATTACCCATGCCTTGCACCGTGAAGGTGCCGAGGGTAATAGTCTGATTCGTATTGAGGGAAATATATTTCCTCTTGTTGAGCAATAGATTTTCATATAATTAGTGCAAGCAAACTGCCTTTATTGTAAATTACCTACAATCTCAGATGATTGAGCGAAAACTCCTGCCTGGACACATTGAAAAACTTGCCTGATACGCGATAAGGTGATATTATCATCTCTAATCCTTTGATCGAGCTACTTGCTCTCAAATGATCATTCACAATATAAGAGAGTGACTTTCCAAGTTTCTAGCCTGAAGGCTATTTGAGATAAGTGTCGCGTGAGCGAGTGCATCACCTGTCGTTATTCGGGTTTTCGACAGCTGGATCTGTGCGCTCACGCGACTTTAACCACATCAAGAAAGGAAAGGGGGTGGCCATGGTCAATACTCTACGACGTGACCTGTAGAAGTGGGGATCTCTAGAGGTTGCCAGATATGTCAAACCAATCATCTCCTGGTCTCAGCTCTGACATATGGTCGTGACACTGGGTGGAGGCGGACTCGTTCGAGGTGCGGAATAGCTGATGCGCAAAGCATCAAATCCCCTCGGACACCGCCTCCATTCACCCACCCATAAACCTCACTTCTTATTGTGTACAGCACCCTTCGGGGTGCTTTAATTTTCCCGATGAATATTTGACATAAACAACGTCACATGCTATAATGAACTCAATCAGTTGAAACAACTGTTTCCTGAGTACCTCGATAAGCAGAGCGGCAACATGCAGTTAGCGATAGCTTCGTGTATATCTATATGGTGTATGCAAAGCTATCGCTGAAGTACCCGAAGGGTAAGCGATGCAATGAGTGGTGTGTCCTGCAAAGAACAACTACTCATTTGCTCGATCGACATCATTACGCCCACAGCGTCGTCGGTGTAACCACCCTGATGTTGATCGATTAGTGCACCAGTAGCTCAAGCGAAAGAGATTGCAGATTGCTCGTCCCCCCCGCGAGAATCATGCGCGTGGCCATCGGGGTCACAGTCTCGGCAGCGGCAAGCTTCACTGGTGACACTGGCGTCCTTTCGAGGATGCCGTCGCGGGAGCGACGAGGATGACGGTCCCCCCGTCCGTCCCTCGTT